>NZ_AJXW01000010.1 GCF_000264375.1 Rhodanobacter thiooxydans LCS2
GGGGTGCTCTTGATCTTCCGGCAAGTTCGGGGCTACGCCCTCCAACCTCCCCCTGCTTGCAGGAGGAGGAATCGAGGTGCCGTTGCTGCGTCGAGGCTGGCCAAGGCCACTTCAGTCGGCTTTGTAGCTCACCAGCTCCATCACCATGTCGCCACCGTCGTGCTGCGACAGCTTCACCGGCAGCGGGTAGCGATCGGGTGCGTACCATGCGCTGAAGCCGCGGTCGGCGTCGGTGCGGTCGACCCGTTGGGCGTCGAAGCGGCCGGCGGGTACCGTGATGGCTTCGCGGCCGGTCACCTTGAAGTTCTGCACCTGCACTTCCTGGCGTACCGCCACCGGCAGCGCAACCTGCTGCTTGCCGTCGCGCAGGGCCACGCCGAGTGCCAGCGCCAGGGTGTTGCGCTCGACCATGCCGGGGACGGCCCGGTAGCTTTGCGGGCCCTTGCCTTCGTCGACGCTGACCTGTTGCCTCGGCCAATCGACCGCCAGCTGGCGCTGTTTCTGCTTGACCGCCGTCTGCATCCGGTAGTCGTAGCTGATCGCCTCCGGCACGTCGCCCTTCCAGCGGAAGCGCGAGCTTTCGGTGACGCTGGCAGCGAGCAGCGCGGCCAGCCCGCCGGTGCCCTTGACGTCCTTGCGGTAGATCCACTCGCCGTTGCCGGCCGCGTGCAGGCTCACCGTGGCCTGGCCCATCGACTGGCCGCCCTGCGACACGTTGTAGGTGGCGGTGAACGCCGGGGGCGTGGCGGCGATGGCGGCGCCGGCGCCAAGCAGCAGGCCGAGGCCGAACAGGGAGGCGAGCAGGGATCGGATGGTCATGCGCCGAGTCTGCCCATGCGGGGCTGAACCGGTTCTAAGGCCGCTCTTGCCCGTCATTCCGCCTGACCAGCCTCTGGCTGTTGAAAAGCGCCTCACGGGAGTGACGGCGGTTGTTCGGACCTGTCCTAGGGCTGCAGGCCGCGGTCACCCAGCCGCAGCGGCGCCGTCAGCAGCTGGCCGTCGAAGCGCGGCGCCTGGCCGTCCCAACGCAGCCGCCCTTCAGTCAGCAGGCGCAGCACCTCCGGCAGCAACCGGTGTTCCAGCGGCAGCAGGCGCTGGGCCAGACGTTCCTCGTCGTCGCCGGCTTCGATCGACAGGCAGGCCTGCGCGATCACCGGGCCGCCATCCAGTTCGGCGGTGACGAAATGCACGCTGGCGCCATGTTCGGCATCGCACGCCTCCAGCGCGCGGCGGTGGGTGTGCAGGCCGCGGTATTTCGGCAGCAGCGAGGGGTGGATGTTGATGATCCGGCCCACCCACGGCTGCAGCGCCTCGCCATCGAGCACCCGCATGAAACCGGCCAGCACCAGCCACTCGGCACCGCTGGCGGCGATGCGGGCGAACAGGTCGAAGTCGAACGCGCGCCGGTCCGGGTAGCTGCGCGGGTCGAGCGCCAGCGTCGGGATGCCGGCGGCTTCGGCCAGGCGCAGTGCGGGCGCGGCGGCCTTGTCGCTGCCGACCAGCACGAACTCGACCGGCAGTTCGCCGCGTGCGTGCGCATCGAGCAGCGCGGCGAGGTTGCTGCCGCGCCCGGAGGCGAGCACGGCGACTTTGGCAGGAGCAACGGTCATGGAGCGGTTCAGCCGATCTGCACGCGCTCGTTGCCGGCCGCGGGCACGATTTCGCCGATCACCGAGCTGGCCAGGCCGTGCTTCGCCAGCAGCGCCGAGGCGCCCGCCACCGCGTCGCGCGGCAGGATCACGGTGAAACCGACGCCGCAGTTGAACGTGCGCCACATTTCCTCGCGCGCCACCTTGCCTTCGCGCATCAGCCAGTCGAACACCGGTGGCAGCATGATGGCGGAGGCGTCCAGCGCGATGCCGAGGCCGTCCGGCACCACGCGGATGATGTTCTCCTTGAGGCCGCCGCCGGTGATATGGGCCATGCCGTGGATGGCCGGGATTCGGGATTCGGGACTGGTCCCTTCGACAAGCTCAGGGCGGGGAATTCCGGAAGAGCTGGCGCCCAGCAACTCAAGCATGGGTTTGACGTAGATCGTGGTCGGCGCCATCAGCGCGTCGACCAGCTTCACGCCGCCGAGGTCGAGGTCGAACGGGTTGCCGGCGCGCTCGAGAATCTTGCGGATCAGCGAATAGCCGTTCGAGTGCGGGCCGCTGGAGGCCACGCCCAGCACCACGTCACCGGCCACGATGGCCGCGCCGGTGAGCATCCGCGACTTTTCCACCGCGCCGACGGTGAAGCCGGCCAGGTCGTATTCGCCCGGCGGGTACATGTCCGGCATCTCGGCGGTTTCGCCGCCGATCAGCGCGCAACCGGCCAGTTCGCAGCCCGCGGCGATGCCGCCAACCACGGCGGCGGCGGTGTCCACGTCCAGCTTGCCAGTGGCGAAGTAGTCGAGGAAGAACAGCGGCTCGGCACCCTGCACCAGCACGTCGTTGACGCACATGCCGACCAGGTCGATGCCGATCGTGTCGTGGCGGTGCAGCGTCTGCGCCAGCTTCAGCTTGGTGCCCACGCCGTCGGTGCCGGAGACCAGTACCGGCTCCTTGTAGCGGCCGGAAAGGTCGAACAGGCCGCCGAAGCCGCCCAGTCCGCCCATCACCTCGGGGCGGCTGGTGCGCTTGACCAGCGGCTTGATGCGTTCGACCAGCGCATTGCCGGCATCGATATCGACGCCGGCGGCGCGGTAGGTGAGGGCGTCAGACATGGCGGAAACCGGCGTGGGTGAAACGCGCAAGTTTACCAGCTTGCGGCGCCGTTGCCGGCCGCTGGCGCCGGGTTTGGTGACGGCCGCGATGGACGCTGGGGGCGCGATTGGGCAGACTTCCGGCGAGCTTTCCCGGAAGATGCCAGCCCATGCGCCTGCCCCGCCTGTTGATCGTCACCCTGTTGCTGCTGCTTGCCGCGTTGCCCGCGGCGCACGCGCAGGTCGCCAGCTCGCCGTATGCGGTGGTCGTGCCGGTGGCCGACACCAGCGATGCCCAACGCGACCAGGCGTTCGCCACCGCGCTCGGCCAGGTGCTCACGCGGGTCGCCGGCGGCCAGGACCTGCGCAGCAACGCTGGCTACGGCGAGGCGCTGGGCAAGGCGGCCTCGATGGTGCAGAAGTTCCAGTACCAGCGCGCCGCGACCGGACTGGTGCTGGAGGTGGAGTTCGAGCCGGGCACGGTGCGCCGGCTGGTGGCGAAGCTGGGCGTGCAGAGCGTAGGAATCAAGCCGCCAGTGCTGTTGCTGGTGCAGGGCAGCGACGGACACCTGCTCGACCAGGCGGCGCTGGCCAGCCTGGCCACGGTGGCCGGCGCACGCGGCACCAATGTGGTCTATCCCGATGGCAACCCGCCGGACCCGGCCAAGGTCGCCGCTGCCGAGCCGGCCGCGCTGGTGGCGGTCAACCGGCAGTACCACACCGGCCTGGTGCTGCTCGGCAAGCTGCGCAATGGTGCCGCCGACTGGACGCTGATCTCCGGCGGCCAGGCGCAGCACTGGAGCGGCCAGGGCGCGAATGCGGGGGCACTGCTGGGCGATGCCGGCAACGGCTTGGCCGACCGCCTCGGCAAGCAGTTCAATGTCATTGGCGCGGGCCCCAGCGAGGGCAAGCTGTGGGTCAGCGGGCTGGAATCGGCGATGGATTACGCCAACCTGGTGGCGCTCCTGCAGGAGGACCCCTCGGTGAAGCAGGTGCAGACCCTGGGCGCGCAGAATGACGGCGTGCTGCTGTACGTCAAGGCGTCCGCGCCGATCAGTGCGCTGGCCGCGAACCTCGCCGCCGGCGGCCACCTGCTGCTGCAGGGCGAACCGCATCCGGGCGCCGACGCAAACCTGCGCTGGCTGAGGTGACCGAGTGCTAGTCCCTCGCAAAACCCCGCACATCCCGGTACGGACTATTCATGGGATGCGAGTCCCTCGCAAAACCTCGCACGTCCTTGTGCGGACTACTCATGGGATGCGAGTCCCTCGCAAAACCCCGCACATCCCTGTGCGGACTCCTCAAGATAACGGGTAACCATTCCTTCCCGGGGCGTGCCGAGTGAATCAGGACAAGGATCTTTCGCGCCGCTGGCAACTGCTCGCCATCACTGCGGCCATCGCCTGGCTGGTCTGGCTGCTGGCGCCGGTGCTGATGCCGTTCGCGGTGGCCGCCATGCTGGCCTATCTGGGCGACCCGCTGGCCGACCGGCTGGAACGGCTGGGGCTGAAGCGGATGTGGGCGGCCACCATCGTGTTCGTGGTGATCATGGTCGTCGTGGTCGGCGTGCTGCTGCTGCTGATCCCGCTGATCGCGCGCCAGATCGAGAACCTGGTCAGCAACCTGCCGCGCTATGGCGACTGGGCGCAGAACACCGTATGGCCGTGGCTGCAGGCGCGATTGCACCTGGATCCGCATACCTTCGACAGCGACCGCCTGATGGCGGCGATCAAGGCGCACATCGGCTCGATCGGCGGCGTCGCCACGGCGGTGCTGGGCAAGGTGTCGCGCGGCGGCCTCGGCATCGTGATGTGGCTGACCAACCTGGTGCTGATCCCGGTGGTGGCGTTCTACCTGCTGCGCGACTGGGACCGGCTGGTGGCCAAGGTTGACGCCGTGCTGCCACGCTCGATCCAGCCCACCGTTGCCTACCTGGCCAGCGAATCGGACCAGATCCTCGGCGCGTTCGTGCGCGGCCAGATGCTGGTGATGCTGGCGCTGGGGGTGTTCTACGGCGCCGGCCTCGGCGTGATGGGGCTGACCGTGGGCCCGCTGATCGGCATGGTCGCCGGCCTGCTCAGCTTCGTGCCGTACCTGGGCTTCATCATCGGCTTCGTGGCGGCGATCGTGGCCGCGCTGGTGCAATACGGCGACTGGGCGCACGTGCTGCTGGTCTGCGGCGTATTCGCGGTCGGCCAGTTGCTGGAGGGCTACGTGCTGGTGCCCAAGCTGGTCGGCGACAAGATCGGCCTGCACCCGGTGGCGGTGATGTTCGCGGTGCTGGCCGGCGGCTACCTGTTCGGCTTCCTCGGCGTGCTGCTGGCGCTGCCGGCCGCGTCGGTGATCATCGTGCTGCTGCGCTACCTGATCGAGCGCTACCGCATGAGCGAGCTGTACAACCGGACGGGGCCGGACGATCCGGTGGTTGCCGAGGTGGAGCTGGCCGTGCATCGCGACGGCGCGGTCGAGGCCACCGTCGAACCGCCGCAGGACGACCGGACCGAACCATGATCCCGCAGTTGCCGCTGGCTTTGCGCTGGCCGCGCCGCCAGCGCTTCGAGCATTTTCACGCCGGCGCCAACGCTGCTGCATTGGCTGCGGTGCAGGCACTGGCGCTGCAAGCCGCTGCGCCGTGGGTCTACCTGCACGGCGCTGCCGGCAGCGGCCGCAGTCACCTGCTGATGGCCGCCTGCCAGGCCGCCAGCGCGGCGGGGCGGCAAGTGCAGTACCTGCCGTTGGCCACGGTCGTCGATCGCCCGGCCGCCCTGCGCGGCGTCGCCGGCAGCGAGTTGCTGGCGCTGGACGATCTCGGTGCCATCGCCGGCAACCGCGACGCGGAGCATGCGCTGTTCGACCTCTACAACCGTGCCCGTGCCGAAGGCAGCGCCTTGCTGTTCGCCGCCGACGCCACGCCGGCTGCACTGGGAATCGAGCTGTCCGACCTGCGCTCGCGCCTCGGCGCCTGCACCCAGTTCGCGCTGAAGCCGCTGGACGACGCCGAGCGCCGCGCCGTGCTGAAGGCGCAGGCTGCATCCCGCGGCATCGAGCTGGACGACAGCGTGCTGGACTGGCTGTTCGCCCGCCACACGCGGGACCTCGGCGCGCTGCTCGACCTGCTCGATAAACTGGATGTCGCGTCGCTGGCTGCGCAGCGGCGCATCACCATTCCGTTCCTGCGCGGCTTCCTGCGCGAGGCGGCATCCTGAAACGACGAAGGCGCCCGCAGGCACCTTCGCTCATCCGGTCGGTCGCACCGCTCAGGCCTTGAGCAACCCCGGCGTGGCGTGCTGGCCGATCGCGTCGGTCAGCGCCTTGGCCACGTTGAGGTTGCCGGCGATGAGGTTGCCGCTTTCCGGGATGCCGTCGCGGCCGGCGAAGTCGCAGTAGCGGCCGCCGGCTTCGTGCACCAGCAGCACGCCGGCGGCCATGTCCCACGGCTTCAGGCCGATCTCGAAGTAGCCGTCGTAGCGGCCGGCAGCGACGTAGGCCAGGTCCAGCGCGGCGGAGCCGGAGCGACGGATATCCTCGGCCTGGCCGAGGATGGCGCGGGTCATGTCCAGCTGCGCGGCGAGGTGTTCGCGCTGGCGGAACGGGAAGCCGGTGGCGATCATCGCGCCGCCCAGGTTCTCGCGCTTGCCGACGCGCATGCGGCGGTCGTTGAGGTAGGACCCGTCGCCCTTGCTGGCGGTGTACAGCTCGTCTCGCAGCGGGTCGAACACCACCGCATGGATCGGCACGCCCTTCTCCAGCAGCGCAATCGACACGCAGAAATGCGGGATGCCGCGCAGGTAGTTGTGGGTGCCGTCCAGCGGGTCGATCACCCAGGTCAACGGGCCCTTGCCGGTCGCGCCGCTTTCCTCGGCGAGGATCGCGTGGTCGGGGTAGGCGCGGCGCAGTTCCTTGATGATTTCCGCCTCGGCCAGCTTGTCGACCTCGGAGACGAAATCCATCTGCTGCTTCTCGACGATGTTGAGGCCGTCGATGCGGTTCATGTAGCGCAGGATCACGTTGCCTGCGGAACGGGCGGCGCGCGCCGCGATCGTGACGTGGGGTCGGGCCATGGGTTTCGACTTTGGAAGAGAGCGGGGCTGCGGCCGGCGATTCTAGCAGAGGCGGGCCCTGGCCGCCCCGCGTCCACTATTCTTGTCGACCCGAACCACCTATCCGCCCAGCGCATGACCGACCTTCACGACCTCGCCGCCCGCATCCGCTACGTGCTGGTGCGCACCTCGCATCCGGGCAACATCGGCAGCGCGGCGCGGGCGATCCGCACGATGGGCTTCGCGCGGATGGAGCTGGTCGCGCCGCACCGTTTTCCCGACCCGGAGGCCAACGCGCTGGCCGCCGGTGCGGACGAGGTGCTGGCCAGCGCGGGCCTCCATGCCGGGCTGGTCGACGGCCTGGCCGGCAGCAGCCTGGCGCTGGGCCTGTCGGCGCGCCGGCGCGGCGTGAACCTGCCGGAACTTTCGCCGCGCGAGGCGGCCCGCCAGGCGCTGGCGGCGGCGACGCGCGGCGAGCAGGTGGCGCTGGTGTTCGGCAACGAGCGCACCGGGCTGGAGAACGAGGAACTGGCGCGCTGCCACGCGATGGTGCGGATTCCCAGCGTGGACGACTTCAGCTCGCTCAACCTGGCGCAGGCGGTGCAGGTGATGGCCTATGAACTGCGCATGGCGCTGCTCGGCGACGAACCGCCGGCGCCGCCGCCGGAGCACGACGAGCCGCCCGCGGACGCGGCGCAGATGGAGCAGTTCTACCGCCACCTGGCGCAGACGCTGGACGACATCGACTTCCACAAGGGCCGCGAGCCCACCACGATCATGCTGCGCCTGCGCAAGCTGTTCCAGCGCGCGCAGCCGGACGAGCGCGAGTTGCGCGTGCTGCACGGCATCCTCGCCGATGCGCAGCGGATGGCAGGGCTGGCCAACGGCAGGTAGGCGGCTTCGGTAGGGCGGGCACTGCCCGCCGGCCTTTCAATGTGCGGTGGGTAATGCAGGAGCGGCGGGCGGTGCCCGCCCTACGAAGCTGCACGGCATCCTTGCCGATGCGCAGCGGATGGCGGGGCTGGCCAACGGCAAGTAACCGGCTTTGCTCCCTCCCCTGCGCAGCAGGGGAGGCTGGGGTGAGGTGCTTTTTGCCAGGGCGGTGCGAAGAGCTTCACCCCCTCCTGACCTCCCCCTGCGAGCAGGGGGAGGGGCCGACCGTGCGGTCAGGGATGTTTGTCACTGCTCGTCGTCAGACAGCTCCAGCGACGGCGCCGGTGTGACCAGCAGCTTGTCGATGCGGGCGCCGTCGAGGTCGACCACCTCGAAGCGGATGCCGTGCCAGGCGAACATCTCGCCGGTCTGCGGAACGTGGCCGAGCGCGGTCATCACCATGCCGGCGGCGGTGCGGTAGCCGTGTTCCTCCTCGCCCGGCAGTTCGTCGATCTGCAGCAGCTCGCGCAGGTCGTCGGTGGAGAGGCTGCCGTCGACCAGCCAGCTGCCGTCGGCACGCCGCTTGATCGGGCTGTCCTCGCCGCTGCCGGCGTGGCCGATCTGGCTGGCGCCGACCACTGCCGCCAGCAGGTCGTTGACGGTGACCACGCCTTCAATGTCGCCGTACTCGTCGACCACCAGCGCCAGCGGCGTCTCGGCATCGCGGAACTCTTCCAGCAGGTCCAGCGCGCGGGCGGTGGCCGGCACGAACAGCGGCTTGGCCAGGTGGCCGAACAGCTCCGGCTTGCCCTCGGCGAAGCTGTGCAGCAGGCGTTTGACCTCGACCACGCCGACCACCTCGCTCTCGTCGCCGCGATACACCGGGTAGCGCGAATACGGGGTCGCGCGCAGCACCTCGACGTTCTCCTCGCGGCTCGCCGCGATGTCCAGCCAGGCGATGCGCATGCGCGGGGTCATCACGCTGTCCACCGTGCGGTCGCCCAGGCGCAGCACGCGGTTGACCATGTTGTGCTCGTCGGCGTCGAGCACGCCCTGCTCGGCGCTCTCGGCCACCAGCAGGCGAATCTCCTCCTCGGTGACCACGCCGCCTTGCGGGGTGGCCCGCAGCAGACGCAGCAGCAGGTTGCTCGATGCATTCAGCAGCAGCACGAAAGGCGCGGTCAGCCGCGACAGCAGCAGCATCGGGATTGCCGCGTACGAGGCCAGTTTTTCCGGCGCCGACAGCGCCAGCCGCTTGGGCACCAGTTCGCCGACCACGATCTGGATGTAGGAGATCAGCACGAAGCCCAGCACGATGCCGACGCCCCGTGCGTACGGCGCCAGCCACGCCAGCGGCGCGCTTTGCAGCAGCAGGGTGGAGATCTGGCCGCCGAGCGCGTCGCCGGCGACCGCGCCGGTGATCAGCGTCACCACGGTGATGCCGACCTGTATGGTGGACAGGAAACGCTCGGGCGCCTCGGCGTGCCGCAACGCGGCGGCGGCCTTGCGGCTGGTCCGCGCCATCTGCTTGAGGCGGCTCTTGCGGGAGGCCACCAGTGCCATCTCCGACAGCGCGAAGAAGCCGTTGCAAAGGGTGAGCACGAGGACGAGCGCGATTTCGGTCAGCATCGCGGCGATGTCGGGGGAGGCTGCATGGGCACAGTGTAAGGGTTGCGCGGGCCGCCGTTCACGAGAGCATTGATGCGGGGCAACACGGGCGTCCTGTAATATTACTGTCATCCAACCCCTTCAGGCATGGCCCGGATGTTTTCACTGCAGACGATTTTCGGCAAAGGTGACAAGTTCTACGGCCTGCTCGAACAAAGCGCTGCCACCGTCTGCGAAAGCGCCGGCGCCCTGCACGAACTGCTGACCCGGCCCGGCCAGGGGCCGGTGATGGCGGCCTTCACCGCCACCCGCGCGCGCGAGAAGGTGCTGGCTGCGCAGATCAGCGAGGAGCTGGTGAACACCTTCGTCACCGCGCTCGACCGCGAGGACATCGAGGCGCTGAATTCGGCGCTGTACAAGATCCCCAAGACCATCGAGAAGTTCGCCGAGCGCTACGAGATCGTGGCCGATCGCCTGGCCGGGGTGGATTTCGCCCAGCGCACGCTGGTGCTGCAGCGTTCCAGCGAGGTGGTCGCCGAGATGATCGGCGAGCTGCGCCGCGGCCTGCGCATCGACCCGGTGAAGAAGCTGCAGGACCGCCTGCAGGCGCTGGAATCGGAAGGCGACCGCATGCTGCTGGCGCCGTACCGCACGCTGTACACGGAAGGCGGCGACGCGATGAGGGCGATGCTGGCGAAGGACCTGTTCGAGCTGATCGAGAAGGCCATCGACAAGTGCCGCGACGTCGGCAACATCGTCTATTCGATCGTGCTGAAGAACTCCTGAGGTTACGCCCGTGACCTCGCGCCTTCCGCCCCGTCCGGCCGCGCTGCCGGTGTTGCGCACGTCCTCCCGCCTGATCGGGGGCCGCGCATGAGCGTCGTCATCGCGGTAGTGGTGATTGCGCTGGTCTTCACCTATATCAACGGTTTCCACGACACCGCCAATTCGATCGCCACGGTGGTGGCGACCAAGGTGCTCTCGCCCGGCCAGGCGGTGCTGCTGGCGGCGGGTACCAACCTGGCCGGCGCGTTCATGGGCACCGCGGTGGCGGCCACCATCGCTTCCGGACTGATCAACGCCGGGGTGATCGAGATGGGTTCGCAGCTGCTGGTCTGCGCACTTCTGGCGGCGATCGTGTGGAACCTGATCACCTGGTGGCTGGGCCTGCCGTCCAGTTCGAGCCATGCGCTGATCGGCGCGCTGGTGGGCGCGGCGCTGGCGGCTTCCGGCAACAATTTCGACGCGGTGGTCTGGGTCGAGGGCAGCGTGCTGAAGGGCCACGGCGTGGTGCCCAAGGTGATCATCCCGATGGTGCTCTCCCCGCTGGCGGGTTTCATCATCGGCTTCTTGCTGATGGGCGCGCTGTATGCGCTGCTGGCCTGGTTCGCGAACCGGCAGGGCTGGTCGCGCCGGTTCGGGCGCACCCCGTTCGTCAACGCGTTCTTCGGCAAGGCGCAGGTCGTTTCGGCCAGCGCGATGGGCGTGGCGCACGGCATGAACGACGCGCAGAAGAGCATGGGCATCATCGCGCTGGCGCTGGCCGGCGCCACCGCGGCGCACCAGTTCGACCACCTGCCGGCATGGCTGGGCTTCCTGCGCATCGACGGCGACCCGGCCGGCGGCTTTGAGATCCCGGTGTGGGTGAAGGTGGTCTCCGCGCTGACCATGGCCGCCGGCACGGCCGGTGGCGGCTGGCGCATCATCAAGACGCTGGGCCACAAGATGGTCAAGCTGCACCCGATCAACGGCTTTGCCGCCGAGACCAGCTCGGCGGCGGTGATCCTGGCCGCCTCGGCATTCGGCATTCCGGTGTCGACCACGCACAATGTGTCCGCCTCGATCATGGGCGTGGGCGCGGCCAAGCGTTTCAACTCGATCCGCTGGTCGGTGGTCGAGCGCATGGTGTGGGCGTGGATTCTGACCCTGCCGGTCACCGCGCTGCTGGCCTACGGGTTGGTGATGGTGTTCCGCATGGCGTCCTGAGGCATCAACTGTAGGAGCCCGCTCGCGGGCGATGCCTCTGGAGCGGAGGTTCGGGGTTCGCAAAAGCAAAGGCATCGCCCGCGAGCGGGCTCCTACAGAGTGTCGTCGCCGGTACTGATGAGCTGTTCCAGCTGGTCGCCGAGCACACCCAGCTCGTGCACCACGCGCTGCAGTTCGGTGCGGTCGAGGAACTCGTAGGGGCGGTTTTCGCACAGGTGCAGGTAGGGCGATCCGTCCAGGTCGGTCACCGCGAGAAAGCCGGTGCGCTGCTGCCAGTTGAAGCGCAGGCAGCGCACGGGGTCGGTGCCGGCGAGCGGGCCGATCGGCGTGGATACGCGCAGATAGCGCAGCCCCGCTTCGTCTTCCAGTTCCGCCAGGTAGATGCCCTGGTAGCGGTTCGGCGCCAGTTTCAGATCGAAGCTGATCAGGTAGGGATCGTTCTGGCGCAGCTCGTGCAGGCTGCCGAGATGGGAACGCACGGCTTCGAAGTGGCGCATGGCGGCTTCCTTCGACAAGGACCGGAAGCTACTCTGCCACGGATATCCGCTTGCGTCGCGTGAACCATGAATGAGGCCGCCGCCCGCATCTACGCCGCCATCGCCGCGATCCCGCGCGGCCGCGTCGCCAGCTACGGCGCCATCGCCGCCCGTGCCGGACTGCCCGGGCGGGCGCGGCTGGTCGGCCGGCTGCTGGGCGAGGTGCCCGATGGCATGGAGTTGCCGTGGTACCGCGTGCTGCGTTCCAGCGGGCACATCGCGATGGCGCCGGGCAGCCGCGGTTTTCGCGAGCAGTCGCGCCGGCTGCGCGCCGAAGGCGTGGAAGTGAAGAACGGCCGCGTGCCGCTGTCGCGCTTCGGCCTGGATGGCGATCTCGACCACGCGCTGTGGGGCATGCCGGACGGCTGAACGGTGGCGTCGCCGACGAGTCGTCGCAGCTATTTCCGGCGGCCAGGCCGGGCCGGTTTGTTACCATGCAGCCGATGAAAGCCATAGAGCCTGCTCATGATCTCCAAGTGCCCCGCGTTGCCATCGAGTGGCCGCCATGCGGCAGCGCGTGGCTTGGTCTGACAGCCAGTCAGGCGCGGCGCCACGCACTACCACCTGGCGGCCACTCGATGGCAACGCGGGGCACTTGGAGATCATGAGCAGGCTCTCAGCCCTTGAGCTGCTGCAAAGCGTTTTCGGTTATCCCAGTTTCCGCGGCCAGCAGCAGGCCGTGGTCGAGCATCTGGCCGAGGGCGGCGACGCGCTGGTGCTGATGCCCACCGGCGGCGGCAAGTCGCTGTGCTACCAGATTCCCGCGCTGCTGCGCCAGGGCACCGGCATCGTGGTGTCGCCGCTGATCGCGCTGATGCAGGACCAGGTGGATGCCTTGCGCGAAGCCGGCGTGGCCGCCGCCTATCTCAACTCCAGCCTGGGCGCGGAAGCGCAGCGCGAAGTTGAGCGCCAGCTGCTCGCCGGCGAGCTGAACCTGCTCTACGTGGCGCCCGAGCGGCTGCTCACGTCGCGTTTCCTGGGCCTGCTGGAAAGCATCGAGGTGGCGCTGTTCGCGATCGACGAGGCGCACTGCGTGTCGCAGTGGGGCCACGACTTCCGCCCCGAGTACCGCGAGCTGGTGGTGCTGCACCAGCGCTTCCCGCAGGTTCCGCGCATTGCGCTCACCGCCACCGCCGATCCGCGCACGCGCGAGGAGATCGTCGAGCGGCTGGCGCTGCAGGAGGCGCGGCGGTTCGTCTCCAGCTTCGATCGGCCGAACATCGGCTACCGGGTCGGCCTGCGCCACAACGCCAAGCGTCAGCTCGCCGAGTTCCTGCAGGGCCACCAGGACGAATCCGGCATCGTGTACTGCCTCAGCCGGCGCAAGGTGGACGACACCGCCGCATGGCTGGCCGAGTCGGGCGTCGAGGCGCTGCCATACCACGCCGGGCTGGACGCGGCCACTCGCGCGAAGAACCAGCAGCGCTTCCTGCGCGAGGACGGCGTGGTGATGGTGGCCACCGTCGCGTTCGGCATGGGCATCGACAAGCCCGACGTGCGCTTCGTGGCGCACCTGGACCTGCCGCGCAGCATCGAGGGCTACTACCAGGAGACCGGCCGCGCCGGCCGCGACGGGCTGCCGGCCGAGGCGTGGATGATCTACGGCCTGTCCGACGTGGTCACCATGAGCCAGATGATCGCGCAGTCCGAATCAGACGACGAGCGCAAGCGGGTCGAGCGGCAGAAGCTGGAATCCCTGCTGGCCTACGCCGAGGCCACCGACTGCCGCCGCCAGCTGCTGCTGGGTGCGTTCGGCGAAAGCCACCCCGGCGCCTGCGGCCATTGCGACAACTGCGTCGCGCCGCCGAAGACATGGAACGCCACGGTGCCGGCGCAGAAGGCGCTGTCGGCGGTGTACCGCACCGGCCAGCGCTTCGGCTCCGGCCACGTGATCGACGTGCTGCGCGGCGAGGAAACCGAGCGCGTGCTCAGCCTCGACCACCACCGGCTCAGCACTTTCGGCATCGGCGCCGATCTCGACGAGAAGCAGTGGCGCTCGGTATTCCGCCAGCTGCTCGCCGCCGGCCTGCTGGAGGCCGATGCCGAAGGCTACGGCACGCTGCGCCTCACCGCCGCCAGCCGCAGCGTGCTCAACGGTGGCCGGCAGGTGAAGCTGCGCGAGGATGCCCGCCCCGAGCGCGCCAGCCGGCGCCGCCGCGACAGCAAGCTGGTCACATCCGGTAAAGGCAGCGGCGGCGGCAGCCTCGGCATCGAGGCCTACGAGCAGGACCTGTGGGACGCGCTGCGCGCCTTGCGCACGCAACTGGCGAAGCAGCAGGGCGTACCGCCGTACGTGGTGTTCCACGACGCCACCTTGCTGGCGATGCTGCGCGCCATGCCGGCCAACGAGGACGAGCTGGCCGGAGTCAGCGGCGTGGGTGAAGCCAAGCTCAAGCGCTACGGCCGCGATTTCCTGGCGGTGATCAACGCTACGGCCTGAGCGGCGGCAGCGGATATTCTCCCTTCGTTGGTTCTCGAACCCTCACGCCGCCTGAGCCCTTCCCCTTCGGGAGAGGAGTTGGAGTGCGGTTGCGTGCGCCCCACGCTCCGCCTGCACCCTCATCCGCCCTCCGGGCACCTTCTCCCGGAGGGAGAAGGGAAAGGCCAAGTTTGATACGGGTACGCGGCACCGGAGACAGGAGTGAGGGTACGAGCAGGCTCTTGCGAATCCCGAATCCCAAATCCCTTCACTGCATACGTATTCACCCGGACACGGTCAGGCGCTACGGTGCAGACTCGGGCGCATCTTGATGCCATGACGTTGGGGAGACGCGATGAGCACGATGGACACGACGGGCGACGGCCTGGGCCAGCGCGCCACCGCACGGGTGGTGCTGATCTCGGCGGCGGCAGCACTGGGCGGCTTCCTGTTCGGTTTCGACACGGCGGTGATCAACGGCGCCGTCGACGCAATCCGCGGCGGCTTCGCGCTGGACGCGGCGCAGACCGGCTTCGCGGTGTCCTGCGCGCTGCTCGGCTCGGCGCTGGGTGCGTGGTACGCCGGCATGCTGGCGAACCGCTTCGGCCGCGTGCGCACGATGCAGGTGGCGGCGGCGCTGCTGGTGGTCAGCGCGCTGGGCTCGGGGCTGGTCACCGGGGTGTGGGACCTGGTGCTGTGGCGGCTGGTCGGCGGCATCGGCGTGGGCGTGGCCTCGGTGATCGCGCCCACCTACATCGCCGAAGTGTCGCCCGCGCACATTCGCGGCCGGCTCGGCTCGATGCAGCAGCTGGCGATCGTGCTGGGCATCTTCGCGGCGCTGCTCAGCGACGCCTGGCTGGCCGGCGTGGCCGGCGGCGCAGCCGAGCCGCTGTGGCTGGGGCTGGCGGCGTGGCGCTGGATGTTCCTGGTGGCGACGCTGCCGGCACTGGTCTACGGCACCCTGGTGCTGGGCGTGCCGGAATCGCCGCGCCACCTGGTCGCCAAGGGCCGCCTCGACGAGGCCCGCGTGGTGCTGCGCAACGTGCTGAACATGCACAACGAAGCCGCGCTGGACAACAAGCTGCGCGACATCGAGGACAGCCTGCGCTCGGAGCACAAGCCGCGCCTGCGCGACCTGTGCGGCAAGACGGCGGGCCTGCTGCCGGTGGTGTGGGTCGGCATCCTGCTGTCGGTGTTCCAGCAGTTCGTGGGCATCAACGTGATCTTCTATTACTCGTCCACGCTGTGGCATTCGGTGGGCTTCAGCGAGGCCGACTCGTTCACCATCACCGTGGTCACCTCGATCGTCAACGTGCTGGTCACCCTGGTGGCGATCGCGCTGGTCGACAAGGTCGGCCGCAAACCCCTGCTGGTGGTCGGCTCGGCCGGCATGGCGATCACCCTGGGACTGATGGCGTGGTGTTTCTCGCAGGCCACCGGCAGCGGCGCCACGCTGAGCCTGCCCGGCGCCACCGGCGTGGTGGCGCTGGTCGCGGCGAACGCCTACGTGGTGTTCTTCGGGGTGAGCTGGGGCCCGGTGGTGTGGGTGCTGCTGGGCGAGATGTTCCCCAACCGGATCCGCGCCACCGCGCTGGCGGTGGCCGCGGCGGCGCAGTGGCTGGCGAACTTCGCGATCACCAGCACGTTCCCGGCGCTGGCCGAGCTGGGCCTTACCTTCGCCTACGGGCTGTATGCCGGCTTCGCGCTGCTGTCGCTGCTGTTCGTGCTGGCCGGCGTGCGCGAGACCAAGGGCATCGAGCTGGAGGACATGCGCGCATGAAAGCCATCGGGCATGCCGCGCTCCGGTCAGTGGCGCCGGCTGCGGACTGCGCCTGCCGCGAGGCGCGGCGGGCGGTATACGACAGGCGGCGGGCAAACCGGCTAGGATTCGGGGGCGCCGGCACCGTGCCGGACAAGCGGATGGCGGATCAGGCCGCGGATGAAGGGAAAAGCCACATCGATCGACATTGCCCACCTGGCCGGGGTGTCCCAGGCCACGGTGTCCCGCGCGCTGCGCGGCAGCCCGCTGGTCAATGAGGAAACCCGGCGGCGCATCCAGGCCGCCGCCGACCAGCTCAACTACAAGGTCGACAAGAACGCCTCCAACCTGCGCCGGATGCACACCGGCACGCTGGCGCTGCTGTTCTTCGAGGACCCTACCGCCGACGAGTCGCACATCAACCCGTTCTTCCTGTCGATGCTGGGCTCGATCACCCGCGCCTGCGCGTTGCAGGGCTACGACCTGCTGATCTCGTTCCAGCAGTTCTCGCGCGACTGGCATGCCGATTTCGCCGACAGCAAGAAGGCCGACGGCCTGATCCTGCTCGGCTACGGCGACTACCTGGCGTATACCGACAAGCTGGAGAAGCTGGTGGCGCAGGGCACCCGCTTCGTGCGCTGGGGCGCGGTGCTGGCGGATCAGCCCGGCGTGTCGATCGGCTGCGACAACTTCCGTGGCGGCCAGGCGGTGGCCGCGCATCTGCTAGAACGTGGCTGCCGCCGCATCGCCTTCCTCGGCGACGCCTCCAGCCACTATCCCGAGTTCTTCGGCCGCTATCGCGGCTACGTCGACGCCTTGCAGCAGGCGGGCGTGGAAGTGGACCCGGCGCTGCAGGAGAACGCCGAGAGCACCGAGCACTCCGGCTACGAGGCGATGCGCAGCCTGATCCTGCGCGAGGTCGGCCTGGACGCGGTATTCGCCGCGAGCGACCTGATTGCGATCGGCGCCATGCGCGCGCTCAGCGACCACGGCCTGCGCGTGCCGCAGGACGTGGCGCTGGCCGGCTTCGACGACATCGCCACCGCCAGCTTCGTCAACCCGCCGCTGACCACCGTGCTGCAGGACACCAAACAGGCCGGCGAGGTGCTGGTGGACAGCCTGCTCGGCCTGATCCGCGGCGAGCCGGTGGACAGCGAGGTGCTGCCGGTGAAGCTGGTGGTGCGGCGCTCCAGCCTGCGCTGAGAGGTTGTGATTCTTCAACCTCTCAGGCCGGCCAGGGCGAGGGCATGGATGCCCGAGTTGAGGCAACGCAGGAGCGGTTGCCCGATGCCCGAGTTGAGGCAACGCAGGAGCGGTTGCCCGGTGGGCGGACATGAAACAGTCACGCCAGTGCCTGTTTCATGTGAGCGAGGCCGGACGTGTACCGGACTCGCGATCGAAGAAAACCACGGGATGTGGTTTTCTTCACAAGCTCTGAGATCATCGCTGCGCGGCGCCACTATCGCCTTTGCATGCGATCGCATAATCTGCCACTGCCATAGCCACTGGCGTGACGGACGCTCGCACCATGGATCAACCACGGCTGGAGCTGGACTTTCACCAGGTATTCGAGCGGGTCACCGACGCCTACGTGGCGCTGGACCGCGACTGGCGCTACACCTACCTGAACGCGGCGGCCGGCGAACTTTTCGGGCGCAGGGCGGAGCAGCTGATCGGCCGGCACATCTGGACGGAGTTTCCGGAAGGTGTCGGGCAGCCGTTCCAGCTCGCCTACGAAAAGGCGATGGTCGAGCAGTGCCCGCAGCAGGTCGAGGCGTTCTACCCGCCGTACCATCGCTGGTTCGAGAGCCGCGTCTATCCGTCGGCGGACGGGCTGACGATCTATTTCCGCGACATCACCGAGCGCAAGCGCGCCGAGCAGCTGGCGACCGGCCAGCACGAGATCCTGGAAGGTATCGCGGCGCAGCGGCCGCTGGTGGAAAGCCTCGAACGGATCGCGCGCCTGCACGAGACGATGAACCCCGGCGCGCTGTGCTCGCTGCTGCTCCTCGACGACGACGGCCGGCACGTGCTGCACGGCGCCGCACCCAGCCTGCCGGACGCTTACAACCGCGCCATGCACGGGCAGGAGATCGGCGAGGCGCATGGCTCGTGCGGCACCGCCGCGTGGCACGGCGAGCGGGTGGTGGTGGCCGACATCGCCAGCCACCCGTACTGGGAGAACTACCGGGAAGTGGCGCTGGCGCATGACCTCAAGGCGTGCTGGTCGACGCCGGTGCTCGGCAGCCACAACGAGGTGCTCGGCACGTTCGCGGTGTATTTCCGCGAGCCGCGCGAGCCGCGCGAGGAGGAACTGCGCAGCATCGATCAGATGTTGCCGATCACCGGTATCGCGATCGAGAGCGAGCACCTGGTCGCGCGCCTGCGCGAACGCAACCGCTTTTTCGAGTTGTCGCAGGAGATCTTCTGCATCCTCGACCCGCGCAGCGGGCGGTTGCTGCAGTTCAACCCGTCGCTGCCCCGCCTGACCGGCTACGGCGCCAGCGAGCTGACCTCGCGACCTTATCGCGAGTTCCTGTTGCCGCAGAACCCCGGCGACGATTCCGACCCGATGCTGGCGTGCGACCAGTCCGGCGAGTGCGTGCGCGAGTTCGTCAACCGCTGCCGCTGCCGTGACGGCAGCGAGCGGCTGCTGGAGTGGGTCTCGTTCGCCGCGCCCGACGGACTGCTCTACGCGGTGGCGCGCGACATCACCGAGCGGCGCCGGGTCGAGGCCGAGCTGGCCCGTGCCTCCAGCCATGATCCGGTTACCGGCCTGCCGCAGCATCTGCAGCTCCGGCGCGAGGCGAGCGACCTGCTGAAGGACACGACGGCACCGGTCTGGGTGCTGGTGATCGGGCTGGACCGCTTCCAGGGTGTCAACGAATCGGTGGGCCACCTGAGCGGTGACGATGTGCTGCGGCAACTGGCCGGCCGCCTGCAGGCGGCGCTGGCCGGACAGGGCCGGGTCGCCCGCTTCGCCGGCGACGAGTTCGTGGTGACGGCGACCGGCCTGTCGGCGGACGGCGCACTGGCGCTGGCCGAGCGCCTGCGCGCCGCCGTGGCCGAACCAGTCGAGGGCAGCGATTACCGCCTGCTGCTGACCGCCAGCGTCGGCATCAGCCATTCACCCGACCACGGCACCGATCCAAACGACCTGCTGCGGCGGGCCGAGGCCGCGATGAGCCAGGCCAAGCGGGAGGGGCGCGACCGGGTGTCCGAGTTCTCGGTCGAGCAGATGCGCGATCTGGAAGACCGCCTGGTGATGGGCAACCAGCTGCGCGATGCGATCCGGCGCGGCGAGCTGGAACTCCACTACCAGCCGCAGTATCGCGCCACCGACCGTCGGCTGACCGGTTTCGAGGCGTTGCTGCGCTGGAACAGCGGCCAGCTCGGCCAGGTCCCGCCGGGGCGTTTCATCCCGATCGCCGAAGCGCTGGGCCTGATGCCCGAGATCGGCGAGTGGGTGCTCGACGCGGCCTGCCGGCAACTGCGGGCGTGGCTGGACCACGGCCATCGCGACTTCACCGTCGCGGTGAACATGTCGGCACAGCAGTTGCAGCGCCCCGGTCTGGCGGCGCAGGTCGGCGCGGCCCTGCAGCAGCACGGCGTGCCGGCGGCGATGCTGGACATCGAGATCACCGAGAGCTCGTTCATGGAGAACGTATGGCGCGTGCAGCGCACGCTGGCCGAGCTGAAGGCGCTGGGCCTGCAGTTGTCGCTGGACGACTTCGGCACCGGCTATTCCAGCCTGGCCTACCTCAAGCAGTTCCCGATCGACAAGCTGAAGATCGACCAGTCCTTCGTGCGCGAGCTGCCGGCCGATGCCGCCGACGCGGCGATCGTGCGCACCATCATCGCGGTGGCGCACGAACTGCACATGCATGTCGCCGCCGAAGGCGTAGCGACCCAGGCACAGGCGGACTTCCTCGCCGCCGCCGGCTGCGACGAACTGCAAGGCAACCACCTCGGGCCGGCCCTGAATGTGGAGCAGGCCGGGGAGCGTTTCGGTGTGGGGCGCGCGTAGCTGATCGGTGGCGTCCGCTCAGGCGGCGCCGGCACGTTCCTGCAGTGCCCGCAGCACGGCAAGCGCGTGGCTGGCCGCCTCGACGTGCACGAACAGGTGGTCGTGATACGCCGCGGCGACCACGTTGCAGCTGATGCCCGCCTCGGCCAGCGCAGCCGCGACGGCGGCGGTCAAGCCGACCGCCTGCAGGTCGGAATGCACGCTCAGGGTGATCCACGCGGCGCGGAACAGCACCGCCAGCCCGGCGTCCACCGCCTGCTGCTCCTCGACGATGAGGGTGAGTCCCTTACGCTCGCGGAAGGTGGCGATCGGCTCGACCCGATCCGGGATGCTGCCGCCGGGCAGTGCGACGAACACATACACGCCGCGGTTCAGCACGGGATGCATCGAGTGCAGCAGTTCGGCGAGATTCGAGACGGGGTGGCTCATGGCAGTCCTCGCGACAGGCGCAAGCGGTCAGCTCGCCGGCCGCACGCTCCTGGGCCGGTACGCCATGCCGACGCCCGCCGGCGCGGTCGGTTCGAAGCCGAACCGGGCGTACAGCTCCTGCGCCCTGCCGTCCGCGATCAGGCTGACGTAGCCGCCGGGCGGCACGTTCGCGTCCAGGTAGCCCAGGATCTCCTGCATGATGCGCTTGCCCAGGCCCTTGCCCTGGTGCCCGGGCAGCACCGCGATGTCCACCACCTGGTAGAAGCACGCGCCGTCCCCGATGATGCGGCCCATGCCGATCGGCTCGCCGCGATGCAGGATCTGCACCGCGAACAGCGAGCCCGGCAGCCCGCGCGCGGCCACCTCTTCGGACTTCGCGCTGAGCCCTGCGCCGGTGCGCAGGGCGTTGTAGACGCTGGCGCTCGGGGTTGCATGGACGACGGCGCAGGCGGCGTCGTTCGTGCTCATGCTGCTATGGGTGCCGGTTCATTTGCCGGCCGACGATGCGGTGGGCGTCCTGCGGAACAGTCGAAGCCAGAACGCCAGCTCGAACAGCACGCCGGCGAGGAGCAGCACGCTGCCGACCAGCGGGGCGCCGAAGTACAGCGGGCCGAGGCCGAGGGCATAGGCGGTGATGGCCGCGAGGAAGATGGCGAAAGTGATCAGGTGGCGCATGGATTCACCTCTTTGCGTGGGGCGTGGCATTCACTGATAGGCCGCAGGCCGTTTCGTGGCAGCAAGGGCCGGCCCGCGTTTCACAGCGCACGGCCATCGTAGTGCCGGACCGGGATGGTCGAGAGCTCGATGCCCTCGATGCAGCGGATGTTGATCGCAGCCATCACGCTGCCCTTCGGGTCCGGGCCTTCGGCGTACGGATGCATGCCGCAGACCGGGCAGAACCGGTGCTGGATGGCGTGCTGGTTGAACGTGTAGCTGCTGGCGGCGTCCTCGGGCGTCAGCAGGTGGAGCTTCTCGCGCGGCACGAACCATAGCAGCGAGCCCTTGCGCTGGCAGATCGAGCAGTTGCACGCCAGCGCTTCCCCGATCTCGCCTTCCACCTCGAACGCCACCCCGCCGCAGTGGCAACTGCCCTTGTGGTTCATGGCCGACCTCCCGATGTTCTGCGTCGTGGTCCGATATTCGATGATGAGCCTGCGATGGATCGTGCCATCACGATATCCCGCTGCGGGTCGTTGCCCAGCGGAAAAACATGGTCGCCGACCTCGACGAAGCCGCATTTCCGGTAGAACGCGATCGCCCGTGGATTGTGCTCCCACACGCCCAGCCAGATCACGTCCGAGCCGCGCGCTTCCATTTCCCGGATACAGGCACGCATGAGATTCTGCGCAATCCCCTTGCCATGCCAGGCGTCGGCAACATACAGCCGCTGGATCTGGCCGGGGGAGGCGGCCGCAACGCAATCCGGTGCGCCGTCCCAGCGTAGTTGGGCGAAGCCGACCAGCCCCTCGTTGCCATCGCACAGCAAGGTCAGCATGCGCGGGTCGGCGATCTCACCCGACTGGATCGCTTCGCCGTAGCTGGTGCAGCAGTGACGATCCATGTTTTCGGATGTATTTGCCGCGCCGAAGGTGCCTCGGAAGGTCGCCTCGGCGAGTCGCGAGAGCGGTGCTGCGTCGCCGGGGGTGGCTGTTCGAATGACGGGCAAGGACGTCTCCTGAGGTACACGGTGCCAGGGTGGACGGCGTCTGATGACGTTCGATACTGCAGGCGCCGACGCGCACCACGCACCACGAGGACAACCCCGTGACGGCAAAAAGCCTGAAAGCTCGAGGCAGGAGCGTCACGCGTTTGGGGGTGTTGGGGAGTTTCCTGCAGATTGGTTGGCCTCCGCTGGCTGAAGCCGGGTACGCGCATTCGCGGGCGCAGATATCACGCCTTCTATCCATTGGATGTAGCTTGAGATGCGAACGCCGTAGAGGA
This sequence comes from Rhodanobacter thiooxydans LCS2, assembly GCF_000264375.1. GTDB lineage: Bacteria > Pseudomonadota > Gammaproteobacteria > Xanthomonadales > Rhodanobacteraceae > Rhodanobacter > Rhodanobacter thiooxydans. The sequence goes on from NZ_AJXW01000010.1 coordinate 22,305, forward strand.
TTGCGCCGTAGAGACCTTCCACGAATGGGCGACCCGGTGCCCATCTGCTCCAGAATGGATGGCCCGCTGGATACTTGCTCCAGGAGGCCAGGCCGACGAGTTGTCTTGAACCCCGGCCCCCGGTGATCAAGGGGCCGCCGCTGTCGCCGCTCCCCATGATGCCTTCAAGCGGCAAGGCGGATGCAGGCGGGTCAAAGCGATACCAGACATAGCGCGCATCGGCGCCGACAACCACGTTGAAGGCACGGCGCAAAACGGTGCGATGCGGGCTGTGGGAATCCTGGCCTTCGACGCCATTGCCCGTGGCGCCCTTGCCCACGAGCTGTGCGGTCATCCCCACTTCCTTGTTCCCGCGATAGAGAGGCACGGGAGTCACATCCGTCACAGGCGACGCAAGTTCGATCAGCGCGATATCGTCGGATGACGCAAGAAATGCATGGACCTTGGAGAGATCGCCGGATGCCAGGGCTTCCTTGATCAACTGGTCGGGCAGTTTCCTGTAGCCAGGGTAGGTGATGACACGCTTGACCCTGCGCGCCACGCCGCCGATGGATACTTCGTCTTCCATGCCTTGCATTTGCATTGGCGCTGCGTGCGCTGCGGTTACGACCCACCGAGCTGCAATCAGGACGCCGTGTCCCTCACCCGGCATGTCGACCAGCGCGGGGAATGCCGAAGCCGGGACTCGATATTTGGCATCGTTGACGTCGCTACGAATGACGACGGCGCCGGCCGTGGACGAGATTGCGAGCAATACAACCAGAAGAAGGCGCCTCATCGGTTTCCCTGTGATTGGAAGGTGGAAAATGTCCCTGACGCCTTTCTGGGTGACATGGCAGGAAATGAGGCTAGATTCAAATGACACTTACTTGAGCCCCGTTCTCGCTGAGCGTAGCCCGCGCAGCGGGCGGAGTCGAAGCGCCGGGCCGCCCCCATCGCCGGCGTGTCCTTCGACTTCGGCCTACGCTCAGAGCCTGCCCCGGACTTGATCCGGGGGCGAACGGGGCTTACTGAAGTAAGTGCCATTCGGGCTAGATTCGCACACCCGACATCCCGAGCATGATGACGATCGCCAGGATCATGCTGGCGCTGACTGCGAGTATCCAGCCGCGATCAACGACGCGCCGGGCTGCCCCGTGCGCGAGAAGTATTCCGCGCGCCCCCGAGGCAAGATGGCCAAGCACGAAGAACACCCCCAGCAGGTAGTGCGGCAGCAGCCGGATATTCCATGCCCCATGGATGATGCCGTCCGGGGCGCCCACGGCAAACGCCCAATCACTCGGAATATCCAGGTAGCTGCGGGCGTAGACGAACACCGAGTCCAGGTGTCCGATGACGTAGACGGCGAGATACAGGCCCGCGGCCAGTTGAAAGCTACGGAAAATGTCGCCGCGCTTGCCGCTCCAGTGCCAGAACAGACGCATGCCGGTTATCGTCTGCAAGAGCAGCAGCAACACCAGGATCGGCTGGACAACGGGGTTCCGGTAGACGGTCTCGCCGATGTGCTGAATGGCGTTGTACGTTTTCGGCGAGGCAAGGAAGAACAGGTGGTTGATCACGTGAAACGCAATGTAGAAGACGATCACGGCTGCCGTGATGCCGTGAACGACACGCCAGCGGGCGACGCTGTATGCTCCGTCCGCGGGCTTTTCGGTATCGGGACTCGCGAGCGCAATCCCCGCCATGGCCACCCACAGCACCGACCAGACAACCTCGTCCGGAAGACGGCTTTTCACCATGTAGGTCACGACGCCCAGAAAGACGTAGAGCGTTGGCGCCATGACGGTGGCGTAGGCGAGCCGCCGCATGCTCGTGGGCCCGGGAAGCTTCCAGGCGAAGGCAAACCCGACGGCAGGCGTGAGGAACACGCCAGCGAGCATCACCACGGCAAGCGGTATCGACGCGGACCCGGTTGCCGCGGGGCCGCCGACGGCCATGTGGAAGCCATCGAGCCAGAATGGATAGGCGATGGCCGCCACGGCGGGAATCAGTCCGAAGAATCTCGCCAAGCCGTACGACCTGACGCCGGTGGTTGGCGCCGCCGATATCTCGCACGTACTCGTATTCATTTTCGGACTCTCCATGTGCGCACTGTCGGTCATGCGATGCGGGTGGTTGACGCTCTGGACGAACCCGGCGCTGGCCAGTGCCCACTTGAAGTCGCCGGTCAGGAGCCCCGCGCCGTGATCATTGTGCAGCAGAGTGCCGGCTGCTGGTTGGCGTTGACGCAGCGCCGCGGCCAGCGCCCGGCGGGTCAGCTGGGCCGTCCGGGAAAATGTCCCTGACACGAATGGCGCTTGACACGAATTATTTAAGCCCCGTTCTCGCTGAGCGTAGCCCGCGCAGCGGGCGGAGTCGAAGCGCCGCCAGGTGATGGCCCCATCGCCGGTGTGTCCTTCGACTTCCTCGCTCCTCAGGACCGTGGCCAAATGCCCACTCCCCGCGTGCGGCCTTCGGCCTACGCTCAGAGCCTCGCCCGGACTTGATATGGGGATGAACGGGGCTTGGGCTCAAGTAAGTGCCATTCGTCCCTGAAGACTCATGTCGCCTTTTGCCTTTGAAGTTCAGTCGCCGCCGGAGCACGAAGCGCGGAGGAAACCGCAGGCACGCCTATGGCTTGACCGAATAGCGGCTGGAGGTTGCGATGCGGTTCCAGGCGTTGATGACGATCGCCAGCCATTCGACCGCTGATATTTCGTCGGCGGAAAGAGTTGCCGCCGCCAGATCGTAAACCGTATCCGGTACCTGCCCCTCGGAGATCAACGTAATCGCCTCGATGAGTTCCAGCGCGGCGCGTTCTTTCCCGGTGAAGTAGTCGGCTTCCTGCCATGCCGCAAGAACAGCGATGCGATCTGCCGGCTCGCCACTGGCAAGCGCGTCCCGTGTGTGCAGTCGGCAACAGAAGGCGCAGTGGTTGATCTGGGAAGCGCGCAAGCGCAAGAGATGCGAGAAGCCTTCGGCGACTCCTGCCTTCGTCAGTGCGTCGGACACAAGCCGTTCGAGCTTCGCCACGGTTTGGTACAAATCAGGTGCGGATTTGCTGAGATTTACTCTTTCAGTCATTTGGATTTTCCCTTGGCGCTGCCTGACACTGGAGCCGAGTCGACCCCATGCGCGAAGCGATCGAGTCCCGACTCGAGCGAACCGTCAGGCCACAGCTAGTTGCGGGACCACACGATATCGATCCCCGCGGACGTTCCTGTTGCGCGCCTGAGAAGGGCGATGAACTCACTGCTCGCGCCAAGGCGCTCCAGCGCATCGATCGCCGTGTGCTCGACGAAGTAGTCCTGATCCGTAGACGACTCTTCTTCCATGTGGTCGATCAGGATCTCCAGGTCACGCTCCGAGATATTTCCGAGCGTGCGGCCACTTTCCTTTTCCGATATGCGAATACTCATGAATGAGGCCTTTTTCATGGGTTGCGGGATCGATGGGGTGCGGCCTGACGCTTGGCAGGCTCCGCATCGGGGCAGATGCGCCCGATGTTCGGCCTTCGGCTTTCCTTGGTCAAGTCGACGAATCCTGCCGTGCAACAAGGAGTTGCGGATGGCCGCTGGTGTAGGTGAGGGACGGTGGCACGATTGCATCTTTCATGAATCGGGGTGCCAGGTCTTATCCCCACAATCGTCGGTGGTGACGGGGCTGATTCCAGGGTGCCGGTGGGTGTCCCGCTTGCAGGCTGTCATTCGACGATGTTTGCCGCCCAGGCGCTACGGCTTGCGCACCGAGGCGTGGGATAGCTGCGCCGTTGATACTGGCGGACGGCAAGCGCCATCCGCACCGGATGGGTGCAGTGGAATGGAAGGCTTCCTTGTCGGACTGGAGCAGCGCCGTACGCGGAATCCGCGCTGTCGGCGTTGCTCTTTTGCACGCGGCGGATCAGTCCTGCGGGTGTCCGCGTTCCTGCATCAGCCGCGTCAGCTCCGCCAGCAGGTCGGCGCGTTGCGCCGGTGCATCCAGCAGGTAGACCTGCACGTCGTGTGCCGGCACGCTGGCGTGCAGGCGGCCGCCCTCGGCCACGTCGATCGCGGCGCCGCCGAGCGCCGGTGTCCAGCGGCCGGGCTGCAGGTAGCCGCTGATGTCGAATGACGCGGCGGCATCGCCCTTGTTGAGCAGCACCAGCGCGATCTGATGCGTGTCACCTTTCTGGTACACACGGTAGAACGCGGCCTGGTTGCCGGCGAAGCGCAGCGGAAGCATCAGGCCGCGTTGCAGCGCAGGGGTGTTTTCGCGCAGCTGGGCGATGCGCTTGAGCTGCTGGTAGATCGGGCTGCTCGGCGCGTCGTCGATGCGCTGCTGGCCGTAGTAGTTGCGGTTGCCCTGGTGTTCGGCCTTGCCGCGTTCGAAGCCGGTTTCGGAGCCGTAGTAGATGGCGGGGATGCCGCGGGCGGTGAACAACCAGTTGTTGGCGTCGATGAAGCCGGCGTCGTCCGCCTTCAGCCGCGCCATGTCGTGGTTGTCGTAGAACGTGACCAGCTCGTACGGGTTCTGGTACGGGCCGTTGGTGAGGTAGAGGCGGTCGAGCAGGTGGGCGTAGTCGCTGGCGGGGTGCTCGAACACCTCGGCGACGCGACCGCGTAGCGGGAAGTCGAGCACGCTGATGGCGCCGCTCGAAGGCCAGGTGTACTGGCCGATGTTGTCGGGGCTGTAGTCGAACGCCTCGCCGAACATGAAGAAGCCCGGATGCTTCGTGCGGATGCGCGCGCTGAACTGCTTCCAGAACGCGGTGGACATGTGGCTGATGGTGTCGATGCGGAAGGCATCGGCGCCCTCGCCGATCCACTGCTCGTAGGCGCCCACGAAGTAGTCGAGCACGGCCGGGTTCTGGTCGTCGTTGTTGGACAGCTGCACCAGGTCGTCATACGCGTGGTAGAAGCGGTGCAGCGGGTTGCGTACCGGGTCCAGCTGGTACGGCGGCAGGTTCTGCTGGTCGGCAACGAGCTTGCCGTCCTTGTCGAAGATCTGGCCGTACTGCGGTTGACGCACCGGCATGCTGAAGGCGGGCGAGCCGTGGTTGACCACGATGTCCTGCACCACCTTGAGCCCGGCCGAGTGCATCTTCGCGGTGAACTGGCGGAAGTCGAGGTTCTTGCTGGGCAGGTGTTCGTCGAGCTTGTAGAAGTTGACGCCCCAGTAGCCGTGGAAGCCGGTCTTGCCGCGGTCGGTGAACTTCGAGCCCCAGCTCACCGGGTCGCCGCCGGTGAATGCCTCGTCGGGGTTGTCCACGATCGGGGTGATCCACACCGCGCCGAAGCCCATGCCGCGGATGTAGCCGGCGTTGTCCAGCACGCCCTTGAAGTCGCCGCCAAGGTAGCCGATGTTCGCGCTCTGGCCCTTGGGCGCGCCAGCAACCGGGACGTCGAAGGTGCGGTGCGCGCCGCCCTGGTCGCGATGGTCGTTCGACGGGTCGCCGTTGACGAAGCGGTCGGTCATCACGAAGTAGATCGCGTTGGAGGCGAACGGCGCGTCGGTGCCGACGAACTCGGCTGGAGTGGCCGCCTGGGCCAGGCCCGCGACCATCGCCAGTGCCAGACCCGTAATGAGGTTCTTTGCCATCATGTTTTCCCGTTCAGTACGTGCCCGCGACACGCACGTTTGAAGGTAGGAGCCCGCTTGCGGGCGATGCTCTTGGAGCAGGGATGACCAGACGTTCGTCTGTTGAAAGCCGGGATTCGGGATTCGCAAAAGCATCGCCCGCGAGCGGGCTCCTACGGTGACGAGGGGGTGGTGGGTTCGGGCACGCGCAGCGTGCACAGGCCGGCGATCAGCAGGCTCATGCCGCCCAGGCCCAGCGCCCAGACCGGCTGGTTGTGGAAGAACAGTTTCAGCAGCACGCCCAGCACGCTGGCGGCGAGCAGTTGCGGAATCACGATGAAGAAATTGAAGATGCCCATGTACACGCCCATCTTCGCCGCCGGCAGGTTGTCCGACAGCATCGCGTAGGGCAGCGAGAGGATCGACGCCCAGGCAAAGCCCACGCCCACCATCGAGGCGATCAGCCAGTGCGGGTCGCGGATCACCAGGAACGACAGCAGGCCCAGCCCGCCCAGCCACAGGTTGATCAGGTGGCTCCAGCGCAGCCCGCAGGCGCGCACCAGCAGCGGAATCGCGATCGCGGCGAGCACGCCCACGCCGTTGTAGGTGCCCATCAGCACGCCGGCCCAGTTGGCGCCCTCGTTGTAGGCGACCGAGGTGGTGTCGCTGCTGCCATAGAAGGTCTGCGACACCGCGGAGGTGGTGTTGATCCACATGGCGAACATCGCGAACCACGAGAAGAACTGCACCCAGTTGAGCCGGCGCATCGGCAGCGGCATGCCGTGCAGGTCGCCCATGATGTGGCGCAGCGGGCCGTCGCTGCGGGTACGGCTGAGCCACACGAACAGCGCGCCGAAACCGGCCAGGCCGCCGGCCAGCAGGTACAGTTCCTTTTCCAGCGCTAACTGGCCGATCAGGCCCAGCAGCACCAGCCCCAGTGTCAGAAACAGCGTGCCGATCTTCCACGCGCCGGCGACGCTTCCGGGCGCCTCTTCGACGCGGTTGTCGGAGAATGACTCCAGCTGTTCCGGCGGGTACTCGCGGGTGCTGAGGATGGTCCACATCATCGCCGCCAGCAGCACGAACGCGCCGGCGTAGAAGGCATACTTCACCGAATGCGGCACCTCGCCGGCCGGCGCGGTGTTGGCCACGCCGAAGTGGGTGAGCACGTAGGGCAGGAACGAGGCGACCACCGCGCCCACGCCGATGAACACACCTTGCATCGCGTAGCCCGCCGGGCGCTGCTTCGGCGGCAGCTGGTCGCCGACGAAGGCGCGGAACGGCTCCATCGACACGTTGAACGAGGCATCCATGATCCACAGCAGGCCCGCGGCGATCCACAGCGTGGGCGAGTTCGGCATCGCCAGCAGCGCCAGCGTGGCCAGCACCGCGCCGGCGAAGAAGTACGGCCGGCGCCGGCCGAAGCGGTTCCAGGTGCGGTCGGAGAAATAGCCGATGAGCGGCTGCACGATCAGCCCGGTGAACGGCGCGGCGATCCACAGCACCGGGATCTGGTCCACGTTCGCGCCCAGCGTCTGGAAGATCCGGCTGACGTTGGCGTTCTGCAGCGCGAAGCCGAACTGGATGCCGAGGAAGCCGAAGCACATGTTCCAGATCTGCCAGAAAGACAGCTCGGGTTTCGCGCGCAAGGCCGTGCCGTCCTTCACGGGGTGCCCCGGCTGGCGGCGAGCGGAGCGATCAGCAGGTCATGCACCTCGGCCTGGTTCAACGGGCCGCTGCTGCCGCCGTTGCCGCCGCTGCCATTGTCGGCGGTGTAGTGGGCGAAATGGGCGAGGTAGCTCATGTTGAATCCGTCGTCGAGGGCAAAGCGGCAGGTGCTGCCGGCCTTCGCGGTGAAGCTGCCCCAGGTGGACTGCTGCGCGCGTACGCTGTGCGGCATCACGATCGGCAGGCGCTGCGGGTCGCTGCCGTCGCAGCGGACATCGAGCATCTTCACCGCGGCGGTGACGCCGGTGTTGATCGGGCCGTGATCGTTGGCGTAGTCGAGCGCGACGCGGTAGCGGCCGCTGGCCGGCGCGGTCCACGTGCGCGGCCAGCTGCCGTTGACCTTCGCCGTTTCGCCCACGCAGGTGGTGGGACTGTGCAGCGATTCCAGTCCGTGCGCATCCACCCGCGTGGCGCTGAGGCAGGCGAGGCCCGGCTGTCGAGCGAGGCGGGTACTGCCGTCGATGTCACCGTGCACGCGGCCGTTGAGATAGAGCCGCACCTTGCCTTCGGTGCTGACCTGCCAGCCGCCGCCGTCGGCGCGTACCAGCGGTGCGGCAGGGGCGATCGGCGCGTACAGCGGTGCGTCGGTGCGCAGCGGCGCGTCGGGCACCTGCACCGCCTTCAGCGTCACCGCGGTCGCCGTGCCTTGCGTGCGGGTGCGGTCGGCGACGAGCAGGTTGCCGCTGACCTTCTTGGGCAACTGCAGGGTGATCTGCCGGTCGCGCAGGTCGAGCGTGATCGTGCGGCGCTGGCCGAACAGCATCGGCACCAGCGCGGTCGGCAGCTTCGGTTGCACGCTGCCGTCCTCGTTCAGGCCGAACACGCCTTCGGTGACCACCGCCAGCGCCGCCGCCACCGACCACAGCTGGCGCGGCGAATTCACCACCGGGCCGCTGAGCCTGCCTTCGTCCACGTGCTGGCCCTGGGTCAGCAGTTCGTAGTTCTCCATGTTCGAGCCGTACAGCGCGGCGCCGCGCAGCACCGACTCGATCTCGTGCGCGATGCGTGCGGGCTGCTCCGTCTTGCGCGCGGCCCGCAGCGCGTAGGCGCTGACGAACGGCCAGATCGCGCGGTTGTGGTAGATCGGCTGGTCGCTGCGCTCCGGCCAGATCACCGGGCTGCCGGCCGGCCACGCGGGATAGTTCGCGAGCGTCTGCCGTGCGCGCTCGCCATCGGCCACGCCGCTGTCGACCGCCAGCGCGATGCCGAGCAGGTCGTAGCTGTCGTACGGCGTGCCGTCGCCGCCGATGTAGCTCATGTACATGCCGCGGTCGGCGCGCCAGAAGTGCGCATTAATCGCCGCCTTCAACGCCTTCGCATCGGTGCGGTAGCCGGCGGCGGCTTTCGCGTCGTGGTGGGCATCGGCCAGGCTCGCGGCCAGCTGCAGCGCCTGGTAGTGCAGCACGTTGGTGGATAGCGCAAAGGACTGCGCGATGAAGGTCACCTCGTCCGCGGTCCACGCCGGATAGGTTTGCTCACGCCAGTCGAGGAAGGAGGTCTCGCCGCGGTACAGGCCGAACGCGGCGTCGAACGCGTACTGGCGGTCCTGCGCCAGCGTATCGCCCAGCGTCTTGTACACGTCGCTGGCAAAGGCCTTGTCGTCGAGCAGGTGGCGCGCGCCGAGGAACCACACCACGCGGTCGGTGCTGATCGGCCAGCTACCGCCCGAGCCGGTGTCCTGCATCGCGTACAAGCCCTGCGGCGCGGACGGGACGCGCACGTCGGACAGCTTGAACTTCAGCCCGTTGCGCGAGCGCGTGGGGTCGAAGCGCCACAGGCCCAGGTCGATCGCGTAGGACAGGTCGCGCGTCCACACGTACGGCCACTTCAGGCCGGTCTCGAAGCATTGGCAGGGAATCGGCTGGCCGTGGTCGAACGCGCCGTCGCGGATCGCGCTGACCGAATCCTGCTTGAGGTCGTCCTGCGCCATCGCGAACAGGCCGTCGAACAGGGGGCTGGCGGTTTCCGTGCGGAGCGGCTGTGCCGCGATCACGCGTTGGCCATAGGGCCACGCCAGCGTGTAGTTCTGCTGCACATCGCGGCTGATGGCGACGTGCACGCCGTGCCAGTCCAGCCCGTCGTGCCAGGCCGGCGCGGTGGCGGAGGCGGCCAGCATGGCGGTCGCGACGATGCTCAACATGCGCGTGCCGCGTGCGGCCCGCGGTGGATGATGTGCCCGGTCGGCATGGCCCCTCCTGCAACTGTGGTGTCGTGCCAGCGCGCGGCCCGCGGGTGGCGCGCCGGCACAGCGATTGTCACCGCATGGTAGATAGCGTCGCACTGCAGCAACCAGCCCATGCATACGTATTCATGGGCGAACGGGCGGGGTGTCGACCCCGACACCACCAGCGCCGTTCCGTAGGGCGGGCACGGCCCGCCAGCTTTTGGCCGAGACCAAGGGCGGCGGGCCGTGCCTGCCCTACGGAATGGTGCGCAAGCGCCTCAGTGCAACTCCACCACCACCAGTCCCTGCACCGGCACGTCGATCGTGAACTTGCCGCTGCGCACGTCCACCGACTCCGGCGCGGCCAGCTTGCCGGCTTCACGCAGCTCGGTGATCTGCGCGCGGCTGGGGAAATCGGGGCGGCCCATGCGGTCGAATGCGGCGACGGCGTTGCCGTGGGTCTCGTCCACGCGCCAGACGGTGGCGCGGGCCGCGGCGGGCAGCTGCTTCACGACGACATCGAAGCGCTTCGGCGCGCCGACGGGTTTGCCGGGCGTGTAGCTGGCGGTATCGCCGACCGGCGGGGCGTAGTTCCACAGCGCGATCACCAGCGTGCCGTCGTCGCGCCGGGTGACCAGGGCGGAGTCCGACTTCGTCGCCAGCTGGCGGTCGCCCAGCTTGTGCAGGATCGCGAACGCGTTGAACGCGGGCTTGGCGATGCGGTTGGCGGCGATCAGACCGAAACCGCCGTAGAACGGGTTGCGCACGATGCCCTGTTCCTCGAACACGTCGGAGAACGACCAGTAGCTCATCGCCTCGACCTTGCCCGCGCACTGGCGGATGGTGTTGGCCAGCCATGGCCCCATGAACACGGTGTCGGTGACGTTGGGCAGGTTGGCGTAGCTGGCGTTGTACTCGCTGAAGATCAGCGGCATGTGCGGGTAGGGCGAGGCGGCGATTTCCTTGTGCACCTTGTCCACCGCGCGGCAGACCATGTCGGCGCGCGGGATCTTCTCGTCGGTATGGAACACGTTGTCGGCGGTGTCGTCGCCGTAGACGTGGCTGCTGACGAAATCGATCGGCACGTTGTTCTTGTGCGTGTGGGCGAGGAAGTCGCTCGTCCACGCCGCCTGCGCGGTGGACGGGCCGCCCACCCGCAGGCGCGGGCTGACTGCCTTCAGCGCGCGCACGGTGTGGTCATACAGCTTGAAGTAGCTTTCCTGCGCCGGCTTGCCGGTCCAGAAGCCGATGTTCGGCTCGTTCCACACTTCGAAGTACCAGCTGGCCACCTCGTCGATGCCGTAGCGCTCGACCAGGTGCTTCGCCAGCGCGCCGATCATCGCGTCCCATTCGGCATAGTCCTTCGGCGGCGCGACGTTCGGGTGGTACCAGAACGGGTGCAGCGCGGCGGGGTCGGAAGTCAGTTCCGGCGGCATGAAGCCGAGTTCCACGAACGGCTTGAAGCCGTGTTCGAGCAGGCCGTCGTAGATCTGGTCGATGTAGGAGAAGTTGTAGGAGATCTTGCCCTGTGCGTCGCGCTGGATCAGCCCCACGTCGTGGTCGAGGATGCCGTGGAAGCGGATGTAGCCGACGCCGGTGGCCTGGTGCACGGCGTCCAGGTCCCTGCGGTAGTCGTCACGCAGCGCCAGCGCGGCGCGGCCGGAGCCGAGCATCTGTTCCCAGAAATGCGGGAACGGCGTGCCTTGCGCGCTGGCATCGACGCTCAGCTTGACGGCGGCCGTGGCGGGCGCCGCCGCGTTGGCCGCGCCGGTGACCAGCAGGGCGGTCGCACAAAGGCCCAGGGCCAGGTGGCGAAGCGAGGCGGAAAAAGTCATGGCGGGATCTCCGGTTCGGCGCCTGGATGGCGCGGGGCGGGGGAGCGGGCAAAGCCCGCAACCGTCAGGATGTAAACGTTTACATCGAGGCGCAGTTTCCTACACGCGAAGGGGCGGCGTCCAGCGGCGGTGCGGCAAATCTGCCACGCCGCCGCCATGGGCCGGATTCACTGCGCCAGGATCGCCCCGTAGTGGCCGTTCACCGCCACGCTGACCTGGCCGTTCTGCACGGTGTAACGCGTGCCGGAAATCAGCTCGGTGACCGTGCTGCCGTTGGTCATGCTCAGCTGCCACACCGGCACCGTCACCGTATGCGTCACCGAATCGTTGTTGAGCGCTACCGCGATGCGGTTGGTGGCGTCGAAGCGGCCGAAGGCATACAGCTTGTTGGTGTCGTCGGTCAGCAGCGTCATGAACGAGCCGGTGCGCAGCGCGGGGTAGGTGTTGCGGATCGTGATCAGTTTGTTGGTCAGTGCCACCGCGCTGTTGGTCGAGGTGCCGACGGTCCAGTCGAAGGTGCGGCGATTGTCCGGGTCGGCGCCGCCCTGCATGCCGTACTCGTCGCCGTAGTAGATCGTCGGCGTGCCCACGTAGGTCATCTGGAAGAACAGCGCCAGGTAGGTCTTCCAGATGTCGCCGCCGGCGCGGTTGCCGAAGCGCGTGACGTCGTGGCTGCCGAGCGCGTTGCTCATGGTCTGCTGCACGTTGGTCGGGTAGTTCGCGCGGGTGCCGTGCAGCCAGCTGTCGAACTGGCTGGTCGGGATCGAGGCGACGTTGCCGTTGTAGTCCTGGCCGGTGATCCACTCGGAGACGGGCTGCATGAAGCCGTCGTAGTTCATCGCGCTGTCCCACTGGTCGCCGCCGGCGGTCCACGGGCTCGCATTGCCCCAGAACTCGCCGAGGATCTCCGCGTTGGGGTTGACCGACTTCACCGCGTTGCGCAGCTCGGCCGTGATCTGGTGGTTGGTCGCGTCGCTGCCGTTGTTGCCTCCCGCATCGAAGTACTGCGCCGCGTCGAGGCGCCAGCCGTCGATGGCGTAAGGAGCCTTCAGCCAGGTCTGCACCACGGAAGTGCTGCTGCCGTAGATCGCGTTGCGCACGGCCGAGCCGCTGGCGCCGTAGTCGAGCTTGGGCATGCTGGGGATGCCGAAGAAGGCGGAGTAGGTGCCGGGCCAGCTCTGGAACGTGTAGTAGCCGTACCACGGACTGGACTGCGACTCGTAGGCGCCGTTCGTGGTCCACCAGTGGTAGCGGTCGAACCAGGCGTGGGTATCGCCGGTGTGGTTGAACACGCCGTCGAGCACCAGGTAGCCCTTCGGCCCGTTGCTGGTCGAGTGGATGTCCGCACTCAGCGTCTGCAGCAGCGTGTTGCTGCCGAACGCCGGGTCCACCGTCATGTAATCCTCGGTGTCGTACTTGTGGTTGGTTGGCGAGAGGAAGATCGGGTTGAGGTAGATGATGTCGGCGCCGACGGTGTTCTTGATGTAGCCGAGCTTCTGGTCGATGCCGGCCAGGTCGCCGCCGAAGAACACGGCGCTGTTGCAACCGCTGACGTTGGACACCACGCTGGTGCGCCAGGCGTGCTTCTCGGTGGCGCAGCCGGCGTAGGTGTACTGGCCGTTGGCGACGTCGTTGCTCGTGTCGCCGTTGTAGAAGCGGTCGGGGAAGATCTGGTACATCACGCCGTTCTTCATCCATGCCGGGGTGGTGAAGCCGGGGAGGATGAAGAAGTCGCCGGAGGACGGCTCGGCGGAAGTGGTGCCCGCGGCATTGAGCCAGGCCGTCGCGGTGCCGTCGTTGATCTGGAAGCGGTAGTACTTCTTCGAGGCGCTGGCCGGGATGGTGCCTTTCCAGAAGTCGAAATTGCCGGTGGCATCGTTCGCCGACCAGCTCATCGCCACCCAGTGGAATGCGCCATCGGCGCTGTCGTAGTACTTGATGTTGGCGCTGGTGATGTCGCCCTTGAAGGTGCGCAGGGTCAGCGTGACCGCCTGCGCGGCGGTCGGCTCGACGTGATTGTCGTAGAGCGGGCCCTGGTCGTGGAACAGGCCGTTCCATTCCACGTTGTTGTCGTTGCTGGCGGCGCGTGCCTCGTCGTGGATGGCCGGCAGCGCATAAAGCGCCAGCGCCGCGGCGAGCGCACATGCCAGGGTGGATCTGGAACCGTAGCTTGCCTTGCCTCGATTGCCCATCGAACGTCCCTCCGCAGTTGGTGGAGCGAAATCTTTCGAGTGAGTCAGCTGTTTCCTTTTGCAGGAGCGCACTCGTGCGCAATGCTCTTCATCATGTGGCGGAAAGCATCGCGCGCGGAGTGCGCTCCTGCAGTCAGTGCTTGAGGTCGACGGTGATGCTGTTGGCGCGCGCCGCGCTCACCCGCACCCAGGTGACCTCGCCGTAGCGGTCGTGGCCGCTGGCCCAGCCTTCGCCGCCGGATTGCTGCAGCGCCTCCAGGTTCGGGAACGACTTCAGCTTGCCGCTGACGCCGGTGGCGGCGGCGCCGTGGATCTTCAGCAGGTAGTGGCGCAGCGCCGGCTTGAAGCTGCCGCTTGCGGCGCCGAGTTCCAGTTGTACCGTGTCGCCGCGGCGCTGCACCGACAGCGGCTGCAGGAAGTACGTGCCGTGTTCGTAGTTGTAGGTGTTGCCGTCGTCGTCGTAATAGTCGAACGTGCTGCGCTGCGCGGCGGGGAACACCTCAACGTCGAGCTGGGTCAGCGGCCGTTCGCCCACGTAGTCCACCGGATCGGTGCGGGTGGGAATGATCGCGCCCTCGCGCACGAACAGCGGGATGTCGCTCCACCTCTTGCTGTCGATCGCCAGGTGGATGGTCTGGCCGCCGTCGTACGTCTTGCCGCTGAACCAGTCGGTCCAGCGCCCGGCGGGAAGGTAGACGTCCTTCGTGGTCTGACCCTGTTCGACCACCGGCGAGGCCAGCAGCCAGTCGCCGAACAGCCAGCTGTCGACGTCGTTGCGCAGTTTAGGATCGTGCGGCCAGTCGAACAGCAGCGGGCGCACCAGGCCCACGCCGCTGGCGCGGCGCGCGTGCTCGTAGCTGTAGATGTACGGGATCAGCGCGTAGCGCAGGCGGATCGCCGCGGTGGCGGCCTGCTCGGCGACTTGGCCATACACCCACGGTTGGCGCTTCTGGGCGAACTCGCCGTGCACGCGGAAGATCGGCGTGAACGCACCGAACTGGATCCAGCGCGCGTAGTTTTCCGGCGTTGGCGTGCCGTCCTTGAACCCGCCGCCGTCCATGCCCCACTGCATAGCGCCCACGTTGACCGCGCTCAGCATGCGTGCGCGTTGGCCGGCCATGCTGGCGAAGCCGGTGGGGACGTCGCCGGACCACAGGCCGTAGGCATAGCGCTGCGAACCCAGCCAGAAGTTGCGGTTGATCGACCACACGCGCTGGTTCGATACGGCGCGCTGGCTGTCATACAGCGCACGCTGCATGTTCAGGAACTCGGTCTCGCTGCCGACGGTGTCCGCCTCGTCGTTCCACCAGCCCGCGATGCCATGGTCGTAGCCGTACTTGATCGCCAGTTCGCCGAACCAGCTGCGCGCGGCGGCCAGATCGAAGTTGATGTCCTTCACCGGCTTGTGCGAGAAGTAATCGTCGCTGACCTTCTCGTCGGGCACCCAGAAACCGTGCGTGCTGGCGTAGCGCCCTTCCACCGTGTCGAGATGGATGCGCGGCTTCATGATGCCGGTCAGGCGGATCCCGCGGGCATCCATCTGCTTCTTCAGCTCACCGCTGGGGCCGTCGGGGAACTTGGCCGGGTTCCAGCGGAACTCGCCGTAGTCGTCCTCGCCCCACGCCTTCCAGTCGAAGTCCAGCGTGATGTTGTCGATCGGAATGTGTTTGGAGCGGTAGGTGTCGACGATCTGCAGCAGTTCTTTCTGGTCGATGCCCCACTGGCTGTTGGTGAAACCCATTGCCCATTTCGGGAACAGCGGGGTGCGGCCGCTGAGCTGTGCCAGCTCGGCGAAGATCTGCGCGGGCGTGCCGAGCAGGATGTAGTAGTCAGCCTGCCGCTGCGTGGCGTCGACGGCGCTGATGCTGCCCGGCGCCAGGGTGAAGTTGGCGCCGTCGCTGTCCAGCAGCACGCCGTAGCCGGCGCTGCTCCACACGAACGGCGCGCCGGCGTGGCCCTGCTCGCCGGACATGGCCACCTGCTTGCCACTGCGCAGCATGCCCGCGGAGGCATCCTCGGTAGCGTTGTAGCCGCCGATGCCGTACAGCGCATCGCGTGGGTCGTGGCGCAGGCTCAGTGAGCCCGGTAGCGCGGGGGCGAGCTCGATCTGCAGCAGTGGCTGCTGCTGCGCATCGCTGATCCTTACCTGATGGTGCTGCCGGTCCCAACGCACCGAACCACGATCGCTGGCGAGCATCGGTTCGTTCGCGCCGTCGTCGCTGCGCCGGGCGTGGAAGGCGGGCAAGCCGGCGGCGGGGTCGAGCACCAGTGCGGGCGCTGCGTCGGTGCCGGGGTGCTGCACGTGCACGATGCCGGGTGCGACGAAGCGCACGGAAAGCGGGCCGCCCCGCGTGGCGATGTTGATGCCGTCATTGAGCTTCGTGTCCATGAGCGCTGCCGGTGAAGTCGTCGTGGGGGACGCCGGCGCCTGGGCGACGCTGGCGCCGAGCGGGGCCAGGGCGAGGCCAAGACACAGCCAGGCGAGGTTGCGTCGGCGTGGGGAAACGGGTTGACTCATCGCATCGGACTCCGTGGTCACTGCAGGATCGCGGTGGTGTACGCCGGCAGCTGCAGGCGCTCGTGCTGCAGGGTGGCGCCAGGCGTGCTGCGCAGCCGCACGCGGTGGAACGGCTGTCCGTCCAGCGCCAGCGACTGCGCCTGGCCGGACAGGTTGTGCACGACCAGCACGCGATCATGGGCGTTGTCGAGCCGCCAGGCGGCGACGTGCGCATTGCCGGTGTTCCACGGTTGCAGCGCGCCGTCGCGCAACACGGGCAGTTCGCTGCGCCAGTGGATCAGCATGGTGTAGTAGTGCAGCAGCGAATTCGCGTCCGCCTGCTGCGCCTCGACCGATACCGCCGGGCCGTCGTGCGCGGTGAAGCTTTTCCAGGTGGTTTCGCCCGGCGCGTCCGCCGCGCGATTCCAGCGCATCGGCTCGCGCAGGTCCGGGTCGGGTTTCCTGCCGCGCATGCCCAGCTCCTCGCCGTAGTAGACGAACGGCTGGCCGGGCAGGGTGAGCAGCATCGCGGCGGCCATGCGCATGTGCTGCGGGTTGTCGCCCAGCTGGCTCATCACCCGCTCCTGGTCGTGGTTGGACAGGAACGGCGCGTCCACGCCCGACTTGCCGGTGACCTTGCGGTAGGCGGCGTCGGCATGCGCGAGCAGCGTGCCAAGATCGCCGGCGCGTTCGCTGCGCGCGCTGTCGATCAACTGCACGGCGAGCGGGAAGTCGAACACCGCGCTGAGCGGCTTGAAGTACGGCGCCAGTTCGTCGGCGGAGTCGCGGGTCACCTCGCCGACCACGTAGGCCGCGGGATTGACCTGGTCCAGGCCGCGGCGGAATTCGGACCACCAGGCGAGGTTCTTCTCGAGCGTCAGCGGATTGTGTTCGTCCGCCTTGAAGTCGTAGTAGATGTGCTGCGCGGCGTCGAGGCGGAAGCCGTCCACGCCCTTCTTCAGCCAGTACTGGCCGAGCTTGACCATCTCCCGGCGCACTGCCGGCGTGTCGTAGTCGAGGTCGGGCATCTCGCGGGAAAAGTCGCCCAGGTAATGCGCCTTGCCGAGCGCATGCCAGGCCTGCGCGCCGGCGGCGTCCGCGGCGTGCAGGTCGGTGCGCGGGCCGGCCCAGCTGTACCAGTCGTGATACGGGCTGGCCGGATCGCGCGCGGCCTTGAACCATGGGTGCTGGTCGCTGGTGTGGTTGATCACCAGGTCGATGATCACCTTGATGCCGCGCTTGTGCGCCTCGCGCAGCAGCCGCTCGAAGTCGGCCATGCTGCCGTACTGCGGGTTGATCGCGTAGTAGTCGGTGATGTCGTAGCCGTGATAGGTGGGCGAGGGGTTGATCGGCATCAGCCAGATGCCGCTGACGCCGAGCGACTGCAGGTAGTCGAGCTTGGCGGTGACGCCGTTCAAGTCGCCGATGCCGTCGCCGTTGGTGTCGTACCAGCTGCGCACGAAGATCTCGTACCACACGCCGGAAGGAGACGATGCGGCGGGGGCTGCGGGCGCGGCCGCGGCTGGTGCGAAACCGCCCAGCGCGAGCAGGGCGAAGAGCAGTGACGAGGTGATGCGTCGGATCATGGCTGGCTTGCTCCGGCCACGGCGGGATGCCGTGGCGCTCATGCGGCGAGGCTGCCGCCGGCGCGCGCCACGAACTTGTGGTGCGGCGGCAGGGTGTTCTTCGCGCGGCCGATCAGGGTGCGGATGTCGGCGAGGAAACCGTCCAGTTGCGCGTCGGTCAGCGCGTCGGCCAGTGGGTGGTGGCGCTGCGGCGCGATGCGCTGGCCCAGCAGCACCTGCACCCAACCGGTCTCGGCGAACAGCTCGTCGCCTTCGCGGAACACCATGGCGGTGCGGCGGAACAGCTCGACCCGGCGCGCCAGCGACGGCGGGACCTCCATCGCGCCACACTGCTGCCAGAACGGCGTGTCGGTGCGCTCGGTGGCCTTGTAGTGCAGGATCAGGAAGTCGCGCACGTGCTCGTACTCGAAGCGGGTCTGGCGGTTGTACTCGTCCACCAGTGCGCTGTCGCAGCGGCGGTCGGGGAACATCGCCAGCAGGCGGCTGACGCCGGACTGCACCAGGTGGATGCTGGTCGATTCCAGCGGCTCCATGAAGCCGGCGGCCAGGCCCAGCGCTAGGCAGTTGCGGTTCCACGCCAGCTTGCGCATGCCGGTGACGAAGCGCAGCGGGCGCGGATCGCCCAACGCCTCGGTCTCCAGGTTCGCCAGCAGCTGGGCGGCGGCCTCGTCGTCGCTGATGAAGCGGCTGCAGTACACGTGGCCGTTGCCGGTGCGGTGGCGCAGCGGGATGCGCCACTGCCAGCCGGCCGTGCGCGCGCTGGCCTGGGTGTACGGGCGCATCGGGCCGCCCGGCGCGCTGCCCACCGCCAGCGCGCGGTCGCATGGCAGCCACTGCTGCCAGTTCTCGTAGCCGGTGTTGAGCGCGCCCTCGATCAGCAGGCCGCGGAAGCCGGAGCAGTCGATGAAGAAGTCGCCCTCGACGAGCTCGCCGCTGTCCAGCTGCAGCGATTCGATGAAGCCGTCGCCCTCGCGCAGACGCGCGTCCACCACCTTGCCCTCGGTGCGCTGCACGCTGCCCGGCGCGATGCGCTCGCGCAGGTATTGCGCGTAGCGCGAGGCGTCGAAGTGGTAGGCGTAGCGCAGGCCGCCGAGCGGGCTGTCGGGGATCTTCTCCAGCGGCGCGAAACGGTTTTCCGCCGCGGCCGCGGCGTTGAGCGAATACGCCCACAGGTCCGGCGTGTCAGCGTGGCCACGTTCCTGCACGGCGCGCAGCCAGTAATGGTGGAATGGCGTGAGCCCCAGCGGCAGGCCGAGGTCGCCGAAGGCATGCAAATAGGAGTCACCCAGGCGGGTGAAGTCGTTGAGCTGCACGCCCAGCTTATAGGTGCCGTGGGCGAAGCGCAGCATCGCGTCCTCGTCGATGCCGAGGAAGCGGTTGATGTGGCGGATCTGCGGAATGGTGGCCTCGCCCACGCCGACGGTGCCGATCTCGGCCGATTCGACCAGCTGGATCTGCACCTGCGGGCCGAGCGCCTGCGCCAGCAGCGCCGCCGCCAGCCAGCCGGCGGTGCCGCCGCCGACGATCACGATGCGGCGGATGCGGGGATCGTTCATGTCACGGCTCCTCGGCACCCTGTCTGCATGATCGTAAAAAAAAGCCCCGCCGGACAACACACAGCGGGGCAGCTTGGGGAGGTAATGCCGATACGGCTTACTGGAACTTGTACGAGACGCCGATATCGTAGCGGCGGCCGTAACGCTCCCACGTCAGCACCTGGCGGGGATCGTTGTTCTGGTACGTGATGAAGCGCTTGTTGGACAGGTTGGAGCCCTGCACGATGAAGGTCAGGCCCTTCAGGCTGCCGCTGTCGAAGCTGTAGCTGAGCTGGGCGTCGTAGCTGCTGCCCCCCTTGACGGTCTGCATGATGCGGGAAGCACTGATGCCCGACACCTCGCCCAGGAAGCTCGAACGGTAGCTGTCGCTGATGCGCGCTTCGAAGCCGCTGTGCTGGTAGTACAGCGTGGCGTTGGCCACCCACTTCGACAGGCCCGGCACGGTGATCGGATCGGGGTTGCCGGCGTACACCAGCGAGCTCTTGGTGCGGTTGCCGGTGAGGATCATGCCGAAACCGTCGAGCACCGGGGTCACCAGGTTGAACGGCGTGTTCAAGGTGACCTGAACGCCCTTCACGTAGCCGCGGCCGTCGTTGGTGGGACCTTCGACGATGCCCTTGGTGGTGCCCAGCTGGGCCTGCTGCTCCGGCGTCAGGCCGAACGGCAGGAAGGCGCTGAAGTCGTACAGGTAGGCCGCGTTCGGGTTGATGTAGTCATGCAGCTTGATGAAGTAGCCCGACAGCGCGAAGTAGCCGGCGCCGCTGCGGCACAGGTCGGAGTTCTTCGCGTCGTTGGAGTTGCACTCGTAGCCCGACCCGCCCGAGAAGTAGTGCTCGTAGCTGACGTTGTAGTTGTCGGCCATGGTCGGTGTCAGCTTCGGGTTGCCACCCTTGGCGCCGAAGTAGGCCTGGTTCGGGTCGGTGTTCGCCAGGTGCGTGAGGTTGCCGCTCACCCCGAGGCTGGCGTTCATCTGGTCCATGCGCGGGCGGGCCAGGGTGCGCGCGGCGCTGACGCGCAGGTCGTCGTTGTCGGTGAAGCCGAAGATCAGGTTCGCGCTGGGCAGGTAGCGGGTGTAGGTGGTGCTGGCGGTGACCGGAATCAGCTGAGTCTGTCCGCCGGTGACCGAGCTGCCGGGCGCCACGCGCTCGCCCACGCCGCGCTGCGAGGTGCGCTGCGCCTGGATGCCGAAGTTGCCGCGCAGGCTGACACCGCCCAGGTAGGTGTCCAGGTTCATCTGCAGGTACGGCGTGAGGGTCTTCTCGCGCACCTTCCAGTTCGGCGGCATCGCCAGCGACGAACCGAAGGTCGGCACCTGTTGCAGCGTGCCGTTCGCAAGCAGGTCGAACGGGTTGTAGCAGAGCTGCGAGCTCACGCCCATCCACGACAGCGGGTCGCAGCTGCTGCCGGTGAACGGCGCGGTCTGCACTGCATTGCCGCCGCTGATGGTGCCGCCGCCCAGGGTCAGGAAGTCCTGGTCGGTGTGGTAGGTCTTGTTGCGCTTGCTGTACGCCACGCCGAACTCCATGCTGGAGAACGGACCGCTGGAGAAGCTGCGCTCCACGCTCAGGCGCAGGTTGGCGAGGTAGTCCACGGTGTGCGGCGCGTTGATGAAGCCGGCCTGCACCACGTCGTTGCCGCCGCCCCAGCCCTGCGGGTCGGTAAGCACCATGCCCTGGGTGTAGTCCAGTGTCGGGTTGACGTAAAGAAGGCCGTTGCCGAGTTCGCTGAAACCGATGGTGTCAGTGGGGCCACTCTTGTTGTAGCCGAAGCCCGAGTAGCTTTCCAGGCTCACGTCACGGCGAGTGGCGCGCGAATAGTTTGCGTTGAGGTTGGCGGTCCAGTTCTCGTTGATGGTGAACTTGTTTTCCCAGTTGAAGTTGTAGACCCGGGCGCTGGTGCTGTTGTAGTCGTTGCGGATCACTGGCGACACGTTGGTGTAGGTACCGCTAGTCACCAGGCCATTTGAGGCTGTAATACCCGGCGCCACGATGCCACTCGCCCAGCCAAGCGGAAACTCCATGCCCTTGGCCTGCTGCACTTCCTTGAAGTTGTCGTAGGTGAGATCGATGGTGCCGGTGTAGAACTCATTCGGCTGCCACTGCACGGTGGCCAGCACGCCGCGGCGCTTCATCGAGTCGGAGATGCCGAAGTTCTTGGAACCACCTAATACCTGATTGCCATTGGCGTTCGAGCAGTTGCTTACTCCATTTGTTTTTGAGCACGAGTCGGGAGTGGGATAGCCCCACGGCTGCTGGTGCTGGATCTGCGAGGGGTTGTTCTCCAGGTCCACGCCCAGGGTGACGCCCAGGGTGTGGTCGGCGAACTGGTGCACCCACACGCCGTTGACGTTGTAGCCCTTGTCGCTGACGCCCGGGCCGCTCGACAGCTGGGACATGTCGTTCCAGATGTAATGGGCATTCAGTGCGGCCTCCGGGCCGCTCTTCTCCAGCGGGCGGATGGTGTGCATGTCGACCGTACCGGTCAGGCCCTGGCCGATCAGGTTGGCGGAGGGCGACAGGTGCACCACCACGTTGTCGAACCAGCTTGACGGGTACTGGTCGAACTGCACGTCGCGGTTGTTCGAGGTGGAAACCTGCTGGCCGCCATTGATCAGCGCGGTGGAGAAATCCGGGCCCATGCCGTGGATGGTCAGCACCTGCGGACGGCCGCTCACCGTCTGCACGGCGAGGCCGGGCAGGCGGCCGAGCGTGTCGGCGATGGACACGCCGGGCAGCTTGCCGACCTGCTCGGCCGACACCGCCTCGACGATGGTGCTGGAGTTGCGCTTCAGTGCGGTGGAATTCTCGATGCTGCTGATGAAGCCGTTCACCTCCACGGCCTGCATCTTCTGCGCCTTGTGCTTGCCGTCGGCGTCCTTCTCATCCTTCTTGGTCTGGTCGGCCGACGTGGTCGGCGCCTGATCCTGCGTGCTCTGCTGCGGGCCGGCCGCGGTCGCGGGTGCGGCCGCGGGCGTGGTGGCGGCATAGGCCGTGGCGCACATGCCAAGGCACACCGATGCAATCGCCATTGCCAGCATGTTGTGTTTCAGAACCATGTAAATCCCCTCCCACGAATGGTGTGTCGCCGTTGATCTCGGTTATTGGTGTTCCCCGCGCTTCCGTCGGCGACAACCGTCGGCAGGTGCGCTGCCGAGCTTTTCGGCGGCGTGTTTGCATGGTAGGCCGGCATTTCCGCAGCGAAGCATTTCCTGCATACGTATTCATGGCGGGCGCTGTATTGCGCTTGCTGCGCTGCGGTAGCGCGTGCTCCTGCACCGGGCCTGCACGGCGCGGGCCGCAACGCGGCTTGACTTTGCGGGCGGCATGGAGACGGCGGCCGCGTGCCCATCCTGCATTGCATGCCGCAGCTGCAGCACGAATGAATACGTATGCACACTCGTGCTGCTTGTCACGGGCCTGCGGCTAAGCTGATCGCCACTCAATGACGGGTGGGCGGATGTGCCTGCCGCATGTCGCAGGGACACGTTCCATGACCGAGGCACCCTGGTGGCGCGGAGCCGTCATCTACCAGATCTATCCGCGCAGTTTCCTGGACACCGACGGTGACGGCGTGGGCGACCTGCCGGGCATCATCGAACGGCTCGACTACGTGGCCGGCCTCGGCGTGGACGCGATCTGGATCGCGCCGTTCTTCCGCTCGCCGATGGCCGACTTCGGCTACGACATCGCCGACTACCGCGACGTCGATCCGCTGTTCGGCACGCTGGCGGATTTCGACGCGCTGCTGGCGAAGGCGCACGCGCTGGGCCTGAAGGTGATGATCGACCAGGTGCTCAGCCACACCTCGGTCGAGCACGCGTGGTTCCGCGAGAGCCGCCAGAGCCGCGACAACCCGAAGGCCGACTGGTACGTGTGGGCCGACGCGAAGGGCGACGGCAGTCCGCCGAACAACTGGCTGTCGCTGTTCGGCGGCAGCGCCTGGCAGTGGGAGCCGCGCCGCGGCCAGTACTACCTGCACAACTTCCTGACCTCGCAGCCGGACCTGAATTTCTACCACCCGGACGTGCGCGCGGCGATCCTCGACAGCGTGCGCTTCTGGCTGGACAAGGGCGTGGACGGCTTCCGCCTGGACGCGATCAACTTCTGCTTTCACGATGCGTTGCTGCGCGACAACCCGCCCAAGCCGAAGGACCAGCGCGTGGGCCGCGGCTTCAGTCCGGACAACCCGTACGCGTTCCAGTACCACTATTACAACAACACGCGACCGGAGAACCTCGCGTTCCTCGGCGAGCTGCGCGCGCTGATGGATCGCTACCCGGGGGCGGCCACGCTGGGCGAGATCTCCTCGGAGGATTCGCTGGCGACGATGGCCGAGTACACCCGCCCCGGCCGGCTGCACATGGGCTACAGCTTCGAGCTGCTCACCGACGACTTCAGCGCTGCGTACATCCGCAGCACGGTGCAGGCGCTGGAAGCGCAGATGACCGACGGCTGGCCGTGCTGGGCGATCTCCAACCATGACGTCGAGCGCGTGCTGACGCGCTGGGGCGGTGGCCAGCCTTCGCGGCAACTGGCCAACCTGCTCACCGCGATGCTGTGTTCGTTGCGCGGCTCGGTGTGCATTTACCAGGGCGAGGAGCTGGGCCTGACCGAAGCCGAGCTGCCGTACGAGGCGTTGCAGGATCCGTACGGCATTGCGTTCTGGCCGCAGTTCAAGGGCCGCGACGGTTGCCGCACGCCGATGCCGTGGAGCGACGTCGACGCGCAGGCCGGTTTCAGCGGCGGCATGCCGTGGCTGCCGGTGCCGGCGGAACATCACGCGCTGGCGGTGAGCCGGCAGGAGGCCGACCCGCATTCGGTGCTGAACGGCTTCCGCACTTTCATGCACTGGCGCAAGTCGCAGCCGGCGCTGCGCTGGGGCGACATCGCCTTCATCGACACCGCCGAGCCGGTGCTGGCGTTCACCCGCCGCCTGGACGGGCAGACCGTGCTGGTGGCATTCAACCTGGCTGGCGCCGACGTGGCGATCGACCTGCCCGCGGAGCTTGGCGAGCCGCAGCCGCTGGACGGCCATGGCCTGGTGGCTGGCCGGCTCGACGGCCGCCGCCTGCATCTGCCCGGCCACGGAGCATGGTTCGCCAGCGTGGCGTGATGATGCTTCGGCTCGTCGTCCTGCCGTGGCTGCTGCCCGGCGCCTTGCTCGTCAGCGGCAACGCGATCGCGTCGCAGGGCGGCGCCGTTGACGCACCGGTGCAGTTGCAACTCGACGCACCGGCGTTCGCGCCGCAGAAGATCGCGGTCACGGTCTACCCGCCGCCGGGTTACACGCCAGCGGCGTCGCGTCGCTACCCGGTGCTGTACGCAAACGACGGCCAGGACATGGCCGCGGTGGAGCTGCAGCCGACGCTGGCGCGGCTGTACCGCGAGCGGGCGATCGAGCCGGTGATCGTGGTGGCGATCCGCATGCTCGACGACCGCGCCAGCGGCTACGGCCTGTTCGATCGTGCCAGCGCGCGCAGCCTCGTCGGCGGTTCGCGGATCGGCCCGATCGGCGTGCGCGCGCAGGACTATTCCGCCTGGGTCGCCACCGTGCTGGTGCCATACGTCGACGCGCACTACCGCACGCGCAGCAGCGCGCGCGGACGCGCCATGCTGGGCTGGTCGCTCGGTGCACTGAACGCGTTCGGCCTCGGCTGGCAGTATCCGGAGCTGTTCGGCCGGGTCGGCGCCTTCTCACCCTCGTTCTGGCTGGCGGCGGACCGCAGCAGCGCCACCGCGATCCAGCACACCCGGCTGGCGCAGGCGATGGTCGATCGCGGCCCCCGGCGCGCCGGCCTGAGGTTCTGGTTCGCGGCGGGCACGGCGGAGGAAAGCGCGGACCGCGACGGCGACGGAGTCAACGACACGATCGACGACGTGCAGGATCTGCTGGAAGGCTATCGCGGTGCCGACGGCTTTCGCACGCGCGGCCTGAGCCAGCTCGGTTATTCGATCAACCTGGACTACGCGGGGCATCCGTCGCGCAGGGCGGATGCCTCGTTGTTCCTGTTGCCGGGCGGCCAGCACAACCAGGCGTCATGGAGGCAGATGTTGCCGCTGTTCCTGCGCTGGGCTTACGGCCGGCGTTGATCTTGGCCTTGCTCCTCCCCTGCGTATAGCGGGAGGTCGTGACGGAGAAGGTCAAGGGCTGAATCCACCTCAGTCCTCCCCTGTTAAGCAGGTTCGTAGGGCGGGCACCGCCCGCCGCACTTCCGGCATGCCGGAGAGCCGGCGGGCGGTGCCCGCCCTACTTGGTCAAGGCGAGTTCGCAACACGAACCCGACGACAGCGTGGGTTACTTGCGCTCGGCGGCGCTGGTGTCGCGGATCGCGCGGAATTCGGAGTCCTTGCTCCAGTCCGGCCACTGGTCGGAATTCGCCAGCTGGTTGCCCACGGCGTAGAGCAGCTGCAGGTCGCGCGCCATGCCGGTGAAGGTCCAGCTGGCCTGCCATTCGTCGCCGGGCTGGTGGTAGCGCTTGGCGGTATAGTCGTCTGCCGTCGCCTTGCCGGCCTTGATGCCGCCGTCGATCCAGTCGTTGCCGGAGCCGAACGACACCGCCGGCACGCCGCGCTTGGCGAACGAGAAGTGATCGGAGCGGAAGAAGTAGCCGGCTTCCGGCTTCGGGTCCGCGGTGTAGCTCATGCCGTACTGCTTCGCCTTGGCCACCAGGTCGTCCAGCAGACCGAGCTTGGCGCTGCCGGAGATGGTGAAGTTGCGCGCCGGGCCGTGCGGGTCGAGCGCGTCCATGTTGAGCACGCCCACCGTGGTGGCCAGCGGGTACAGCGGGTTGGCGGCGTAGTACTCGGAGCCGAGCAGGCCCTTCTCCTCGGCGGTGACGTTGAGGAACACCACCGAGCGTTCGGGCTTCGGCCCCTGCGCGAACGCGCGGCCCATCTCGATCAGCGCCGCGGTGCCGGTGGCATTGTCGACCGCGCCGTTGTAGATGCGGTCGCCCTTCGCGTCGGGCGTGCCGACGCCGAGGTGGTCCCAGTGGCCGCTGTAGATCACCGTTTCGTCCGGATGCTTGCTGCCCTCGACCATGCCTACGATGTTGTGCGAGGTGATCACCGCGGAGTCGACCTTGAAGTTCGCCGAGAGGCTCTCACCCTTCAGCGTCACCGGCTTGAACGCCCGCGTCTGCGCCTGCTTCTTCAGCGTGTCGAAATCCAGCCCGGCATGCTTGAACATGCGCACTGCCAGGTCCCGCTGGATCCAGCCTTCCAGTGGCGTATGCGTCGCGGCGGGCTTGTCGCGCACGATGTCGAACATCGCGTTGGTGTTGGAGTTCTTCACCGTGGCCCAGCCGTACGAGGCCGGCGCGGTTTCGTGCACGATCAGCAGGCCCAGCGCGCCCTGCCGCGCGGCTTCCTCGTACTTGTAGGTCCAGCGGCCGTAGTAGGTCATCGCCTTGCCGCCGAAGTCGCCGTGGCCGGTCTCGAAGTCGGGGTCGTTGATCAGCACCACGGCGATCTTGCCGTGCAGGTCGACGCCCTTGAAGTCGTCCCAGTTGCGCTCGGGCGCCTTCACGCCGTAGCCCACGAACACCAGGGGCGCGTTTTCGATCGCCACCGTGGTCGAGCCATCCATCGGCGCGCGCACGGCGATCTGTTCGCCCTGGGTCAGCGCTTCCTGCTTGCCGCCGAGGCCCAGCTTCAGCGCCGGCGCGCCCACGATCTGGCTGCGCCGCAGCGGTACCGCCTGGGTCCAGCCGCGCTTGCCGTCCTTGAGATCGCCGCCGGGCTGCAAGCCGGCGGCCTGCATCTGCGCCACCACGTAGTCGATGGTCTTGGCCTCACCCGGCGTGGCCGGACCGCGGCCTTCGAACGCATCGGAGGACAGCGTCTTCACCTCGGCCGACAACCGTTCGGTGCTGAAAGTGGGGGTGTCGGCGGCCTGCGCAGTGGCGCAGGCCGCCATCACCAGGGCAGAGAGGAGCAGTCGCTTCACGGGCAGTCACCTGTCGGGGGGAGAGAGGATTCCCCGATGGTAGTGAGCGACCGCGGGCGGGTCCAGCCGGCGGCGGACGCCTAGTAGGTGCCGACCACCTTGCCGCTGGTGGCGTCGATCTTCAGCTTGACGGGATTGCCGGCCGGGTTCCTGGCCTTGGCCTTCCACATGCCGTCGTCGAAGTCGATGTCGTGCACGTGCGTGTAGCCCTGGGTTTCCAGGGCGGCACGGACATCGTCCTTGCTCAGCCGCGACACCTGCTCGTCCGGGTACACCTGGCCGGTGCTGGCGTCGATGCGCAGGTCGACCCGGCGGCCGTTCGCGCTCCTGGCTTCGGCGTACCACATGCCGTCCCTGAACTTCAGGTCGTGCACCTTGGTATAGCCCTGCGCGGTGAGCTGGCTTTGTACCTGCGGCTCGGTCATCGCCTGCTGCGCCACCGCAGCGGAGGAAATGCCCAGCGCCAATGTTCCCAGCGCCAGGGTAAGGGTCAGTGGAGCGAGTTTGTGGGCCATGGAGGACACCTGGTTGCGTGCGGAAGTCCGAGTCTCGAATCGGCCCAAGCAACCGGCGGTGAACGCGGCATCCCGCTGCTGGCTGGCGTTCAGGCAGGTGACGCGGGCGTCAAGTTTTTCACTGCTGCGCCGATAGCCGTGTTCATGCCCGGTAGTCGCCAGTTGGCTATAGTGCCGGCTGGCCCAGGGGGTGAGGTTTCGATGAGTGAGCGTCAGGCACCGTTTCGCCCTTCCGGCGGACCGCAGGGCACCCGGTTTTTTTCCACCGAGGCATTGCGGCAATACGCCAGCGAGACCGCGAGCGCGACGGAACGCCGGATCAGCGTGCACGAACCGGTGCTCGAAGGCACCAGCGTCGGCATCGAGGGGCATCGCTTCGCGCTGGGTCCGGGCCGCCAGTCCATCGGCCGCCGGGGCGACAACGAGATCGTCATCGACGACCTCAGCGTGTCGGGCAACCATGCCTGGATCACCAACCAGAACGGTCACTGCGTCATCGTCAACACGCTGTCCACCAACGGCACCTTCGTGAACGACCAGCGCATCCACGAGGTGGCCTTGTGCCACGGCGACCACATCCGGCTGGGGCAGGCGGAGTTCGTGTTCCTGACCCGCGAGCACGGCCAGCCGGAACCTGCATCGCGGCGCCGGATCGTCGCGGCCGTGCTGCTCGCCGCGGTGGCGGTGCTAGCGGCGCTGGCCGCGCTGGCGTGGTGGTTGCGCGGGTCGCCGTGAGCGCGGACGCCATTCCGCAGCAGGTCGGCCGCTACCGCATCGAGGGCGTGCTCGGCGAAGGCGCGATGGCAGTCGTCTACGCCGGCTTCGACCCGGACATCGAACGCAAGGTGGCGATCAAGTGCCTGCACCGCGAGGTTGCCGCCGACCCCGCCTACCGGCGCCGCTTCCTGATCGAGGCGCGCGCGGCCGGCCACCTGACCCACCCGCACATCGTCACCATCTTCGACGTCGGCGAGACCGACGACGGCCGCTCCTATATCGCGATGGAGCGGCTGCCGGGCGAGACGCTTGCCAGCGCCGTCGCCCGCGAGGGTTTTCCGCCGCTGCCGGTGATCATCGACCTGGTTGGGCAGCTCGCGGCGGCGCTCGACTACGCGCATGCGCGCGGCATCGTGCACCACGACGTCAAGCCCGAGAACATCATGCTGGTCGACGGCTGGAGCTACGCCAAGATCAGCGACTTCGGCATCGCCGAGCGCCGCGGCTCGCCGGGCGACGTCGGCGGGGCGTCCGCGGAAATCGGTGGCACCCCGGCCTACATGGCGCTGGAGCGCCTGCGCGGCGAGCGCACCGATGCGCGCAGCGACCTGTTCTCGCTGGGCGTGGTGCTGTACTGGCTGGTCGTCGGCAAGCTGCCGTGGCCGGATATCGGCAACCCGCAGCAACTGCTCCGCAAGCGCCTGCGTCTGCCGCGGCCGCCGATCCGCCCGCGCGACCCGACCACGCCGTCGATCCTGGTCAGCATCGTGCGCACCCTGCTGGCGCCGGTGGCGGAGTCGCGCTATCAGCGCGGCGCGGAGGTCATTGACGACCTCCGCCTGGCCGCGCGCGAGTACGAGCGCGAGCGCGAGAACCCGCTGACCACCCGCATCATTTCCCTGCGCCTGCGCTGGGCCAGCAGCCTGGGCGCGATCCTGAGCCTGGTGCTGGTGCTGGGGCTGGCCGCGATCTATGCCAAGCAGAACGCCGCGGTGACTGGCGTGGCGCTGGATTTCGGCAGCTCGATGGGGCGCATGATCGCCGGCGAGTCGGCCGAGAACCTGCTGCTCGGCGACCAGGCTGCCACGCGCGCGCTGGTCACCGACGTCTCGCGCAACCAGCAGATCCGCTACCTGGCGATCGCCGACCGCGATGGCGGCGTCATCGCCAGCACGCAACCGCGGGAGGTCGGCCAGCGGCTGCCCGCGCCCGACGGCGAGAAATACCTGGCGCCATCGGGTGACGTCCAGAGCTACCTCAGTCGTACCGCGGGCGACCGGGGGGAGGGCGGCATGCTGCTGTTCGACGTGCCGATCCAGTACCAGGCCAAGACCGTGGGCGAGCTGCGCCTGGGCATCAGCAACGCGGCGCTGCGCGCGGCGCAGCGGACCACCTTGGGGGTGATCGCCGTGGTGCTGGTGCTGACCCTGGCCGCGGTGGTCGGCGCGGCCTACTGGCTGTTCCGTCGCCCGCTCAACATGCTGGCCCTGCTTGGCGATGCGCTGCTGAAGGTGGCGCGCGGCGATTTTCGCCACCGCATCCGGCTGGCCCGCCGCGACGAGTTTGGCCGGCTGTTCGATGCCTTCAACCTGATGAACGGCGCCTTGCAGGCGCGCCAGCACCGGTCCGCGACGCCCGCGCCGGCCACCGCCGGCGAGGATGTCACGCGGCCGACGCGGATCATGGCCGCGGTCACGGAAGACGGTGCCGGCGAACCCTGAGCTGCGGCTCAGTATTGCTTGAGCCGCTGCTTGAGCTCGCGTGCGCGGGTGCGGTAGACGATCGCCGGTTCGTAGTCCGGCGCGATCGCCAGGACCCGGTCCCACAGCGCGATAGCCTGGTCCAGTTGCTGGTCGCGGTACAGCACGATCGCGCGCTCGTGGTACGAGTCCAGCAGTTGCTTGCGCAGCGCGACCGCGCCGGTGCCCGTCGGCTTCAGGCTGGGGTCGATGCTCAGTGCCTGGTCGAGGCGGGCCAGCGCCTGCTGCTGGTGGCCCTGGCCGAGCAGGGACACACTCTCGTCCTGCAGTCGGCGCGCGGCGGTCGCCGGTGGCTCGGCGGATCGCACGACCGCCGTCGGCAGCGTGGTCGCCGCCGGCGCCGCGGGTGCGGCATCGGCGCCGGCCGACAGCGGCATGTGCAGCGTCTCGCCGACGCGCAGCATTGAAGGATTGGTCGAACCGTTGTAGCGGGCCAGGATCAGGAACAGGTTCGGGTCGCCGAGGTAGCGCGCAGCCAGGGTGCTGTAGGAATCGCCCGACTGCACCACGTGCGCGCGCCAGCGTTCGCCCAGCTCCTGCCGTGGATCGGCGGTGAGCTGGCGCAGCATGGCGCGTGCGGCACGGTCGCCCGGGCGCCGTTCCAGGATCTGACGCAAGGCCTTTTCGCCTTCGGCATAGTGGCCGGACTGGAGCCGGTCGCCGATCGCGGCCAGCGACGGCTCCCTGGCGGCGTTCGCCGATGTCGCCGCTGCCGTCGGCGATGCTGAGGGCGTGACCACCACCGCGGCACGCCTGTCGCGCAACTGCGCGCAGCCGCCCAGCCCCAGCGTGGCCAGGGTCACCGCCATCAGCATCGCCCGCTGCCACCGGCTGGCGGCAGCGGGCGAGAGCGTGCGGGTGTCGTTCGGCAGACTCGTCATGCGGTGATCCCCTGTGCCGGCATCCGTCTACGCCTTCCGGGTCCGCCGCGGCTTCGCCTGCGCCGCCGCAATCAACTCCTGCAGGTAGGCAATGCCTTCCTCCTCCGGGAAGAACGTCACCACGTCGGCCACGCTCAGCTGGTGCCGCTGGCGCAAGGCCAGGAACTCCTCTCGCGCCCGCGTCAGCCGCTGTGCCGCTGCGGCCTTCTTGCCAAGCGGCTTGGCCGGCGATTGCGGTTCGGGCTTGCGTTCGAGCCTGGCGAGCTCTTCCTGGAATTGGCGGAAATCGTATTTCGGGGCAGTCATGAAATAGAGGGTACTGGTTGGTGGCCCGATTTTCGCACGTCGGGCCATCGCCGCGCAGTCGCACGGGCCTTTGCCGATCTATGGCGCGTGCCGGGCAAGGCAAAAGCCCGCTAATGAGAGCAGGAGAGACTTGTTGCCATGCCTGGTGACCGGAGACGGCGAAGCGCCGAAACGGGACCTTCGTCAATCGACCTGCGGACATTGCCGGCTGATGCACCCCCGCCACTCGTCGTGCCGGTGCCATGACTCGCAGTGCGCAATCGCCGTCCCTTTCAGCGCTTTCACGGGAAGGTCACTTGACCAAGATCTAAAATCGTGACCCCTGTCACAGTTTTATGGACAGAAGCATCGTTGCGGTGGGGATGTGGGGAGGCGCAAACATGTACGGGCTATTCCGACTCCGTGCGCTGCACTGGCAGTTGCTGCTGGCATCGGTCGAGTTTGTGTTGCTGGTGGGAAGTGTCTACGGCGCGGTGGTGCTGCGCTACCTGGGCGACGTCAACACCCAGGTTGCGTTCAGCGAAGCGCTGCATTGGCGTGGGCTGCTGGTGGCGATGATGCTGATTGTCTCCATGGAGGCGCTGGGCTTGTACCAGGTCCATCTGCGGGCGGGCTGGCTCGGCCGGCTCAGTCGGCAAGGCATTGCCTTCGTGCTGGGCTGGATCGCGCTGACCGTGTTGTATTACGCGGTTCCTGCGGCGTATCTGGGCCGCGGAGTTCTGGGCATCGCGCTGGTCGTGGGCTACTTCGTCGTGGCGTTGTGGCGGGTGGTGTTCCTGGGTTTCGTGGACGCCGATCTGTTCAAGCGTCGCGTGGTGATGTTCGGCGCCGGCGAGCGTGCCGCCGAGGTGAGCCACAAGATGCGCCGCAGGACCGACCAACGCGGGTTCAAGGTCCTGGGCTACGTGCCGGTTGGGGATGATCCGATATCCGTCTCCGCGCCCTTGCTGCTGCATCCCGATGGGGCCTTGTACGAATGGGCGGCCCGGCGTGGCGTGGACGAAATCGTGGTGGGGCCGGACGATCGTCGCGGCACCTTGCCGGTGGACGCGTTGCTGGAGTGCAAGCAGCGCGGCATGGCGGTGACCGAGCTCACCGAGTTCTTCGAGCGCGAGGCCGGCAGGATCAAGATGGATCTCACCAACCCCTCGTGGCTGATATTTTCGGACGGCTTCAACAGCTCTCCGGTGCGGCGCTCGATCAAGCGGGCCTTCGATGTGGCCGTCGCCGCACTGGTGCTGGCGGTGGCATGGCCGTTCATGCTGTTGACGGCGCTGGCCATCCGGCTGGAGTCGGGCCGCGGCGCCCCGATCCTGTACCACCAGGAACGGGTGGGCGAGAACGGCGAGCTGTTCTCGGTGATCAAGTTCCGCAGCATGGGCATCGACGCCGAGCGCGACGGGGTGGCCCGCTGGGCCAGCAAGAACGATGGCCGCGTGACCCGGGTCGGGCATTTCATCCGCAACGCCCGGCTGGACGAGTTGCCGCAGCTCTGGAATGTGCTGTGCGGCGACATGAGCATCATTGGCCCGCGCCCCGAGCGGCCGCAGTTCGTGGCCGATTTCAACACCCGCATTCGCTACTACCGCTTGCGCCATTGCGTGAAGCCGGGGCTGACCGGCTGGGCACAGCTGCGCTACCCGTACGGTTCCTCGCTGGAGGACGCCGAGCAGAAGCTGAACTTCGACCTGTTCTACGTGAAAAACCACAACCTCGTGTTCGATCTGACCATCCTGGCCCAGACCGTGGAAGTGGTGCTGTTCGGGCGTGGCGCGCGCTGAAAATCAACGGACACAGAGGGGGAGCAAAGGATGAAACCGCACCCGGGAAACGGCTTTTTCTGGCTGGTGATGGCAGCGGGCTTGCTGCTGCTCGGCGGCTGCAGCAGCGCACCGATCATCGATGGTCCGACCGCGGCGCCGCCGCCGGTGGAACGCTACATCATCGGGCCGGGCGATACGCTGGAAATCTTCGTGCGCGACAACCCCAGCCTGTCCACCACCGTGCCAGTGCGTCCCGACGGGCGCATCTCGATCCCGCTGGTGCAATCCATCATGGCGGCCGGCGAAACCCCGGACAAACTGGCGAGCGACCTGGAGAGCGCGTTGGGCCGCTACGTCCGCTCGCCAATGGTGACCGTGATCGTCAAGAGTTTCGTCGGCGCCTATAGCCAGCAGGTGCGCGTCGTCGGGCAGGCGACGATGCCCAAGGCGGTGCCTTACCGCAGCGGCATGACCCTGCTCGACGTGATGATCGAAGTCGGTGGCCTCACCAAGTTTGCCGCGGGCAACGGTGCGAAGGTCGCGCGTCGGCTGCCTGACGGCGGCGAGCAGACCATCCCGGTGCGGCTCGGCGACCTGATGAACGGCACGATCAAATACAACATGGTCATGCAGCCCGGCGACATCCTGATCATTCCGCAGTCACTGCTCTGACGCAACGCGTGCGAGTGCATGGCAACCGTCAACGACATCGGGAAGGCGAAGTGATGCAGAAGCAATCGTTCGATTTGCGTGAGCTGTTTCAGCATGTGCTGCTGGAGGCGCGCACCAGTTGGCGCTACCGCTGGCATGCGCTGATCGTCGCGTGGTGCGTGGCGATCGTCGGCGCGGTGCTGGTGTTCAGCCTGCCGAACAAGTACGCGGCCAATGCCCAGGTGTATGCCGACACCGAGGCGCTGACGAATCCGCTGCTGCGCGGGGTTGCGGTGCAGCCGGATGTGCGGGGGCGTCTCCTGATCATGACCCAGACCTTGCTTTCGCGCCCCAACCTCGAGGCCGTGGCGGACAAGACCGGGTTGTCCCTGCGCGCCACGACCCCGGCGGACAAAGACGAGTTGTTGCTCAAGCTGGGCGCTGCCGTCACGGTGAAGGGCGCTGGCCCCAGGGATCTCTACGACATCAGCTATGCCGATCCCGACCGGCGGATGGCGCAGAAAGTGGTGCAGGCGTTCCTGCAGATCCTCATGAACGAGACGCTGGGCGCGAATACCGTGTCCACCGAGACGGCGCAGAACTTCCTGCAGCAACAGGTGCAGGCCTACAGCAACCGGCTGAACGAGGCGGAGCAGAAACTCGCGGATTTCCAGAAGGCCAATGTCGGCTATGTGCCAGGCCAGGGCGGCAGCAGTTACTCTGCGCGCCTGCAGGCGGCCGAGACCCAGTTGCAGAACCTGCAGGGCCAGTACGATACGGCCGTCGCCAGTCGCGCGACCACCCAGCAGCAGATGCGCGCGCTGGCAAGCAGCGGCCCGACCTCGTTGGGAGTCGACCCGCGCACCCAGGATGTCGACAAGCAGATTGCGTCCTACCAGCAGCAGCTCAACCAGCTGTTGCTGAGTTATACGGACGAATACCCCGACGTGGTTTCCACCCGCCGCATGATCGCGCAACTGCAGGCGCGGCGCGATGCGCTGCGGAAGAGTGCGCCCGCGAGCCCGATGATGGGCGTGGTCTCGGACAATCCCGTGTACCAGGAAATGCAGAAATCCATGTATTCCACCCAGGTCAGCATCCAGGCGCTGGCCACGCAGATCGCGTTGCAGAAGCGGCAGATTGCCGACCTCAAGGGCAATGTGGACAAGATCTCCGACGTGCAGGCGACCTTGCAACGGCTGATGCGCAATTACGACGTTACCAAGAAGCAGTACGACCAATTGGTGGAGCGCTTGAACACGGCCGAGCTGTCTCAGGATGCAACGCAGAGCGGCAACAATCTGAAGTTCCGTGTCATCAATCCACCGGTCGTTCCGCTGCAGCCGGTGAGCCCGAAACGCGGACTGCTGCTATTGCTGGTGCTCGCGCTGGCGCTGGTCGTCGGCGGCGGGTTTGCGTACTTCCTGCACAAGATGAACCCGGTGTTCGTGAGTCTCAAGAGCTTGCGGGAGTCCGGCGGTTATCCCGTGCTCGGCGCGCTCAGCCTGATCACGTCGCCATCGCGGCGCCAGGATCAGCACCGCGAAGTGGTCGGGTTTTGTACCGGGACCGGCCTGCTGGTCGTGGTGTTGATGCTGGGGTTCGCCTTTGACGGACAACTTGCCCGGCTGGTGCAGCATTTCTTCATGGTGGGGGCCGCATGAGCATCGTCGAGAAGGCAGTCGAGAAGCTCAAGAACCGGCAGCCGGAACCGCCGGTATCGCCAGCTGTCGAGGCGGCACCGGCGCATTCGGCGCCGACGATCGAGCGTTTGTCCGGCAGGACGCAGGCAGGGGACCCGCCCACGGAAGCCGCGCCGCCCTGGCACGTGGATCCGGTGGCGCTCGAGCGCGCAGGTTTGCTCCCCGCTGGTGACGAGGCGAACGATCGGCTCGCCGATGAGCTGCGTCGCATCAAGCAGCCATTGATGGACAATGCCATCGGAAAAGGCGCCAAGGTGTTGCCGCACGCAGGGCGCATCGTGGTGACCAGCGCGGTGCCTGGCGAAGGCAAGTCCTTCACCGCAATGAATCTGGCCCTGAGCCTGGCGCACGAGATGGATTTCGACGTGTTGCTGGTGGACGGCGATATACCGAAATCCCATATCACCCGCGCTTTGGGGCTCGAAGGGCACCCGGGGCTGATGGACGTGCTGGTGGACGAACGGCGCCAGCCCGCCGAGGTCGTCGTGCGAACCGATGTACCGAATCTGCTGGTGGTGCCGGTAGGGCGACGCCATCCGCTGACTACCGAGTTGTTCGGCAGCCTGCGCATGGAGCACGTGCTTGAAGAACTTGGCGGTCGACACCTGCGCCGTCTGGTGGTGTTCGACTCCTCGCCCCTGCTGGCGACTCCGGAGTCGCAGGTGCTGGCTTCCCACATGGGCCAGGTTGTCATGGTGGTGGCCGCGGGCTGCACGGGCCAGCATGCGGTCGATTCGGCGCTGCAAAGTTTGAGCGACTCGCAATATGTCGGCCTGATTCTCAACATGAGCTGCCTGCCGGCAAGCGAGAACTACTACAACACCTACTACGGCCTGTATCCCCGGGTTCACCTGGCCGGGGAAGCCTAGATGCGTGTCCTGTCGGCGTCGGTTGTCCTGTCGTCGATTGCCCTGGGCGGCTGGCTGACAGGAGCTGCAGC
This sequence comes from Rhodanobacter thiooxydans LCS2, assembly GCF_000264375.1. GTDB lineage: Bacteria > Pseudomonadota > Gammaproteobacteria > Xanthomonadales > Rhodanobacteraceae > Rhodanobacter > Rhodanobacter thiooxydans. Next base: position 58,581 of record NZ_AJXW01000010.1, read on the forward strand.
CCAGAGCGTGGACCCCTCCATGCCGTCTGCGCAGAACTCGGCCGGCGGATTTGCCGGGAGTTCCGAGAATCTCCCGCCGGGCATCATCCCGCAGCCGAGCGTCGACTCCCCGGGCGTGGTCGTGGGCGTCACGCTCGGTGAGCTGTACACCGACAACCTCATGCTGGCGCCCAGCGGCAGACCGAAACAGACCGGCTGGATCACCGAGATCCAGCCGTTCATCAAGTCCGCCTACAGCGGGCTGCGGTTCTCCGGCGTGTTTGACTACACGCTCACGGGCTATCTGTATGAGGGGCAATCGCGCCACAACCAGCTGGCGCAGAATCTCGACACTCACGGCACGCTCACCCTTCTTCCGCAGCATTTCTTCCTCGACGGCAGCGCGTTGTACGGACGCGAGGTCGTCAACAGCGAATTGCCGGCCGGGTCCGGCACGTTCTTCCTGGACAACAACCGCGCCAATGTCGGGCGGGGCACGCTCAGCCCGTACTGGATCCAGGAGCTTGGCAACGTCGGCAGCGCGATGCTGCGTTACAGCTACGGGCGCGTGCTGTACAACACCAAGGGCATTCCGGCGCAAAGCAACGATCTGTTGATCGGCACGTCCGACATCACCAGCAACGCGGTGCAGTTCAACCTCGTAAGCCCGAAGGACCAGAAGTGGACCTGGAACTTTGGCTATGTCGACCAGCGCATCGAGTTCGATTCCGGTCGCAGCTCGCGTTTTTCGATCGCCAGGCTGGGCGGTGCGGTGCAGGTCCGTGACGATGTCAGCTTGCTGGCCGATGTCGGCAGGGAGAACAAATTCCTCGCGGACGGCACGGTGGACAGGCTGGGGGCAAGCTTCTGGGACGCCGGCGTTGAGTGGTCGAATACGCTGAATGATTTCAAGGTACTGGTCGGGCACCGGTTTTATGGTCGCAGCTACCAGTTGTCCTGGACGCGTACAGCCGCCTTGTTGACGACGGTCGCAAGTTATGTGGAGCGACCCACCGATCTCAACCAGCAGCTGCTGGGACAAGGAACGGACGCCATCCCGTCACTCGGGCTCCCCGTGATCCCCTCGCTCAGGGAGCAGCGGGTTTACCTCATGAAGCGCGCCACCGCATCGGCGGCCTACGAGATGCCCAAAGGTGTCTTGAGGGTGACGTTGTACGACGAGCGGCGCAACTATTTTCTGCTGAACAGCGGTCGGGAGAGAGTGACGAATGCGGATGTCGCCTGGCTGTTCAATATCGGGCCATTGACCACGTTGACCCCCACGTATGCCTGGCAGCGTTACCGCTACCGGGACGGGCAAACCAACTACAGCCAGTACGCGCAACTGGATCTCGTACACCAGCTCGATCCGAAGAACTTCGCCAGCCTGCGGCTGCGCCGCTATTCCCGCCATGTGCATGCCGTGTCGTCCGACGCGCACGGATACCGCGCGAACGTGGTTTTCCTGCAGTTCACCCATCTGTTCTGAGAACGGCATGTATCAGGCGTTTTACAAACTGCGTGGCAAGCCTTTCCAGTTGACCCCGGATGCGGGAATGCTGTTCCCCAGCAAGGGTCACAGGCGCGCCATGGCGTATCTGCTCTACGGTTTCGAGCAGGGCGAAGGCTTCGTGGTCATCACTGGTGCAGTCGGAACCGGCAAGACGCTGCTCATCCAGAAGCTGTTCGAGGAACTCGCGCAGCGCAATCTTGCCGTAGCCAGCATCGCCTCGGCCAACCTCGATGGCGACGACATCTTGCCGGCCGTGGCCGCGGCGCTTGCCCTGCCTTTTGAGGGGCGCGGCAAGGAGGCCCTGCTGCAGGATGTGAAACGGCACCTGATATCGCTGCATGCACGTCAGACGCATGCCCTGCTGGTGGTGGACGAAGCGCAAACGCTTACCCCGGCGGCACTCGAGATGCTGCGCATCCTGTCCAACTTCGAATTCAGGGGCCGAGCGCTCCTGCAGGTATTTCTGGTCGGCCAGACCGAACTGCGGCGCATCATCGTCAGCAACCACATGGAACAGTTGCGCCAGCGCATCATTGCTTCCCACCGGCTTGATCCCATGAGCGAGGAGGAAAGCCGCGCGTACATCCTGCATCGCCTGCATGCCGTCGGCTGGAACGACGACCCGGAACTGGCGCCCGACATTTTTACCGGGGTTTACCTGGCCAGTGGCGGGATCCCCCGCAAGATCAATCTCGTCATGGACCGCCTGCTGTTGCACGGTTATCTGGAGGAGCTGCACAGCCTGGACCAGACGGAACTCGCCATCGTGCTCGACGAGATCCACGAGGAGATGGCCGGCGCGCCGGCGACGCTGGAAGCGCCCGCCGTGCCCGGGGACCTGGATCTGACGCGTGCCGTCGTGCCATCGGATCCGGAAAGCGCACTTGCCGCGCTGGACCTGGAGCGCAACAGGATCATGTTGCAGTTGCTGCGCGAAGAGGTCCGACGCCGGGAGGTGCTGTTGGCCGCGCCGCCGCAAGCTTCAATCGCGCACGAGGCAGTGATCGCCGACACGCTACGTTCGGGTCAGGAAAACCAATGAGCACGGCGGCGCCACGGCCCGAGCCTGTCACCAACGCCATGACGGTGGATGTGGAGGACTATTTCCAGGTGGCGGCCTTCGAGCAGTGCATCCGACGCGAGGATTGGCCGCGCTGGCCCGTCCGCGTCGACGGCAATACCCGGCGCGTGCTTGAGCTTTTCGAGCGGCACGGCGTGCATGCCACCTTCTTCGTGCTGGGCTGGGTGGCGGAGCGCTTCCCCGCGCTGGTGCGCGACATCAGCGCCGCCGGCCATGAGATCGCAAGCCACGGGTTCGGCCACGAGCGCTTGACGAATCTGAGCCGGGCGGAGTTTCGCGACAGCATCACGCGCACGAAACTTCTGCTGGAGGACGTCACCGGTACCGCCGTGTATGGCTACCGGGCACCCAGTTATTCCATCGGACCCACCACGTTGTGGGCCCACGAGGAATTGCGCGACGCCGGGTACCGCTACAGTTCCAGCATCGTGCCGATCCATCACGACTTGTACGGCATGCCCGCGGCACCGAGATTCCCGTTCTTTGCGAAGCGCTCCGGCTTGCTCGAAATTCCGGTGACGACGGTGCGGCTGTGCGGGCGCAACTGGCCGTGCGGCGGTGGCGGTTATTTCCGCTTGTTGCCGTATGCGCTGTTCAGGCGCGGCCTGCGGCGCGTCAACCGGCGCGAGCGGCGCTCCGGAGTGTTCTATTTTCATCCATGGGAAGTGGATGCGCAGCAGCCACGGGTGCCCGGCGTGACGCTCAGGAACCGGGTGCGCCACTATTTGAACCTGCCCCGCACGGCGCCCCGGCTTGAGCGGCTCGTGCGCGATTTCCGTTTCGACCGCATGGATCGGGTGTTTCTCGCCCGCGCGCCCGCCGATTACCCGGTGGTGGCGCTGCAGGCCGTCGAACTCGGTGCGCATTGAGGGGATGCGAGATGCTCGACCGTGCGCACGACAGTCATTCCGCCGATCCTTGCACCATCAGGCGTCTGGAAAGGGGCGACGAACGGCGCTGGGACAACTTTGTCGAGGGTGCGCCGCGGGCCACGTTTTTCCACCGGGTGGCCTGGCGCGGAATCCTGGAGCAGGTGCTCGGACACCGCTGCCACTATCTGTACGCGGAACGGCACGGGGTCATCACCGGCGTTCTGCCGCTCGCGGAGATACGCAGCCGGCTGTTTGGCCACGCACTGATCTCGATGCCGTTCTGCGTGTACGGCGGAGTGGTGGCGGGCGACCTGGGCAGCGAGGCACGGCTCACCCGGGCCGCCACCACGCTCGCCGACGAGCTGCGCGTCGACTATCTCGAACTGCGTGACCGCGAGCTGCGCCATCCCGGCTGGCCGGTCAAGGATCTGTACGTGGGCTTCCGCAAGGCGATCTGCGCGGACCACGACAGGAACCTCAAGGCGATCCCGCGCAAGCAGCGCGCCATGGTGCGCAAGGGCATGGGCGCCGGCTTGCAGGTGCGCCACGACGGCAGCATTGCCGAGTTCTACCGGGTGTACGCCGAGAGCGTGCGCAATCTGGGTACGCCGGTGCTGTCGCGCAACTATTACACGCGGTTGCAGCAGGCGTTTGGCGAGGATTGCGAGGTTTCCGTGGTCACCCACCAGGGACAGCCGGTGGCCGCGGTGATGAGCTTCTACTTCCGCGATGAAGTGCATCCGTATTACGGCGGCAGTGTGGCGCGTGGCCGCGATCTGGCGGCCAACGACTTCATGTACTGGGCAGTGATGCAGCGTGCGGCCGAGCGTGGCGCCCGGCTGTTCGACTACGGCCGCAGCAAGCAGGACAGCGGTTCCTACCACTTCAAGAAGCATTGGGGCTTCGAGCCGCAACCGCTGCCGTATGCCTATTACCTGGTGCGCGCCAGGACGGTGCCGAATATCAGTCCCACCAACAGCAAGTACCGACTTTTCATTGAAGCCTGGAAGCGGCTGCCGCTGCCGGTGAGTTGTGCGCTGGGGCCATGGCTTGCGCGGGATCTGGGCTAGCGCATGCAATCGGTACTGTTCCTCTGCCATCGGCTGCCCTGGCCACCCAGCAAGGGCGACAAGATCCGCTCATACCATGTGCTGCGACGGCTTGCCGGACGCTACCGCGTGTACCTCGGCACGTTCGTGGACGATCCGGCCGACTGGCAGCACCTTGCGGCGGTCGAGGCCTTGTGCGCCGACGTATGTGTCCGGCCGTTGCCATCCTGGCGCGCGGGCTGGCGTGCGCTTGCGGCGCTGACGCGGGGCGAGCCGCTTACCGTCGGGATCTACCGCGACCGCGTGATGCGGCGCTGGGTCGAACGGTTGCTGGCCGAGCACAAGCTGGAGTTGGCCTTGTGCTACTCGTCGGGCGTGGCGCCGTTCGTCATGCAGCACACCCAGTTGCGCCGGGTCATGGATTTCGTGGACGTGGACTCCGACAAGTGGAACCAGTATGCGCAGCAGGCCGGTGCCGTGAAGCGCCTGGTGTACCGGCGGGAAGCGCGGCGGCTGGCAGAGTTCGAGTGCACGATCGCCGCACAGTTCGACGCCAGCGTGTTCGTCTCGGAAGCCGAAGCGGCGTTCTTTCGGCAGCTGGTACCGGAGTCGGCCGGCCGGGTGCACGGCATCCCCAATGGGGTGGATGCCGGATACTGGGATCCGCGGCGGGTCTGCTCCAGCCCCTACCGGCCGGGAGAACGGGTAGTGGTGTTTGTCGGCGCCATGGATTACCGCGCCAACGTGGATGCGGTGTGGTGGTTCGCGCAGGAAGTCTGGCCGCGGATCGCCGCCCGACGCCAGGACGCCCGCTTCTACATCGTGGGGAGCCAGCCGACGGCAGCGGTGCGCGTGCTGGGCCAGCTCGCCGGTATCACGGTTACCGGGCGGGTGGAGGATGTGCGGCCATACCTGGCGCATGCGCATGTCGTGACCGCACCGTTGCGGGTTGCGCGCGGCATCCAGAACAAGGTGCTGGAGGCGCTGGCCATGGAGAAGGTACTGCTGGCGACGCCTGCGGCCTACGCGGGCGTCGCGGATTTCGCGGGCCGTCAGGGTTGCATCGATGAATCGCCCGAGGTCATGGCGACTGAGGCCTTGCGTTGGCTGGATGCGCCACAGGCGGTGCGGGTGTCGGCGGCCCGCGCCGAGGTGCTGTCCCGCTATGACTGGGGGCGCAGTCTCGACACATATGAAAACGTGTTGCGCAATGTGCGGCACGGCGCAGCCTCCATGGATGTCATTGGCACTGCCGGGTTGGGAGTCTGCCCATGAACAGGCCGTTTGCCGCCGTGGCCGGCTTCTCCGTGCGCACGCCCGACTGGGTACTGGCCGCAGCTGCGTTCGCCGTCGCCGTCGTGGTGCTGCTGGTCTGCTACTGGCGGACCGTGCAATCGCTGGTATGGGCCTGGGCTCACGATGGTACTTACCAGTACGCCTTCCTGATCTTTCCGTTGAGCCTGTGGGTGGCATCCGGTCTGCGCCACCAACTCCAGGCGAGCGAGCCGGTGCCCAGCATCTGGGGCCTGGCGGCAGTGACGGCGCTGGTGTTCGTCTGGTACGCCGGCCGCCTGCTCGACGTCAATCTGGCGCAGCACTTCGCGTTCGTGGCGCTGTTTCCGGCGCTGGTGCTGGCCTGCTGGGGATGGCAGGCGTTATGGGTGCTGGCGTTTCCGCTCGGCTATCTGGTGGTGTTCGCGGTTCCCTGGGGCGACGCGCTGGTGGGGCCGCTGCAGGACATCACGGCGCATTTCGCCGTGCGTGCGCTGGAGTTGACCGGCACGCCGGTGCTGCTCAACGGCCGCGAGATCATCACGCCCTCGGCGGTATGGATGGTGGCTGATGCATGCAGCGGCGTGAAATTCTTCATCGCCTGCACGGCGCTCGGCTGTCTGTATGCCTACCTGATGTACCGGCGCTGGTGGAAGCGGGTGGTGTTCGTGGCACTGGCGGCGGTGGTGCCGGTCGTCGCGAATGGCCTGCGGGTGTATTTCACCGTGCTGATTGGCGAGACCTGGGGGCCGGAATACGCGACCGGCACGGACCACCTGATTTTTGGCTGGCAGTTCTTCGGCACGGTGCTGCTGCTGCTGTTGCTGGTCGGCTGGTTCTTCCGCGACCCGCCGGTGATGTCGGAACATTCCCTCGCCCGCGGCAACATGCCGGCCACTGCGCGCACCATGGTGTGGCCGGCGGCGGTGGCGCTGTTGATCGCGGGTCCGGCCCTGGCCGTCGGACTGGCGGCCCCGGTACCGCCGGAAACCGTGCAGCTGACCGCACCAACGATCGCCGGCTGGAACGGGCCACAGGCTGCCGCAGACGGCTGGCGGCCGATCTTCCGGGGGGCGGCGGGGCAGGTGCGTGTGTCCTACCAATCGGCCGCCAGCGGCGACGTGGTCGAGTTGTTTCATGCCATCTATACCGGCAAGCCGCGCCGGGGGCATACCCTGATCACCTACGGCAACGATCTCTACGATCCGGCGCGCGCGCAAATCCTGAGTCGCACCCGCCGGCAGCTCGACCTGGCCAGCGGATGGAGCACGACTGCCGCCGAGCTGCGGCTGGCGGGCGCGAGCGGCTCGCGGTTGGTGTGGTACTGGTATTGCGTTGATCGGCACTGCACCCGCTCGCCGGTGCTGGCGAAGCTGCTGCAGGCGTGGGCCGTACTGCGCGGGCAGCTGCCTCGTTCTTCGGTGTGGGCATTGTCGTCGCCGGTTGGCGGCGACGATGCCGATCGGGTGCGGACGAAGCTGCATGTCTTTGCGCAGGCGCTGCCCGTACCCGGCACGCCGGAGGTGCAGGCGCAGCAGTCACCCGATCTTGCGGGGAGCCAGCCATGAACGCCCGGCCGCTGATCGTGCATGTGCTCTACCGGCTGGACACCGGCGGCATGGAGCGCGTCGTGGTGTCGCTGATCAACGCGACGCATGATCGTTACCGCCACGCGGTGATTGCGCTGACCGGTTGCGGAGCGTTGCGGCACGAAATCGAGCATGCGGTCACCGCCTGCGTATCGCTCGGAAAGAAACCGGGCAAGGACTGGTCCTGCTATTTCCGCTTCTGGCGCGCGCTGCGCGCGCTGAAACCGGACCTGGTGCAGACCTACAACATCGGAACGCTGGATCTGGCGCCGCTGGTGAAACTGGCCGGCGTGCGCCGGCTGGTCCACGCCGAACACGGGCGTGACGCTGCCGATCCGCATGGAGACAATCGCACATACCATCGCCTGCGGCGCTGGATGGCGCCGCTGGTCGAGCGATATGTCGCGGTGTCGCCGGACCTGCGGGCGTGGCTCACGCAGCGGGTGGGCATTCGGTCGTCCAAGGTGACGTACATCGCGAACGGGATTGATACGGTGCCCTTCGACGTGCCGCGCCTCCGGTTCGGTGCGCGCACGCTGCTGGGCGGTTTTGCGCCGCCGGGCACCATGCTGGTTGGCAATGTGGCGCGCCTCGACAAGGTCAAGGATCACGCCGGTTTGCTGCTTGCGTTCAAGCTGTTGCGTGAGGAATGCGAGTCGGGAAATGCCGCGTGCCGCCTGATCATCGCCGGTGACGGGCCGCAGCGCGGGGAGCTGGAACAGCAGATCGTCCGGCTTGGCCTGACCGAAACGGTGCGGCTGCTCGGCAACCGCAGCGACGTGGCGCAACTGCTGGCGGAGTGCGACGTGTTTGCCTTGTCTTCCGTCGCCGAAGGCATGCCGATCACCTTGCTGGAAGCCATGGCCGCAGGGCTGCCAGTGGTTGCAACCGATGTCGGGGGCGTAGCTTCGGTGATCGAGGACGGGGTGACCGGTACGCTGGTGCCGCCTGGCGATCCTCACGCCCTGGCGGCGGCGCTGCACTTCTATGTCGCCGATGAGCCACTGCGGCGTCGGCATGGTGACGCCGGACGCGCGCGCGTCGCTGCGCATTTCAGCTTGCGCAGCATGGTGTCCGCGTATGTCGCGCTGTACGACGAACTGCTGGGTCGGCAGACGAATGCCGTGCAGCCACGCATGGTTTCCGGCCTGACCGGACACAAGGAGAACTGACATGTGCGGTCTGGCCGGGATCGTCTCGTCGCGGCATGCCGGCATGGATGAAAAAATCCTGCTGGCCATGCGCGACGCGCAGCGGCACCGCGGACCGGACGAGGCCGGGCTGTATCTCGGCAGGGGCGTGGGGTTGGGGCATCGTCGCCTGTCCATCATCGACCTGGGCCATGGGCAGCAGCCGATGGTGGATGAAGTGGCCGGTCTGGCGCTGGTCTACAACGGTGAGCTGTACAACTTCCCGGCGCTCAAGGCCGAACTGGAGGCGGCGGGTGTGGTGTTTCGCAGCCGCTGCGATACCGAAGTGCTGCTGCGCGCCTGGCAGCAGTGGGGTGAAGCCTGCCTGGCACATCTGGTGGGCATGTTTGCGTTCGCGGTGTGGGACATGCGTGCGCAGCGCATCCACCTGGCCCGCGATCAGTTGGGCATCAAGCCGCTGCATTACGGCTTCACCCGCTCCGGCGATCTGGTGTTCGCTTCCGAACTCAAGGGGCTGCTGGCGCATCCCGGCGTGGAACGCAGGCTCGATCCGCAGGCGCTGGAAGATTACCTCGCGCTCGGTTACGTGCCGGACCCGCGCAGCATCTATCGCGGAATCTTCAAACTGCCGCCCGGCCATTCGTTGAGCTGGCGCGCCGGCGAGCCGCGACCGGTGCCCCGCCAATACTGGGATGTGCCGTTCAAGCTTGCCGCCGACATGACGGCTGATGAAGCTGCAGTGCAGCTGCACGGCTTGCTGGACAGCGTCGTGGCAGGACAAATGGTTGCGGACGTGCCGCTAGGCGCGTTTCTTTCCGGCGGCGTGGACTCCAGCGCCGTGGTGGCCAGCATGAGCCGGGTGTCACCGCAACCGGTGCGCACTTGCTCGATCGGTTTCGACCACGGCGGTTTCGACGAGACCGTCTATGCGCGGCGTGTGGCCGAGCATCTGCATGCGCAGCATTTCGAGCGGCGAGTCAGCGCCGATGATTACGACCTGCTCGACACGCTGGCGGCGGTTTACGACGAGCCATTTGCCGACAGCTCGGCGCTGCCGACGTACCGCGTGTGCGAGTTGGCACGGACCCAGGTGACCGTGGCGCTGTCCGGCGATGGCGGCGACGAGGATTTCGCCGGTTATCGGCGCTACCGCCTGCATGCATGGGAAAGCGGCCTGCGTGCGCGCTTGCCGCTGGCGTTGCGCAAGCCGCTGTTCGGTCTGTTGGGCAGTCTCTATCCCAAGGCTGACTGGGCGCCGCGCCCGCTGCGCGCCAAAACCACGCTGCAGGCCCTCGCCCGCGGCGACGTGGAGGCGTATTTCCACACCGTCAGCACCACCCCGATGGCGCTGCGCCAGCAGCTGTACAGCGCAAGCTTCAAGCGCGAACTGCAGGGTTACAACGCGCTCGCCGTGTTCCGCGCCCACGCCGCACGCGCGCCCACCGATCATCCACTGCTGCTGGCCCAGTACCTGGACTTCAAGAGCTGGCTTCCCGGCGACATCCTGACCAAGGTGGACCGGGCCAGCATGGCGCACAGCCTGGAGGTGCGCGTACCGCTGCTCGATCACCGCCTGGTCGAGTGGGCGTCATCGTTGCCACCCGGGTTGAAGCTGAAGGGAGGTACCGGGAAATACATCCTCAAGAAAACGCTCGAACCGGACTTGCCGCACGACGTGCTGTATCGGAGCAAGATGGGTTTCAGTGTGCCGCTGGCAGCGTGGTTGCGCGGGCCGCTCGCACGGCGCGCCCGGGACGCCTTGCTTGCCGGAGCCATTGCCGAATGCGGGTACTTCGAACCGGCCATGCTCGATCGGCTGCTGCGGCAGCATGAAGCTGGCCGGCGCGATCACGGCGCGACGCTGTGGAGCCTGCTGATGCTGGACGCCTTTCTGCGCCGGATGCAGCAGCCCGCTGCCGCAGCCACCGCCGAGGCGGCACGCAGGGTCGTGGCAGCCGGGGTACAGCCATGAGGAACGTATCGGTCAACGACGTTGCCGGTGGTGTCATGTCGTCAGCAGAAGACACATTCGACGCGGCGCAGAAGAGTGCCGGGGCCGGCGCCGAGGCGGGTGGCGAACGCAGGATTCGCCTGCTGGTCTTCACCAGCCTGTATCCGAATGCCGCCCAACCGCGCCACGGCGTGTTCGTCGAAGAGCGGTTGCGCCATCTCGTGGATTCCGGGCGGGTGACCGCGACGGTCGTGGCGCCGGTGCCGTGGTTTCCGTTCCGGCATCCGCGCTTCGGGGCCTACTCGGCATTTGCCAGGGTGCCTGCGCATGAGCAGCGCCACGGCATCCAGATCAGCCATCCGCGCTATCCGGCCATTCCGAAGCTTGGCATGAGCATCGCGCCATGGCTGATGTATCGCGCCCTGCTGCCGGTTCTGAGGAAACTGCAGGCCGACGGGACCGGCTTCGACCTGATCGATGCCCACTACTTTTACCCGGATGGCGTGGCGGCGGCGCGGCTGGGTGCGGCGCTGGGCAAACCGGTGGTGATCACCGCGCGCGGTACCGACGTGACGTGGATCCCGCACTATCGTCGACCCAGGGCGCAAATCCGGTGGGCAGCGGAGCGCGCCGCCGCCATCGTGGCCGTATCGCAGGCGCTGAAGGAAAAAATCGCCGCCCTGGGCGTTGACCCGGGGAAGATCACGGTGCTGCGCAATGGCGTTGACCTTGATCGTTTCGGGCCACGGGACCGCGGGGCGATCCGTGCCGGATTGGGCCTCACCGGTCCGGTGTGGTTGACGGTGGGCCATCTGGTTGCGCTCAAGGGTGTGCACCTTGTCATCGCGGCGCTGGCGCACGTGCCCGAGGCGACGCTGCTGGTCGCCGGTGAGGGGCCGGAACAGCGCAAGCTGCGCGGCCTGGTGGACCGGCTGGGACTCCACGCGCGCGTGCGCATGCTCGGCGCCATTCCCCACGCGCAGCTGTGCGACTACTACAACGCGGCGGACGTGCTGGTGCAGGCGTCGAGCCGCGAAGGCATGCCCAACGTCGTGCTGGAATCGCTGGCCTGCGGTACGCCGGTAGTGGCCGCGCCGTTTGCCGGTGCCAGCGAGTTGCTGGATGTGCCTGAAGCGGGGGAGATCACTGCGCAGCGGAGTGCCGAAGGCATTGCCGCCGCATGGCTGCGCTTGCGCGACCGGGCGCCGGCACGCGCCGCCACCCGCGCCACGGCGGAGCGGCTGGGGTGGCCGCCGGTGGTGGAAGCGCAGCACGCACTCTATGCGCGGGTGCGATTGGCCGCTGCCGGTGGCGCGATGCCCGGAGCAGGGCCATGAACGACATCATGAACGTTGCGCCGCGTCAGGCTCGGCCAGGGGCGTCGGCTGACCAGCCGTTGCGCATCCTGCACGTGCTCGACCATTCGTTGCCCCTGCACAGCGGTTATACATTCCGCACGCTCGCCATCCTCGAGGCGCAGCGCGCGCTGGGCTGGGAAACGATGCAACTGACCGGCCCCCGGCAGGGCGACGACCCGCAGCGCGAAGAACATGTCGGCGACTGGATGTTCTACCGCACGCCGCCGGCCTCGGGTTTCCTGGCGAAGTTGCCGCTGGTCCGGTATCGCTGCCTGATGCGCGCGTTGCAGACCCGGCTTGCCGAGGTGGTGGACAGCGTGCGCCCGGACATTCTCCATGCGCATTCGCCGGTGCTGGATGCGCTGCCCGCGCTTGCGGTGGGCCGGGCCGCCGGCATCCCGGTGGTGTACGAGGTCCGTGCGTTCTGGGAAGACGCTGCGGTCGACCTTGGTACAGCGCGCGAGGGAGGGGCGCGGTATCGGTTGACGCGCGCGCTGGAAACCCGGGCACTGCAGCAGGCAGACGCCGTGACCACGATCTGCGACGGCTTGCGTGGCGACATGCTGGAGCGCGGCATTCCCGCCGACAAGGTCACCGTCATTCCCAACGCCGTGGACATTACCCGGTTTCGATCCACGGCCAGCGCCGATGTGGCGCTGCTGGAGAAATACGGACTCGTGCGCGGGTACACGCTGGGCTTTGCCGGCTCGTTCTACGCCTATGAGGGGCTGGACGCGCTGCTCCGGGCCATGCCGCTGGTGCTGCGCGCGGTGCCGCAGGCGCGCCTGCTGCTGCTGGGCGGCGGTCCGCAGGAGGCCGCCCTGCGCGCGCTGGCTGCCCGCCTCGGCCTCGAGCGCGAGGTGCACTTTGTCGGTCGCGTGCCGCACGGCGAAGTCACCCGCTACTACGGTGTCATGGACGTCATGGTCTATCCGCGCATCTCGCGGCGGCTGACGGAGCTGGTGACGCCGCTGAAGCCGCTCGAGGCGATGGCCATGGGCAAGCTGGTGGCCGCGTCGGATGTCGGCGGCCACCGCGAGCTGATCCGCGATGGCCGCAACGGCCACCTTTTCCCCGCTGGCTCGCCCGAGGCGCTCGCGCAGTGCCTGATCGAGTTGCTGACGACGCACGCGGCTTGGGACAAGGTGATCGCCAACGGGCAGGCGTTCGTCGAGCGCGAACGCACCTGGTCGGCAAGCGTGGCGCGTTACCGCGCCGTCTATGCCGACGTACTCGAGCGTCGCCGGCGCAGTACTGGAGGGGCACATGATCGCTGATACGCCTGCGGTGGTACTGGGTGCGGGAGTCAATGGCCTGGGCGTGGCGCGCAGCCTGGCGCACGCGCGGGTCCCGGTCTGGTTGCTGGATACCGATATGCGGCGTCCGCAAATGCATACCCGCGCGGCGAAGCCGCTGCCGATCCGTGCGACGCACGGTGAAGCGCTGGTCGAAGAGCTGGTGCGTCTGGGCACGACGCGGTTTTCCGGTGTGCGCCCGGTGCTGCTCCTGACCCAGGAGGAAAGTGTCAAGACCGTTTCGCGCCATCGCGATCTGCTGTCCGCCTATTACCGGTTCAGCCTGCCGCCCGGAGACGTCGTGGACACCTTGTTGCACAAACAGGGGTTCCAGCGCTGCGCCGAACAACTCGGCAGCCCCGTTCCGCCGCTGCTGCACATTCGCACGCTCGCGGATTTGTCCGCGCTCGAACACCTGCATTATCCGGTGGTGGTGAAACCCGGCGAACGGAATGTCGATTACGGGTGGCGCTTCAGGAAGGCGTACCGCGTGGAGAGCGCCGCGGAAGCTGCCGAGCTGGTCCGTCGCATCCTGCCGGTGATGGCCGACGTGGTGGTGCAGGAGTGGATCGAGGGCCCGGATTCGAACATCTATTTCTGCCTGCAGTACCTCGGCGGGCAGGGACAGGCGGTGGGGGCGTTCACTGGTCGCAAGATCCGCTCGTGGCCGCCACAGGTGGGCGGTACGGCCAGTTGCACCGCGGCGGCGGAAGTCCATGCAGAGCTATGCGCCATGACCACCCGATTCTTTCAGGCCGTGGGCGTGATCGGCATGGCCAGCATGGAGTACAAGCGCGATGCGCGCAGCGGCGAGTTCCGCATGGTGGAACCGACGGTCGGCCGTACGGACTACCAGGAAGAAGTGGCGAGCTTGAACGGCGTCAACCTGCCGTATGCGGCCTGGTGTTCGGAGCTGGGACTGCCGTTTCCGCCGCCTGCCGCTGCAAAGCGACCAGTCGTATGGCGGGTGCGCTCCGAGGACATGCAATCGGCAGCCGCCCAAGGTCAGCAGCTCACGCAGGGCTATCCGCGCGGCGGCCGGGTAGCCGATACCTTGTGCCGGTGGCGCGATCCCATGCCATGCCTGGCAGTGGGCCTGCAACGCGTCCGACGTGCGCTGCACAGCCGCACTTCGAAGATGCTGCCGGGATCGCTTGCGGCCAGGAGCAAGTCATGAACGCGGTCATCAGACTCCTGTCCGGGGGCCGGACAGGTCCGGCAGTGGATATGCGCTATGGGCTGCAGGCTGCCGCCGAATGGCTGGCGCGCGCCCAGGACGCCACCGGCTGCGGCGGTGTCAGCGCCTATTACGATGCAACGAAGCGGCAATGGGCTGGCGCCTATCCGGAAACCACCGGGTACATCATTCCGACCTTCCTGCGCTACGCGCAGTTTTCCGGCCAAGGCGATTATCGGGAGCGCGCCATCCGCATGGCCGAGTGGGAAACCGCCATCCAGCTCCCTGAAGGGGGCGTGCGTGCCGGTACGCTGGATTCAACTACGATGGTGCCGACCATCTTCAACACAGGGCAGGTGTTGTTCGGCTGGCTGTCCGCGTGGCAGCAGACGCGGGACGCGCGGTTCCGTGATTCGGCACTGCGCGCGGCAGACTGGCTGGTGGCTGCCCAGGACCCGGATGGTGCGTGGCGGCGTTTTGCGTCGCCGTTCGCCGTGCATGCCGTGAATACCTACAACACACGCGTGGCGTTTGCGCTGGCGAAGGCCAGTCAGGTCTTGCAGGAGCCGCTTTATCTGGATGCGGCGGTGCGCAACGTGCAGTGGGCGCTTGCGCAGATGCAGCCCAATGGATGGTTCCAGAACAACGATCTGGAGGACAACGATCGTCCACTGACACATACCATCGCCTACGCGACCCGCGGCATGCTGGAAGTCGGCTTGATCGCCGGCAACGACGCCTTCGTGGATGCTGCGGCGCGCGTGGCGCGAGCGGTTGCGCAAACCCCGCGCGGCGATGGCGCCTTGCCTGGCCGGTTGGATTCCGCTTGGCGGCCGGCGAGCCGCTGGACCTGCGTGACCGGCAACGCGCAAATGGCGATCATCTGGCAGCGTCTGGCGGCGGAAACCGGCGAGCATGGCTGGAAACCCGCGGCAGAACACGCCAATCGCTTCAATCTTTCCATCCAGGATGTGGCGGCGACCGACAGTGCGGTGCGCGGTGGAATGCCGGGCTCATACCCGCGGTCAGGCGGCTACATGAGAAACCGCTACCCGAACTGGGCCGCCAAGTTCTTCATGGACGCGCTCATGTTGCAACTACAGGCGGGCTAGCGCATGCGCGACATCGTCCTCGCCCTGCTCATCTTCGGAACGCTTCCCTGCATTCTGATGCGGCCCTATGTCGGCCTGCTGGTGTGGTCGTGGCTCGGCTACATGAACCCGCATCGCTTGTGCTACGGCTTTGCGGTCACCTTTCCGTGGGTGTACATGGTTGCGATCGCCACTGCAGCCGGCCTGTTGTTCAGCAAGGACAGCAAGAGGATTCCGTGGTCAGCGGTCAGCGTGTTGCTGCTGATGTTCCTGCTGTGGACAGGGCTGACCACTTTTTATGCGGTGGTGCCGGACTCGGCATGGATCAAGTGGCAAGAGTTCGCCAAAGTCATGGTCATGGTGTTTGTCACCCTGATCCTGGTGAACAGCCGCGAGCGCCTGCATGGGCTGGTATGGATGATTGTGGTTTCGCTGGGATTCTACGGCGTCAAGGGCGGCGCATTCACGCTGGTCCAGGGCGGCGCCAACCATGTGCTTGGGCCTCCGGGAAGTTTCGTCGCCGACAACAACGCCCTGGCGCTCGCGCTGTGCATGACACTGCCACTCATGCGTTATCTGCAGTTGCATTCGTCCTTGAAATCCGTACGTGTCGGCCTTGGCTTCAGCATGCTGTTCACCGGCATCGCGATCTTGGGTACCTACTCGCGCGGCGGCCTGATCGGTTTGGCTATCGTCGCAGGCGCCTTGTTCCTGAAGAGCCGCGGCCGGCTGGCCGTGGTGCTTGTCATCGTGATGGTTGGCCTGGCCGGTTCGCACTTCATGCCCGCACAGTGGACCGCGCGCATGGGAACCTTGCGCAACGCGCAGCAGACGGGTTCGGGTGAAACACGAATACAGTCGTGGCAGTTCTCGACCAACGTCGCCCTGCACCGACCCTTGCTCGGTGGCGGCTTCAACGTGTATCAAAGCACCCCGGCGTGGGAGCGCTACGGTCCGGCGGGTGCGGACCCGCGCGCGGTGCACAGCATCTATTTCCGGGTGCTGGGTGAACAAGGGTTCGTGGGGTTGGCATTGTTCGCCGCGCTGTTGTTCGCGAGCTGGAGAAACTGCAGCCGCGTGAGAAAGCGCTCCCGCGATATTCCCGACATGCGCTGGGCCTTTGATATGGCCTCCATGCTGCAAGTCTCCCTGGTGGCGTTCATGGCGGCGGGGACGTTCCTGCCGATGAGTTACTTTGACCTGAGCTTCCAGCTGATGGCGCTTTCCGCGGTGCTGGCGGACTTCTGCATGCAGCAGATCCAGAGCCGACAGTCGTTCGAGCTGCGCGCACCCGCGGAGTTGACCGCGCGTGGCGGCAAATTACCCCATCCGATCCAGGGCTGATGACATGGGGCGCGCCGTCCTGGTGATCGCGTTTCACTTTCCGCCGGCAGCGATGGGCAGCGGGCACCTGCGCACGCTCGGTTTTGCGCGCTATCTGCCGGAATTCGGATGGGACCCCATCGTGATGTCGGCGCGGGCATTGGCTTATCCGCGCACCGCGCCCGTCGCCGCTGGCGTCATTCCGGAAGGTTGCGAGGTACACCGCACGTTCGCGCTCGACGCCCGCCGCCATTTCGGAATCGACGGGAAATATCCCGGGTTCCTCGCGCAGCCCGATCGCTGGATCTCATGGTGGCCCGCGGCCGTCTCGCAGGGGCTGCGCCTGATCCGTCGTCACCAGGTGCGTGCGATCTGGTCCACCTATCCCATCATGACTGCGCATTGCATCGCACGGACCTTGAGTGGCATCACCAAGCTGCCGTGGATTGCGGACTTCCGTGACCCGGTGACCAGCTCGGTTGAAGCGCAAAACCCTTTCTCGGTTGCCTCGCAGCAGCGTTGGGAGCGACGTGTGCTGCGCGACGCGAAGCGAACCGTGTTTACTACGCCCGGCGCCATGCGCGACTGTGCCGAGCGCTATCCCGAGGCAGGTCGCGGCGGGCGCCTGTCGGTCATCGGCAATGGCTATGACGAAGCGGCCTTCGTCGACCTTCCACCCGTTCCGCCGCGAATGGATGGACGGCCGTTGACGTTGTTGCACAGCGGCTTGCTGTATCCCGAGGGACGCGATCCGGCGCCCTTTTTCAACGCACTGGCGCGGCTGAAGAGCGTCGGGCTGGTGGGGCCCGCACAGCTCAAAGTGGTTCTGCGAGCGAGTGGTTGGGAGGGCCGCTACCAGCGGGACATCGACAGCCTCGGGATTGCCGACATCGTGTCCCTGGCGCCACCCGTCGGCAACGGCGAGGCGCTGGCCGAGCAAGCCACTGCGGACGGATTGCTGCTGTTTCAGGGCAGCAAGTTCGACCGGCAGATACCCGCCAAGGTGTATGAGTACCTGCGCGTCGGGCGGCCAGTCTTCGCACTCGTGGGGCCGGACGGAGATACGGCGTCGGTGCTGCGGGATGTCGGTGGCGCAGTCATTGCGCCAACGGCGGACGTTGCTGCGATCGCGCAGCACTTGTCCGAATTCGTGCTCGCGCTGCGTGAAGGGCGGGCTCCACGCACGCGCCCGGAGGTCGTCTCCCGATACTCCAGGCGCGAGGGGACAGCCTTGTTGGCAGGGTTGCTGGATCAGGTATCGCGCCCGAATCTGCCTGGCGAAGGTGGTTCGTCGCCGACAACTGCCGACGCCGCAACAAGTCCCATGCACGTATCAAACCCAGAATTATCCGACGCCGGAACCGAGGGACAAGAGCATGAACTGGAACCCTGACGAGCATTACAAGAGCACCGCGGTTGCGGCCGACTATGACGCTAACAGGTTCTCGAGCATTCCGGGGCAGGTATTCAACTTTCTTGAAAAGCGGCTGGTCGCCAAGTGTTTCTCGCTGCTGCCTGAAGGCGGCACCATCGCCGATGCACCGTGTGGAACGGGGCGACTCGCGGAAGCACTGCTGGATGCCGGGTATCGGGTGCACGGCTTCGACATTTCCCGAGCCATGCTGGGGGTGGCACAGCAACGCCTGGCGTCGCATGGGGAAAACTTTACCTGTGAGGTAGCCAACCTGAAGGAATGCCCGCCGAGCGGCCCCATCTGCGATGGTGCATTGTGCGCGCGGGTGCTGATGCATTTTCCGCTCGAGCAGCAAGTGCAGTTCCTGACCGGGGTAGCCGGCCTCAGCCGGTCGGTCGTGGTCATCAATCAGAGTCTCGATTCCGGTTATCAACGGTTTCGGCGGAGGCTTAAACGGTGGATGGGGAATCAGCCATCAGCCAGATTCCCGATAACCGACGAAAACATCGGGCTTCTGTTGAAAAGGTCCGGCCTGCGTGAAGTGCGGCGCCATCGGCTGCTCCCGTTCATAAGCGAAGCGGTGTATATCGTTGCAAGGAAGGTCGACGTTCCGGACCACGGATGATCAACCATGCGATAAAGGTGGAGCGATACGGTGCGCAACGGCGATTGCGCCATTTTTTGGTTCCCGCTGTGACCGTGTCCGCCGCACGTGTGGCTAGAATTGGGGCTGGTGTCTTGTGACCAACAAGAGCCAAAAACAGGGAAACGGTGTGCGAAGGGCATTGTCGCTGTCCTTCGTCCAGCAATTCGTCGCATTTGTCTTCAGCTTCGGATCGGTCACGATCATAAGCCGGCTCCTCACCCCTTCCGAAGTCGGGGTATTTTCGATCGCCGCCGGCCTGGTCGCCCTGATCCACATGCTCCGCGACTTTGGGGTCAGTGAATACGTGATACAGGCACCGGTTCTGGACGAGTCGCTGGTGCGCACCGTTTTCACGATGAACCTCGTCATTGCGTGGTGTCTTGGCGGGATCATCGTCGCGGCCAGCGGTGCCGTCGGGACGTTCTACGCCGATATCGGTGTGACGCGGGTGTTGCGGGTTCTGGGCGCCGTGTTCTTCCTGCTGCCGTTCGGCACTACGGCAATGGCTTTGTTGAGACGCGACATGGAGTTCGGGAAGCTGACGAAGATACGCATCGGCGAATCCGTCGTGCGCAGCTGTACCGCTGTTGTCCTTGCGTATGCCGGGTTTTCCTACATGAGCATGGCATGGTCGGCGTTGGCGGGTATTCTGGTCATGATCGCTGGGTGCGCGGTTTGGGGCTGGCCATACCGCGTGCGGGGAGTGAGTTTCAGCCATTGGAAAAGCGTGCTGCACTTTGGCTCCAACCGGACGGTTTCGGACCTGGCCAGCCAGCTGGGCGACCAGTCCGCCAACCTGGTGATCGGCAAGATGCTGGGCATGACGGATGCCGGGTTGTTTTCGCGGGGATACGGCGTGGTCAACATGTACCGCACCAACGTCCTTGGTGCGATCGGAGCGGTTTCCTTTCCCGCGTTCGCACGCGAGCACCGTGAGCACGCCACGGCTCCGGATCTGTTCCTGAGGGCATTGGTTTACACGACCGGAATCAGTTGGCCGTTTTTTGCATGCGGTGTCATTCTCGCTTATCCGGTCATCAACATCTTGTTCGGCGATCAATGGGATGCGGCAGTTCCATTGATGCGTTGGCTGTGTTTCGCCGCATTTATCGGGACATTGATGTTCCAGTGCAACCGGTTCCTGGTTGCGCTGGGGCGGGTAAGGGCCGTGACCCGCGTGGAGGTTCAATATCAAACCGCCAGGGTCGGCATTACCATCGCGGCAGCCTTTTATGGTGTCACTGCGGTTGCGGCTTCACAGGTTCTTGTCTATATCATTGCTACCGTGCTGTATTGCCGGAAAATGCGGAATTATGACGCGCTGGCGGTTCGCAAGTGTGCCAGGGCGCTGGTTCCGAGCATAGTGGTCACGCTGGGTGCCTGCGCCATACCGGCGGCGGTGGTGCTCTGGCCTGAGCTGATGGCGCGACACATGCTTTTTGCGTTTGCAATGGCTCTCGTCGGAGGTGGTGCAGGGTGGTTGCTGGGCCTCGCGGTCGCACGCCATCCCTTGCTGGGCGAGCTCAAGCGTGTCGTTTCCCATGTTTCCTCGCGTTACCACCTGGTGCGTGGCTAGGCCGTGATCGGACTGGACATCGCAGGAGTACTCAACGCGCGCTTCAGCTGCGCCAACTGCCGCGCGTCGGGGAGCTGGGTCGCGGTGACAAGGTCCATGTCAAGGCAAAACTCGCGTATCCAGCGGCTGCGATGCGTGCGCTGTCAGGAGCAGATCGTGGCCAAGGTGAGTCGAAGGGATGACTTGCGCAACGATGCCCGTGCGGAGGCGCGCCGTGAGTACGAAACCCTGTGCACACTCCAGCACGTGTTTCCCCAGGATGAACACTTTGGAACATTGGTGTCGCTGGGCTACCTGGAAGTCGCGGGGCATGGAATCATGATCACGCGCCATTTTCACGGCGACAATTTGGCCCAACACCTGCGATCCCTGGGTGAGCCTGACGCGCAGGAGGCATGCCGTGCTGCGGGGGGGTGGTTGCGCCGCCTGCATGAGAGTGGCGCCACGGACGGACAGGCGAGCATGCTGGGTGTGGCGGACAAGCTCGATTATCTGGCGGCCACCTACGGTGCGGTCCTGCGTCGGGATCGCGAAACGCGGACTGCGTGGCGATGTCTGGAACAAGCAGGTTCGCGTACTGACGCAAGGGGGTTCCGCGTCGTGCGCCAGCATGGCGATTTCAAACCCCAGAACATGCTGTGTGACGGTACCCGATACATCGGGTTGGACATCCATTGGCAGAGTATCGGACCGGCAGTCTATGACCTTGCACCGTTCCTGAACCATCTCTGGCTTGTCAGCCGTACGCTTGGAGGTTTGCTTACAAATCGTCATTACCGGCAGCGGGAGTCGGTGTTCCTGGCTGGGTATGGGTATGGGTATGGGGATGACGCCCAGGCCGTGTGTTGGGCACAGTTGTATTTCGCGCTGTGTTACCTGGGCGCTTATCGCCAAAAGGGGCGTCTGGCGGCGAGCTATGCAAGGGGGCGGATTGGACCATTGGTGCGGGAGCTTGCGCAGCAGCTTGGGGAAGTTTCCTGAGCTGAGGAAGTGTTGGTGAACACCGCTGGTGCCGTGCGTGGGTCCTTCACAGGCTGCTGATGAAAATGCGTGTCGCGGGATGGGCCGGGGAACCCGTGTTCTCAGCAATCCGTATGGTGCAATTGGCCGAAGTCAACGTCGCCTGGAGAAGCCCCTTGAGTCCAAGTATCTCCGTCGTTATCCCTGCCTACAACGCGAACAAGTTCATAGTCCGCGCACTGGCCAGTATCGAGAGCCAGACGCTCACGCCTGACGAGGTCATCGTCGTGGACGACGGATCCACGGACCACACGGCGCTGCAGGTGGCGGAATTTGCGCGGCATTCGAAATTGGCGCTCGTGCTGGAGCGCCAGCCGAACCGGGGGTCTTCTGCCGCGCGCAATCATGGTATCCGCAGGGCAGCTGGTGAATTGATAACTTTCCTGGATGCAGATGATCTGATCTACCCCGGATTTCTGGAGTGCACAGTTTCGGGCCTGACCCGGTTTCCCAACTGGGCGGCGTGCTTCAGTGATCGTGATGTTGTGGATGCAGATGGCAAGTTCATCTCCCACGACCTGGACCATCCCATGTTTCGGCAAATTGTGAAGAAGGTCATGGGTGGCAGTTTTTTCGAATTGGAGGACGGTGACCTGTTTTCCCACATGATTGCGGGCAGCGTCATTCCGATGACCATCACATGCCGCAAATCGCGCATCGATGAAGTTGGCGGCTTTGATGAGACATTGCTGTTCAATGAAGACCGTCTGTTCTTTCTTCAGCTGATCAAGAAGAAGGGGAAGCTGGGCTATTTCAATGAATCATTGGGCGTATGGCAGCGACATGCGGCAAACAAGACCAGCGCTTCCAACGCGATCAACGCCATAAAATATTCAGACGTGATATTGCAGAAGCTGATGGCTGACAAGGACAGTCTCGACCTTTCACCAGCTGAAATCGATGGCGTGCAGGCCGCACAGCGCAGGTTGGCTACTCAGTGGATATACGCGGCATCCCGTGCGCGGTCCCGGTCCACGATCGCTCTCGGTCGTCGCTTCCTGGTGGAACGTCGTATAACGATGGGCTGTTTCTTGAAAGCAATTGGACGCTATCTCATTTCCTCGCCAAAAAGTTAGCTGCAGATATGGGCGGCCGTGTCCCACTGGCGCAATCGCCATCCGTGATGGAGGCCTTGGACATGCTGCAACCTCACAGGCACGTGGGGCGCGGAGTACCGTCAGGTGCACGATCAGGAGAAGTCCGCTTTGAACTGCTCCAGCTTATCCATGAGACGGCTTGAAGCTTCATCGAATACGCTGTCTTTGCTCAGCATCAGCGATGGCTCCCTGACCATTCGCTCGAACTGTCTGACAAAACTTTCGATTTCCCTGTTTGTGCTCTTGGCAGGCGGTGGTGTCCAGGTTGTGGAACCAAGCCCGATCTTGCAAAGGGATCTTTTGGTGACAATTTTGAGCTGGTCCAGTTTGGAGTAGTTATAGTCCGGGTCCCATGCGCCATTCAGTCGGACCGGGGAATATTTCAGGGCAAGTGATCCAGCCCAGTCGAGCCACTTTGGCTGGAGGATATGGTCATACAGCACGACCGGCATCCAGGGTATTCGGAAGGAGTCTGCCAGGATGGCGCCGTGCATGGCTTCGGCAATGATTGCTGACGACCTGGCTATCTCCCCGAGCACAGTGTCGACGTCCTTTCTTGGGTCGATGTAGCGTATGCCGACATCTCGACAGACCCGCTCCCAGTCCAGGTTCCAGGCGCTCAAGTGGTGAGGGATGAAGGCAATGCCGGATCGTTTCGAATCATCTGCACGGAACACGGTGGAAACCAGCGCCGCGGGGTCTGTTACCGCATATTCGCCGGGGAGCCCGAGCCTCGCCGCGGTTAAGGGGCCACGAACGCAGTAAAACTTCCACTTTTCGTCTACCGTTGGCAACGCGGAGCCATAACCTGCGCCCGACCCGAATACGATCTTGTTGGGACCTTCTGGAATATTGTTGTTCAGCAATGTCCCTATTCCAACAAAGATCTCGGAATCATCGTCGTTGATCACGTTGGGTATCAACTTTGGCCACAACCAGGGGTTAAGGTCATCGCCAAAGTTCCCGCGCCTGTCGATGTAATAATAGAGCTTCATGGCGACATGCATTCTTCGTGATCGGAAGCGGATCCCGGATCCAGCCGTGAATGGCTTGCAGGGCCCGATGGGATGACGTCAGTTTCGGTAATCGTCAAGGTGAAGTCTGCGCAGGTGCGCTCGAATCGTCAATAATTGTCTGGATCGCTGACGAACGCTGCGACGACTTGAAGTGCAACCTGGCAACGCAAGCGCTTGGGGATCGGACTTGTGCTGAACGCGCTATCAGTCTTTCTTGCCGGCGGGGACCCCGAAGGCGAAGCCCGGGCGGAACGTTCGTTCGGGCGCCAGGGGTTTTTCCGCGCCCGGCGAATCGAATGGGCTGGCGGCAGCGTTGTCGCCTGGGGGTGCCCAGGACAGCGGCAGGTCGAGGATTGTCTGGTTCAAACCTCATCGGGGACCGCCTGTTGCGTCGGCCCGTTGTGGTTTCGCGGCCATTTTGGTCGCCGTGCGTTGGTGGCGCTGCTTGACGAAGTCCACGCAGAGGGGAGTCTGGAAGAAGGCGCATTGCGCGGCAATTTTGCGCTGTTCCTCGACACCGGCGAACATACCTGGTTGCTGAATGACGCGTTCGGGTTTGTGCGTATTCACACCAGCGCAGATCGCCGCTTTTTCAGTACCAGTTGGCTTGCTGCCTGCGCTTATCTGCAGCGCGTCGAAGTTGACGCTGCCGCGGCCATTGAATACGTGCTGCTGGGCGCTTCGCATTCTTGCCATTCGGTGGCGCGCGGCGTCGATTTGCTTCCCCTTGGCCACGCCCAGGACTTGCGGCGTCGGCGTACGTGGCAGCGCTTTCCCGATGGGTTTGGTTTGCACGACGCCGGGTTTGTCTCGCTGGATGCGGCTGTCGGAGCTATCACTGAACAGCTGCATACGGTGTCGAATGAGGTGGCTGCGGCCTTTCCGGGTCGGGTCAACGCGGCTTTGTCGGGCGGGTTCGATTCCCGCCTGATTGTTGCGGGGTTGCTCGCGGCAGGCATGCAGCCGCGTCTGTTTGTGTATGGTGACGCCGATTCCTCCGATGTGGTCATAGCGAGGGCGGTGGCTGTTGCGGCCGACCTCGAACTCGAAGCAATTGACAAAGGCGTGGTGGATCACGACCTGCCGGTGCCGGACCTCGAATCACTGGAACAGAGCGTGCTGTTCTTCGATGGCTTGCCCAACGACGGCATCGATGATCCGGGCGCCGATCGCCGCACTCGATTGCAGCAAACCGCCGGTGGGTGCATCGCGCTCAATGGCGGTGGCGGCGAGATCTTTCGCAACTTCTTCCACCTTCCGGATTGTGCGTTTTCTGCACGCGACATCGTGCGAGCGTTCTACCGCGGCTTCAGCCGAGGCGTCTTTCGCGAGCCCGAGGGCTTGGCGAACTATGAAGCGCGACTTGCCGCGTCGATACGGAATATCGTGGGCATGTCCCCGGCCGGGAACGAACGTCTATCGCGCGCGCAGGTCGAGCTTCTCTACCCCTTGTTCCGCTGCCACTACTGGATGGGCGTCAATAACAGTGTGGCGGTGCGCCACGGGTACTACGCGACGCCACTGGTGGATCTGGCGTCCGTGCGCCTGGCTCTCCGCGTGCCGTTGCGCTGGAAGAATGCGGGTGCCCTGGAAAGTCGCCTGGTCGCCGCATTGCATCCGGCTATTGCAGCGGAGCCTTCGGCCTATGGCTTTCGCTTCGATGTCGGGCCAGGTTGGCGGGCCAGACTGGCCGAGTGGACGGCATGTGCTCGTCCGGTGCGGCTGCGGCCTCTGATCAACGCCACCCGCCGGCACCTGCGGAAGGCTCGGGTTGCGCCCGCGTTGCTGCAACGGTACCGCGCGCTGCTGCCTGGGGAGTGGCGCATGGACCAACTGCTCGATCTCACTCAATTGGTGGATGATCGTGCCCTGGGACGCGCTCTTGCCGTCGAAGTAGTGTGGCGGCGGATACTGTAGCCGGCATTGACCCGTCGATCGCGGGGTGCGTGAGAACCTCCAGGCACCCTGTCGAATCTGCGCAAAGTTTCAGCTGCCAACCCCTCTCGCTCTGGATGGCGCGTCAGAGTTTTCACGGGCGCCAGGCATGCTTTCGGGTCTTCCTGCACTCGCCATCTTCACTTTCTCGCGAGCCCACTGTTCGATATGGCGTTCATATGCGCAACAAACGCCGGGTAAACCAGCAGGGCTCCCGCAGCACTCAGGTGATCCGAGTCGTAGTAGAGGAATTCATGCTGCATTGCCCAGGGGCATATGTCTTCGTTGCACAGCGCGTTGCCGACCTCCAGCACCGACGACAGCGGATACCGCGCGGCAACCGACTTGAGTATCGAATCGGCTTCCGCTTGTTGCCGCACGTAGCCGAGTCGCGTCACCGCGCCGGAGTTCAGCCGTTGGTCCGACGGATTCACGGCAAATCGAATGCTGGCCTTGGGGACCGACGTGCGTTGGTGCGGGTTGTCCTGCATGAGCACGACGGGGATGTCCAGCGCCTGGTAAATCGCGAGCGTTTCGCCCAATGTGGTGCGCAACGCCTGGGCGCCGGTGATGGAACGCTGGACGTGAATCTTTCCCGCGCCAATGTAGCTTGCCCAGGCTTCAATCAATACGACGGCCTTGGGGCGCATGTCACTCGCCATGCGGGTTGCTTTTTCGCTCAGCTCGCGACATGCATCCGGATAATCGGTGTGCACTGTAACGTTCGTCAGTGGCAGGCAACTCCCGATGGACGAGAAAACAATTCTCGTATTTGTAGCCTTGCCGTACTTGTCCAGGGTTGGAATCATGGCTCTCGCATGACTGTCGCCATAAGCCAGAACCAGCGTCCTGGAGTGTATGTCGCCAATGTCGCAGTACCACTTGTCCGGCAGGTACGCATCGTGGCGCTGTCTTTGCAGAAGCGTCATTTTTGTCTGCGGGTTGAAGCAGTCCCCAGAGTTGGCGAGGGTGCCCATCTGCATGGATTTCACATACTGTTCGGCTCTGACCGAAACGAAACTTGCTGGCCGGTCCGGCAGCCCTGAGGCCGTGTAGACCGCCAAACCCGCCACACCCAATGCCGCAACGGCGACCGTAAGGCTAAGCGCCGTGTATCCTCGCCGACTCCTGCGGATTGGGTCCTCGAAGTAGCGGTAGGTCAGCCAGGCCAGCAGGATCGACACCACCACCAGCACGAGCCTGGACGCGTGGCGGAACGTCGGGTTGCTGTCGCCAAACACGATGACCACCAGCGAGAGCAGCGCCCAGTGCCACAGATACAGCGGGTAACTGATCAGCCCCACCCATACCGCCGGGCGCCAGCTCAGCACGCGTCGATTCAAGAACGTGCTCGACCCCGCATTGACGATCAGCGCCGTGCCGAGCACCGGAAGCAGCGCCCAGAAACCCGGAAATGCGCTGGTGGGCTCGATGAGAGCCAGCGCAGCAATGATCAGGGCAATTCCTGCCCAGGATTGCGCAGGGCGCCACTTGTCCAGCCAGGGCACGCCGTGTCGGTGCCCTGCGGCGAGCCATGCGCCCACCATGAGTTCCCAGGTACGGGAGAGCGGGGAATAGAAGGCATGGGTGATGTGGCCGCTGAGGACCAGTGATACGTTCAACACAAAGGTCAGTGCCGCGATCAGGCCAATGGACATCAGCAATGACCAGCGCCGGCGGGTGATCAGCCATAGAAGCAGTGGCCATGCGATGTAGAACTGTTCCTCTACCGACAAGCTCCACAGGTGCAACAGTGTTTTGTCGATCGATGCATGATCGAAATAACCGGCTTCACTCCATAAGGTGAAGTTCTCCACATAGCCGGCACCGGCCGCAACGTACTTCCCTAGGCGCTCATATTCCGAAGAGAACAGCACCAGCCAGCCGATGACGAGGCAGGCAATCAGTACCAGGATGAGCGATGGAAAGATGCGGCGTATCCGGCGCTGGTAAAAGTCCGCCAGCAGTTCACGAAACGTCGAAAACTCATTGTTCTCGATGGCCTTGAGCAGGATCCCCGTGATCAGGTAACCGCTGATGACGAAGAAGACGTCGACGCCAATGAAACCGCCTGGAAAGTTCGCTGGTGAATAGTGGTAGGCGACTACCGCCAGTACCGCCAGCGCACGCACGCCGTCGACGTCCGGGCGATAAAACCCCTTCGGGCGCACGGCATTGAAGACGTCTCGGATAGCCATCGACGGATTTTTCAGCCTGGCGACGAATTGTTCCCTTCGATTTACGGCCGCCTGCGATCAACGCACCAGGGAGACCGCAAGGCCGGCGGCGCAGATGGCCTGTATCGTGAGCGTTGCGAACGCAGGCGGCGGCCCAGACGCGAGATGCCTAAGCAGAGTGCATGTACCGACCGCACGGCAGCGCCACGGGCGCTATGCAGTCACGCGTCACTGCGGCACGGATCGTGGCAGCACCGCGAAATTGGGGTAGTTGTTGTAGCCGGTCGTGCCGCTGGGTTTTGCGCTGCGCGATTCAAAAATATTCCATGCCTCGTGCGCATTGGGCACGGCGCTGTCGGCAGCGGCGGCCAGCCCAACCTGCAGATTGGCCGGATAGCCCGTTGCCGATTGCGGATACCCATGCATCTTGCCCGCTTGCCACGGGGTCTTTTCCAGTGTTCCCATGGCCGTCACCATGGCCGGCGAATTGCAGGCCAGCCCGACCAGACTCGGGAACGTCGCCGCGTATATGGCACTGTAGGAGGGCAGGTAGGTCTTCCCGGTGGGCTCGGTAACTACGAGCGTGTAGGCGGAGGCTTCCAGCCAGCAATAGCCCTGCGTTGGATGGGCCTGCCAGTCGGTCATCAAACCGATCTCGAACTTCGCCAGCCAGTCGCGCAGCTCCGCGGCTCCCGTAAAGCCCAGCTCCGCCGCGTGGCCCGCCGACCAGGTGAAGAAGTTATGCATCCACGGCGCCATCGCGTTCCTGGTGCCACCCAGCACGCTATAGCTGTGGCCACTATCCAGCAGTCCCAGCGGATTGGCGTTCGGATTGTGGGTGTACTGCTGGTTCCAGTCCGCCAGCGAGTTCTCCACATCCGCCTTGAACTCGGCTTTCAGCGGGTAGTCATCGGGCAATAACCACGCCGCTTCCGCCATCTGCCGCAGCGTCCATGCCTTGCCACGCACCTGGCTGTGACTTCGGTCAATCAACCCCTTTTCATAATTGCGGTACTCCGGGTTTGACCAAAGCTCGTTGAGTGAGGCCGCAAACGCCAACTCGGACATGTAGTAGTACGAACCCGTCACCATGTATGGCACGTATGACTGCGCCGGCTGATGCGCGTTGTCCCAGAGGTTCGGGTTACCCGTCGCATAGGCGGTTGATGTGCAATTCGTCACCACGGTGTTGTTCACGCAGGTCGGCAGCAGATCGCGCCGGTAGGCAGCAACCTTCTCCTGGTGGGCTGAAGATCCTGTCAGCGACTGCTTTGCGACGCCACTGGCATAGGTCCAGGCCGCGGTCGTGACGTTGGGATGCTTCTGGATGCTGAGTGGCCAGCCGGTTGTCTGGTCCCGGTAATGGATACCGTAGGCACCCAGCGCATCGGTGTTGGCCAGCATCCAGTTGTAGGCACGCAGGTCCGGGTCGACGATGTACACGCTGGTCCAGCGCGGCAGCGGCCCAATCGCCGCCTGCGCTCCGGCCATGTGCATCTTCTGGGTCTGGTCGCAGTGATCCAGGGGCGCGCAGGCCTGGCGCAGGCTGGCCAGGAACTTCTCGTCGGGCGTCAGCGGCATGTAGCGCGACACCGCTTTGCTGGCCTGTATATAGTCGATGTCCTGCTGCAAATAGACTTGCGGCTGGACATGGTTCCACCACAGCACCTGGTGCCAGCGCGTGTACGCGTACTGCGTCAGGGCGGGGCTGGTGTAGCCCGCGCTCCCCGAGGTCAGGGTCGCCGTGTACTGTGGCTGCGCCTGTGGCATGTAGGCCCAGGTGTTTTCCACGATGACGTCGGTTTGTACCTGGCGCACGGTGCCATGCGAGCCGTTCGCATAGGCGCGCACCGCAAAGTAGATTCTCAAGTTCGGGTTGGTCGTGCCATCCGCCGCCGTCACGGGGCCGTTGATGATCCATTCGCTGGTCTGGGGGCCGGAAAGCCACTGGTTGCATTGGGTGCCCCAGGGCTTGCACGCGTTCGTGTCTTTGGCCGTCTGCAACAGGGCGCGGGCGTTTGCGGTGTATTTGCGGCCGCCGATGTTGAGTGACACGCTGGTGTCGTAGCTTGTTGCAAGCAGTTGCGACAAGCTGATGGGATGGTCCAGTCCGGTCACCGCTGGCGAAGGGCCGGTGGAAAGCGTCAACGGTAGCGTTGCATTGCCCGGCAGCGTTGGAGCCATCACTGTCAGCACCGCATGGCGCAGGCTGCCGTCCGGATGGGTAGCCTTGCTGTCCACCTGCAAGGCTATCGGCTGGCCCTTGAGGGTGGCGGTTACCGTCCAGCCACGGGGTATGTCGCCAGCCTTGAAGACCTGGCCGAAGGTGACGGGAACATTGGTCTGCGCTTGCGCGATGGTGCTGATCACGTTGTCCGTCACCATCGTCGCCGCTCGCGCCGGCACCGCACCAAGCATCAACACGCAGCCGGCGCATCCACACAGCATTTTCGCAGCGGCTCGGCCAAGCCGGTTTCGCTGGTTGAATCGTCCGGCCTGCTCGATCATGCGCATGGGCTTGTCATTCTGCGGTCTCGTGATGTCGCACCAGGTGCTCCGGGCTTGATCGCATCGAGTCAGGCTGCCTCGACAAATGCGGCCTGTTGCCGACCATGTGCTTGCCCCATGGGTTTGCCTTGTACAGAA
Source organism: Rhodanobacter thiooxydans LCS2 (assembly GCF_000264375.1). Lineage (GTDB taxonomy): Bacteria > Pseudomonadota > Gammaproteobacteria > Xanthomonadales > Rhodanobacteraceae > Rhodanobacter > Rhodanobacter thiooxydans. The sequence goes on from NZ_AJXW01000010.1 coordinate 88,809, forward strand.
CCTGGTGTCAGCGGGATGTGAGTTGCCGCTGGGAAAGCTGCCGCTTCGTGTCGCCCGGCAAGCCTGGCAGCAGCTTCGCTCCTACGCTAACCTGATGGCCAGCCGTCGCTCTGTCTCCACCGGATCGTGAGCGTGTCGCCATGTCACTTTGCCGAAGCGAACGCGGGGTTTCCTCCCGCCGGATTTGCCGCAGTTTCACGGATTCGACCTGGATCGGATCGACCTTGCCGATTCGCCGTATTGCACGGTTTGTTGTCGGCAGGAAGTCAGACATGATGTCCAGTCCGCACTGAAATGACGATGCTTGTCCTGCAGATCGTGACCCTGTGTCTGGTGAGTGCGGCCATAGTGCTCTGGGCGCTTTATTTTCCATATCCATCACCGCTGATACGGCGCTGGCTTCCGCCGCGCCGACGCTGGCCGGAAAAGCAGATCCGCACGTGGCTGAAGCAGGGAAAATTCCAGCGTGCGTTTCTGCGCCATTTTTACCGTGATCCGGAGCGTATCGCGCCTCCGGGCAACAGCATGCTGGCTCCGGCAGACGGGCTGGTGACCGGTGCGCAGACACATGGAGGCGTGCGCTATCTGGTGATCGCGCTCAGTTTCTGGGACATGCACGTCCAGCGCAGCCCGGTGTCCGGTCGAGTGCTCAAGGTGGAATCGCACGGCGACGGCTTCATGGACGGGGAGGGGCGGGAGTTTGCGTTTCTGCGGGAGAAATCCTGCCCGGTGCAAAAGCGTCTGGTGATTGCGACAGGTGCCGGGCAAGTCGCGGTGCGCCTGATTACCAGCCTGGCCGCGCGGCGCATCGAGACCTGGGTCAGCGAGGGCGAGGAGATCGAGCGTGGGCAGAGGCTCGGCCGGATCCTGCTGGGGAGCACCGTGGTGCTCGAGCTGCCGTCGACCGTGAACCTGCTGGTGCGAACGGGCGACCGCGTCTGGGCCGGGGAAACGGCGGTTGCAGAAGGTGTGGCTTCCCATGAATGACTTCTTGTGGTCATCCGGCCATCTGGGTTGGGGCGTTTTCGCGCTCGCCGTTTTCACCGGCCTGTGGTGGCTGCTGGGCGACCTGTACTGGCGCCTGCAGAGCGTCCGGATCGGTCGGTTCCTGGTTACGCTGGCCACCGGGTGGGCTGTCGGGGTTGGGCTGATTCTTCTGGGCTTCCATTTGGGAAGTCCGTAGGAACGCGAAACCACCGACGGCTTCCCACCTACTTGGCGGCCACGCCGGTCAACTCGCGATACAGTTTTTCCGCGGCTGGCCTGTCTTGAAAATCGGCGCCTGATTTTTGCAGCGCCGCGAGCGTGCCGAGCGCGCCGGCAGGGTCGCCGGTGCGCGCCTGGGCCACGGCCAGATGGTATTGGATCGCCGGTGTCTTGGGTGTCGCCTTGGCTGCTTGCAACAGGATCGGCAGCGCCCGCTTGGGCTGGTTGTGCGCGATCAGCGCCCAGGCGTAGGTGTCCGCGATGCCCGGCGATCCAGACGCCAGTTGGTAGGCCCGCTCCGCGAGTGCCAGCGCCTTGGGATTGTTTTGCTCCGTGTAGATCCAGGCGAGGTTGTTGAGTGCGCTGACGTTGGACGGGTACGCCTTCAATACCTGCTCGTACTGGCCGGCAGCCAGCGCGTTCTGCGTGCGGTTCAGGTAGTAGCCGGCCAGCAGCAAGCGGGTGGCGGCATCGTCCGGATGCTTGGCCAGCCAGTCGCGTAATACGCCTTCCGGCGCGCTGGCCCCGCTTTCGCTCAACGCCTGAAAGCTCTTGACCACCAGCGGCCGGTCGTACTGGAGCTTCAGTCCCTGCTGGTAGGCCTGGGCGGCCTCGCGATAAGACTTGTTCGCCATGTACAGGTCGCCCTCCAGCGAGAAGCCCGTCGCCCTGGTGGCGGCCTGCTTCTGCAGCGTTTGCGCGAGGGCAATGGCGCCGGGCAGGTCGTGGTCCTGCAGCTTCAGGAATGCCCGCAGCGCCACTGCCGTCGCTTGACCCGGATCGGCCTTGATCACCGCGTCGAGATTGCCTGCGGCAGCCTTCGTGTCTTTGCCGAGGATCTGCGCGCGTGCCAGGTTGGTGCGGTACGAGAGCATCTGTGGCGCGAGATTCACGGCTTGCTGCAGCGGCTTCAAGGCTTCACCGTGATGGCCGGCGTTGAGTTCCGCCGCGCCGAGGGCATTGAGCGCCACCGGGTTGCCGGGGTTGGCCGCCGCCAGCTGCCTGGCCGTGTTCAGGGCTTCGTCGAATTTGCCGCTTTCGCTGTCCAACGCCACCAGTGCGATGTACGCGTTGATGGACTTCGGCGCCGCGTCGATGGCCTGCTTGAATCGCCTGGCGGCTTCGGCCTTGTCGCCCTGCAGCGCGGCGAGCTGGCCGAGCGCGGTCATCGCCGCCGCGTTGTGCGGGTCCTTTTTCAACACCGTTGCGTAGCGGCCAGCGGCGGCTTCGTAATGGCCTTCGATTGAATCCAGGCTGCCCAGGCTCAGCAAAGCGGCAAGATTCTCCGGGTCCAGCTTCAGGGCTTCGGAGTACTGGGCGCGCGCTTCCGGGCGCTGACCGGCCGCGACCAGCGCGGTCCCATACATCAGGTGCGCGGTGCTGTTGCGCGGATTGCCGGACGCGTAGGCGGCTGCCACCTTGACTGCCTCGGCCTGGCGCTGCTCACGCAGATAGGTCATGACCAGCAGGCTGTTGCGGCGCGCCTCGGTGGAGGCGTTGCCCGCGGGAATCTCTCGCAGCAGGCGGATCGCTTCCGCTTCGTTTCCGCTGGCGAGGGCGTTGCCCGCGCCGGCAAGTCGGGTGTCGGACGGATTGCCTGCACTGCTTGCGGCGGCTACCCCACCCGGTGAACCGGCACCCGCGGTGACGGCTCTCTCCAGCATTGCCAGCAGCTCGGTATCGGACAGCGCCCCCGGCGCGACCGGTCGAAGTGTATCCAGCGCCTGGCGCGAGCGTCCTTCACGGTAGAGCGTGAGTGCCAGCAACTTGCGCACATCGGCATTCTTCTGATCCATGCCCATGGCGTTGCTGAGGTACATTTCCGCCTGGCCGTAGTTACCCTGCGCATAGTTGACCGCACCCATGAGCAGCTGCGCCTGGGCGTTGTCCGGCGACACCTTGAGTACCTGCTGAAGCTCGGAAATCGCGGCGTCCAGCTCTCCCTGCCTATACAGCACCATGGCGTGCAGATAGTGCGGATACGGTTGCTGCGGCGACATTTTTTCCAGCGCCTGGATGCTGGCCAGCGCCTTGTCGAACTGCTTCTGCTGTGCCTGTGCGCTGGCCAGCCGGGTCAGTGCGTAGAAGCGCTCTTGCGGCAACCAGTCAGGGTTCTTGAGGCCCATCACCTTCTGGTAGTCCGCTTCGGCGCCGGCGAAGTCGCCGCTGTCGAATGCCAGGTCGCCCTTCGCGACCCACGCCTGCGGATTGTCCGGCGCGGTGGCCAATGCCTGTTGCAGGTACCTGGCGGCGGAAGCCGGATCGTTGGCGGTGGCCGCCAGCTGGGCCAGTCCCACCAGCGCGCCCGGGTTTTTCGGGTCTGCCGACAACGCGACCAGGTATGCTTGCCGCGCCTGGTCGAGCTGCCTGAGCGCGCGATAGGCGTCGCCCCGCAGCACGGCTACGCGTGCCTTGACCCTGGACTGATAGGGCTGGTCGGGGGGCAGGGTTGCGAGCAGCTTGTCGTACTGCTGCGTCACCAGCAACGCGCGTCCCACGGGTACCGCCCAACGTTCTGCCGGCACCCCGTTCGCCTTGGCGTTTTGCAGTTCGCTCAGGGTGTCCGCCGGATTGCCCAGCATCAGCGAAGCCTGCCCGAGCAGCAGCCAGGCCTCGCCGTTCTTGTTGTCGCGTTGCAGGACCTTTTTGGCCTCGATGTAGGCCGCGCGATACTCCCCCTTGGCCTGGTATCTGGTGCCGGCATCGACGCTGCCCTGCCTGCTGGCGAGGCCGCAGCCACCGAGTGACAAGGTGGCGCACAGCAACGCCAGGCCGTGACGAACGATCCGCGTGTTCAGCCTGATCAAGCGCATATCTTCACCCCCAGTTCGCCGCGCGCCACGCGCGGGTCAATCTATTTCGGTAGGTTTCTTCAAGCCGTGCTTGTCCAGAAGGTCATAGAGCGTCGGGCGACTGATTCCGAGCAGGCCCGCGACATGCGAGAGATTGCCGCCAGCCCGGGTCAGGGCCAGCTGGATCGCGTGTTTTTCAGCGTCGTTGCGTACTTTGCGCAAATCCGGAATATCGCTGCCGGCCGCACCGAGATGCAGCTCCTTCAATTCGATCTGCTTCCCGTCCGCCATGATGACTGCGCTGTTGACGACATTCTCCAGTTCGCGCACGTTGCCGCGCCACGGACACGCCTCGATCGCCTTGAGCGCCTTAGCAGTGAAACCATGAACTGCGCGGCCGTGGCGGCTGGCCGCCTGTTCGAGAAAATGCCGCGCCAGCGGCGCTATGTCGCCGGCGCGTTCACGCAGCGGCGGAAGCCGGATGGTCACTTCGCTGACGCGGTAGAACAAATCCTCGCGGAAACGCCCTGCGCTGATCAGCGCCGGCAGGTCCTGGTGCGTCGCGCAGATGATGCGCACGTCCACCGGAATCGGTTCACGCCCACCGATGCGTTCGACCACCCGCTCCTCGAGAAACCGCAGCAGCTTGGCCTGCAGTGCAAATGGCATGTCGCCGATCTCGTCGAGCAGCAGGGTGCCGTTCACTGCCAGTTCGATCTTGCCCTTGGTCTGCTTGTGCGCACCGGTGTAGGCGCCTTTCTCGTGGCCAAACAGCTCGGCTTCCAGCAGGGTTTCAGGAATGGCAGCGCAGTTGATCGCCACGAATGGGCCGTCGGACCGCGTGCTCAAGCGGTGCACCGCGCGCGCGAACACCTCCTTGCCGGTGCCGGTCTCGCCGAGCAGCAGGACGGTGGCGTTGGAAGGACTGACCTTCTCTATCAGCCGGAAGGCATCGAGCATGGCCCCGCTGCTGCCGATGATGCCTTCGAGCGTCGTGGTCGACTGGCTTCTGAGCTTGCGGTTCTCGGCCTCCAGCTCATGCACCCGGAAGGCGCGATCCACGATCAGTCGCAGGACTTCCAGCTCCAGTGGCTTGGAACAGAAATCGTAGGCGCCGCAGCCGATGGACTTGACCGCGTTGTCGCGGTCGCCGTTGCCGGTGACCACGACGATCTTGGTGTGCGGCGCCTCCTGCAGGATCTCCGCGATGGTGGCGAAGCCCTCGGCGGTGCCGGTGGCGTCAGGGGGCAAGCCCAGGTCCTGCAGCACCACCGCCGGCTCGTGGCGGCGGAGCAGGGCGAGCGCGGTCGGACGATCACCGGCCATGAGCACGTCGTAATCCTCGAAGCTCCAGCGCAGCTGGCGCTGCAGGCCGGCATCGTCCTCGACGATCAACAGGCAGCGCTGCTTCTGGTTCATGGGGCGGTCTGCACTTGCCCAGCCGCCATGGCGGCCCCGGCGGGCTCGGCCAGCGGCAACTGGATGGTGAATACGCTGCCCTGGCCCGGGGTGCTGTTCACGCGCATCGTCCCACCCAGCGAATGCACGTATGCGCGAGCCTGATAGGCGCCGATGCCCATGCCCCTGCTGGCCTTGGTGGTGAAGAATGGCTTGAATAACCGGTTGCGGATGAAATCCTCGTCCATGCCTGCTCCGTCATCCTCGATTTCAATGGTGGCGAGCCCGGGTTCGTGTCTGACTCTCAGCAGGACGTGGCCGTGGGCCTGCGCTGCGTCCTGGGCGTTGCGGATCACATGCCCGAGCACGGTGGCCAGCTGTTCGGTATCCGTCTGCACCCACAAGTCGTCCGCCACCGGCCGGTACTCCGGCCGCGGCGACTGCGCGCGGCACTCGTCGAGCGCCTTGTCGAGCACCGTCGCCAGCGCCACGCGACCGTGTCTGGCCGGCGCCGCGTCGCCGCGCAACTGCTCGAGCAGGTGCGAGACGCGCTGCACCGAATTGGCTACCGTGGCGAGCATGTCGTCCACGAACGCCGGGTTGTGCTTGTGGCGCTCGGCGTTCTGCAGCAGCAGCGATTGCTGGGCTGCGAGGTTCTTGAGGTCGTGCATCAGGAACGCGGTGAGCCGGTTGAAGCCTTCGAACTGGCGTGCCTCGGCGAGGCGCCGGGCATCGATCGCCTGCGCCAGGATGCCGGCCACCTGACTGCCGGCAGCGCGCAGCAGATCGATATCTTCCCAGTCGAACGCACGGCGCGCGCGCGCGCGCGCCAGCACCACGAAGCCGACGAGCCGGTCTTCCAGCACCAGTGGCACCAGCAGCCAGGCGCGCGGCAACCCGGCCAGTTCGGCCGGCGCCTGCAGTTGTTCGTCGCCCAGCGGCGGCGGTTCGTCGAGGTCATAGATCCACCGGCGCGTTCGCATGAGTCCGAACGCCGGCATGCCGGCCGGAAGCTTCAGGCCGGCTGGCGTTGGCATGTTCCAGCGCGCCTCCGGCACGAAGTCGTCGGCATCGTCGCGCATGAACAGCGCGCCGGCCGGGCTGTCCATGATCTGCGCGATGGCGTGGACCGCGCGCTGCGGCAATTCCGTGTCGCCGGCGGATAGTGTCGCGGTCAGGCGCAGCCATTCCTCGCGATAGTCGTGGCGGAAACTGAAGAAGTTCTTGTGCAGGAACACCCGCAGGCGCGAGCGCGCCTGACCGGAGAATGCGATCAGCAGCACCAGCAGCAGCGCGAAGCAGACCAGCGTGATTTCCGCCACCCGGCCCCAGTCGCCCCCGTACAGGCGCACGTAGTAACCACCGATCGCCGTGCCGATGATGTAGATCGCGACCACCAGCAGGCTGGTGGAATAGAACACCGCGCGCCGCGACACGCCCACATCCAGCGACCACTGCGGGTTGCGCGCCGCCGCCACCAGCAACAGCGGCACCAGCAGGGCATCGATGAAGCCGCGCGCTGCCCATGCGCTGACGTTGAACTGCCGGTAGAGCACCGCGTAGGAGTACAGGAAGATGTCGTAGGCGAACAGCAGGCCGAGTGCGATCACCAGAAACTTGAGCGCCCAGCGTTGTTGCGGTTGCACGTTGCGGTAGATCTGTTCGAGCAACACCACGCCACTGAGGGCGAGCACCAGCACGCCGACCAGCGGCACGTTGGCGCTGAACGGCAGGCCGGTCGCCTGCGGCAGACCCGTCACCGGCCACAGGCAGTAGAGCGCGAGCACGATCCAGAGTGCATGCGCAACAACGCGCAGATCGCGCAGCAGGCCGGATATCGGCCATGCGCTGAACAGGGCACTCACGAAAACGATCCAGGCGCCGTAACGCAGAACCTCGGCCAGCAGTACCCAGTGGGCCGCCACCGTCCGCTGCCACTCGGCGTAAGCCAGAAACGCGCCCCACAGGGCCGAGGCCATCGCCGCCAGGATCAGCAAGGCACCGGTGCGCTGACCGCGCCAACCGATGCCCAGCAACGCCGCACCGGCGAGGAACGCGGCGGCGACGGTCAGGTAACTGGTGATGATGATGACGTGCATACCTGGACGATCCCCAGTGCGCCACGCGGTTGTCTGCGCTCAACCTGGCATGTGCCTGCGGCCGGGTTCAGGCACTGCCCAGCGTACGCTGATTGGCGGCTGCGGGAACCGTCGTTGCTTCGGCAACGCGAGGCGGCACGCTCAGCAGGCGCCGGCGAATGTCGGCCGCCACGCGTGCCGCGGTGTGTCCGTCCCAGAGTTGGGGCTTGCGTCCATGCGGCCAGCGGCCGGCGAGAATCTCGTCCACTGCCGGCACCAGCTCGGCGGCGGTCACCAAGCGATTGGTGCCCTCCGTGATCGTGATCGGCCGCTCGGTCGTGGTGCGCAAGGTGAGGCAGGGGATACCGAGATAGGTGGTTTCCTCCTGGATGCCACCCGAATCCGTGATGGTCAGGCACGCACCGCACACCAGGTTCATGAAATCCACGTAGCCGAGCGGCTCGATGACTTGCAGGTTGGGCGCCTCGGCCAGTTTTGGCCACAGGCCGAAGGCTTGCAGATTCTTGTGGGTGCGCGGGTGCACCGGGAACACCAGCGGCAATCTGACCGCTATGCGGGTCAGTTGATCGACCAGCGCCGTGAGCGGCCCGGCTGCGTCCACGTTGGAAGGCCGGTGCAGGGTCACCACCGCGTAGGCGCGATTCTCCAGCCCGAGTCGGCGCCGCTCGCCGCCGGCATCGATGCGTTCGCGCATGAGTTCGTAGGAATCGATCATGATGTTGCCGACGCGGGTGATCTTTTCCGGCGGCACGCCTTCGGCGGCGAGGTGCTCGTCCGCGTCCGGCGACGGCGTCCACAGGATGTCCGCCAGCGTGTCGGTCACCAGACGGTTGATCTCCTCGGGCATCCGGCGGTCGCCGCTGCGCAACCCGGCTTCCAGATGCGCGACCGTGATGTGCAGCTTCGCGCCGACCAGCGCGCAGGCCATGGTTGAATTGACGTCCCCGACCACCACGACCAGGTCCGGTCGATCCGCGGCGCAGGCCGCTTCGTAGGCAAGCATCACATCGGCGGTTTGTTTCGCGTGGCTGCCGCTGCCTACGCCCAGATGCAGATCCGGCGGCGGCAACTTCAGGTCACGGAAGAAAGCCTCCGACATGTTCTGGTCGTAATGCTGGCCGGTGTGCACCAGCCGCAGGCGGCACCACGGCTGCCCATGCAGCACGTGGAACAGCGGCGCGACCTTCATGAAGTTGGGTCGCGCGGCCGCGATCAAGTCGATCCTGATCCGCTGCATGACGGGCACCCCTCGGTTCCATGGCGGGTTGAGTGTAGGACGTTGCCGGCATTCCGGCGTGGTCCAGCGGAAGTCTCGCGCTGTCATTGCAGGATCTTGCCGGCTCGCCGGTCGGCAACGGTTCGGGGCGGGCAAGCGTCACGAGTGCGGCAAAGCACGCAAGTCGGACGAGAGGAGTTGCCGCTGCAACTCCAGATCCGGCGGCAGGTAGACGCAGTCCACGTGTCCATGCGTGTCGCTCAGTGGCGCATGAAACGGCGACGCGCCATGGACAGGATGAGTCGTTGCAGCGGGTTGTTGTTGCCCCCGGGCCGCCACGTGCGTGCGAGCTTGTTGCGGTAGGCATCGAAGTGCAGGCCGTGAGGCGCCGCGAGCACCTTGCCCCTGCCAAGCAGGATCTTCAACGCCTGGGTACCGGCTATGCCGGCGCAGATTTCACATGCCATGGGCGTCGACGGTCCCCGGTGGTTGACCAGGTCCACCGCCGACGGGTCGACCAGATAGCCTTGATGCAGCACGGCGGGCGCCAAGCCCACCATGAAGCGCAGCAACTGCTCATCGGTCGTTCTACCTTCCAACCGGAAGTACTCCTCAAATGTCATGTGACCGGGCAGGAACGCCAGTACCGCCGCACCCATGCCCAGCGGCGCCGCGGTAACCGCTGGAATGCCGTGCTTGGCGCAGAGGGCGAACAGCCTGGCGCGGATATCGAGTACGAAAAAGTCCAGCCCGTCGACGTACAGATCCACCCCCGCCAGGAACTGCTCCATGTTGTCGAGGGTGACGCCGCCGGGGAACTTGTTGATGTCCAGATCCGGATTGATATCCCGCGCCATCCGGGACACCACGTCGACCTTGGGCTGGCCAATGGTCGACTGGAATGCCCCGGCCTGCCGGTTGAGATTTTCCGTGCCGAAGCGGTCGAGATCTGCCAGGTTGAACGACTGGATGCCGAGTCGGGTCAGCGTCAACAGATGGCTGCCGCCAACACCACCGAGTCCGGCGATCGCCACGCGCATGGAGCGAAGCTTTGCCTGCTCGGTCGTGGTTATCCAGCCGATCGTCCGGCTGAATGCCGTTGCATAGTCGAACGGTTCAGTCGGGTCCGATGCATCAGACATCATGAGACATCTATCCTCGGCATTACTGCGCAAAGCCCTTGCCCGAGCGGTACGGCGGGCCCGCCAACGTTCAACGCATACGTACGGTTGATGGCGCCGCTTCGGGAAGCAGCGCCATCAACCGTCAAACCGCACGCATCATGAGGTTCCTGCTCTATGCGTGTCCGTCAGCTTCTTTGCCGCGCCGCCGTACCAGCAGGCCCAGAAAGGCCAGGCCAAGGCCCAGCAGACCCATTTCGCCCGGCTCGGGCACTGTTCTGCCGATCAACGTGGCGGTTCCCGTAATCGGGTAGTGGCAGATGTTGGTCGGATCCGGTGAGATACTCGTGCACGTCCGGACTGCGCTGAACAGGAACTCCGAATTGAGCGTGAAGTCCGCGAATCCGCCCAGCCCGTCGGCTTGCGTGTGGGTCTGGAAGAAGGGGGCTGCCGGACCTCCGGTAGCATCCAGGAACCCGAATCCGGTGGATCCAGACAAGGGATTGGCGACAGTGCCAACGACGGTGGAGAAAAGCTGCGCGGTGCCCGCAAACCCAAGCACCGAGCCCGTATGGCCGGACAAGGTGAGCCACGGCGTACCGACCCCGGCTGTCGTCGGATCCAGCACATTGAAGCTGCTGGTGTTGTCAACGAAAAAGCTGATGGACCCAAGACTGAACTCAGCTTGGTTACCAGGGCCGGGGGGGCTGGGGGGGAAGGCGGTCACCGTGTACTGGAAGGTGAAGTTGAGGTCGCAGCCCGGGCAGAACGTTGCCTGGTTTGTTCCGTTGAACGAGGCAATCATCCCGTAGCCGGTCAGCACATCGTTGACCTTCGAAACGCTCGTTTCCCGGAAATTGATTGCCTGGATGGTCAGGTCCAACGGACTGCTGGGATCCCACACGACACCACCTACATTGATGGGAGTCGCAAACGTCGATCCGCTCCATGCACCCAGCGCCAGCGCGCATGCGAGTGCGATTCCGACACTTTTCTTTTTCAACATGATGTTTCCTCCACCGAGAACCAGTCCGGGTAATCGCAGTGGCCGTGGCGCCCGATTGACGTTGCCCTGCAAATTCCTGAAAGCAACGGGCATGCCATAAATGCAACATGATGTTTTATAAGATATTTACTATGCAAGGCTGGCGAATTCGCTCAACATTTGTAAGACGTTCCGACACCATGTCGCACCGGGCCATGCAGAGAGCTGCGTGCTTCAACCAGATGCCCTGTCGTGGCGTCACCGCTGGCTGCCTCCTCGGCGCGTATTCAACCTGTTGAATGGAAATATGTTTTTACGTCAAGGCCACGCCTGAGCCACCGGCAGCCGAAGCAGTTTTCCGCCCATCCCGTCGAGCGGGGGGCGACCCGACATGGAGGTAATGGACTGTTTTAGCTGCAGTTTGTTTGGCGACGCCGACTGCAATCCGCGTTTGTAAAGGATTTCGACACGGGGTGGAAATCACCTGTCCGTCACCCTCGCGGCATGCAACCGCAAGGGCAACGGAAGGCGCGGCTGACATGCTGCTGCTTCGACGTTCCATCGCCGGCGCCCGTTGGATGGGTGAAAAACCAGGGCCGCTCAATGCCTGAGGGCCGTCGCATACAGGCGAAGGTCGCGCCTGGCCAGGCTATTGGAGGGCACCAAAACTTTCGAGCGCTCGTCGCCCGCTGCGACCGCGCGGTGCGGACCGTGCGTGGCCAAGCCGCAAGAACACGAGCCCGTACCCCGGCGCGCACAGGTCGTGCAGGGCCGGGCCCAGACGTGAGAGCGGCCGCTGAAAGGCCGGTTCGACGGCTACGAACCCCAGGCCGAGAACTCCCGCCGCCGCATACGGCTGGACCGACAACCCGTCGAGGGTGGCCTGAAGCCACACGCGCTGCAGGGCACGGCCAGCCGCGAGTACATCGGATCGCGTCGTGGACGACATGACAAGCAGGCAGAGACCGGGCGACAACCGGATTGGCAGCCAGGCCGAGCGCCACCCCAGAACCGACGCCGCGCCCAGCCGGTTGAACATGCTCATCATCGCGGGGCGACGCAACATCTGAAAGACCGGGCGCAACGGCGGCTCCACGGCCAGCGTCGCCGGGGCCAGGCCTTCCTCGCAGGCGGAGTGCCAGCCGACGGCGAAGTGGATGCTCGAAAACAGTTCTGCGTGCAGCGTTGGGCTCCTGAAACGCAGCGTCTCGGCTTGCCTGATGACGTCCAGTGCCGCCTTTCTCTCACGCGGCGTCTGTGGCCACCAGAGCCGCTGCCCGGGAATCAGCTGGGCCTGCGCATTCAGGTGCGCTTGCGCATCGGCGGTGATCGGGCCGCTCCAGGGAAAGCGGCGGTCGGTGTGACGCTGCGTGATGGCACCAGCCAGCGGCTCGAGGGGAGACTGTTCGGGATCGTGGCGCCAACGGATGCGGGCGACCCACAGCTCGTCGTCGGGCTGCGGGAAGGGTTGCAGGTCCGCCACATAACCGAGCGACCGTGCGTGGATGATCATGTTTTCCAGGCACGCGCCGGCGGCCAGGTCACTGAGGACAAATCGGGTATCGGACCCGTAGCCGCTGCGGCTGGCGTCGATCCGAAGGTCCAGGTCGTCGCCGTGCCACGCGAAACGCCACGGCTGCGAATTGTCCGCCGAGGGTGCGGCAATGCCTGCGCACAGAATGCCTTCTTTCGTATGCCGATCCACGGTCCGCATCCGTCCGATATGACAAGTGCTCCCAGCCGATCACGGTTACCCTGCGTACCTGGCAATCAGCTCGCCCACGTGAGCACTATACGCAGGGGTAGAGGCGTGCACCAAGATACGTCTTCCAGGCGAGACCGTTGTGATCGACGTCGGCGGGTACGTGGCCACTGCCAGGCCAACACCATCGTGGCAACGCTCGCGTGCCGCATGCCGATGTTCGGCTGCCGACATGCAGTGCGAAGCGGGACACGATCGGGTTCCCGAAGGTCTCCGCTATGGCGACGCTGTTCACACAATCATCGTATATGGAGTTGTACAATCGAGCGCGACGCGAGGTCTTTTGCACTTGAATGGCCACGCCTTGTCAAGCCTCGTTGCATTGGTCGCGTGGCGACGACACATCCATCGCAATACCGACACCCGTCTTGGACGACGTCGACAGACACGGGGCCACTCCGTGTTGTCAAGAGGGCAGTATGCCTTGAAAAAACCTGTCCCTGACCGGCATTGAAGTATGAACCCAATCAGATCGGTAGAAGTGCCCGAGACAGTCGTCGACATCACGATGCGTCTCAACCGTCCGGCGGTGCTCGGCAGTGAGTCGCCCTGTTTCTGCGCGACCAGCCTTGAGCAGGTGGAATCGGCCTGGCGACTGGTGTACGAGCGCTATTCGCAAATGGGGCTGATTGACGAAAACCCGTTTGGCATGCATGCCGTCCCCTCTGCCGTGGGAAAGCATACGTGTGTGATATGGGGAGCGGAGGGACAGGAAGTCGGCTATACGATGACACTGTTTCGCGACAATCCCATGGGACTCGCGCTGGATAGCGTATACGGAGGACCTCTGGACGAATTGCGGCGAAAGGGTCGTCGCCTGCTTGAGGTGGGAATGCTGGCGGATCGTCGCCGGGGCGCGTCGCGTGGTGTCGGGGTTCTGTTCGGCATGATGCGCTGGGCCATCCACCATGCATTGCATGCCGGCTTGACCGATATCGTCATCGGGGTGCATCCGCGGCATGTCCAATTCTATGTACGTTGTTACGGCTTCGAGCAATTCGCGGCGCCGACAAGTTACCCCATGGTGCGAAACAATCCGGTGGTGCCTTTGCGCCTTCGTCTGCTCGAGGGGCTGGCGAAAGACAAGTTGCCACGAGGGCTCGCTGATGCGCATGACAACCCGCTATCCGCCAGCAAGTTCTCGCATCGCTTTGGGTTTGAGCCCGAGCAACTGCGCGGCTCCCTGATCGCGGGCTTTTTGAAAGCCAGCTATGGTGTTGATCCGTGCCGGATGGCCGGTTCGGGGCTTGCCTGGTCGGCCTAGGCTTGGTGGCAGTCTCTGCCGGGTCGAACGTGCAAGGCGTCGAGCAGCTCGAATGTCGGCATCGCCAGGGCACTCAGCAGATGCATGGCATGGCCAATGGGCCATCAACCCGCCACATCCTTCCAATAGGGCGCAAGCTCGCTGAGCAGGCGTGGCGGAATCGTTGGCCGCCGCCGCAGCACCGGCCTGGCGTCATCATCCATGCAGGACTACGCCGGGCTGCGGGTGATCGCGGGCGTCCTGAACCTGCGTCCCTCTTGGACTGCCAACGTACGCGATCTCTGGCGACGGCGCGGATCAACCTTTGAAACGGTTCGTCCGCAGTCCCGCGGCAACGCGCAAAAAACGCCCCGCGCCTTGGTTGGCGCTCGAGCCTGGCGGGTCTGTCCTGTAATCCCTGTTCGCCCCGGGGCTGCGTCGCCGGTGGTGAAACTGTCGAAAGAATTTACAAAATTGCCGCGTTTGTTGGCTGGAAAAAAACACTAATTAAATCGAATCAGTGGCTTGCAGGCTTGGCCTGAAATGTGCTTCTAAAACTGCCTACGAAGGCGTGCTTGCTGGTAACGATGGATACCGGGGGTTCAAAGGTCCCGGGCTGCCTGGCGACGGATGGCGACAAGTCTCAACGGAGGTCAAACACCATGAAAAGGATCCTGGTTCTGACAGGCATTGCTCTGGCCGCACTGGTCGTCCTGCCCTCGCAGGTCGCTGCGACCCCGATCTCGGCCAGCATGAGTCTCAACACCGTTTATACCGGCATCACGCCGGATGGCAGTGCGCCTTGGCTTACTGCCGAGTTCACATCTTCGGTGGGTTCGAGTACGGGAACGCTGGTGTTGACCTCCCGCTTGACCGGGCCGGATTTTGTACAGGGGTTGAACAGCGCCAAGTCTGCGGTCGGCTGGGCGTTCTATCTCAATCAGGCGCTCTCTTCCTCCGGAATCACATGCACCGCAGGTGCTTGCGCGGGCAACGGCGCGCTGTACAACGGGAGCGGTTTCGATACCGCCTCAGTGCCGGGTATGTTCAACCTCGCGTTCGGCTGGTCGTCCGGCAGCCGGTTCATGGCCGGCGATTCAGCGACCTATGATCTGACGTTCGCACACCTGCTGACCGGGAATCCGTTTGTGGAGAACGCCAGCGGCTGGTCATCGGTGGCACACGTGCAAGGCATCATCGGTGGCGCTGACTGCAGCGGCTGGATCGTGGCGGGGAATGGAACCGGCGCCAGTGGCGGTGCGCGATGCGTCGACCCTCCGCACGTGTCGGTGCCGGAGCCAGGTGAACTGGGCATGTTCAGCCTCGGTCTGCTGCTTGCCGGATTATTCCTGGGAATGAAATACGTGCAGGCTCGAAAAACCCGCTCGACAAGGTGGGCTTGAACGTTGCAGTAGATGGTGGCCGGGGACGGAATCGAACCGCCGACAAGGGGATTTTCAGCAGATTGACCTTGCCCTCGAATTCCGTACCCCGTCTGTCCGCGCCCTTGATCTGGCATTGCCGGCTCTCGCCTTGACCCAGTTGAGCAAGGTCTGCTCAACCAGCACCAGCGCGTCTTGGTCACCGAGACCTGGCTCTGGCCGCACTCGACCAGCCGCACCGCTTCTTGTTTGAGTTCGAGCGTGTAGCGCGTCTGGGTTGTCTTCGTCATGGCGTTCTCCTTGCGTGGATTGAATCACACGGCAAGGGGTACGTTTCTCGCGGGCAAGGTCAATGAAACGGCCTCCTTTTCCCAGCCATCCGGAAATGGAGGCGGTCGACCTGAGGTGCGACGGTGTTGTGACGCGTACAGTGTGTCCGGACGACCCGCCGGCGCGCCTGCTCATGCATCCGACCGGACTCGGTACTGCGAGTCGCATAAAAGCACACCCCGTTGCCGGGGGTGTGCTTATCCAAGTTGAACCGAGCAACGCTTCAGGCAAGGCGGCGACGCAAAGCCACGAACGCCCCGATCAACAGCGCCCCAATGCTCAACAGGCCAAGGGAGCCGGGCTCCGGCACGGAGGTCGAACGCCCGTTGAATGTCGTGTCGTCGATGCCCCAGGCGTCACTGGACAAGTTGGTCAGCGTGAGGGAGCTGAACGGTGACGTGTCGGTGAAGCCGAAATACGCGGCTCCCCCGTCCACGTTGATTGCCGGCGTGAAGAGCTGGCTGGTGCCGTCGCTGAAGGTGACCTGCAGGGCGTTGGTGCCGCTGAAAACTGTCTGCAGACCGGTCAGGAACGTCCCGAAGGAATGCGTCGGCGTGGCAAAGGTGAAGGTGGCCGAGCCCATGGCAAAGCCGAGCCACTGGCTGCCAGCGGAGGTCGTATTGAAGCCGTAGAGGTTGCTGAGCGTGGTGTTGCTGATCCCCGAAAACCCGGGCCCAAAATTCGTGCCGGTCAGCGTGATCGACACCCCTGGCGCGGCGGCGATGGGTGAATAGTAGCCGGTTGCCAGACTCTCATAGGTGATCGTGTGGGTGGGGCCGAACACGGATGCCGCGGCGAGGAAGCTCGCCTGGGCGGTGTTCGAGTTGGGGAACGGGCCGGTCGTGAGCGCACCATCGTCCTGCCCGGAAAAGGTGGTGGTAGTAGCGTGCGCGGCGCCGATCGCTCCGGCAGCGAGCAGCCCCGCGAGGATTGTCGTACCCCAACGTCTCGTCGGCAGGTTCATGAGTAGTGCCTCCGTCGAAATGAAAGCCCCTGACGCGTTTTAAAAGCATGACCTATGCCAAAGATGAAATGGCTTGTAAATCAGGGAGCTGATTGCCCGCGAGTGAGCTACGCGCCGAAAAAATGTAAGGCTCTCCGACGACTTTTCGGACGCAGCATGGGCGGTGGCTGCTTTCGCCTGTTGCCGGAGAAACACCCAAATCCGGTGTACGCACGTGATCCGATCCGCCCGTTGCGGAAAACTTCCTGAAGTGAGGAACAGGCGGGGCAGGTGACCCGGCAGGCATCGCGCATGTGGGACGCGCCCGGTTTTTGTACCCCAAGAGGACGGGCCTGGGGCAGACGGAATGGCGGGGAAGACTGGCAGCAAGCCCGTCAGGTGCGAAGCGCGTCAGCCGATGGCTGCAAACCCGCATGAACATGGTGGCCGGGGACGGAATCGAACCGCCGACACGGGGATTTTCAATCCCCTGCTCTACCAACTGAGCTACCCGGCCGGGAAGCTGGCGATCAGGGCAGCCGCGATGGCTTGCCGATGATGCGTGGAGCCGCGCATTAGACCGAATGCGCGGCTTTTCGTCAAGACTCCAGGTTGGGTGGAGTGAAGCCGGCGGCATGGTCGAAGTCGCCGCCGAACAGGAATTTCTCCATCTGCTCGCCGAGGTATTTGCGCGCCTTCGGGTCGAGCGGGTTGAGCCGGTATTCGTTGATCAGGGTGGTCTGATGGGCCAGCCATTGCTGCCAGGCACGCCTGGAAATCTCGGCGTAGATGCGCTGGCCGAGCGGGCCGGGCCAAGGGGCGAAGTCCAGGCCTTCGGCGTCTATGCCGAGCTTGGTGCAATGGATGGTACGGCTCATGGTTCGGATCCTGGTGGGAACTGTCACGGTGGTGCGCAGCCTGCGGGCCGGCTCAGGCGTTGTCGTTGATCTGCAGCAGGAGGCTGCGCACCGGGGCGGGCAGACCGAGTGCGCCCAGTTCGTCGGCGCCGCACCAGCGCAGCTGCGGATTATCGGCGATGCCGCGCTGCGCTGTCGCGCGGTCGAACAGCAGCGGCTCGATGGCGAGCCGGTAGTGGCTGAAGACGTGGGTGAACGGGGCGAGCGCCTGCGCATCGTCGACCCGTGCGTGCTGCTGCGCGATGCGCCAGGCGCCGTCCGGGTCGCTGGCTTCGGGCAGGCTCCACAGGCCGGACCACACGCCTTGCGGACCGCGCCGTTCCAGCAGCACGCGGCCATGGCAGTCGCGCAGGACCAGCATCACGGTGGCGCGGGTGGGGATGGATTTCGCCGGTTTGCGGCTGGGCAATTGCGCGATGAGGCCGTCGCGGCGGGCGACGCAGTCGGCGGCCAGCGGGCAGGCCTCGCAGCGCGGGCGCGCACGCACGCAGACGGTGGCGCCCAGATCCATGATCGCCTGGGTGTAGTCGGCCACGCGGGTCTTCGGCGTGTGCGCCCCGGCGTGTTGCCACAGTTGCTTGTCCACCGCGCTGTCGCCGGGGTAGCCGTGGATGCCGTGGTAGCGCGCCAGCACGCGCTTGACGTTGCCGTCGAGGATGGGGAAGCGCAGCCCATGCGCCTGGGCGAGGACCGCGCCGGCAGTGGAGCGGCCGATGCCCGGCAGGGCGGCGAGCGCGTCGAAGTCGCGCGGCAGTTCGCCGTGGTGCCGTTCCACGCAGAGTTGTGCGGCGCGATGCAGGAAGCGCGCGCGACGGTAGTAGCCGAGGCCCGACCACAGTGCCAGCACGGTGTCCTCATCGGCGGCGGCTAGATCGCGCAGGGTGGGCAGCGCGCGGACGAAGCGCTCGAAGTAGCCGATCACGGTGGCCACCTGGGTCTGCTGCAGCATCACCTCGGACAGCCATACGCGGTAGGCGTCGCGCCGACCATCGTCGAGCGCGTGCTGCCAGGGCAGGTCCTTGCGGCCGTGCCGGTCGAACCAGCGCAGCAGGCGGGCAGCCAGCGACGCGCTCATGGCGAGGGTTTGCCGGCGGCAGGCTTGGTTGCCGGCGCGGCGGCCGTGGCGGCAGCGGCGGGCACGGCCGCGCCGGCACGGATGGTCAGGCCTTCGATGCTGATGCCGCCGGCCTGGAACTGCGCGAACTCGGCATGGCCGCTGCCCGGCGGCACGCTCAGCTGCGGCCCCTGCGGGTTGTCCAGCTGGCTCCACCAATGCACCAGCGCCAGCGGCGGCAGGCGCAGGTCGGCGTGGTTGGCGGGGCCGTCGAGCTTCAGCGCAAGCAGCAGCGGGTTGCTCTGGTCGGCAGGGGTCAGCAGCAGCGAGACGTCGTACTGGCCGGCATTGGCCTGGTCGAGCTTGCCGGCGAGGTTGGCGGCGGCGTCGGCGGCGCCGTGCCAGTGCGCGTTGCCGGTGAGCGCGAGCGTGGTCGCGCTGCCCTGCGACAGGTGCAGGGTGATGTTGTCGAGCTGCAGCGCGTTGCCCTCGATGCGCGGCGTGGCGGACAGCCGCAACCGCAGTGGCGTGCCTGCGGCGGTGGCGGCGGACACGCTGAGCGGGAACGGCTGACCGGAAACCAGGCTGCCGGCTTCGAGCGAGACATTGCCGAGCAGCACCTGGTTGCCGCGCACCACGCTGCCGCGGCTGACGCTGACGCCGGTGTCGATGCGCGGGATGTTCGGCGGCACGCCGTTGGGCTGCGCGGGCAGCGCGGCGAGCCATTCCTGCAGCGCGTCGAGGTCGACCCGCGGCGACTCGATGTGCAGTTGCGAGATTACCGTGGGGCCACCCAGCACGGTATGCCACGGCAGTACCAGCTGGCCATGCGCGGCCAGCAGGATCGGTGCGCCGGCGCCAGCGGCATTGAGCGTGATGCCGTCAAGGTCCAGCGCCGGTCGCGGGAACAGGGTGGGGCTGGCCGGGCTGGCCAGGTTCAGTTCGAGCCCGGCGCTGCGCGCCTGGGATTGCAGCATGCGGGTGAAGCGTTCCGGCTGCAGCAGGATGTAGACCGCGATCACCGCGGCGAGCAGCAGCGCCAGCGCGAAGCCGCCGAGGGCCAGCAGGGTCAGGCGCAGTCGGCGCGGCATGCGCTCAGCCTCGCCGGCATGATTCAGTCATGGCCCTGCGCCTCGCCGCCGAGGCTTGCCGGCAGCAGACCGTCAACGAACGCGGCGGCCTCGAACGGACGCAGGTCGGTGGCGCTTTCGCCCAGGCCCACGAAACGGATCGGCAGGCCGAACTCGCGCGCCAGCGCAAACACCACGCCACCCTTGGCGGTGCCGTCGAGTTTGGTCACCACCAGCCCGGTGACGCCAACGATCTGGCGGAACTGGCGCACCTGGCTGACCGCGTTCTGGCCGGTGGTGCCGTCGATCACCATCAGCACTTCGTGCGGCGCATCGGCGTCGAGCTTCTTCAGCACGCGGGCGATCTTGCCCAGCTCGTCCATCAGCCCGCCTTGGGTGTGCAGCCGGCCGGCGGTGTCGGCGATCAGCACGTCGGCGCCGCGCGAGCGCGCGGCCTGCAGCGCGTCGAAGATCACGCTGGCGGCGTCGGCGTCCTGGCCCTGCGAGATCACCGGCACTGCGTTGCGCTCGCCCCAGGTCTTCAATTGCTCGACCGCGGCGGCACGGAAGGTGTCGCCGGCGGCCAGCATCACCGCGCGCTGCTCGTCGCGCCAGCGGCGCGCCAGCTTGCCGATGGTGGTGGTCTTGCCGGCACCGTTGATGCCGACCACCAGCACCACGAACGGCTTCCTGCCGCCTACCTGCAGCGGCTGCTCGACCGGCTTGAGCAGGGCCAGCAGCGCCTGGCGCAGCGCGGCCAGCAGCGCCGGCGCGTCGGCGAATTCGCGCTTGTGCATGCGCTTGCGCAGGCTCTCGACCAGCTCGGTGCTGGCCTCGATGCCGACGTCGGCGGTGATCAGCGCGGTCTCCAGCTCGTCGAGCAGGTCGTCGTCGAGCTTGGGATGGCGCACGAACAGCGAGCCGAGGCTGCGTGCGAAGCCGCTGTCGGCCAGTCGTTCGCGCCAGCTGCGCCTGCCCGGCGCCGCCGCTTCGGCGGCCTCGGCGGCCGGCGCCACGAAACGCTCGGTTTCGGGTCGGGTTTCCGCCGGCGCGGCGATTTCGGCCAGTGCCTCGTGCAGCACGCCACTTTCCGGCGCAACGGCAGCGGCGTGCTCCGTCTGCTTGTCGGCAGACGCCGCTTCGGTGGGCTTTTTCTTCCAGAACTTGAGCATCGCGGCGGTGATTCAAAGACAATGGGCGGCATGCTAACACTCCAACCTGTACTGGCCGCTGAGGGCGCGGCGGCATGAATGGCGCGCGCCGCAGCGGGTCGGGGCGCATCCGCATCATCGGCGGCAGCCTGCGCAATTCGCGGTTGGAAGTACCGGAGCTGCCCGGCCTGCGGCCCACCCCCGAACGAGTACGCGAAACCCTGTTCAACTGGCTGGCGCCGGTGCTCGGCGGCGCGCGCTGCCTGGACCTGTGCGCCGGCACCGGCGCGCTCGGCATCGAGGCGCTGTCGCGCGGCGCGGCCAGCGTGCAGTTCGTCGAGCGTGACAGGCAGGCGGCGCAGGCACTGCGCGCGAACCTCGCGCGGCTCAAGGCCGACGGCGGCCAGGTGGTGGCGCTGGAGGCGGAGGCGTTCCTGCACGGCACAGCGCAGGCGTACGACCTGGTCTTCCTCGACCCGCCGTTTGCGCTGGAGTTGTGGCCGACGCTGGCGCGCCAGCTGGAACAGGGTGGCTGGCTGACCGAATGGGGCTGGATCTACGTGGAGTCGCCGCGCAGCCAGGCTCCGACCCTGCCGCCGAACTGGCAGCTGCAGCGCGAGGGTCACGCCGGCGAGGTGCGCTTTGCGCTCTATCGGCGCGCGCTTCCGTTAAGCTAGAGTCATAACCACTGCCGCTTCCCTTCTCGTGAGCAAAACTTTGGGCAACTCGCGCCTGGCCGTCTATCCAGGCACCTTCGATCCGATCACCAACGGGCACACCGACCTGGTGACGCGGGCGGCGCACCTGTTCGACCACGTGGTGGTGGCAGTGGCCGACAGTTCCAGCAAGGGTCCGGGTTTCAGCATCGGCGAGCGGATCACCCTGGCGCGGCTGGCGCTGGCCGACCTGCCGAACGTGGAGGTGCGCGGCTTCGACTGCCTGTTGGCCACCTTCGTGCAGGAGGTCGGCGCCGGCGTGATCATCCGCGGGCTGCGCGCAGTGTCGGATTTCGAATACGAGTTCCAACTGGCCAGCATGAACCGGCATCTGATTCCGCAGGCGGAAACGCTATTCCTGACGCCGGCCGAACAATACAGTTTCATCTCCTCCTCGCTGGTGCGCGAGATCGGCCGCCTCGGCGGCGACATCTCCAGTTTCGTGCATCCAGCGGTACAACAAGCCATGCGGCAGCGCTGGCAACAGAGCCGTTCCGACTTCAACAAGCAACCCGAAACAAAAGGTGACCACCATGCGTAAGTTCGCTCTCATCGCTGCCCTCGCGCTGACCGCCAGCCTGACCCTGAGCGCCTGCGGCAAGCAAGAATCGGCCGAGCAGGCCGGCCAGCAGACCAGCCAGCAGGCGACCAAACCGACCGACCCGAACGATATGAAGGCGTGGAACGCCTACCTCGGCCAGATCGTGCAGAACAACATGCAGGGCATGAAGGCCGACCGCCCGTACCCGTACTTGGTGCCGGGCGGCGATTCCGAAGAGGCGGTGGCGGGTCGTGGCCGTCAGCTGTCGAACGTGGAGGACACCGTGGCTCGCGGCGTACTGCCGGGCAACATGCTGGTGTTCGCCGGCCCGGATTCGGCCAAGACCGCCGACCTGGTGGCTGCGGCGTTCAAGGATGCCAAGCCCGGCTCGTTCAAGGACGTGATCGTCCTGTTCATCGGCGACCAGGCCGACCAGCAGCGCGTCGACGACGTGCTGAAGCCGACCGGCGCCACGGTGCGCTTCGTCGCGATGTAAGCACGCCGCCGCGGGTGCAGCCGCGGGAAGGGGAGGCTGCGCGTTGGCCTTTTCCCCTTCCCGTTTCCTTCGTCCGCCGCGGCCCCGATCCCATGTCCCTGAAGATCCTCGACACTTGCGTCAATTGCGACGTCTGCGAACCGGCCTGCCCGAACCAGGCGATCTCGCTGGGTGAAGAGTTTTACGTGATCGACCCCTCGTTGTGTACCGAATGCATCGGTCATCATGACGAACCGCAATGCGTGGCGGTATGCCCGGTCGAATGCATCATCAGCGATCCCGATCATGCCGAATCGCGCGAGCAGCTTGAACTCAAGTATCGCCAGCTGATGGCCAAGGAGTCCGCGGCATGAGGTTTTCCGTGAACTGGCGCGTGCTCGCCCTGAGCCTGCTGCTGGCTGGCGGCAGCGCGTTCGCCGCCGACGGCTCGCCGAAAGCGGCGCCGCCCGCACCGGCCCACGCCGGGTCGCTGCGTCCCGGCCACGCGGCCGTCGCCAGTGCGAACTTCCATGCCACCGAAGCCGGCCTCGAAGTGCTGGCCAAGGGCGGCAATGCGTTCGACGCGGCGGTGGCGGTGGCGTCCACGCTGTCGATCGTGGAGCCGGAGAGTTCCGGCACCGGCGGCGGCTTCATGGCTGTGCTGCACCTGGCGAAGGACGGCCGCGATGTCTTCATCGACGCGCGCGAGACCGCGCCGGCCGCGGTGAACCCGAGGGATTACCTCAACCCGGACGGCAGCCCGAACCGCGACGCCGCGCTGCGGGGGCCGCTGTCGGCCGGCATTCCGGGCCAGCCGGCCGGGCTGGCGCTGTTGTCCGGCCGCTATGGACGGCTGCCGCTGGCGCAGTCGCTGGCTCCGGCGATCCGCATCGCGCGTGACGGCTTCCAGCCGGACGAGCGTCTGCGCGGCGCGATCGCCGGCACGCAGAAGGATCTCGAGCGCTGGCCCGCATCGGCCGCCAAGTACCTGCCGGGCGGCAAGCCGCCGGCGAAAGGCGCGGTGTGGCGCGACCCGGACCAGGCGCGCACGCTGGAACTGCTCGCTGCGCACGGCCACGACGGTTTCTATCGGGGCGAGACCGCGCAGAAGCTGGTCGATGCGGTACGCGCCGCCGGCGGCAACTGGACGCTGGCCGACCTGACCGGCTACCAGGCCAAGGAACGCACGCCGATCAGCGTCGACTATCGCGGCTACAAGATCGTCACCGCGCCGCCGCCGTCCTCCGGCGGCGTGGCGATCGCCGAGATCCTCAACATCCTCTCCGGCTACGACCTGACCAAGATGGATGCCGCCACGCGCGCGCACTACATCATCGAGGCGATGCGCCGCGCGTTCCGCGACCACAACGACTACCTGGGCGACCCGGACTTCGTGCAGATGCCGCTGGACATGCTGCTGTCGCCGTACTACGCCGCCGGCCTGCGCCAGGGCATCCTGCCCGACAAGGCCACGCCGTCGTCCATGCTGCCGCGCGCGGAGGCGCCCGAGCCGGGCATGCACACCACCCATTTCTCGATCATCGACGCCGACGGCAACATGGCTGCGGTGACCTCCACGGTGAACTACACGATGGGTTCGGGCTTCGTCGCCGCGGGCACCGGCGTACTGCTCAACGACGAGATGGACGACTTTGCGCTGGTGCCGAACAAGCCGAACGTGTACGGCCTGCTCGGCAGCGCGGCGAATGCGCCAAAGGGCGGCAAGCGCATGCTGTCCTCGATGTCGCCGAGTATCGTGATCGGCCCCGGGCGCACCGCGGTAATCGGCTCGCCAGGCGGCTCGACCATCATCACCCAGGTGCTGGAAGGCATCCTGCACTTCATCGACGGCGAGAGCGCGCAGCAGATCGCCGCGCACAAGCGCTTCCACCACCAGTACCTGCCGGACGTGGTGAAAGTGGAGGACGGCACGTTCGACGCCGCCACCAGCGAGGCGCTGACGAAGATGGGCTACACGTTGAAGCCGCGCGAATCGTGGGGCTTCATGAACGTGGTGACCTGGGACCGCGAGGCCAACAAGCTCGACGCCGCCAGCGATCCGCGCCGGCCGTCGGGGCTGGGCAAGGTGCAGTAGGCCCTTCGAAAAACTGGCGATTGCTCGTCATCCCGGCGAAAGCCGGGATCCAGCGCCCAGGGTTTCGGTGAGTCAGAGTCACTGAGTCCCAGCTTTCGCTGGGACGACGGTCCTAATCAAGGGTTTTCGAGGTTCCCAGCAAGGTCAGACCATGGAATTGTTTTCGCTCACCGGCAACTCGCAGCAACTCGACGGCGGCGCCATGTTGTTCGCCCCATCCATGGGCCTCACCCCGCGCGTTGCGCGGGGCCGCCTGCGGCGTCCGGATTCGCTCCCGGCGAATCCGTCGGCAATGCGAGATATCTGATATGGAGCTCTGGTCCCTGCTCGGTAATTCTCAGCAATTAGACGGCGGCGCCATGTTCGGCAATGCGCCCAGGGCGCTGTGGTCGCGCTGGATCGCGCCGGATGCGGAGAACCGGATTCCGCTGGCCTGCCGCTGTCTGCTGGTGAGGGATCTGGGCGGGCGCAACGTGCTGTTCGAGACCGGCATCGGTGCGTTCTTCGAACCGGCGCTGCGCGAGCGTTACGGCGTGGTGGAGTCGCGGCACGTGCTGCTGGATTCGCTGGCCGGGGCCGGGCTCGGTCACGAGGACATCGACGTGGTAGTGCTGTCGCACCTGCACTTCGACCATGCCGGCGGCCTGCTGGCGGCATGGGAGGGGGGCCAGCCGCCGCGGCTGCTGTTCCCGAACGCACAGTTCGTGGTGGGTGCGGAGCACTGGCGCCGCGCGCTGCAGCCGCATCCGCGCGACCGCGCCTCGTTCGTGCCCGAGCTGCAGCCGCTGCTCGAAGCGAGCGGCCGGCTGGAGCTGGTCGAGGGCGAATATTCGCGGACGCTGGGCAAGTCGGTGCGCTTCTTCTTTTCGGACGGCCATACGCCCGGACTGATGCTGGCCGAAGTCGGTGGCGTGGTGTTCTGCGCCGACCTGATCCCGGGCCGCTTCTGGGTGCACCTGCCGATCACCATGGGCTACGACCGCTACCCGGAGAAGCTGATCGACGAGAAGCGCGTGTTCCTGGAAGACAAGCTGGCGCGCGGCGTGCAGCTGTTCTTCACCCACGACCACGATTGCGCGCTGGCGCGGGTGACGCGCGACGGGCGCGGCCGCTTCGGCACCGCCGACGAGCAGCGCGTCCTGCGCGGCATGCCGCCGTCCCGCCAGACGGGAGCGGGCTGATGAAAGGGCGCAAGACGGGCTCCCTGCAGGGGCTGGCATGGAATGTCCTCGGCGCGCTGCTGCTGCTGGCCGGCATCGGCCTGGCGGCAACCACCGAACGCAGCCTGCTGAACTACCGCGCGGTAGCCGGCCTGCATGGTGGCGAGGTGATCGACCTCGGCTCCAACTCGCCGCCGGCCGGCGGCGAGCACGGTGCGATGGCGCGCGTGACCGGTACGCCGACGGTGGTGGAGGCGCCACGCGATCCGGATTTCAACCTGCGGGCGAATACCCCGGTGCTGGTGCGCCATGTGGAGATGTTCCAGTGGCGCGAGGTGCGCGTCGGCAGCGGCGTGCACTACGAACTGGACTGGGTCGACCATCTGCTCGATGCCGGCCATTTCGAGGAGCCGCACGGTCACGCGAACCCGCCCAGCTTCCCGCTCAGCGGCAAGCAGTTCGACGCCGGGCTGGTGCGGCTCGGCGGGTTCGGGCTGGGGTCCGTGCTGCTGCATGCGATACCGGGCACGCAGCAGGTTGCGCCGGACCCCGGCGCACTGCCGGCGAACCTGGCGGCCAGCTTCAGCCGCTACCAGGACTACCTGGTGACCAGCGCGCGGCCGGGCGACCCGCGGCTGGGCGACGTGCGGGTGAGCTGGAACGAGGTACCGCTGCAGGAGCTGACGGTGGTCGGGCGCGTTGACGGCGACCGGCTGGTGGCGGCCACCGACGCCGCGGACGGCAAGGGTTACGTGGTGCAGGTCGGCGACGTGCCGGTGCTGGACATTTTTCCGGATCTGCCGGTTCCGCCGGAGTTCGTGACGAGCTGGCGGATCCTGGCGGTGTTGCTGGCGTCGGCGGGGGTGTTCGTGCTGCTCGCGGTCCAGCGCAACCGGCGCGAGCCGCTGCTGGCGCTGGGCCTGGCGGCGCTGGCCGTGGGTATCGTGGCCGGGGTGCTCTGGCTCGGCAGCGATACGCGCAACATGCTGGGCTGGCTGGCGCTGGCGCTGTGCGGCCTGCTGCTCACCGGCTGGCGACTGCGCCGCGCGCACTGAGCGCGCGGGCGGCAAACGGGATTCGCGCCTTCCCTCAGGCCGTCGCCGACTTGCCACCGGCCGAAGCGAACACCTGATCGGCCCACTGCGTGGCGCCCAGGTAGATCGTCGCCATGCGCTGGATGCGCTGCGGCACGGCGTGTTCGCTGGTCAGCTCGCCGGCTTCCCAGGCAAGGATCTGCTTCAGCAGCGGCGCGAACGGCCCGCCGCGACCGGTCAGTGCGTCGCTGATCTCCGGCACCAGGCGCAGGTGGGTCAGCAGGAACTCCATCGGCGCGCACATCAGGGTGTCGAGCAGCGAGAACAGGCCCACCGTGAAGGCCATCTCCGGGTAGCCGTTGGGCATGCCGGTGGCCAGCTTCTCGCACATGTGCGCGCGGATCAGCGCGGCGCGCAGCAGTTCCGGTGGACGGTCGTCCATGCTGCACATGGACATGGTGTCGATCCAGTTGCGCATGCGCATGACACCGAAGAAGATCGCCGCCTGCTGCACCGATTTCAGTTGCCGCGGCAGCGCGAAATAGGCCGAGTTGACGCAGCTCAGCAGCTTGTAGCTGAGTACCGCGTCGTCGCGCACGATGTTGCCCAGCTCCACCGGCCCGGGATTGCTTTCCTGCAACACGCGCATCAGGCGCAGCATGCTCAGGCGGTTGGCGGTGAGCACGGGCACCGCCACCGGCTGCGGAATCAGCAGGTAGCGGCCCTGGATCGCCTCCAGCGGCAGCTCCAGGCAGCGTTCGTAGGTGAGATGGTCGTTGACGTGGCCGGCCACCACCTGGATGCCGCGCTGGTGCAGCTCCCCGGCGTGCTCCTTCAGCCGCTCGGGGCTCAGGTGGGTGGCATCCAGCCGCACCAGTTGCACCAGCTGCAGCAGGGTTTCCAGCGCCAGGCTGCTTTCCAGGTCGGCGCCCGTCACGTCGAGCATGAACTGGCAGCCGCGCAGCGCCATCTGCTGCAGGCGCCTCATCAGCGCGGTGTCGCCGGCCACGTGCGGCTGCAGCACCACGCCGAGACGCGGCTGGTGCAGCAGCACGTCGGAATCTTCCGGCAACAGCTCGGCCGGCATGTTGAGGAACGCGCGGTTGCCGCGCACCAGCCGGGTCAGCGCGCCGTCGGTGATGGTCGACAGCACGCATTGCAGCAGGGTCTGTTCGTCGCCCGGCTCGCGGTGGAACACGATCTCGTAGGCGAACAGCTGGCGCTCGCGGTCGAGCATGGGCACGCGCAATACCGGCAGCGGCACCGAGGTCGGCAAGCCCTCGCGACCCGGCGTGCCGATGGAGGGGGAGGCAGCGGAAGAAGCGTTCGGTTGGCTCATGATCGGTCGTCGTGGTTGACGGTGGGCGCGCCGGGGAGGGCTGCTTCGCAGTCAGTGGGGGGATCGTTTGCGTGGGCAGTTGTGGGTGTGGTCTCTCATCGCGATGTCATACCGCCGCCAGTACCTGCGAACGCAGGCTGGCATGCAGTTCGCCGGAGCGGCCGTAGAGTTCGTTCTCGCCGGCGTGGCCGGTCAGCACGGCCAGCGCGCGGCGCGTCTGGCTCAGCCGCTGGCTGACCACGCTGCCGTTGCGCTGGTTGAGCAGGTGGCAGTACTGCAACCGCTGCACGATGCGGCTCCAGCCAGCCGCCGAGGCGGCCGCCACCGCCGGCTGCTCGGCCGCCAGCTGCTGGCGCTCGGCGTCGAGCTGCTCCAGTTGCAGCATCAGGGCCTGCTTGCGCGTGCCGGCCTGGTCCAGCGCGTCGCTGTCGCGCGCGTCCAGCGCCGTGCGCTCGGTCTCGAGCACCTGCGCGAGCCGGTCGACCGCCTGTTGCATGTCGCCCAGCACCGCGGTCAGCGCGTCGTCCAGCTCGTGCTGCAGCGGCCGCTTCATGCGTTGCCCGTGCCGCCGAGCTGCTGATCCAGCGCAAGCATGCGGTCGGCGGTGCGCCCGGCGTCGACCTGGTAGCTGCCGTCGGCCAGCGCCTGGCGCAGGCGTTCCACCCGCGCCGCGTCGATCACGGCGCTGTCGTCGGTGCGGGCGGCTTCCTGCAGCGCGAGGGCCGAGTCGGTCAGCTTCAGCTGGTCGCCGGCCTTGGGCACGGCGCTGGCGGCATCCGCCGCACCGCTGGCCGTGGTGGCCGGGCCGTTGCCCGCGTTGCCGGTGGTCTGCGTGAACTTCGGCAAGCCGTTGTTGGGAATGGTCGTATTCATGGGTCCGTGCTCGCTGGGGTGTGGCCCTGTAACCGACAGATCGGCCGCTGTGGCGGAAACTTTAGCGGTGAACGGCGGGCGTGGCGGCGCTCATGGCAGCGCGACCACCGTGCCCGGGGCGCTGACCATCGCGTCGACCACCTTGCCCGAGCTTTCGTTGCGCACCCGCAGGCGGGCACCGTTGTCGCCGCTGCCCATCGCCACGCCGGCCGCGCGCACCTCGATGCCGTCGAGCCTGGCCACCAGCTCCACGCGGTCGCCGGCGCGCACCATGCGGCGGCCGCCCAGCGCGCCGGGCGAAAGCACGCTGCCCTGCGCCAGCGAGCGGGCCAGCGTGCGGCCGGCCACCTGGGTGAGGTTGTCGATGTAGCCGTAGCCGAGCCGGGCAACGTCGCGCTCCTCCGCGTGCACGTCCGCGGCGCCCAGGCCGTCGCCGCGCAACAGCGGCCGGCTGGTCACCAGCACCTGGCGGAACAGCTGCAGCTGCAGCGGCACGCGCACGGTCCAGCCGCCGGGTTGCGGGCAGCGTACCGGCACGGTCAGGCGGGACGAGGTTGTTGCGTAGGCCGGCACTACCGCGCGCAGCGGTTCACGGCACGCGTCCAGGTGCAGGCGCAGGTCGAGCGGCGCGGCGTTGACCACCACCCGACTGCCCGGCAGCGCGTAGTGCTCGCGAACCGCCTGCTCGGCCGCGGCGCGTACGCTGTCGGGTGATTGCGTGGTGGTGGTGGCGCTGTCGGCACGGGCACTCTGTGGCCATGCGCCGAGGCCCAGCGCGGCGACCAGCAAGCCGGTGGCGAGGAGCCGGGGTTTGCTCATGCGTCCGCCAGCAAGGCGCCGAGTTGCCCGAGCAGCGCCTCGCGATCGGACTCCATCTGCTGCGACAGCGTGGCGGCCTGTTCGAGCTGGCCGTCGCAAAGCAGGGCGACGAAGCGGTTGCCCTGTTCGCACAGGCGGCTGCCGCTGCCGCTCAGGCCGGCGCTGGCGGGGTGGCCCCGGTACAGCGCGCCCAGCCGGTCGGCGCTGCGGTTGATCGTATGGGTATCGAACCAGCGCCGATCCAGCGCGCCCGGTTCCAGCAGGGCCAGCTCGGCCGCCTGGCGCAGGTTCAGCGACGCCTCGCGCAGGGTCAGGCTGAGGCTGGCCGGGTCGCGGCCGCTTTCGCCTTCCAGCCAGTCCAGCCCCAGCCGGTGCGCCAGCAGGGCGGCGCGATGCAGCGCGTCGGACTGGCGCCGCGCCTCGTTGCCGCGACGCTGCAGTGCGCCGAGCGCAGCCTGTGCCGCGGTGGCGCGCGCGTGCTGCACGTCGTGGTTCTGCTGCAGCTTGTGGATGCGCGTGCCCGAGGCCCGCACGGCTTCGCTGCCTTCGCGCAGGGTGGCGCCGGACTGGCCGACGCCGGCCTGCGCGCGCTCCAGTTGCTGCAGGCCGTGCTGCACGTCGCCGTCCAGCTGCAGCGAAAAATCGCCGATCGAGCCGGTGACGGCCTCGATTTCGGTGGTGGTGAGCGTGGTTTTTTCCGCCAGCTGCTTGACCTCGTCGGCGACCACGGCAAAGCCGCGACCCGCCTCGCCGGCACGCGCCGCCTCGATCGCCGCGTTCAACGCCACCAGGTTGGTCTGGTGCGCGATTTCCTGCACCACGCCGATCAGCTGGCGGATCTGCGCCACCTGTTCGGCCAGCTTGCTCTGGTTGCGGTTCATCGCCGACAGCGCGCTGCGCAGCAGGCGCAGCTGGCCATCGAGCTCGCTGACGCTGCGCTCGCCGGCCTGCCCGGCCTGGCTGGCCTGGTCGAGTTCGGCGCTGATCTGCTGCAGCGCCGTCGAGATACCGGCGCTGCCATCCGTCAAACGATCGACGCTGCCGCGGCCCTCGTCGGCGGCCTTGGCCAGCGCCGCCTGCTCGCGCGACAGCTGCTGCACCGCGCCGAGCACCAGGCTCTGCTGCTCCACGGTCTGCAGCGCCACCGAGGCGGGCGGCCGGGCGGCGACGCGCGCCAGCAGCGGAGCCAGCACCTGCGCCGCGCGCGGGTACCGCCGTCGCAGCGCGGCGACCTGCGCGTCGTCACCCGCGACGGCGGCCTCCACCAGGGCAGTGAGGTGCGTGGTCCAGGTCAGGCTCATGGGGCGGAGATCACCTTGGTTGTGGCGCGGAAGTGCAACCGCTGCATCGACAGCAAGCTGCGGAACTTGAGGAAGCAAGTCGCATGCCAGTGCGGCGAAGAGCGAAACCCTCGCCCGACCCTGCGGCGCAAGGAGAGAGCCCGGCACGGCAGCGCTCAAGTACGCCGTGTTGTGGCCGATAGCCACCGCGTACGGCCGCGGCGGCGGCAGCGCACCCGAGGAGAGCGCATGGGCGGCACGTTGCTGGAAAAAGTGGAGCAACACACCCGGCTGGCCGGGCACAACCGGGTGGCCATGCTGCTGTTCCGGCTGGGCGACGAGCAGCTGTTCGGCATCAACGTGTTCAAGGTGCGCGAGGTGCTGCGCCGTCCACCGCTGGAACGCATGCCGGGCGTGCACGCCTTGCTGGCCGGCAGCTGCGACTACCGCGGGCAGACCGTTCCGGTGATCGACCTGGCCGCCGCGCTCGGCTACGCGCCGCTGCGCGAGGTCGCCTCGGCGCATCTGATGGTGACCGAATTCAACCGCTCGGTGCAGGGCTTCCTGGTGGCGGACCTGCAGCGCATGGTGCAATGTCCGGGCGAAACGCTGGTGGCGCCGCCGAGCAACCTGGGCTTCGGCGCGCGGGTCAACGCGGTAACCCGCATCGATGGCGCGCTGATGGCGGTGGTCGACGTGGAGCACGTGCTGGCCAGTATCGACGCCGCGCCGGCCGAGCTGTCCATGCAGATGCAGCGCGCCGCCGACACCCGCACGCTGTCGCCGCGACGGGTGATGGTGGTGGACGATTCGCTGATCGCTCGCCGCCGGCTGGTCGGCCTGTTCAAGCAGATGAACATCGAATGCGTGGTGGCGACGGATGGTCGCGAAGCGCTCGAGCGCCTGCAGGAACTCGCGGCGGGCGACCCCGTCGACGGCGTCAGGCTGGTGGTGTCGGACATCGAGATGCCGCGCCTGGACGGCTACGCGCTCACCCGCGCGATCCGCGAGACGCCGGGCCTGCGCCAGCTCAAGGTAGTACTGCACAGCTCGCTCAGCGGCATCTTCAACGAGGCGATGGTGAAGGAGGTCAAGGCCGACCGCTTCGTCGCCAAGTACCAGCCGGACCTGCTGGCGCAGGCGGTGCTGGAGCTGTTGCCCGAGCCGGCAGAAGTGCCGGCGGGCTGACTCCGGCGCGGCTGGCGCCAGCACGGCGTCAACAATCCGTCTTTTCGCCGGTGGCGCCCTCGAGGTGTCGCGGGCACGGCTTCGCCAGCCCAGTTGCAGCAACGTTTTCCCCGTGGTGGCATGCAATTTGCCTCCAGCTCCGTGCGGCAACTGCACGCGGAGCGAAGCGATGTCCCTGACCCCTGACAACCTGTTCGGCATCCACACCGGGGCACTGGACCTGTGGCAGCGGCGTACCGAGGTGCTCGCCAACAACCTGGCCAACGCCGACACACCCGACTACCTGGCCCGCGACATCGACTTCCGCAAGGTGCTGGCGGACGCCGGCGGCAGCCAGGGCGAACTGCCGCTGCAGACCACCGCCGCCGGCCAGATCGGTACGGCCGGGCCGGGGGCCGACGGCGCGCTGGCTTATCGCGTGCCGACCCAGCCGAGCATGGACGGCAACACCGTTGACGCGCAGGCCGAGCAGGCCGCGTTCGCCGCCAACGGCGTGCACTACCAGGCCAGCCTGTCCTTCATCACCGCACAGATCCGCATGTTGCGCATGGCCATCAACGGAGGCCAGGGCTGATGTCACTGTTCTCGATCTTCAATGTGGCCGGTTCCGGCATGGCGGCGCAGTCGCTGCGCCTGAACACGGTGGCCAGCAACCTCGCCAACGCGGACAGCGTGGCGACTACCCCGGACGCGGCCTACCGCGCGCGCGAACCGCTGTTTGCCGCCGTGAAGAACCGGCAGGCCGGCGGCGATGCGCCAGGCGAGGGCGTGCAGGTGCTCGGCGTCACCGAGAGCCAGGCGGCGATCCCCAGCCGCTACGAACCCGGCAACCCGCTGGCCGACGCCGACGGCTATGTCTACAGCAGCAACGTCAACCCGGTGGACGAGCTGGTCAACATGATCTCCGCCTCGCGCTCGTACCAGAACAACGTCGAGGTGATGAATTCCACCCGCCAGCTGATGCAGAAGACGCTGGATCTCGGCAAGTGAGGCGGCTACCGATGAGGCACATGGCATGAGCGGCATGAATGTTTCGAACGTGGGCGCCAGCGCCGGCCAGGCGGTCAGCGCGGGCAAGGACAAGACCCTCAGCCAGGCCGACTTCCTGAGCCTGCTGACGGAGCAGATGCGCAACCAGGATCCGACCAAGCCGATGGATTCGTCGCAGATGGTCAGCCAGCTGGCGCAGATCAGCCAGGTCTCGGCGACGCAGGACCTGCAGGCATCGTTCGACGACCTGAGCAAATCGATGCAGAGCAACCAGATCCTGCGGGCCAGCGGCATGGTGGGGCGCACCGTGGTGGTGCCGTCCGCGGCCGGCACGCTGCGCGACGGCGCCCTGGACGGCGCGGTGAACGTACCCGACGGCGGCGGTCAGGTGCTGGTGAAGATCAACGACACGCACGGCAACGTGCTGCGCACGATCAGCCTGGGCGCGCCGCCGGCGGGGCTGGCGCGCTTCCACTGGGACGGCATGGGCGACGATGGCCAGGCGTTGCCGGCGGGAACCTACGGCCTCGCGGCGCAGGCCGGCAACACCGCCGTGGCCACCTACGTCAGCGGCAAGGTCACCGGCGTGGGCATGACCGGCAGCGACGGTGTCTATCTGGATGTGGACGGTTTTGGCGGTGCCCTGCTGAGCCAGGTCGCGCAGATCAACTGACGGCCCCGCGGGGCTTCAACACAGAGGAATTATCGGATGCCTTTCAATATTGCCTTGAGCGGTCTCAACGCGGCCTCGAAGGATCTGGAGGTTACCGCCAACAACATCGCCAACACCGCCACCACCGGCTTCAAGGGCTCGCGCACGCAGTTCGCCGAGCTGTTCAATGCCGCCGGCCCCAACCTCAGTTCCAGCCAGACCGGCAGCGGCGTGCGACTGACCAACGTGGCGCAGCAGTTCACCACCGGCAGCGTCGAGACCACCAACAACAGCCTGGACTTCGCCATCAGCGGCGACGGTTTCTTCACCGTGCGCGACGGCAAGGGCTTTTCCTATACCCGTGCCGGCGCGTTCCAGAAGGACCAGAACGGCTACGTGATGAACGCCAGCGGGCAGCGCCTGCAGGTGTTTCCATCGGTGGCCGGCGGCACCTTCGACACCAGTACGCTGACCGACCTGCAGCTGTTCACCGCGCAGAATGCGGCCAAGGCCACCGGCACCGTGCAGATGTCGCTGAACCTGCCGTCGGACGCCACCCCGCCGGCGACCCCGTTCAACCCGCTCACCGATCCGTCGAGCTACAACCAGGCCACGCCGTTCACCGCCTACGACTCGCTCGGCGCCACCCACAGCGGCGTGGTGTACTTCGCCAAGGATCCGGCCGCCAACGTGTGGAACGCCAGCCTGTACATCGACGGCGGCTCCACCGGCGCCTCGCAGCAG
Source organism: Rhodanobacter thiooxydans LCS2 (assembly GCF_000264375.1). Lineage (GTDB taxonomy): Bacteria > Pseudomonadota > Gammaproteobacteria > Xanthomonadales > Rhodanobacteraceae > Rhodanobacter > Rhodanobacter thiooxydans. The sequence continues at coordinate 123,384 of NZ_AJXW01000010.1, forward strand.
CTCACCTTCAACAGCAGTGGCGCGCTGGTGACGCCGGCGAACGGCATGCTGAACTTCCCGGCGGTGTCGGTCAGCCCCGGCGCCGACCCGATGCAGCTCAACCTGGACATGAGCAAAGCCACCCAGTTCGGCAACGCCTACGCGGCCAGCGCGATCAACCAGAACGGCTACCCCACCGGCATCCTTTCCAGCATCGACGTGTCGCGCGAGGGTGTAGTGCAGGCCAAGTACTCCAACGGCCAGACCTCCGCGCTGGGCCAGCTGGCACTGGCGCAGTTCTCCAACGAGCAGGGCCTGCGCCAGCTGGACAACACCAACTGGGCCGCCTCCTACGACTCCGGCACGCCGGTGATGGGCGCCGCCGGCGGCGGCACCTTCGGCAGCGTGCAGGCCGGCGCGCTGGAGGCTTCCAACACCGCCGACCTCACTGCGCAGCTGGTCAACATGATCAAGGCGCAGCGCAACTACCAGGCCAACGCGCAGGTGATCTCCACCGACAACCAGCTCACGCAGACCATCATCAATATTCGCAGCTGAGGGAGTGGGGAATAGGAGTCGGGAATAGGAAAAGCCGTTCGCCGCACTGTTCCTGTTCCTCGTTCTCCGCTAACCCCACCCGGGAATCCATATGGACAGATCGCTTTACGTCGCCATGACCGGCGCCACGCAGATGATGCGCGGGCAGTCGGAGGTGGCGCACAACCTGGCCAACGCCGACACGGTCGGCTTCAAGGCGCAACTGTCGGCGTTCCAGCCGCTGGCGGTGCAGGGCCCGGGCCTGCCCACGCGGGTCAACGGCGTGGCGCAGGGGTTGGGCGTGGACCTGCGCGAGGGCGGCCAGATCGAGACCGGCCGCGAGCTGGATGTGGCTGTGCAGGGGCAGGGCTGGATCGCCGTGCAGGGCGCCGACGGCAGCGAAGGCTATACCCGTGCCGGCGAACTGCGGCTGACTCCCGACGGTCTGCTCACCGACGCCCGCGGCAACCTGGTGCTGGGCGACGGCGGCCCGATCAGCGTGCCGCAGAGCGCGCAGGTGAACATCGGCGCCGACGGCACCGTGTCGGTGGTGCCGATGGGCCAGGGCCCGGAGACGATCGCCGCGGTCGGCCGCATCAAGCTGGTCAACCCGGCCGCCGACCAGCTCGCGCTGGGCAGCGACGGACTGATGCACCTGGCCGGCGGCGCCACGGCGGATGCCGACCCCGCGGTGACGCTGAAGTCCGGCGTGCTCGAATCCAGCAACGTCAACCCGGCGCAGACGCTGGTGCAGATGATCCAGCTGTCGCGCCAGTACGAGCTGCAGATCCGCGCCATCCACGGCGCCGACGAAAACGCGCAGTCGGCCTCGCGCCTGCTGCAGATGACCTGACCACCACCATTCATACAGACATCCAGACGTCCATTCGGAGTCCATCGACATGTTCTCATCCCTGTGGGTAGCCAAGACCGGCCTCGATGCGCAGCAGACGCGCATGGACGTGATCTCGAACAACCTCGCCAACGCCAACACCACCGGCTACAAGAGCGCGCGCGCCTCGTTCCAGGACCTGGTCTACCAGAACCTGCGCCAGCCCGGCGGGCAGACCACCGAGCAGACCCAGGCGCCGTCCGGCCTGATGCTGGGCACCGGCGTGCGCGTGGCCGGCAGCGAGAAGCTGTTCACCCAGGGCAACATCGAGCAGACCGGCAACTCGCTGGACCTGGCCGTGCAGGGTCGCGGCTTTCTGCAGGTGACCATGCCCGACGGCAGCATCGCCTACACCCGCGACGGCTCGCTGCACATGGACCAGAACGGGCAGATCGTCACCGCCAACGGCTACGCGCTCGACCCGGCCATCAGCGTGCCGACCAACGCGCAGAGCATCACCATCGGCAGCGACGGCACCATCAGCGTGAGCGTGCCGGGCCAGGCCGCGACGCAGCAGATCGGCACCGTGCAACTGGCTGACTTCATCAACCCGGCCGGCCTGCAGCCGAACGGCGACAACCTGTACCTCGAAACCGCCTCCAGCGGCTCGCCGCAGATCGGCCAGCCGGGCCTGAACGGCCTGGGCACGCTGGCGCAGGGCGCGCTGGAAAGCTCCAACGTCAACGTGGTGGAGCAGATGGTCGACATGATCGAGACCCAGCGCACCTACGAGATGAACTCCAAGGCGGTCTCCGCCGCCGACTCGATGCTGCAGTTCCTCACCAACAAGACCTGAGGCGCGCCGTGATGCCTGCCCGTCCTTCCTCCCTCTCGGGAGTCCCGAACAACCGCTTTCCCCCTCGTCATTCCCGCGAAAGCGGGAATCCATCGCGGCTTTGCGGAACAGCAACATGGATGGCCAGCTTTGCTGTTGATAAAGCGCTTCCCACTTTCGTGGGAATGACGATGTGGGGGATGCTCCGCGGCGCCCTCGTGCTGTGCGCGCTGGCCCTGCTGGCCGGCTGCGCCAGCGGCCCGCACGCGCGCGACGATGCCGAGTGGGCGCCGACGCCGCCGCCCGCGCCGCAGATCGCCGCGGGGCAGGCCGACGGCTCGATCTACCATGACCAGCAGAACATGGAGCTGTTCGCCGACCCGCGCGCGCACCGCGTGGGCGACATCCTCACCGTGGCGCTGGTGGAAAGCACCCAGGCCAGCAAGAAGGCCACCACCTCCACCAGCAAGACCGACAAGGCCAAGATCGCCTCGCCTACCGTGCTTGGCCAGAACCTGTCGATCGGCGGCAACGCGGCGAACATCGGGCTGGACGGCGAGCGCAGCTTCGACGGCGCCGGCTCCAGCACGCAGAGCAACCAGCTGGTCGGGCAGATCACTGTCACCGTGGCGCAGCGCCTGAGCAACGGCAACCTGCTGGTGCGCGGTGAGAAGTGGCTGACCATCAACCAGGGCCAGGAATTGGTGCGCATCTCCGGCATCGTGCGCCCGCAGGACATCGGCCAGGACAACGTGGTGCCGTCCACCCGCGTGGCCGACGCGCGCATCAGCTACACCGGCCGCGGCACGCTGGCCGACGCGAATACGCGTGGCTGGCTGTCGCGCTTCTTCAATTCGAAGTGGATGCCGTTCTGATGAACACGCTGGCGCGCCCCGTTGTAGGAGCCCGCTTGCGGGCGATGCTCTCGACCCGGGAACCCGCAAAGGTAAAGGCATCGCCCGCAAGCGGGTTCCTACGGGGGCTTGTGCTTGTTTTGGGAGTTCTGGCGCTGGCCCCCGCCCACGCCGACAAGGTCCGCGACCTGGTGCAGGTCGCCGGCGTGCGCAGCAACCAGCTGATCGGTTATGGCCTGGTGGTGGGCCTGGACGGCTCGGGCGACCAGACCACGCAGGCGCCGTTCACCACCCAGAGCCTGGAGAACATGCTGCAGCAGTTCGGCATCACCGTGCCGGCCAGTGCGCGGCCACAGCTGAAGAACGCGGCCGCAGTGATGGTGACGGCGGATCTGCCGCCGTTCGCCAAGCCCGGCCAGACCATCGACGTCACCGTCGCCTCGATCGGCAACGCCAAGAGCATCCGCGGCGGCCAGCTGCTGATGGCGCCGTTGCGCGGCGCGGACGGCAACGTCTACGCGGTGGCGCAGGGCAGCGTGGTGGTCGGCGGCATCAGTGCGCAGGGCAAGAGCGGCTCCAGCGTGCAGGTGAACATCTCCGCCAGCGGGCGCATCCCCAACGGCGCCTCGGTGGAGCGCACGGTGGCCTCGTCGTTCAGCGGCGGCGGCGACCTGATGCTGAACCTCAACACCGCCGACTTCACCACCGCCACGCGCATCGCCACGGCGATCAACCGGGCCTACGGCGCCGGCACCGCGCAGCCGCTCGACGGCGGCTCGATCAGCGTGCGCGGGCCGCAGGACCCGGCGCAGAAGGTGGCGTGGCTGGGCGCGATCCAGAACCTCGACGTGCAGCCGGGCGACGCGCCGGCACGGATCGTGGTGAACTCGCGCACCGGCACGGTGGTGATCGGTTCGGACGTGCGGGTCAGCGCCGCCGCGGTGGCGCACGGCGCGATCCAGGTCACCATCAGCGAGCAGGCGCAGGTCAGCCAGCCGGCGCCGTTCAGCCGCGGCGGGCAGACCGCGATCGTGCCCAGCAGCAGCGTGCAGGTCAGCGAAGAAGGCGCGCACATGTTCAAGTTCGGCCCCGGCGTGAGCCTGGACACCATCGTGCGCGCGGTGAACCAGGTCGGCGCCACGCCGAGCGACCTGATCTCGATCCTGCAGGCATTGAAGCAGGCCGGCGCGCTGCATGCCGACCTGGTGGTGATCTGAGCCGGCCCGCGATCATGACGCCCATCGCCAGCAACGCACCTGCGCTCGACACCTGGACCGAACTCTCCGGCTTCCAGCAGCTGCGCGCGCAGGCGCGCAGCGACGATGGCAAGAGTGCGCTGCCGGCGGTGGCGAAGCAGTTCGAGGCGATCTTCACCCAGATGATGCTGAAGTCGATGCGCGACGCGAACGCCAGCATGGGCAGCGACCTTGCCGGCAGCGAGCAAGTCGACTCGTACCGCGAGATGTTCGACCACCAGCTCGCGCTGAGCCTGGCCAACGGCAACAACGGGCTGGGCATCGCGAAGATGCTGGTGCGCCAGCTTGGCGGCAAGCCGGCTGCCGCCGCGGAGGCCCACGGCCCGCTGCCGACGCCCGTCGCCGGCGTGCCCAACGCCGACGTGCGCGCGCTGCTGCAACTGGGTGCCGGCGACGATGCGAGCGACGCAACGGCCGGCATCATGGCGATGCCGTCGACGGCCGACGCCGGTTCGGCATGGAGCCAGACGCTCGACCGCATGGCGCAGGGCGCGCTCGATGCGGCGGGCGCCGCGGCGGAGCTGTTGCCGGGCGGCGACCCGGTGGGTTTCGTCCGCACGCTGGCGCCGCACGCCGAAGTGGCGGCGAAGCAGCTGGGCGTGTCGGTGCGCGCGCTGCTGGCGCAGGCGGCGCTGGAAACCGGCTGGGGCAAGCACCTGCCCAGCCACCGCGACGGCAGCAGCAGCTTCAACCTGTTCGGCATCAAGGCCGGCGGCAACTGGAGCGGCGACAAGGTCAGCGTGCCCACGCTGGAGTACGAGAACGGCGTGGCGGTGCGCCGGCGCGACGCGTTCCGCGCCTACGACTCGCCGGCGGATGCGTTCGCCGACTACGCGCGCGTGCTGGCCGACAGCCCGCGCTATGCGCAGGCGCTGGGCCAGGGCGAGAACGTGGCCGGCTTCGCGCGGGCACTGGTGCGCGGAGGCTACGCGACCGACCCGTCATACGCGGCCAAGATCACCGCGATCGCCAACAGCCCGCAGATGCGCGAAGCGCTGGCGGCGCTGCGGTTGCCGCGCGAATTCAAGTGAACACGCGCCCGGCCGTTACCGTGACCACATGCCGTGCCGCTCCGGCGGCGCTCCAGTTGTCGAGGATGGACCACCATGGCTGACATGCTTTCGACCGGCGTATCCGGGCTGCTCGCCGCGCAGATCGGGCTCAGTACGGTGAGCCACAACGTGGCCAACGCGAACACCGACGGCTACAGCCGCCAGCTGGTGTCGTTCAGTGCCCGGCTGCCCGAGGGGCAGGCCAATTACTACGTCGGCACCGGCGTCAACACGGTGGCGGTGCAGCGTGCCTACAGCCAGTTCCTCAACAGCTCGCTGTGGTCGGCCACTTCGGCGCAGGGCCGCGCCAGCAGCATGGCCAGCCTCACCGGTCAGCTCAACGACCAGCTTTCCGGCAGCAGCAATCTGCAGACCTCGCTGGACAGCTTCTTCGGCGCCGTGCAGGACATGGCCAACGCGCCATCGGATGCGGCCTCGCGGCAGGTGCTGCTGGCCCGCGCCGGCGGGCTGGCCAGCACGTTCCGCGCGCTGTCCGGCCAGTTCAATCAGCTCTCCGGCCAGGTGCAGCAGCAGATCGGCGAAGCCGTCGATGCGATCAACGGCGGCAGCCGCTCGATCGCCAAGTTGAACGGGCTGATCCGCTCCTCGCAGGCCACCGACGGCACGCCGCCGGCCGACCTGCTCGACCAGCGCGATGCACTGGTGAAGAAGCTGGCCGGCCAGGTCGGCATCAGCGTGGTGCCGCAGAACGACAACACCATCAGCGTGTTCGTGGGCAACGGCCAGGCGCTGGTCACCGGCACCGAGGCGCATGCGTTGGGCACTGCACCCAACATGTACGACGCCACCCGCATGGAAGTGGTGGGTGCGGCGTCCGGCGCCGTGCTGAGCGGGCGCATCGGCGGCGGCACGCTGGGCGCGCTGCTGGATTTTCGCGGCAACGTGCTCGATCCCGCGCAGAACCAGCTGGGCCGCAGTGCGCAGGCGCTGGCCAGCGCGTTCAACGCGCAGCACGCGCAGGGCATGGATCTGCGTGGCGAACTCGGCGGCAGCTTTTTCAACGTGGCCGGCCCGACCGTGCAGGCCGCCGCCAGCAACAGCGGCAGCGGCACGCTGAGTGCCGGCATCGGCGACATCGGCGCGCTGACCGGCAAGGATTACGTGCTGAGCTACAACGGCAGCAGCTGGAGCATGCGCGACACCAGCGGCAACAATGTCGCGCTGGCCGGCAGTGGCAGCAGCGCTGACCCGTTCACCGCCGCCGGCTTGAGCCTGGTGGTGGGCGGCAGCGCCAGCGCCGGTGACAGTTTCCGCGTGCAGCCCAGCCGCAACGCCGCCGCGAGTTTTTCGGTGGCGATCGACGACCCCGACAAGATCGCTGCCGCGGCGCCGCTCAAGGCCACCGCCGCGGTGGGCAACAGCGGCACCGTATCGCCAGCCATCAGTGTCAGCGACGGCAGCAACGCCAACCTGTTCAGCAGCAGCTCCGTGGTGTTCGCCTTGGCCACCAGCTACAGCATCGACGGCGGCCCGGCGCAGGTGTTCGCCCCCGGCCAGCCTATCGTCCACAACGGCTGGAGCATGCAGCTCGGCGGCGCGCCGCAGGCCGGCGACCGTTTCGGTGTGCGGGCCAACAGCAATGCGCAGGGCGACAACAGCAACGCGCTGATGCTGGGCAAGGTGGCCAACCTCGGCGTGCTCGACGGTGGCGTCACCAGCGCCGGTCGCGCCTACAGCCAGCTGGTCGGCCAGGTCGGCAGCGCCGGTGCGCTGGCCAAGGACGACCTGAGCACGCAGACCGCGGTGTACAGCCAGGCGATGAGCTCGCAGCAGAGCGTGTCCGGCGTGAACCTGGACGAGGAAGCCGCCAACCTGTTGCGCTACCAGCAGGCCTACCAGGCTTCCGCGCAGGTCATCAGCACCGCCAACAGCATCTTCGACGCGCTGCTTAGCGCCGTGAAGGGGTAAGCCATGCGAGTCTCCACCAGCTGGATGCAGCAGCAGTCCGTCGGCAGCATGATGGACCGGCAGAGCGAGCTGTCCGACCTCAACATCCAGTTGAGCACCGGCAAGCGCATCAACCAGCCGTCCGACGATCCGGTGGGCGCGGCGCGTGCGCTCGACCTCACCCACCTCACCGCCGACGCCGCGCAGTACCAGCGCAACATCACCAGCGCCAACGCGCGGCTGGGGCTGGAAGACCAGACCCTGTCCAACGTCACCAACGTGCTGGGCCGCGTGCGCACGCTGCTGCTGCAGGCCGCCAACGGTTCGCAGACCGACGCCACTCGCGGCGACATCGCCGCCGAGATGGCGCAGTTGCGCCAGCAACTGCTTGGCCAAGCCAACAGCAAGGACGGCCAGGGCGACTACCTGTTCGCCGGCAACCGCACCGGCACGATGCCGTTCGTCTCGCAGAACGGCGTGAGCTACGTCGGCGACGACGGCCAGCGCATGGTCGCCGCCGGCCCCGGCCTGCAGGTGGCCACCGGCGACCCCGGCAGCACGGTGTTCGCCGACATTCCCACCGGCAACGGCACCTTCGCGGTCAGCGCCAGCGCGGCCAACACCGGCAGCGCGGTGGCCGGCGCCAGCAGCGTCAGCAATCCCAACGCCAATCCCTCGGCGTGGGACGGCGGCAGCTACCGCATCGTGTTCACCGCCGCCAACGCGTATGAAGTGCGCGACGGCGCCGGCACCGTACTGGACAGCGGCAGCTACGACGCCAGTCGCGGCGGCAGCGTCGGCTTCCGCGGCGCGCAGGTGGCTTTCAGCGGCGCGCCCGCCGCGGGCGACGAGTTCTTGCTGGGCGCCTCCGCGAAGCAGGACGTGTTCACCACGCTGGACAACATCATCAAGGCGCTGCGCACGCCCAACGGCGGTGGTGCGCCGATGCAGAACGACATCAACACGCAGTTCGCCAGCCTCGACCAGGCGATCGACAACATAAGCCGCACGCGCGGCATGGTCGGCGCGCGCATGAATGCGCTCGACCAGCAAAGCGGACTCAACGACGATCTCACGCTGCAGTACAAGAGCGCGCTGTCGAACGTGCAGGACCTGAACTACTACGACGCCATCAGCCAGCTCGGTGCGCAAACCACGGCGCTGCAGGCGGCGCAGCAGACGTTCACGAAAATCCAGGGCTCAAAATTGTTCGACTATCTGCGTTGACAAGGCTCAAGTTTCCATGGTGGGGGTCGAAACAGCAGTTGAGGCGGCGGTGTTCCCATCGGAATCCCCGCTGGCTGCCACCGCCGGCCACCGGCACCTACGACCCCTTCTGGAGATACTCCCATGGTCATGAGCGTCAACACCAACATCAGCTCGCTGAATGCCCAGAAAAACCTGGCTACCTCGCAGAGCAAGCTGTCCACCGCGATCGAGCGCCTGTCCTCCGGCATGCGCATCAACAGCGCCAAGGACGATGCCGCCGGCCTCGCCATCTCGACCCGCTTCACCACCCAGATCAACGGCCTGAACCAGGCCGTCAGCAATGCCAACGACGGCATCTCGCTGGCGCAGACCACCGAGTCGGCGCTGAACGAGGTGACCAACAACATGCAGCGTATCCGCACGCTGGCGGTGCAGTCGGCCAACGCCACCAACTCCGACTCCGACCGCGCCGCGCTGGACGCCGAAGTGCAGCAGCGCCTGTCGGAAATCACCCGCATCTCGCAGCAGACCACTTTCAACGGCCGCCACGTGCTGGATGGCAGCTTCGGCTCCGCCGCGTTCCAGATCGGCGCCAACGTCGGCGAGACGATTTCGGTGAACCTGAGCCAGGGCGCCGGCGCCAAGCAGGTCGGCCAGATGGCCACCTCGGCCACCGGCGACACCAGCGCCCTGTTCCTGTCCGGCGCCAGCGCGGCGACCGCGTCGGTGGCCACGGTGAACGGCGTGGCCGGCTTCGACTACAGCACGACGGGCAAGGCGTTCACGGTCGACGGCAACGCGGTCAGCCTGAATGCCGCCTACGGCACCCAGGCTGCGATGGTCACGGCGGTGCAGGGGCAGTTGAACACGTCGGCCGCGGGCAAGTACACGGTCGCCGCCAGCGGCGCGAACGGCTTCACCATCACCACCACGGCCACCGGCGCCAGCAGTGCGATGACCATCGGTGGCACCGACCCGACCTTCGTCAACACCAACGTCACCGGCGCGAACGCCGTGGCGGGTACCGCATCCAACCTGGTGCTGGCCACCGGCGACCTGAAGATCGACGGCACCGACATGGCGGGCAGCTACAAGGACGCGCAGAGCCTGGTCGACGCGATCAACGCCAAGGGTATCTCCGGCGTGGCTGCGTACTACGACAGCAGCAGCAAGTCGGTGCACCTGAATGCGCAGTCGGCGCTGACCGTAGACGGCACCAAGGCCGGCGCGGGCGCGGGCAACCTGGGCTTCGCCAACGCAGGCGCCACCGCCATCGCCATCGGCGGTGACCTCGCCTCCAGCAACGTGAAGACGGTCAGCGGCGCGAACGACACCATCAGCCGCATCGACGCCGCGCTGAGCACGGTCAGCTCGATGCGCAGCGACCTGGGCGCGGTGCAGAACCGCTTCACCTCGACCATCGCCAACCTGCAGACCATCTCGCAGAACCTGAGCTCGTCGCGCAGCCAGATCCAGGATGCCGACTTCGCCGCGGAGACCGCGAACATGTCCAGCGCGAACATCCTGCAGCAGGCCGGTGTCTCGGTGCTGGCGCAGGCCAACGCCACCACCCAGAGCGTGCTGAAGCTCCTGCAGTAATCGCTTGACCCGAAACGGCCGTGGACAATCCGCGGCCGTTTCCCCCATTACAGGAACCGATGTCCATGGCTATCACGGTAGGCTCCACCACACCCACCACGGGTTTGCTGACCTCCATGGGCGTGGGTTCCGGGCTCGACGTGGCCTCACTGGTGGAAAAACTGGTGGCCGCCAAGAAGGCGCCGCAGCAGAACCAGATCACCAGCCAGACCAACGCGGCGAACACCCAGCTTTCGGCGCTCGGCCAGGTCAGCGCCGCGCTTTCTGCGCTGCAGTCGGCGATGGCCCCGCTCACCGACGGCAGCGTGTTCAACGCGCGCACGGTGGGCAGCAGCGACGCCACCGTACTCGGCGCCAGTGCCACCGGCACTCCGGTCAACGGCAGCTACAACATCGCCGTGACACAGCTGGCCAGCGCGCTGAAGGCTTCGTCCGGCGCGTTTGCCAGCAACACTGCCGCAGTCGGCACCGGTACGCTGACCATCGCGGTGGGCAGCCAGTCGATGAATCTCACCCTGGACAGCACCAACAATTCGCTGGCGGCGATCCGCGACGCGATCAACGGTTCCAGCAGCAACCCCGGCGTGAGCGCCACCATCGTCAACGGCACCGACGGCGCACACCTGGTGCTGAGCGGCACCCGCACCGGCGCGGCCAACGGTTTCTCGGTATCGAGCAGCGGCGGCGACGGCAAGCTGGCGGCGATGAAGTACGATCCGGTGGCCACCAGCGGCAACGGCCTGACCGTCGTCACCGCGGCGGCCGATGCCAAATACAGCATCGACGGCCTGGCCGCCAGCAGTGCTGGCAATACCGTCAGCACCGCCATCGACGGCCTCACCCTCAACCTGGCCAAGGTCGGCAGCAGCACGCTGAGCGTGTCCAGCGACACCAGCAAGGCCACCAGCGCGCTGACCAACCTGGTCAATACCTACAACAGCTTCGTCGGCATCTACCAGAACCTGACCAGGTACGACGCTACCACCGGCACCGCCGGCGCGTTGCTCGGCGACGCCACGCTCAACAGCATCAACAACACCCTGTCGAGTGTCATCGGCGGCACCGCCAACGGCGCCGCGCTGTCCTCGATCGGCATCTCGCTGCAGGTGGACGGCACCCTGAGCCTGGACAGCACCAAGCTGGCGACCGCGCTATCCGACGGCGGCAAGCAGGTCGGCAACCTGTTCGGCGGCGCCAATGGATTCGCCGCGAAGCTGAATGCCCCGCTGACCAGCTGGGTGGGCAGCCAGGGCGTACTGGCCAGCCGCACCAGCAGCATCAACCGGCAGCTGAGCGACCTGACCAACCAGCAGACCGCGCTGAACAGCCGCATGGACAGCCTTACCGCGATGTACCAGGCGCAGTTCAGCGCGCTCGACACCCTGATGAGCAAGCTCAACAGCACCAGCAGCTACCTGCAGCAGCAGTTCGACGCGCTCACCAACAGCAACAAGAAATAAGAGGACAAGGTCATGGCATTCGGCTACGGCGCAGGCGCCTATCAACAGATCCGCTCGCACGGCGGGGTGGAGTCGGCGGACCCGCACGGGCTGATCACGCTGCTGATGGACGGTGCGCTGGAGCGGCTGGTGAAGGCCCGCGCGCACATGCTGCGCGGCGAGGTCGCCGCCAAGGGCGAGGCGATCACGCGCTGCATCGAGATCCTCGGCGGCCTGCGCGACAGCCTCGACGCCAAGGCCGACCCGGTGCTGGTCGGGCGGCTGGACTCGCTGTACGACTACATGAGCCGCCGCCTGCTGCAGGCGAACCTGCGCGATGACGCCAGCCTCATCGAAGAGGTCAGCAACCTGCTGCAGCCGATCCGCGACAGCTGGGTGCAGATCGCTCCCGCAGCCAGCCGGCGGGCGGCCGGCGCGTGAGCATGGGCGTGCTCGAACTCGCGCTCGGGCTGACCCGCGCGATGCTGGCCGCCGCGCAGACGCAGGAATGGTCGCGGCTGATCGAGCTGGAGGCCGAGCGCGAGCCGTTGCTGCTGCGCCGGCATGCGTCCGACCCGGACAGCCTGGCCCGGCTGGACGAGATTCTGGCGTACGATCGCCAGCTGCAGGCCATCGTCGGCCGCGCGCGGGATTCGGCGGCCGAACAGTGGCAGCAGGAAGCCGATCGCGCCCGCGCGATCGCGGCCTATACCCGGCCCTGACCACCGGCGTTGCCCGCCGGCGTGGCGGTTTCGGCCTCAACGCGTCGCGGACCCACGCCATGACCTCAGACAGCACGCCCTCGGGCAATACCTCCTCGGCCGGCGCCACGGCGACCGGCTGGGACGACTTCGAACAGCGGGTCAGCTGCGAGGAGAGCCTGCATGCCGATTGCGAGCCGCTGGCCTGGCCGCCCTCGCCGGCGTTGCTGCAGCAGCTGGCCGAGCGCAACGCGAACGTGCTGGCGGCGATCGCCGCGCTGGAGGAGCGCCGCGCCGACGGCGGCGAGGACGACAGCCCGCTGATGCAGGAAATGCTGCGCATGGACGCCAAGCTCAGCGTGCTGGTGGAGATCGTCAACAACTTGCTGGTGCCCGGCAGCGCGCTGCCGCCGCGGCGGCTGCTGCGCTTCAACGCGATTGGCGCGCTGTTGCCCGCGGGCCTGGCGCCGGCTGCCGGCGGGCTGCTGCGCATCCGTTTCGACCTGTGCCGCAGCCTGCCGCTCGAACTTGCTGCGCAGGTGCAGCGGCAGTTCGACGATGGTCGGACGTTCGTGGCTTTTGCGCCGTTGGGCGATGCACTGGGTGACGCAATTGAGCGTCTGGTTTTCCGCCATCATCGACGCAAAGTGGCAGGGGCACGCCAGCCGGTTGCGTAAGCAGTGGTCCGGTCAACGCACAAGATGTGATGCAGTTCGCAATTGTGGAATTCCGTCGGCGATTCCCATGACGTCGGTCACACTTGGCATGGGCGCAATGCCATGTCGGGAATATCGCGCAAATCGTTCACGTTTCATGCAGTTAGGGAACGCGGCCGGACGTGTTTGCCGATGCGTCGGTGTCGGTTTTTCCGACGTGCGACGTTTTGCCGACGCGATGGTCGGAAAGTTGGCCTCCTAATTGCTCTTGGTTCATCAGGCCGGCAACAGAAACCGGCACCGATGAGAAAGCGTTCCCGACGGAAGCATGGGGCCGCCAAAACGAGCAGTGCGGTAAGGAGAGAAAGCGATGCAGAAATTCGACTTCCTGGTCATCGAATCCGACGAGACGCGTGTGGACTCCGTGCTCTCTGCCCTTCACTTCCTGGGCTACCGACCGCAGCACGGCGCCGCCTGTGCCGCGGTGGACGAAGCCACCCACGCCTGGCGCGCGGTGTACGTCGGCAGCGTCGCCGACACCGCCGAGGCCGAGCGTCAGTTCGCCCTGCTGGGTGCCGCCGCGTCGCACGTGCCGATGCTGCTGGCGGCCGATTCACCCTGGCTCGAGCGCTTCGGTGCGGCGTCGTCGCCGTTTGCCACGCGCATGGCCACGCTGGAGTTTCCCCTGCGCTACGAGAAGATGGCCGAAGCCATGCGCAACATCTATGCGCGCCTGCTCGGCGGCCAGTCCGGTGCGCTGCGCTTCGTCGGCAACGCGACGCCGATGCTGCGCGTCAATGCGTTGATCCGCCAGGTTGCGCCGTTCGATTCCACCGTGCTGGTGCTGGGCGAGTCGGGCACCGGCAAGGAAATGGTGGCGCGGGCGATCCATGAGCATTCGCCACGCCGCGACAAGCCGTTCGTGGCGATCAACTGCGGGGCGATTCCGGCCGAGCTGCTGGAGAGCGAGCTGTTCGGCCACGAGAAGGGCTCCTTCACCGGCGCGATCAGCGCGCGCAAGGGCCGCTTCGAGATGGCCGAGGGCGGCACGCTGTTCCTCGACGAGGTCGGCGACATGAGCCTGCCGATGCAGGTGAAGCTGCTGCGCGTGCTGCAGGAGCGCGCCTACGAGCGGGTAGGCGGCAGCAAGACCCTGCGTTGCGACGTGCGCATCGTCGCCGCCACCCACCGCAACCTGGAGGAGTCGATCGCCAGCGACCGCTTCCGCGAGGACCTGTTCTACCGGCTCAGCGTGTTCCCGCTCGAACTGCCGTCGCTGCGCGAGCGGCTGGACGACCTGCCGGTGCTGATCGCCGAGTTCAACCAGCGCCTCGCCCGCCGCGGGCTGGGCGTGGTGCGCTTCAGCGCTGGCGCGATGCAGTCGCTGCGCGCACATGCCTGGCCGGGCAATGTGCGCGAGCTTTCCAACCTGGTCGAGCGCATGGCCATCCTGTTTCCGCACGGCGAGGTGCGCAGCAGCGACCTGCCAAAGAAATACCGCGGCGAGCAGGCCGTCGACGAGGTGCATGGCGCAGCGTTGCTGGCGCTGATGGAAGACGAGCTGCCGCCATGCGAAGCCGGCCTGCAGCCGGTGGCCGAGGCGCTGCGCACGCTGCCGGAGCAGGGCCTGGACCTGAAGGACCACCTGGCCGACATCGAGGTGGGGCTGATCCGCCAGGCGCTCGACGTCACCGGCGGCGTGGTGGCCCATGCCGCGCGCCTGCTGCACATGCAGCGCACCACCCTGGTGGAAAAGCTGCGCAAGTACGGCCTGCAGAACAGCCTGGCGGCTTGAGAAGCCGGGATTGGGGATTCGAAATTCGGGATTCGCAGGAGCCCGCTCGCGGGCGATGCCGTTGCTTTTACGAATCTCCAATCCCGAATCTCGGCAACAGCTGGCACGCCTCGTGCAACCACTCACTCAGAATCCCGTCACGCGTCGGGAATCCGTCATGAGGACGCATCGCGATGAGCACCATCGACGTCAACAACCTGCTGTCCCAGATGCGCCAGATGAGCGCGCAGGTGCGTGCGCCGGAAACGGCGTTCAAGCCGGCGGCTGCCGCCGGGCAGGCGGATTTCTCCGACGTGCTCAGGCAGTCGCTTTCCTCCGTGGGCCGCAACCAGCTGGAAGCCGGCCGTATGGCGGCGAGTTTCGAGCGCGGCGATCCGGGTGCCGACCTCGGCCGCACCATGGTCGCGGTGCAGAAGGCCGACCTCTCGCTGCGCACGGTGGTCGAGGTGCGCAACAAGCTGGTCGATGCGTACAAGGAAATCATGAACATGCCGGTCTGACGCATACGCGTCGATCCGCTTCCGTCCCCTAGCCGAAGAGCAGCAGCATGGCCGACAACGCCATCGCGACCACCGCCAACAACGGTGCGCGCCTGGACCCCCTCAAGCAGATCGCCCGCAACCCGGCGACGCGGCAGCTGGTGCTGCTGGTGGCGGTGGCCGCGGCGGTGGCGCTGGGCGTGGCGGTGGTGCTGTGGTCGCGCGGCCCGAACTACGGTTTGCTCTACGCCGGCCTGGAGCAGAAGGACGCTTCGGCGATCACCCAGGAGTTGCAGGCGAACAACACGCCCTACCAGTTGAGCGGCGACGGGTCGTCGATCATGGCGCCGGCCGCCGACCTGGCCGCGCTGCGTCTGAAGCTGGCGGCGAAGGGCTTGCCACAGGGCAGCGCCAGCAGCAGCGCGCTGCCAGCTGCCGATTCGCCGTTCGGCATGAGCGATCTGGCCGAGCGTACGCGCTACCAGCAACTGCTGGAGGCGGATCTGGGCACCACCATCGGCGGGCTGCAATCGGTGCGCGCCGCACGCGTGCATCTGGCCTTGCCGAAGCCTTCCGCGTTCATTCGCGACAGCCGCGAAGCCAGCGCCTCGGTGCTGGTCACGCTGTACCCCGGTCGTCAGCTCGATGCCGGGCAGGTGGCGGCGATCGTGCACCTGGTCGCGGCCAGCGTGCCGAACCTGGAAGCGCGCCAGGTCTCCGTGATCGACCAGCAAGGCCAGTTGCTCACCGCCGACCCGGAAAGCCCGGGCGCGGTGGGCGACAACCGCCTGCGCATCGCCACGCGGATCGAGAACACCTACGCCCAGCGCATCGAGGAACTGTTGATGCCGCTGGTCGGCCCCGGTCGCGTGCATGCGCAGGTGCATGCCGACCTGGACTTCAGCCGCACCGAGAAAGCCACCGAGACCTTCGGCCACGACCACCCGGCGCTGCGCAGCGAACAGACCAGCAGCGAGCAGCGCGGGGCCGGCGATGCCACCGCGGGCGGCGTGCCCGGTGCGCTCAGCAACCAGCCGCCGATGACGGTCGCGCAACCCACCGCGGCGAAGCCCGACGCCGGCAAGGCCTCTGCTGCTACAGCCACGGCGGTTACCGCCAGTCCGGGCGAGAGCTCCAGCAGCGCCACCCGCAACTACGAACTGGATCGCACCATCAGCCACGTCAGCGACCCCGCGGGACGACTGGCGCGGCTGACCGTGGCGGTAGTGCTGGACAACAAGCTGGCCGTTGCCGGCAAAGCGGACAATCCGGACGACGCGGCCGGCGATGCGGCGGCGGCGCCCAAGAGCGTGCCGTTCAGCGCGCAGGAATTGCAGCACCTGACCGATCTGACCAAGAACGCGGTGGGCTTCGATGCCGCCCGCGGCGACAGCGTCAGCGTGGTCAACCAGGCGTTCCAGCATGGCCCGACGGTCGATGCCTTGCCCGAGACCCCGTTATGGGGCCGGCCCGGCGTGCTGGACCTGCTCAAGCAGGGCGCCGGCGTGCTGATCGCGCTGCTGGTGGTATTCGGCCTGCTGCGTCCGCTGCTGAAAGGGCTGCTGCGCGGCGAGACGGCAACGCGCGCGATGCCCTCGCCGATGCCGCAGATTTCGGTGCGCGTGGACGACGAGCTGGCGGCCAACGAACCGGCCCGTCTCGGCGGCGCCATGCCGACGCTTTCGTACGAGCAGCGTGTCGGCCAGGCCAGGCGGATGGTCGGCGAAAACTCCAAGCAGGTGGCGCAAGTGGTGAGGAACTGGGTGAGCGAAGATGGCAACTAATCGTTCCGATGCGCCCGTCACCGGTGCGCAGCGCGCGGCAATCCTGCTGCTGACGCTGGGTGAGCAGGATGCCGCCGAAGTGCTCAAGCACTTGAGCGCGCGCGACGTGCAGGCGGTCGGCACCGCGATGGCGGGGCTCACCAGCGTCTCGCGCGAACACGTCGAGCACGCGCTGGCCCGGCTCAACCAGGACATGGGCCAGCAGACGTCGCTGGGCGTCGGCACCGAGGAGTACATCCGCAAGATCCTCACCAATGCGCTGGGCGAAACCAAGGCCGGCGGCCTGATCGACCGCATCCTGCTCGGGCGCAGCAGCAAGGGGCTGGAATCGCTCAAGTGGATGGAAAGCCGCGCCATCGCCGAGATGATCAACCAGGAGCACCCGCAGATCATTGCGCTGGTGCTGGCGCACCTGGAGCCCGACCAGGCCGCCGAGGTGATCGGCTACCTGCCGCCGCGCGTGCGTTCGGACGCGGTGATGCGCATCGCCACGCTCGACGGCGTGCAGCCGCATGCGCTGAACGAGCTGGACGAAATCATGGAGCGCCAGTTCTCCGGCAACACCAAGAAGCTCAAGTCCGCCAGCGTCGGCGGGCTGAAGGCCGCCGCCGACATCCTCAACGCGATGGAAACCAGCCGCGAAACCGAGCTGATGGCGGCCATCCGCAGCCAGGACGATGCCTTGGGCGGGCGCATCGAGGACTTGATGTTCGTGTTCGAGGACCTTGCCGAGCTGGACGATCGCGGCATGCAGCTGCTGCTGCGCGAGGTGCCGTCGGGCACCCTGATCACGGCGCTCAAGGGCGCCGAGCCGGCGGTACGCGAGAAGATCTTCGCCAACATGTCCAAGCGCGCCGCCGACATGATGCGCGACGACCTCGAGGTGAAGGGGCCGGTGCGCCTGAGCGAAGTCGATGCGGCGCAGAAGGAAGTGCTGGGCATTGCCCGCAAGCTCTCTGACGACGGCCAGCTCAGCCTCACCTCGGGCGGGGATGAATTCGTCTGATGGCCGCCACCATCCACAACGTGGCGGCGGATTTCCAGCGCTGGGAGCTGCCGAACGTGGGCACCGGCCCGACCGCGTCGGCAGCTGCCAACGCACCGCCGCAGCCCACCGTGCGCGAGCTGGCCGCGCTCGAGCAGCAGGCGCGCGAGGAAGGCTATGCGGCAGGCCACGCCGAAGGCGCCGCCGCGGCGCAGCAACAACTGCGCGAGCGCCTGGCCGAACTTGACGCACTGTACGACGCGGCCGCGCGCCCGCTGCAGCAGCTCGACGAGCAGACCGGGCAGGAGCTGGCGCGGCTGGCCATGATCGTGGCGCAGCGGGTGATCGCGCACGAACTGCAGCTGTTGCCCGCGCTCGTCATCCAGGCGGTGCGCCAGGCGGCCACCGCCCTGCCGGCGGCTACGCGTGAGTTGCGCGTGCACCTGCATCCCGACGACTTGGCCCTGCTGCGCGAATCGGGCGCAGCCGAAACGCACTGGCAGCTGCTGGCCGACGCAACACTCGCGCGCGGCGACTGCCGCCTGGAAAGCGAACGATCGCGGCTGGATGCGCGGGTGGAAACCCGCCTGGCCGCGATGATCGACGCCGTCCTCGGCGACAGCGCAGGACCCGCCGAATGATCGCCGCGACCGCCCTTGTAGGAGCCCGCTGGCGGGCGATGCTTTTCTGGCCGGGATTCGGGATTCGGGGTTCGGGATTCGCAAGAGCGGAAGCAAGAGCATCGCCCGCCAGCGGGCTCCTACAAAAGCGGTGGGGCGCTGAGTGAATACGGAGGCGTTCCTCGCGGCGCGGCAGGCGAACTGGCAACGCCAGCTCGCGCGGTTGGGCGCGCGCGCCCAGGCGGAGCGCACGCTGGTGGTGGAGGGCAGCCTGCGCCGCGTGGTCGGGCTGACCCTGGAGGCGGAAGGCTGCGAGGCCGCACTCGGCGCGCGTTGCCTGGTCGACACCGCCGACGGCGCCACGCTGGAGACCGAAGTGGTCGGCTTTGCCGACGAACGCCTGCTGCTGATGCCGGTGGGCGACCTGCACGGCGTGCTGCCGAACGCGCGGGTGCGCCCATACGCGCGCAGCGGCGGCCTGCCGGTTGGCACCGGTCTGCTCGGCCGCGTGATCGGCGCCGATGGCGTGCCGCTGGATGGGCTGGGCGCGCTCGATTCGGACGAACACGCCGCGCTCAAGCGCGAGCCGATCAACCCGATGGCGCGCAAGCCGATCGACGCGCCGCTGGACGTCGGCGTGCGCGCGATCAACGCGCTGCTCACCGTCGGTCGCGGCCAGCGGCTGGGCCTGTTCGCCGGTTCCGGCGTGGGCAAGTCGACCCTGCTCGGCATGATGACCCGCTACACCAACGCCGACGTGGTGGTGGTCGGGCTGATCGGCGAGCGCGGCCGCGAGGTGAAGGAATTCGTCGAGCACACGCTGGGGCCGGAGGGCAGGGCGCGTGCGGTGATCGTCGCCGCGCCGGCCGACGCGCCGCCGCTCAAGCGCCTGCGCGGCGCGCAGTACGCCACCGCGATCGCCGAATGGTTCCGCGACCGCGGCCAGCGCGTGCTGCTGCTGATGGATTCGCTGACCCGCTACGCCCAGGCGCAGCGCGAGATCGCGCTGGCGATCGGCGAGCCGCCGGCGACCAAGGGCTACCCGCCGTCGGTGTTCGCGATGATGCCGGCGCTGGTCGAGCGCGCCGGCAACGACGCCGACGGGCGCGGCTCGATCACCGCGTTCTACACCGTGCTGACCGAGGGTGACGACTACCGCCACGATCCGATCGCCGACGCCGCGCGCGCAATCCTGGACGGCCACGTCGTGCTGTCGCGCGACCTCGCCGAAGCCGGCCACTACCCGGCGATCGACATCGAGGCCTCGATCAGCCGCGTGATGCCGGCGGTGGTGAGCCGCGAGCACCTGCGCGCGGCGCAGCGCTTCCGTCAGGTCTATTCCGCCTATCGCCAGCAGCGCGACCTGATCGCGGTGGGTGCGTATCAGAAGGGCTCCGACCCGCAGGTCGACCAGGCGATCGAGATGTGGCCGCAGCTGCGCGCGTTCCTGCAGCAGGAAGTCGATGAACCGATGACACTCGAAGCGGCGGCTGACAACCTCGACGCCCTCGCCGCGCAGGTGGCTGCATGAACTCGCGCGCGAAACAGCTGGAGCCTGCGGTGGAACAGGCCCGCCAGCGCAGCGAGGATGCGCTGGCGCAGCTGGCGGCGCAGCAGCAGTTGCTGGCCAGGGCCGAGCATCAGCTCGCCGAGCTGCAGCGCTACCGGCTGGAGTACGCGGCCGCCGGCGACGTGGCGCAGAGCGTGACGGCGCTGCTCAACCGGCAGCAATTCGTGGAGCGCATCGACCGCGCGATCGTGCAACAGCGGGCCGAGCTGGACCGCCAGCACCGCCAGTTGGCCCGGCTGCGCGAGCAATGGCGCCGCGCGCATGCGCGCGAGAGCGCGCTGGACAGCGTGGTCTTGCAGCACCGCGAGGAAGAGCGCCGGGCCGCCGATCGCCACGAGCAGGCCGAGCTCGACGAACGCATGCAATACCGGAGGCTGCGATGACCACCGAGCCCGCCCTGCCGTCGCCCGTATGGGGCGGCTGGCCGCACCACCGTTCGTCGTGCGCATCCCTTGCCGAAGGATGGTCCACGCCATGACTGTTGCCGCCCCCGCTGCACCCAGTGCCGCCAGCGCGGCCGCTCCGCGAGCCGGTGCCGCCGCCGAGCCGCGCGACGGCAACGCGACGCCGCCCGGCTTCGACAGCCAGCTGCACGCCGCGCGACAGCGGCATGAACCCGGCAGCACGAACGACACATCGAGTGGGCTGCAGGACGAGCGCCAGCCGACGTCGGCTGCGCGCTCGCCGCACGACCCGTCGGCCGATGCCGTGCCCGCGGCGAAGCCGGACGTCGCGGCTGCAGTGCCGGCACCCGCACCCGTGCAGGCGGAACTGGCGGACGTGACCGCAGCGGACGCATCGGCGCCACGACGCGAGCCGGGCGACGAGCCGGCGCCCGCC
>NZ_AJXW01000011.1 GCF_000264375.1 Rhodanobacter thiooxydans LCS2
CTGCGCTCACCCCAACCTACGTATGGTCGGCTGTGGTCTTGTGCTTGTACCGGCACAGGTCGCGGATTGCGCAGTGCGGGCAGTCCGGCTTGCGTGCCTTGCACACGTAGCGGCCGTGCAGGATCAGCCAGTGGTGGGCGTCGTGCTTGAACTCGGCCGGCACCACCTTCTCCAGCTTGTCCTCCACCGCGCGCACGTCCTTGCCCGGCGCGAGGCCAGTGCGGTTGGCGACGCGGAAGATGTGCGTGTCCACCGCGATGGTCGGCTCGCCGAAGGCGGTGTTGAGCATCACGTTGGCAGTCTTGCGACCAACTCCGGGCAGCGCTTCCAGCGCCTCGCGCGTGCGCGGCACCTCGCCGCCGTGCTGCTCGATCAGCAGCCGGCACAGCGCGATCACGTTCTTCGCCTTGGCGTTGAACAGGCCGATCGTGCTGATGTACTTCTTCAGCCCTTCCTCGCCCAGCGCGAGGATCGCCTGCGGTGTGTTCGCCACCGGGTAGAGCTTGCGGGTAGCCTTGTTCACGCCCACGTCGGTGGCCTGCGCGGACAGCACCACGGCCACCAGCAGCTCGAACGGGGTGGAGTAGGCGAGTTCGGTGGTGGGATGCGGGTTCAGCTCGCGCAGGCGGGTGAACAGCTCGACCACGTCGGCGCGTTTCATGGGCATGGTGAGACACCCGGCATGCCAGCGAAAGCTGGCATCCAGCGCCTTGCCGCTGCCCGCAGCCGGAAGTCACTGGATTCCAGCTTGCGCTGGAACGACGATGTGCGGCGCTGCGTTTTCATGGCGACTTGTCCTGCTTCGCGCGGGCGCGGGCCAGCGCGGCCAGCACCGGGTTGCTGGATGCGGCGGCATCCACTGCTGTCTTGCGCATGGCCAGTTCTGCCTCGCGCTCGGCCGCTTCGCGCGCCAGTCGCGCCTCGCGGCGCTGGAAATGTCCGCGCGCCGCGTCGGCGTGCGCCTGGTCGATCTGTTCCATCGGCATCGGCTCCAGCACGATGCAGTCGACCGGACAGGCCGGCACGCACAGTTCGCAGCCGGTGCAGTCGTCGGCGAGCACGGTGTGCATCAGCTTCGACGCGCCCACGATCGCGTCGACCGGGCAGGCCTGGATGCACTTGGTGCAGCCGATGCAGTCGGCTTCGACGATGCGCGCCAGCATGCGCGGCTTCTCCACGCCGCAGGCGGGGTCCAGCGGCAGCAAGGGTCGATCCAGCAGCGCCGCCAGCTTCGCGATGCCGGTCGTACCGCCGGGCGGGCAGCGGTTGATCGGCGCCTCGCCACGCGCGATCGCCTCCGCATACGGCCGGCAGCCGTGGTAGCCGCACTGCTCGCATTGCGTCTGCGGCAGCAGGGCATCGATGCGGTCGGCGAGGTCGGTCATGGGAGCAGGAAGTAGGGAATGGGAAATAGGGAAGAGCAAAGAGCGCGGTGCGGCAGGCTGGCGGCTTTTCTATTCCCTATTATCTATTTCCTTCTCCCTGCCTAACGCACGCTGGCGCCAGGCTGCGCGCCCGGGTCGGCGTCGAGCAGGAACAGGTCGCTGCCGCCGTCGCCGGCGCTGAGGATCATGCCCTCGGAGAGGCCGAAGCGCATCTTGCGCGGGGCGAGGTTGGCGATGAACACCACGTTGCGGCCGACCAGCTTTTCCGGCTCGGCGTAGGCAGCGCGGATGCCGGAGAAGATCTGCCGGGTGCCCAGTGCGCCGGCATCGAGTTCGAAGCGCAGCAGCTTGTCCGAGCCGTCCACGAACCCGCAGGCGATGACCTTGCCGATGCGCAGGTCCAGCCTGGCGAAGTCGTCGATGCCGATGGTGTCGGGAGTCGGGACTCGGGATGACCCGACATTCGTCGCTTGAGAGCCGGGATTCGGCGCAGCGGGTGCGGTCGGCGTGGCGGTGTCGTTCATGGCTTTTTTCTTTTTCGGGGCGGCGGGGGCGGCGGCCGGTGCGCCCAGCGAATCCTTCGATGCTTCGATCATCGCCTCGATGCGCTTGGGATCGATGCGGCCGAGCAGCGGCTCGAACGTGTTGATGGCGTGGTTGCGCAGGCCGGCGCGGGCGTCGTCGAAGTCGGCGATCGGCGCGGCCAGGAATCGTTCGGCGGCGGCCGCGGTGATCGGCAGGATCGGCTTGAGCATGCCGGTCAGCAGGCGGAACGCGGTCAGCGCGAACGAGCACACCTGGTGCAGCTCGTCGCGCCGGCTCTCGTCCTTGGCCATCGCCCATGGCGCCTTGGCGGCGATGTGACCGTTGACCAGGTCGGCCATCAGCACGAAGCGGCGGGTGACCTCGGCGAACTCGCCGCTGTCGTACAGCGCGGCGATGCCGTCGTAGTGTTCCAGCAGGGTGTTCCACAGCGCGGTTTCCTCCGCGCTGAACTGGGGCGCCAGGCGGCCGCCGAAATACTTGTGCACGAAGCCGGCGGTGCGGCTGGCGATGTTCACCCACTTGCCGACCAAGTGCGAATTGACGCGCTCCTCGAACGCCTTGAGGTCGAGGTCCACGTCGACCGGTGCGTCGCTAAGCATGCTGGCGAAGTAATAGCGCAGGAACCCCGGGTGCAGGCCGGCGTCCAGGTAGGTGCGCGCCTGGATGAAGGTGCCGCGCGACTTGGACATCTTCGCGCCGTTCACCGTGAGGTAGCCGTTGACGTGCAGCGCGGTGGGCACGCGCATCTGCGCGCCATGCAGCATCGCCGGCCAGAACAGGCCGTGGAAATTGATGATGTCCTTGCCGATGAAGTGGTGCATCTCGGCGCTGCTGCCGGGGGCGAGGAAGTCGTCGAACTTCAGGCGGGTGCGGTCGCACAGCGCCTTGAAGCTGGCCAGGTAGCCGACCGGCGCGTCCAGCCACACGTAGAAGAACTTGCCCGGCGCGTCGGGGATCGGGAAGCCGAAATAGGGAGCGTCGCGCGAGATGTCCCAGTCCCGCAGGCCGCCGTCCAGCCATTCGCGCAGCTTCGCCGCGACGCCGCTGTTGGCCACCGGCTTGCCGTGGGTGAGCTTGCCGGCGAACCAGTCGCGCAGCAGCCCCTCGAACTTGCCCAGTTCGAAGAAGTAGTGCTCCGAGTCGCGCAGCACCGGCGTGGCGCCGGACATCACCGAGTACGGGTTGAGCAGGTCGGTCGGCGCATAGGTGGCGCCGCAATGCTCGCAGTTGTCGCCGTACTGATCCGGCGTGCCGCAGTTCGGGCACACGCCCTTGATGTAGCGGTCCGGCAGGAACATCTGCTTTTCCGGATCGAACAGCTGCTGGATCTTGCGCCTGGCGATATAGCCGCCGTCGCGCAGGCGCGTGTAGATCAGCGTCGCCAGCTCGCGGTTCTCTTCCGAATGGGTGGTGTGGTACTGGTCGAAGTCCACGCCGAACGCGGCGAAGTCCGCCTCGTGGCCCTCGCGGATGCCGGCGATGAAGGCCTCGGGCGTCATGCCGGCCTTCTCCGCGGCCAGCATGATCGGCGTGCCGTGCGCATCGTCGGCGCACACGTAGACCACCTTGTTGCCGCTCATCCGTTGCGCGCGTACCCAGATGTCGGCCTGGATGTAGCCCAGCAGATGGCCCATGTGCAGCGGGCCGTTGGCGTAGGGAAGGGCGTTGGTGACGAGCAGGCGGCGACTCATGGCGGCGTTCGGTCGAAATGACTGCGGATTATGCCACGCCGCCGCCGCGGCATGGCCGGCACGCTCGGCAGGGCAAGGTTTCGGCGATCCGGGCCGACCGTCCGGACGGACGGAATGGACGTGCGTGGATTGCGCATTCATGCGTGTTTGTGTACGTTTTTGCGTATTGAATCGCAGGACCACGATCGTGCAGTACGGCGACAGTTCCCCGGCGGGTGGTGCGCGCAGCGGATTGGCCAGGGCCATCCTTGCGACCCGCCTGATCTTCCTGGTCTCCGGCATCGGCATGGCTGCGTGGGCGCCAATGGTGCCGTACGCGAAGGCGCGGCTGGGCCTGGACGAGGCCCAGCTCGGCCTGTTGTTACTTGCTTTCGGCGGCGGTTCGATGGCCTCGATGCCGCTGGTCGGCTGGCTCACCCACCGCTTCGGCAGCCGCCGGGTGATCGGCGTCGGCGGCCTGCTGCTGTGCCTGGCGCTGCCGCTGCTGGCGACAGCACCAGGCGTGGCCAGCCTGGCGTTCGGACTGGCGTACTTCGGTGCCGCGCTGGGCGCGGTGGACGTGGCGATGAACGCGCATGCGGTGGAAGTGGAGCGCCGCGACGGCCGTCCACTGATGTCGGGTTTCCATGGCCTGTTCAGCATCGGCGGCCTGGGCGGGGCGGCCGGCATGAGCCTGCTGCTCGCACTGGGCCTGCCGCTCGCCACGGCGGCCGTCGCCATCTCCCTGCTGCTGGCCATTGTGGTGGCGAGTCAATGGCCCCGTCTGCTCGACGGGACAGGTGAAACCGCCGGGCGCGCGGCGGCACTCGGCATGCCGCGCGGCGTCGTGCTGCTGCTGGGCCTGCTGTGCTTC
This sequence comes from Rhodanobacter thiooxydans LCS2, assembly GCF_000264375.1. Lineage (GTDB taxonomy): Bacteria > Pseudomonadota > Gammaproteobacteria > Xanthomonadales > Rhodanobacteraceae > Rhodanobacter > Rhodanobacter thiooxydans. The sequence goes on from NZ_AJXW01000011.1 coordinate 4,476, forward strand.
GTCAGCTTCCTCGCCGAGGGCGCAATGCTGGACTGGAGCGCGGTGTTCCTGCGCGAGTTCCGCGGTTTCCCGGCGGCGTCGGCGGGCATCGGCTACGCCGCCTTCTCGGTGGCGATGGCGCTGGGCCGGCTCAGCGGCGATCGCGTCGTAGCGCGTTACGGCCCGGTATGGACGGTGCGCATCGGCGCCTGCATCGCGGCGGCGGGTTTCCTGCTGGCGTCGACGCTGGCTTGGCCGGGTGCGGCGCTGCTCGGCTTCGTGCTGGTGGGGCTGGGCGCAGCCAACATCGTGCCGGTGATGTTCGGTGCGGCCGGGCGCCTGCCCGGCACCTCGCCGGGCGTGGCCATCGCCACGGTGACCACGCTGGGTTATGCCGGCCTGCTCAGCGGCCCGGCGCTGATCGGTTTCCTCGCCCAGGCCAGCTCGCTGGCGGTGGCGCTGGCGGCGGTGGCCGGCCTGCTGCTGCTGACCGCTGCCTCGGCAAGGTTGGTGCGACCATGAGTGCGCCGCGCTTCGACACCGTAGTGTTCGACTTCGGCGGCGTGCTGCTGGACTGGAACCCGCGCCATCTGTATCGCCGGTTGTTCGATGACGAGGCGGCGATGGAGCGCTTCCTGGCCGAGGTCTGCACCGCACACTGGAACGAGCAGCAGGATGCGGGACGCCCCTGGCATGAGGCGATCGCCTCGCTCGGCACGCAGTATCCGCAACATGCCGCGCTGATCGCCGCCTACCGCGAGCGCTGGGACGAGATGCTGCGCGGGCCGATCGAAGGCACCGTGGCGATCCTCGGCGAATTGCGCACACGCGGCGTGCCGCTGTACGCGCTGACCAACTGGTCGCAGGAAACCTTTCCGCTGGCGCGGCAACGCTACGCCTTCATGGACGCCTTCCGCGGCATTGTGGTGTCGGGCGAGGAGCGCTTGATCAAGCCCGATCCGGCGATTTTCCGCGTGCTGCTGTCGCGCCATGGCCTGGATGCCGCGCGCACGGTGTTCATCGACGACGCGCCGCGCAATGTCGAAGCCGCCGCGGCGCTGGGCATGCACGCGCTGCACTTCCGCGATCCCGCTACCTTGCGCGCGGAACTGTGCCGCGCGGGCCTGCTGGAGGCGGCACATGGCTAGGCTGACGCGGCCCGGCGAGCTGCTGCCGCAGGAGCGCCAGCGCGAGATCCTGCAGCGGCTGCGCAGCCGCGGACGGGTGGTGGCGGCGGAGCTGGCGGCGGAGTTGGTGGCGTCGGAGGATTCGATCCGCCGCGACCTGCGCGAGCTGGCCGCGCAGGGTCTGTGCAAGCGCGTCTACGGTGGCGCGCTGCCGCTCTCGGCCGCCGTCGCGCCATTGAAGCAGCGGCGCGGCGAGCAGGTCGGCCGCAAGCTGGCGCTGGCGCGCAAGGCGGTGAGCCTGGTGCGTCCGGGACAGGTACTGCTGATCGACGCCGGCTCCACCAACGCCGCGATCGCCGCGACCCTGCCCGAGCGGATGGGCCTCACCGTGGTCACCAACGCGCCGGACATCGCGCTGGCGCTGATCGAGCGCGAAGGTTTCGAGATCCTGCTGCTGGGCGGCCGCATCGACCCGCGGATCGGCGGTGCGGTGGGTGCGCAGCCCCTGCAGGAGCTGCAGCGCGTGCGCGCCGACCTGTGTTTCCCCGGTGCCTGCGCCATCGACGCGGGCACTGGCCTGTGGGGTTTCGACAGCGAGGAGTCGCTGCTGAAGCGGGCGATGGTCGAGGCCAGCGGCGAGACCGTGGTGGTAGCCACCAGCGACAAGCTGGGTACGGTGGCCACGCACCGCATCGCACCCATCGAGGAGGTGCAGCACCTGGTGCTCGAGCATGCCGTCGGGCGCCAGGCACGCGCCGCGTTCAGCGCGCGCGGCGTCAGCGTGCACCGCGCCGAGCCGGCGGCTGACTGAGCGGCCACACGTGAAAACGCCCCGCACCGGCGGGCGGTGCGGGGCGTCGGGTCAGGCGTGAAGGTGGGGGTCAGTCCTGGCGTTCCCAGATCTGCGAGCGGCCGAGCAAGGCGAAGCCGATGTAGCCGTGCACGTCGAGCTTGCTGCCGCCGTCCACCAGTTTGAGCTTCACCTTGTAGACCTTGCCATTCTTCGGGTCGAGGATCTTGCCGCCACTCCATTCGTCGCCATCCTGGCTGACGCCCCACATGAAGGTCATGCCCACGATCGGCTGGTTCTTGCGCTCGCCGTCGCACTTGGTGCAGACCGGATGCTCGCCGTCGCGCGCCACGTCCTCGGGCGTACGGTTCAGCAACTGCATGATCTTCGCCTGGTACTCGCCGTTGTGCTCGGTGATCTCGACGATTGACTTCGGCTGGTGGGTGCTGTCGTCGATGGTCTTCCAGGTGCCGACCGGGGTGTCGTTGGCGGCCAGCGCTGCGCCGGCGGCCAGCAGCAGGCCGGCGGCGAAGGTGAGACGAACTGCTTGCTTCATGGGTGCTCCTCCCGTACGAAAGCGTATGGGGTGAGGCTGGCGGGCTGGCGCGGCGCCGTCAAGCTGCATTGCGCCAAGCCCGTCGCTGACCTGGATCAGCGGGGCCGCAGCGGCGGGCTGGCATAATGTCAGCCCCGCAAACGCTCCCGATACCGAACCATGACCCAGGCCAACGAAGCCCTGGTCCGCCAGATCCTTGGCGGCCTCATCGACACCCATACCGGCGCGCCGCTGGCCGAGGCGCTGCGTGCGGTCGGCGTGGACGGAACGAAGGTGTCGGTGGACCTGCAACTGGGCTACCCGGCCGCCGGCGCTGTCGACGCCATCGCCGCGCGCGTGCGCCAGGCGCTGCAGGATCATCCGGCGATCGACTCCGCGGTCGTCTCGATCACCAGCCGCATCCACGTGCACAAGGTGCAGGGCACGCTGGGGCCGCTGCCGAACGTGAAGAACATCATCGTGGTAGCTTCCGGCAAGGGCGGCGTGGGCAAGTCCACGGTGTCGGCGAACCTGGCGCTGGCGCTGCAGGCCGAGGGCGCGAAGGTCGGCGTGATGGACGCGGACATCTATGGTCCGAGCCAGCCAACCATGCTCGGCGTGCACGGCAAGCCGGCCTCGCCGGATGGCAAGAGCATCATCCCGATGCAGGCGCACGGCATGCCGGTGATGTCGATCGGCTTCCTGGTGGAGGAGGACACGCCGATGATCTGGCGCGGTCCGATGGTCACCCAGGCGATGATGCAATTGCTCAACGACACGCGCTGGGAACAGCTCGACTACCTGATCGTCGACCTGCCGCCGGGTACCGGCGACATCCAGCTCACGCTGTCGCAGAAGGTACCGGTGGCTGGCGCGGTGATCGTCACCACGCCGCAGGACATCGCCCTGCTGGATGCGCGCAAGGCGCTGAAGATGTTCGAGAAGGTCGAGGTGCCGGTGCTGGGCGTGGTGGAGAACATGGCCACCCACGTCTGCTCGAACTGCGGCCACGAGGAGAACATCTTCGGCGAGGGCGGCGGCGAGCGCATGGCCACGCAGTACGGCGCGGCCTATCTCGGCTCGTTGCCGCTGGACATCCGCATCCGCGAGCAGACCGACGGCGGCAACCCCACGGTGGCGGCGATCCCCGACTCCGACCTCGCCAAGCGTTATCGCGAGATCGCCCGCAACGTGGCCGGCCGGCTGTCGCGGCAGCCGCGCAACAAGTCGCTGGGGCTGGGCAAGATCGTGGTGCAGGGCGTGCCGGCCGCATGACGGCGCTGGGCATCCCGGCCGGGATCCCGCGGCTGGCATGAGGCCCCGCGGCTGGCGCGGCGGCGCCCGAACCATGTATTTTTGCCGCTTTGCGCCCGGCCCGACCGGGCGCCGCCGCTACCGACCGGAGACCGCGTGAGCATCAAACCCGACAAGTGGATCCGCCGCATGGCCGAAAGCCACGGCATGATCGAGCCATTCGAACCCGGCCAGATCAAGCTGCGCGACGACATCAAGCTGATTTCCTACGGAACCTCCAGCTACGGCTACGACGTGCGCTGCGCGCGCGAGTTCAAGATCTTCACCAACATCAACTCCACCATCGTCGACCCCAAGTCGTTCGACCCGACCAGCTTCGTCGACGTCGAGGCGGACGTGTGCATCATCCCGCCCAACTCGTTCGCGCTGGCGCGCACGGTGGAGTACTTCCGCATCCCGCGCAAGGTGCTCACCATCTGCCTCGGGAAGAGCACCTACGCGCGCTGCGGCATCATCGTCAACGTGACTCCGCTGGAGCCGGAGTGGGAAGGTCATGTGACGCTGGAGTTCTCCAACACCACGCCGCTGCCCGCGAAAATCTACGCCAACGAGGGCGTGGCGCAGATGCTGTTCCTCGAATCCGATGAGGAATGCGAGACCAGCTACAAGGACCGTGGCGGCAAGTACCAGGGCCAGCAGGGCGTGACTCTGCCGCGCACCTGATTGTTCCCCTGAACGGGTGGCGCAGGACGCTGCCCACGATCATGGCCGGGCGCTACACTCGCCTGGCGCACCGACCAGTTTTCCAGGAGACACCGATGATCCGTTTTCCGTCCCTGCTTACCCGTGCAGCCGCAGCAGCCATGCTTGGCAGCCTGCTGGTGCTGGCTGGCTGCCATCGCGGCAGCACCAAGGATGAGATCAGTGCCGCCCAGGCGCGGTCCCAGTTCGACACCGTCGTCAAGGCCTACAAGAGCGGCCAGTTCCTGCTGGACGACGCGGTGCTGTCGGCGCTGGATCTGGGCAGCCATTTCGCCTACCTGAAGGAGCAGGGCAAGCTGCCGAAGACTGTGCTGCTGGAGCGCAGCGACGATTCCAAGGTGCGCAAGCAGCATCTCGAATACATGGCGCGCATGCAGCTCGACTACGGCTTTGCCGTGTACTACGACGACGACGGCACGTTGAAAAAGATCAACCCGGTGGATACCAAGGCGCGCCGGCTGGAGGATTACCGCGCGCCGGTGCAGATGAATGACGAATTGAAGGGCAAGTCCGCTGCCGGCGGCAGCTTCGATCCTTCACAGCAGCATTGACGTCCGGCGGTTTCCCGGCGAAAAGCCCGCGGCCAGTGCCGCGGGCTTTTCATTGGCCGCTTGCGCGGCTCAGGCAGCCAGTGCATGTCTCAGCGCGGCGATCAGCGCGGCGGCGCCTTCGTCGTCACGGGTCACGGGGGCGCCATACCCCCATACCGGTCCCGGCCACGCCGCATCGCCTTCGACCCGCGCAATCAGGTGCACGTGCAACTGCCGCACGATGTTGCCGAGCGCGCCGAGGTTGAGCTTGTCGCAGGGTGCCGCCGCGCGCAGCGCGGCGGCGGCGCGGTTCACCTCCTGCCACAGCACCGCCTGCTCGTCGCCGTGCAGGTCGGCAATCTCCACCAGCCCGGCGCGGCGCGGCACCAGCACCAGCCACGGCCAGCGCGCGTCGTCCATCAGCCGCACGTCGCACAGCGGCAGCGAGGCGACCGTGTGGGTATCTGCCGCCAGCCGCGGATCGAGTACAAAGCCGGTCTCGCTCATGCGCTGGCCAGCTGCCGGTCGAAGAACGCCAGCGTGCGCTCCAGCGCCAGCTTCGCGCTGGGCTCGTGGTAGGGCGTGCTGCCGTCGCGGTTGAAGGCGTGGTCGGCCGGGTAGGTGAAGAGTTCCATCTGCGGCAGCGCCTCGCGGTGCTTTGCCACCATCTCCGGCGTGATGCTGCGGTCCTTCTCGCCGAAGTGGAACATCACCGGCGCCTGCGGCGTCTCGTGCAGGAACGGCAGGTTGCGCGCGCCGTAGTAACTCACCGAGGGCAGGCCCAGGCGCAATGCGGCGAGCAGGGCCACGGTGCCGCCCCAGCAATAGCCGACGGTGCCGATCCTGCCGGCCGAGGCGATCGACTCGGCCGCGCTGGCGACGTCCTCCAGCGCGCGCTCCAGCCCCAGCTCGTTCACCAGCCGCTTGCCCTTGTTCGCGCCGACCTGGTCGTAGTCCAGCTCCACGCCGCTCTCCAGATGGTCGAAGAACGCCGGCGCGATCGCCGTGTAGCCGTGCGCGGCGAAGCGGTCGGCCACACGGCGGATGTGTGCGGTGACGCCGAAGATTTCCTGGATCACCACGATGCCACCCTTCGGCTTGCCGTGCGGCTGGGCGAGGTAGCCGCCGATGCACTGGGTGCGGGTGGTGGGGATGTTGATGTGCTGGCCCATGGCTGGCTCCTTGGCGGGGATCGCGTGAAGTCTAGCCGCGCCGGTGGCCGCGCCGCACTGCCGTATAATTTGCGGTTACTCCGCATGTTCCCGGTGGCCCCGCATGTCCCAGACCGCCCACAAGATCGGCTTCGTCAGTCTCGGCTGCCCCAAGGCGCTGGTCGACTCCGAGCGCATCCTCACCCAGCTCAAGGTCGAGGGCTACCAGATCGTGCCCAGCTACGGCGAGGCCGACGCGGTGGTGGTGAACACTTGCGGCTTCATCGACGCCGCGGTGCAGGAGTCATTGGACTCGATCGGCACCGCGCTCAACGAGAACGGCAAGGTGATCGTCACCGGCTGCCTGGGCAAGCGCGAGGCGTTGATCCGCGAGGCCTATCCCGACGTGCTGTCGATCAGCGGCCCGCAGGACTACGCCAGCGTGATGAGCGCGGTGCACCAGGCGCTGCCGCCGCAGCGCAACAAGTTCATCGACATCGTGCCGGACACCGGGGTGAAGCTCACTCCGAAGCATTACGCGTATCTCAAGATTTCCGAAGGCTGCAATCACCGCTGCAGCTTCTGCATCATCCCGTCGATGCGCGGCAACCTGGTCTCGCGCCCGGTGGACGAAGTGCTGGTGGAGGCCGAGAAGCTGGTCAGGGGCGGCGTGAAGGAACTGCTGGTGATCTCGCAGGACACCAGCGCCTACGGCGTGGACCTGAAATACGCCGAGCGCAGCTGGCGCGGCAAGGCGTACCGCACGCGCATGACCGAGCTGTGCGAAGGCCTGGCCGGGCTGGGCGCGTGGACGCGCCTGCACTACGTCTATCCATACCCGCACGTGGACGAGCTGATGCCGCTGATGGCGGAAGGGAACCTGCTGCCGTACCTCGACATCCCGTTCCAGCACGCCAGCCCGCGCATCCTGAAACTGATGAAGCGCCCCGGCAACATCGACAAGACGCTGGAGCGCATCCGCAACTGGCGCGCCCAGGTCCCTGACCTCACCATCCGCAGCACCTTCATCGTGGGCTTCCCGGGCGAGACCGACGCCGAGTTCGAGGAGCTGCTGGATTTCCTGCGTGAGGCCGAGCTGGACCGCGTGGGCGCGTTCGCCTACTCGCCGGTGGATGGCGCCAAGGCCAACGAGCTGCCCGGCGCTGTCTCCGAGGAGCTGAAGGAGGACCGTCTGGAACAGTTCATGGCCGCGCAGGCGGAAATCTCCGCCGCCAAGCTGCAGCGCAAGGTCGGCCGCACGCTCAAGGTGCTGGTGGACGAGGCGAACGCCGACGGCGCCGTGGCCCGCTCCGCCGCCGACGCACCCGAGATCGACGGCAGCGTGTTGATCGCCGACGGCCAGCACCTCAAACCCGGCCAGTTCGTCGACGTGGTGGTCGAGGGGGCCAGCGAACACGACCTGCACGCGCGCCTGGCGTATCCGCAGCTCAAGGTGGTGTAGGCGTCCATGCGCTACGTCGCGCCGGCCCGCGACGCGGTCGATCCGGCGGTGTTTGGCCAGCCGCCGCTGGCGGCATGGCGCGAGTACGCCGACCTGCTCGAAGGTACGGCGTGGCCGGCGATCGACGCGCTCAACGCCTGCCGCGCCGTCGGCATGCGCGAACACTTCGTGGCGCAAACCCACGAGCTGCTCGCCGATGGCCTGCACTACGAGCAGCGCATCGCCGAACGCGATGAAATAGCCACCCGCGAAAACAACTGGCACGACCTGTTCAACGCGCTGGTCTGGCTGCGTTACCCGAGCCTCAAGCGCGCGCTCAACGCGCGGCAGGTGGCCGGGATCGCCAGCATGGGGCCGAAGCGGCGCTCGCGCGCGCAGTATGCGTTGACCCATTTCGACGAAGCCGGCGTGATCGTCGCCGTGCGCGATCCCGCGCTGCTGGCGTTGTGGGATGCGCATGACTGGCATGGCCTGTTCTGGCGCCGACGGCAGGCATGGCTGGACGGTTCGATCCAGCTGGAGCTGTTCGGTCACGCGCTGCTGGAGCTGGCCCTGAGTCCGGGCCGGCTGCTGGTGGGCAAGGCACTGGTGTTTCGGTCGGGCGGCGACGTCGACCTATCCGTGCGTTGCGCCGCAGCGGTCGGTGCGGAACGCGTGCTGCTCGATCCGCTGGAGCTGCGGCCACTGCCGCTGTCGGGCATTCCGGGCTGGCATCCGGACAACGCCGACGAAGCCTTCCATCACCATGCCGCCTGCTATCAGCCGCGGCGCGCCGGGCGCGCGTACCCGCCGGCTGCCTGAGGAATCCCGGCGTGGCATACGGCCCGCTGCTCCCGCCGCGATGCCGCGTCAGCTTCCGTCGTAGTCGACCGCGAGCACGGCAAACGCGGTCAGCCCGCCCGGCAGCTCGGCGCTGAACTCGTCGTCGACGCGCTTCTTCAGCACCGCCCGCGCCAGCGGCGAGTCGATGCTGATCCAGCCGCGTTTCGCATCGGTCTCGTCCGGGCCGACGATGCGGTAGCGGTGAACCTCGCCCGTGGCGACGTTCTCCAGCTCGATGCAGGCGCCGAAGAACACCGCCTGGCGGTCGCCCGGTACGCCTTCGGCCACCTTGAGCGAAGGGATGCGCTTGCTGAGGTAGCGCACGCGGCGGTCGATCTCGCCGAGCTGCTTCTTGCGGTAGGTGTATTCGGCGTTTTCCGAGCGGTCGCCTTCGGCGGCGGCCGCGGCCAGCGCCTTCACCACCTCCGGGCGCAGCACGTGCCACAGCTGGTCGAGCTCGGCCTTCAGCCGCTCGAAACCCTCGCGGGTGACGATCGCGGTGGAGCCGGGCGAGGGCGGACGCCAGCGGCTCATGCCGGGGCCAGCTGGCGCCGTTGCGCGTCGATCTCGCTGCGCAATGGGTGGTCCGGCCACGCGGCGGCGAGCCGGTCCAGCAGCGCCGCGGCCTCGGCGTACTGGTCGGCGTGGGCGGCGAGCTGGCGGGCGGCCAGCAGGCCGTAGTACGGCGTGTGCGCGTCGCGCGGCCAGCGTGCGAGATAGCCGTGGCACAGCTGGATGGCGAGCCGGTTCATGCCCAGCCGGGCGGCGAGGTCGGCCAGCTCGCCGCAGGTGCGCGGATCATCCGGCACGAAGGTGGCGTCGATGCCGCCGCACTCCTGCAGCACGCCGAGCGCGCGGCGCGATTCCTTCTGGGCGATCAGCGCAGCGATCCAGATCTGGCCGTGCACCAGCAGATCGTCGCGCAGGCCCTGCCGCTGCAGCAGCTCGCGATAAAGCTGGTGCACCGCGGCCGGTGCGGTGCGGTCCCGCAGGCGGGCGGCCAGTTGCCGCAGGGCCGCCAGCGGGTCGTCGACGGCGAGCTGGCGCGCTTCCTCGACCAGGCGGCTGTCGGCATCCTGGCCGGAGGCGGCGGCGAGTTTCTCGGCTTCCGGTTCGATGCCGAAGCGCTCGTGGCGCTGGTGGATCATCGCGCCCATCAGGTGGAAGGCCAGCACGATCAGGTAGGTGTAGGCGAAGGCGAACAGCGGCAGCGCCAGCAGCCGCGGCAGCAGCGCGGTGGTGACCGAGGCCAGTACGATCAGCAGACCGAGCAGCAGGTTGATCGCCACGGGAATCAGGTAGGCGGCGCCGAAACCGCCGATCACGCGTACCCAGTTCAACGGGTTGACCGCCAGCGCCAGGTTGCCGTCGAACGCCAGCGACATGTCGATCGCTGGCAGCACCAGGGCGGACAGGATCAGCACCGGCCACAGCAGGTGCGGGAAGAACACGATGGCGACCACGCACAGCGCGACCACCAGCAGGTGGATCGCGGTCAGGCCCCAGCCGCTCGCGCTGTTGCCGTCGCTGCCGACGTCGGGCGGGTCGGCATAGCCGTTGGCAGTGTGCAACAGGCAGTCGGCGGCGTAGCGCCAGGTGGCGGCCCACACCAGCGCGCTGGCCAGCGCACCGGTCCACGACGGCAGCAAGCCGACGTAGTGGATCAGCGCCAGCACCACGCAGGTGGGCAGCGCGGCGCCACGCAGCGGATAGCCGAAAGCGGCCGCGAGGCGCTCGCCGAACGGTGTGTCGGCAGCGACGACTTCGACGCGTGGCATCGGCGGCGCCTCAGCGCTTGCCGCCGAAGATGCCGCCCAGCACGCCGCGCAGGATCTGCCGGCCGAGCTGGTTGCCCATCGTGCGCGCCACCTGCTTGCCCATCGTCTCGACCATGCCCTGGCGGCGCTTGGTGCCGAACAGCACGTCGTGCACCGCACCGCCCCAGCCTGCTTCCTCGGCCTTGCCCGGCGTACCGGTCGGCGCGGCGTCGGCACTCGCCTTGTCGTCGGCGCGTTTGGCCAGCATCTCGGCCGCCGACTCGCGGTTGAGCGGGTTGTCGTACTTGCCGCCCACCGGCGAGCGCTGGCGCACGGTGGCGCGCTCGGCCTCGGTGATCGCGCCGATGCGGCCGCAGGGCGCCGTCACCAACACCTGCTCCACCGGCGAGGGCACGCCGCCGTTGCCGAGGGTGGAGGCCAGCGCCTCGCCGACGGCGAGCTTGGTGATCGCCGCGCTGACGTCGAGCTTCGGGTTGGCGACGAAGGTTTCCGCCGCCGCCCTGACCGCCTTCTGGTCGCGCGGGGTGAACGCGCGCAGCGCATGCTGGATGCGGTTGCCGAGTTGGCCGAGAATCACGCCGGGCACGTCGTCGGGATTCTGCGAGCAGAAGTACACGCCGACGCCCTTGGAGCGGATCAGCCGCACCACCTGCTCCACGCGCTGCAGTAGCGCCGGCGAGGCGTCGTCGAACAGCAGGTGCGCCTCGTCGAAGAAGAACACCATCTTCGGCTGGTCGAGGTCGCCCACTTCGGGCAGTTGCTCGAACAGTTCGGACAGCAGCCACAGCAGGAAGGTGGAGTACAGCCGCGGCTTCAGGATCAGCTGGTCGGCGGCCAGCACGTTGATGATGCCGCGTCCGCTCATGTCCTGGCGCATCAGGTCGGCCAGCTCCAGCGCCGGCTCGCCGAAGAACTGGTCGGCGCCGTCGTTCTCCAGTTTCAGCAGTGCGCGCTGGATCGCCGCGATGCTGGTGGTGCTGATCAGCCCGTACTTCGCCGAGAGCGCCTTGGCGTTCTCCGCAGCGTAGCCGAGCAGGGCGCGCAGGTCGGCCAGGTCGAGCAGCAGCCAGCCCTGGTCGTCGGCGGCCTTGAACACCACCTCCAGCACGCCTTCCTGGGTGTCGTTCAGTTCCAGCACGCGGCCGAGCAGGGCGGGGCCCATCTCGCTGACGGTGGCGCGCACCGGATGGCCGAGCTTGCCGTAGATGTCCCAGAAGATCACCGGGTTGGCCTGCGGTTTCCACTCGGTAAGCTTGAGCTTGTCCAGCCGCGCCTTGAGCTTGTCGCCGGGCTCGCCGGCGGCCATCGCCAGACCGGCCAGGTCGCCCTTGGCGTCGGCCAGGAAGCACGGCACGCCCAGCCGCGAGAAGCCTTCGGCCAGCACCATCAACGAAACGGATTTGCCGGTGCCGGTGGCGCCGGCGATCATGCCGTGGCGGTTGCCGTAGTGCGGGTCGAGATTGACGCTGGTGCTGTCGTTGCGGCCGATCAGGATCTCAGTCATGGCGTTCCTTCCCCGGATGATCGAATGATTGTAGCCAAGACGGCGAGCCCGTCGTGGCGTGATGCAGCGCGTTGAGTCGGAACTGCGCGCCCGCTATGGTTGGCGTTTTCAGGGGGTGCGGTTCGTGATGTTGTCGTATGCGGTCGTTCGTTTCATGCGCCTGGCGCCGTTTGCCGTGGCGATCAGTCTGCTCAATGCCTGCGCCAGTACCGGCGGCGGCAAACCCTCGGCCAAGGTCGATGCGCTCTACGGCCAGCTCGATCAGGCCAGCAAGGGCTACGAAACCGCCCTGCAGCAGTCGCGCGAGGGCAACCCGCAGGCCTCGCAGCTGACGCTGACCCGTTCGCTGGACAGCCTGAAGCAGGCTGCGGCGCACTGCGGCAATACGCCGGGCTGCGATCCGCAGCGGTTCTTTTCGGCGTTCGACCATCTGCTGCGCCTGAAGGACGGCGATTTCGGCGCCGGCCAGGACCTGGACAGCGACGTCGACCCGTCGCAGGCGGCCCTGGCCGCCGGCAAGACCGGTGCGGCCAGCCTGCCGCAGGCGCAGCGCAGCGTGACCCTGCTGCACGGGCAGAAGCTGTCGCAGCTGATTGCGATGAACGGCCCGGTGAAGGCGGCGCTGGAGATGTGGCTGACCCAGTGGCGCCCGCAGCTGATGGACGCCTGGGTGAACTACCAGTACCTGCGCTACCAGATGTGGCCGCAGTACCAGAAGGCGGACCTGCCCGAGGCACTGCTGTTCGGCATCATGGCCAAGGAATCCGGCGGCAAGGTGCATGCCGTCTCGCGCTCGGGCGCATCCGGCCCGCTGCAGTTCATGTATGCCACCGGCATGCGTTTCGGGCTGGGCAGCGACAGCGGTTTTGATATGCGCTTCGATCCTGCGGCATCGGCGCGGGCGAACGCCGAGTACATCAACGAGCAGTTGCGGGTCTTCAACGACAATCTCGAACTCGCCCTCGGCGCCTACAACGGCGGCGAGGGACGCATGCGCCGCACGGTCGGCGACGACACCTCGGTGAGCTTCTACGACCCGCGCGTCTACGACCAGTTGTCGCAGGAGACCCGCGACTACGTGCCGGCGGTGCTCGCCGCGGCGTGGCTGTTCCAGCACCCGGACAGCTACAACCTGCGCTTCCCGAAGGTCGATGGTGCGCCCGGCACGGTCACGCTGAAGCGGCCGGCCTCGTTGTCGGAACTCACCGTATGCCTGGGCTCGGCCGGCGGCATGGGCGATGGCTGGTTCCGCACCCTGCGCAACCTCAACCCGCGGCTGGACCCGCAGGTGACCCAGCCGGCCGGTACGCCGCTGCAGTTGCCGAAGTTGCTGGAGAAGGCGTACGCATCACGCTGCGTCGAGGGTCCGTGGCCGATCCTCGCCGGCGACCTGCACCATGCGGTGGTGCCGGTGGTGGCCGCTCCGGTGGAGCCGGCGCCGGCGCCGGCGGCGAGAGGAACCAGTCGCTACAAGGTACGCCGTGGCGACACGCTGATCAGCATCGTGCGCAAGCTGCATTGCTCCAGCGTGCAGGAAGTCGCCGAGGCGAACGGGCTGAAGCACCACCACCTGAGCATCGGGCAGACACTGAAACTGCCGGTCTGCCGCTGATCCGCTGCCGCGCCGTACCGCCTTCAGGCGACGGCGCTTTCCTGCGCCCAGCTGTTGCCATTGCCGGTGTCGGCGTGGCCGGCGCCGTGCACTTCCTTCAGCTCGCGCAGCAACTGCATCAGCTGGCGGTGCTGCGGTTGCAGGCTGGAGTGCGGGGAGTTCTTGGTTTCGTGGTAGGCCACCGCCAGCCACAGCGCGATGCCGCGCAGCGCCACTTCGGCGTTGGTCGAGCAGGCGCGCTCGTAGCCCGCCTCGGTGCCCTGGCCCCAGGGCAGGTAGCGCGCTTCCGGCGCGGTGCCGTATAGGTGTGGGAAATCGCTGCGCGAAGCCTGCCCGATTTCGCGCAGGGTGAGCATGCCCAGGCGCTCGCGGTTGCGCTTGGGCAGGGCACGCACGCTGCGTTCGATGTCGCGGAACTGGCGACCCAGCTGGCGTGCGCGTACCGCCACGAGCAACGGAGTGAGTATTTGCATGGGATCCCCTTCGGCGCTGGAGTTTCGTGGCACGCAGCACGTGCGGCGAAGCCACGAGCGTAACGAAGCAGTTGCAGCAATAGCGCCTAGGGCGTCACAAAATGACGCGTGACGTCAGTTCGGCGTCGATTGCCGACGTCGCCCCAGCCGCTGACCGACCCGCACGGCCTGCTGCGGCTGCAGGGCATCCAGCTCGGCGGCGCCCTCGGGCAGCAGCACGATCACGGTGGAGCCCATGTTGAAGCGGGCCATCTCGGCGAAGCGTTCCAGCGCGACGTGCTGGCTGGCAAACGACTTGCGCCGGATCGACGGTACATACGGCGGGATCACCAGGCCGTCCCACACGGTGGCCACCGACGAGACCAGGATCGCGCCCACCATCACCACCACGAACGGGCCGTGTTCGCCCTCGAAATGGCAAACCAGCCGCTCGTTGCGCGCGAACAGCCGCGGGATCGCCTCCACCGCGAACGGCGCCACGCTGAAGATGCGCCCCGGCACGTGCACGGCCTCCTTCAGCGTGCCGGCCAGCGGCATGTGCACGCGGTGGTAGTCGCGCGGCGACAGGTACACGGTGACGAAACGGCCGTTGCGGTACGGCGCGGCGGCGGCCTCGTCGCCGCCGAGCAGCTCGGCGGCGGTGTAGTCTTGGCCCTTGGCCTGGAAGATGCGGCCGTCGACGATCGCGCCGGCCTGGCTGATGCGGCCGTCGGCGGGCGAGAGCAGGGCGGCCGGGTCGGTGTCGGCCTGGCGCGCGCCGGGCCTCAGCTTGCGGGTGAAGAACGCATTGAAGTGCTGGTAGGCCAGCGGATCGGGCTGCGCGGCCTCTGCCATGTTCACGTCGTAGTTGCGCACGATGGTGGCGATCAGCCAGTTCTTCCACGGCGCGAAGGTCCAGCGCGTGGCCCAGTAGACCAGGCGCGACAGGAAGCGGTGCGGAAGGATGTATTGCAGCAGGATCTTGAAGGTCATCCGCCGAAGTATACGGGTGACGGTGCCCTTGATCGTGCGTCCCCTCTCCCTCTGGAAGAGGGTGCGGACCTGCAGGCGCTGGAGCGCCTGCGGAATAGTGAAGCCGGCTCCGAAGGGGTGGGCGCCATGGATGGCGCGAATCCAGGTGGGAGAGGGTTCGGGTGGAGCGTGGCGTTGCGGCCTTGCCGGGCCTCATCCCAACCCCTCGCCCAATGGGAGAGGGGCTTATAATCGCCGGCCGACTTGCCACCCTCTGGATCGCCGTGACTGCCGAGCTCGCCACCATCATCGACTTCATCCGTTATGGCGCCAGCCGCTTCTCGGCGGCGGGGCTCACCTTCGGCCACAGCCACGACAACCCGATCGACGAGGCCACGCATCTCGTGCTCGCCAGCCTGCACCTGCCACCGGACATCCCGCCGGCGTACGGCGTCGGCCGGCTCACCACGGCCGAGCGCGCGAACGTGCTGGCGCTGATCGATCGCCGCGTCAGCGAGCGCCTGCCGGTGGCCTACCTGGTCGGCGAGACCTGGTTTGCCGGGCTGAAGTTCAAGAGCGACCGCCGCGCGCTGGTACCGCGCTCGCCGATCGCCGAATTGATCGAGTCGGGCTTCGCGCCGTGGCTGGACGAGCGCCAGGTCGAACGCGCGCTGGACCTGTGCACGGGCTCGGGCTGCATCGGCATCGCGATGGCCGAGTACAACCCGGACTGGCAGGTCGATATCGTCGACATCAGCGACGAGGCGTTGTCGCTGGCGCGCGAGAACATCGCGTTCCAGCACGTCGAGGGCCGCGTCGAGGCGATCCGGTCCGACCTGTTCGCGGGCGTGGCCGGGCGCCGGTACGACCTGATCGTCTCCAACCCGCCCTATGTCACCGAGGACGAGTACGCCGCGCTGCCCGGCGAGTACGCGCACGAGCCGAAGCTCGGCCTCACCTCCGGCGCCGACGGCCTGGACCTGTGTCTGCGCATGCTGGACGAGGCCGCCGACCACCTCACCGAAGACGGCCTGCTGATCGTCGAGGTGGGCGAGAGCGAGCACGCGCTGGCCGCGTTGCTGCCGGAGGTGCCGTTCGTGTGGATCGAGTTCAAGGTCGGGCTGATGGGCGTGTTCGCGCTGGAGCGGCGCGACCTGGTCGAGCACGCCGCGGCGATCGGTGCGGCGGCGGCCGCGCGTCGTCCTGGCTGATCGATGGAGCTGGTCACGGCGCGGCTGCGGATCGACGCGTTGCGCCCTGACGATGCGGCGGCGCTGTTCGCGCTGCGCGGCGATCCCGCCGTAGCGCGCTACCAAGGCTGGCGCCCGGCCGATTCCGCGGCCGCCCGCGCGTTCATCGCTGCCCAGCCGCAGCTGCCGTCGCACGGCTGGTTCCAGCGCGCGATCCGGCCGCGCGACGATGGCACGCTGATCGGCGATCTCGGCCTGAACCTGCCCGAAGCGGCCGGGGATTCGGTCGAGTTCGGCATCAGCATCGCGCCGGCCCGGCAGGGCTTCGGTTATGCCGACGAGGCCGTGCGCGCAGTGTTCGACCATGTGTTCGGCCAGCTCGGCCGGCATCGCGTCCACGCCTCGGTCGACCCGCGCAACCTGGCCTGCATGGCGCTGCTGCGTGCGCTGGGCATGCGCCAGGAGGCGCACCACCGCGAGAGCCTGTGGCTGCGCGGCGAGTGGGTCGACGACGCGATCTTCGCCCTGCTGGAGCACGAATGGCGGGCAGCGCAGTGCCATCGCGGTTAAGCTGTAGCGATTACCCAATAGACGTCCAAATCCCGTGTCCAGCAATTCCTTCGGCAAGCTCTTCACCGTCACCACCTTCGGCGAAAGCCACGGGCCGGCGATCGGCTGCGTGATCGACGGCTGCCCGCCGGGGCTGGCGATCGCCGCCGAGGAATTCCGCGGCGACCTCGACCGCCGCGCCACCGGTCGCAGCCGCTATACCTCGCAGCGGCACGAGGCGGACGAGGTGGAGATCCTCTCCGGCGTCTACCAGGGCAGAACCACCGGCACGCCGATCGCGCTGCTGATACGCAACACCGACCAGCGCAGCAAGGACTACGGCGACATCGTGCAGAGCTTCCGCCCCGGCCACGCCGACTACACCTACTGGCAGAAATACGGTATCCGCGACCCACGCGGCGGCGGGCGCTCCTCGGCGCGCGAGACCACCATGCGCGTGGCCGCCGCGGTAGTCGCCAAGAAGTGGCTGGCCGAGCACCACGGCGTGCGCGTGCGCGGCTACCTGGCGCAGATCGGCAACGTCGTGCCGGACGCGTTCGACTGGGACGTGGTGGAGCAGAACCCGTTCTTCTGGCCCGACGCGGCCCAGGTGCCGGCGCTGGAGAGCTACATCAACGCGTTGCGCAAATCTGGCGACTCGGTCGGCGCGCGCGTCAACGTGGTCGCCGACGGCGTGCCGCCGGGTTGGGGCGAGCCGATCTACGGCAAGCTCGATGGCGACCTGGCCGCTGCGCTGATGTCGATCAACGCGGTCAAGGGCGTGGAGATCGGCGACGGCTTCGCCGCCGTGGCGCAGCGCGGCAGCGGGCATCGCGACGAAATGGGCATGGACGGCTTTGCGTCCAATCATGCCGGCGGCATTCTTGGTGGCATCAGCAGCGGCCAGCCGGTGGTCGCCTCGATCGCGCTGAAACCCACCTCCAGCATCCTGATCCCCGGCCACAGCGTGAACCTGGCCGGCGAACCGGTCGAGGTGGTGACCAAAGGTCGCCACGATCCCTGCGTCGGTATCCGCGCCACGCCGATCGCCGAGGCGATGATGGCGCTGGTGCTGATGGATCATGCCTTGCGCCATCGCGCCCAGTGCGGCGACGTGGGCGCGGTGGCGCCACGCATTCCCTGAGCCGGAGGGCACGCTATGCGCGCATCGTCGAATTCGCTCCACGCAGTTCCATCGCATGCGTCGTTGCATGACATCCTCGGCGATGCGATCCGCTACTGGGAGGTGCGGCGGATCGCCTACAACATGGCGCTGGTGCTGGTGGCCGCGGGCTGGGTCGTGATGGGTTGGCCGGCTGTCCTGGCCGGCCTGCGATTCCAGTCCGTGCTGGCCTTGTTCGTGCTGGCGGTGCTCGCCAATGTCTGCTACTGCGCGGCATACCTGGTCGACATTCCGGCCCAGTATTCGCCGTTCCACGCAGCCTGGCGGCATGGGCGCGGGGCGTTGTGGCTGGTCGGAACCCTGTTCGCGATGACGCTGGCGTACTACTGGCTCGCCGATGAGATTGCCCCCGCGATTGGAGCCGTGCCTTGACCAGCAAGCCGCGCGTCTGGATCTCGCGACCCACCTTCCCGGGAGTCATCGCCCGGCTCGAACCGCATTTTGAGGTGACCGCCGAGGCAGAGGAGCGCAAGTTCAGTCCGGCCGAACTGGCGGCGAAGCTGGCCGCACAGGATGCCGCGATCGTGGGTCTGAAGGACCGCATCGGTGCGGCGGAAATCGCCGGTGCGCATCGGCTGCGCATCGTCGTCAATCTCGGCGTCGGCTACGACAACCTCGATCTGGACGCGCTCAGCGCCGCCGGCATCGCCGCCTCCAATACCGCCGACGTGCTCAATGAAAGCGTGGCCGACTACGCCTGGGCGCTGCTGCTCGGCTCCGCGCGGCGCATGAACGCGGCCGAGCGCTGGCTGCGTGCCGGGCACTGGAAAGCCACCGAGTTCAAGGCGTGGCTGGGCACCGACGTGCGCGGCCGCACCCTTGGCATTCTCGGCATGGGCCGGATCGGCCAGGCGATCGCGCATCGCGCGGTCGGCTTCGGCATGCCGGTGCTGTACCACAACCGCTCGCCGCTGCCCGAGGCGACCGAGCGGGCCTGCCGCGCGCGCTTCGTCGACAAGGCGCAGCTGCTGCGCGAGTCCGATTTCCTGGTGCTGGTGCTGCCGTTGACGCCGCAGACCCAGCACGCCATCGGCGCGCCCGAACTGGCGCTGATGAAACCGACCGCGGTGCTGGTGAACGTGGCCCGCGGCGGCATCGTGGACGACAAGGCCTTGACGGCGGCCCTGCGCGAGCGGCGGCTGGCCGCGGCCGGGCTGGATGTGTTCGAAGGCGAGCCGGCGCTGCATCCGGGCCTGCTCGAACTGGACAACATCGTGCTCAGCCCGCACATCGCTAGCGCCAGCACCGAAACGCGCCGTGCGATGACCGCCCTGGCCGTGGACAATGTGTTGGCGCTGTTCGGCCATGGCCCGCATGCCGGGCGGCCGCCCACGATCCTCAATCCCAACGTGCTGGCCTGACGACCGGCCCGACCTCCCACCCTGAGCGAAGAACCCCACCCATGAGTCAGAAGAGCAGTTACAAGGTCGCCATGGTCGGCGCCACCGGCGCGGTCGGCGAGACCGTGCTGGCGATCCTCGCCGAGCGCGAGTTCCCGGTCAGCGAACTGGTGCCGCTGGCGAGCGAGCGTTCGGCCGGCGGCAAGGTCAGCTTCGCCGGCAAGGACATCACCGTGCAGTTGCTGGACACCTACGACTTCGCCGGCGTCGACATCGCGTTCTTCTCCGCCGGCGGCTCGGTCAGCCGCGTGCATGCGCCGCGCGCGGCCGCGGCCGGCGCGGTGGTGATCGACAACACCTCCGAGTTCCGCTACCAGGACGACATCCCGCTGGTGATCAGCGAGGTCAACCCGCACGCGATCGCGCAATACACCACGCGCGGCATCATCGCCAACCCGAACTGCTCGACCATGCAGATGCTGGTGGCGCTGGCGCCGATCCACCGCGCGGTGCAGATCGAGCGGATCAACGTGGCCACCTACCAGTCGGTTTCCGGCGCCGGCCGCAGCGGCATGGAGGAGCTGGGCCGGGAGACCGCGGCGCTGCTGAACTTCCAAAGCGTGGAACCGGGCAAGAAATTCCCGGCCCAGATCGCGTTCAATGTCATCCCGCAGATCGACGATTTCCAGCCGAACGGCTACACCAAGGAAGAAATGAAGCTGGTGTGGGAGACCCGCAAGATCCTGGAAGACGAGTCGATCCAGGTGAACCCGACCGCGGTGCGCGTGCCGGTGTTCTATGGCCATTCCGAGGCAGTGCACATCGAGACCAGCGACAAGATCACCGCCGAGCAGGCCCGCGAGCTGCTGCGCCAGGCGCCGGGTGTGGTGCTGGTGGACGAGCGCAAGCCGGGCGGCTATCCGACCCCGGTGGGTGAGGCGGCCGGCAACGACCCGGTGTACGTGGGGCGCATCCGCGAGGACATCTCGCACGAGCGTGGGCTGGATCTGTGGATCGTCTCGGACAACATCCGCAAGGGCGCGGCGCTGAATGCGGTGCAGATCGCCGAATTGCTGATCGAGGACTATCTCTGAAGATGCGTTTGATGCAACTCCTTGTAATCGCTGGATTCGTTCTCGCGTCGGTGGCCTGGGCCGGTGACCGGGCGAAGCCGTCGCCGGCCGCGCCGGCGCCGGCAAAATTGCTGTCGACGGCGCAACAACGACTGGCTGGCAGCCGGGCCGAAGTGGCACGGCTGAAGCAGGATCTCGGCCGGCAGGAATCGGACAGCAGGCGGGCCAGCGAACGGCTGCAGCAGCAGGACCGGACCATCGCCGAGCTGCAGCAACAGCTGCATGAGCTGCAGGCCCAGGCGGCCTCGGGCACGCGTTGAGAAGTGCTGCTGCGGTGAGAACACACCGCAGCAATGCACTGCAAGTATTCGCTGCAGCTATTGTTGATTGGCCTGCATGTAACTAAAGTGGCAGCTCATTTTGGGGCAGGCCGCCCTTGCGGCGGTGCCATGAACAAATAAAGAGTCGCGCCAGGATCGTTCGGGGGAACATGCAATGAATCGTTCGTTGAAGTTGTCGATGCTGATCGCGCTGGCACTGGGCAGCAGCCAGGTCATGGCTGTGGACCTTGGTCAGATCCAGGTCAAATCGGCGCTGGGACAGCCGCTGCTGGCCGAGATTCCGCTGCATCCCGAAAGCCCGGCGGAGTTGCAGGGGCTCACCGTCCAGCTGGCTTCCAGCGAGGAATTCGCGCGTGCCGGCATCGTTGGCGGGCGTACCGCGGTCCCGCTGCATTTCAGCGTGGCCACTGCCGGCGCCGGGCAACCGGTGATCCGCATCACCAGCAGCACGCCGGTGGACGACCCCTTCCTCGACCTGTTGATCGAAGTGAACGGCAAGGCCGGCAAGAGCGTACGCGAGTACGCGATCCTGCTCGATCCGCCGAATAGTTCCCAAGCGGCGCCCGTCGCGACCACCCCAACACCGTCCGCGCAGCACCAGAAGGTGACACGGCCGGCCAAGGCGGCGGCGGAGGCTCCGGCGACGAAGGCGGCTGCCCCGGCGAAGCCCGTCAAGGCGGCTGCGGCGAAGCCGGCGCCCGCTCCCGCGACCGCCGAGGCAGGCAACGGCCAGACCGCTCCGGTCGAGCGTGGCCAGACGCTGTCCGGCATTGCGCGCAGCGTGACCCCGTCCGGCGTCGACGTGCAGCAGATGATGCTGGCGCTGCAGCAGGCCAACCCGAATGCGTTCTACCGCAACAACATCAATGCGCTGAAGACCGGCGTGGTGCTGCGCGTGCCGACCTCGGCCGAGGCGCAGGCCATGACGATCGCCGCCGCCGTCGCCGAAGTGCGCCGGCAGAACAGCGACTGGCGCGCCGGGACTCCGGGCAAGCCGGCGGTCGTGGCCAACGCCGCCACCCGCACGTCCAATGCCGGTGCGTCGACCGGTGCGCCCGACACTGGCGACCGGTTGGCCCTGATGCCGGCCAAGGCGAACACCGGCGCCGGCTCGCAGGGCGGTGGCGCGGCCGGCAATGGCGCGCGCCAGGAGCTGCTGCGCACCAAGGAGAGCCTGGCCAGCCTGCAGCAGCAGATTACGGATCTGAAGGCCCGCGTGAAGGACCTGGCGGACATCAACAGCAAGAACGAGCGCCTGCTGTCGCTGAAGGACAACGAGATCGCCGGGCTGCAGGCCAAGCTGGCCGCCGCACGCAAGGCGGCCAATCAGCCTGCGGCTGCAGCGCCGGCGGGCACCGCCAGCAACACGAAGGCCACGGGCGCCGTGCCCGCGGCGCCTGTGGAGAAGCTGGAAACCGCCACCGCCACCGCCAGCACGGCCGCCAGTGTGGCCGCGGCGCCCGTTGCGGCCGCTACGGCGTCGTCGCCGGCGGCTGCCTCCAGTCCGGCCAGCGCCCCGGCGCACGCCAGCACCTTGGTGACCACGCCGATTGCGACCTCGGCGGCGACCAAGCCGGTGGAGAAGCCGGCCACCACGGCTCCTGCCCACATGCCGGCGCCGCTGGAACGGCCGTGGTACATGCAGACCTGGGCCTGGGCGGCCGCGGGCGGTGCGGTCGTGCTGCTGATCCTGCTGGCCATGCTGGGTCGTCGGCGCAAGCCGGCCACCGAGGCGTCGAAGGCGCCGCCGTCGCTGGCCGACCGTTTCGGTTCGTCCGCCGCCTCCGCTCAGGATCTTCCCGGCGGCGATGTCGACCAGGACGAACTGCTCGACCAGCTGGCCGAACATCCCGATGACATCAGCCTGCACCTGGAACTGGTCACCCTGTACTACTCCCGCCGCGACGTCGAGCATTTCGAGGCGGCGGCCGAGGCGATGCACGCCCATATCGTCGATCCAGAGCAGGACGAGTGGCAGGACGTGCTGCACATGGGCGAGGACCTGGCGCCGGGCCACCCGCTGTTCGACCATCACGCCGAGCCGGCGTTGTCCGGCGAGGCCGAAGCGCGTGGCGCGTTCAACATCGACGACTATGCCGACAAGGGCGATGCGCCCACGGTGGTCTCCACAATGCCGCCGCTGCCGCCGAGCGGGCCCAAGCCCGTCAGCGAATACAACTTCAACTTCGATCTCACCCGGACAGCTGGCGAAGCGGCGGCGCGCCCGGCATCGACACCGCCGCCGGCGGCGGACGACACCACCGTGGTCGCGCCACTGGCATCGAGCCGGCCCGCGCCCGCCGAGCCGGTGTCGAGCTGGCACTTCGAGGAAGACGACAGCGTGCCGCTGGCGACGGACGCTGGCCATGACCTGGGCGAGTTCAGCGACGACCCGGTGGACACCAAGCTCGACCTGGCCCGTGCCTACATCGACATGGGCGATGCCGAAGGCGCCCGCGCCATGCTGGGCGAGGTGGTCAAGGAGGGCAGCCAGATGCAGAAGGACGTCGCCAAGCGCCTGCTCGACAGCCTGCACTGAGCCGCGGGCAGCATCGCGCGGAACGCATCGGGCCGGCTTTTGCCGGCCCGATGCGTTGTGGCCTGCTAATCTTTCTTCTTTCAGCGAACCCCTGCACGACTCCATGCGCATTGCCCTGGGCATCGAATACGACGGTACCGATTTCAGCGGCTGGCAGCGCCTGAAGGTCGATGTCAGCGTGCAGGGTGTGCTGGAGGAAGCGTTGTCGAAGGTGGCCGACCATCCGGTCGAAGTCAGCTGCGCAGGGCGCACCGACGCCGGCGTGCATGGCCGCTGCCAGGTGGTGCACTTCGACAGCGAGGCGCGCCGCGACATGCGCGGCTGGGTGCTCGGCGCGTGTTCCAACCTGCCGCCCAGCGTGGCGGTGCTGTGGGCGCAGCCGGTGCCGGACAGTTTCCACGCGCGCTACGCAGCGCGCAGCCGGCGCTACCGCTACCACCTTCTCAACCGGCCGGTGCGGGCGGCGCTGGATGCGCGCTACGTCACCTGGGAGCGCCTGCCGCTGGATGCCGCGCGCATGCACGAAGCCGCGCAGGCGCTGCTTGGCGAGCACGATTTCAGCGCGTTCCGCGCGCTGTCCTGCCAGGCCGCGCACCCGCGCCGCAGCGTGCTGGCGGTGAGCGTGCGGCGCGAGGGCGAGCAGGTATTCGTCGACATCGAGGCGAACGCGTTCCTGCACCATATGGTGCGCAATATCGTCGGCTCGCTGCTGCTGATCGGCCGCGACGAGCAACCGGTCGCATGGATGGCCGAACTGCTGGCCGGCCGTGACCGCCAAGTGGCTGGACCGACCGCGCCGGCCACGGGGCTGACCTTCATCGGCCCGCGCTACGAGCCGTACTGGGGCCTGCCGGGCGAGGTGAGCCAGTGACCCGCATCAAGTGCTGCGGCATGACCCGGGTCGGCGACGCGCTGCTCGCCGCGCGGCTCGGCGCCGATGCGATCGGCCTGGTGTTCACCGCACGCAGCAAGCGGCAGGTGACGCTGGCGCAGGCACGCGAGATCGTGGCAGTGCTGCCGCCGTTCGTGGCCACCGTCGCCCTGTTCATGGACGACGAGGCAGCGCTGGTGCAGCAGGTGCTCGACGCCGTGCGGCCCACTTGGCTGCAGTTTCACGGCAACGAGAGCGACGCCTGGTGCGCGCAGTTCGGCCATCCGTTCCTCAAGGCGATTGCGATGGGCGAGGGCGCGACGGCGTTGTCTCGGTTGCAGGCGTATCCGCACGCCTCCGGCCTGCTGCTGGATGGCCATGCGGCCGGCGAGGCCGGCGGCAGCGGCAGAACGTTCGACTGGTCGCTGCTGCCGGATGGCCTGGAGCAACCGTTAATCCTCGCCGGCGGCCTGCACGCCGGCAACGTGGGCGAGGCCGTGCGTAAGGCGCGGCCGTGGGCGGTGGACGTGGCCAGCGGGGTGGAGTCGGCAGCGGGGATCAAGGACCCGGCGCGGCTGGAAGCCTTCATCCGCGCGGTGCGCGCGGTGGATGCGGCGTGAGCGGCGCTGCGGCCGCCATCGAGGAATGCCGCGATGGCGACGGTTCGCCCGCCCTTGCCGACCTGGTCGGTCGCGCCCGCCCGCTGGTGATCCGCGGCCTTTGCCGCGACTGGCCGATGGTGGCCTGGGCGCGGCAGTCGGACGACGCGTTCGCCCGCGAGCTGGCGCGGCTGGACAACGGCAGCGAGGTCGACGCGCTGCTGCTGCCGCCGGGCGAGGGCGGGGTGGTCGGCTACAACGCGGCGTTCGACGGCTTCAACTACGAGCACCACCGCGTCTCGATCGGCCAGGGCCTGCAGCGGCTGGCACAGTACAGTCGCCAGCCGGAGGCACCGGGGCTGGCGATGCAGAGCGCGCTGATCGCCGACTGCCTGCCGGGATTGCTGGACGATCACGCCATTCCCTTCCTCGACCGCAGCATCCAGCCGCGCATCTGGATCGGCAACCGGGTCACCACGCCGGTGCATTTCGACGAATACCACAACGTCGCCTGCGTGGCATGCGGCGTCCGGCGCTTCACCCTGTTCGCGCCGGAACAGGCGCGCAACCTGTACGTCGGGCCGCTGGATTTCGCGCCTACCGGCGCGGCGATCGGCATCGCCAGGCTCGACCGCCCCGACGATCCGCGCTTTCCCCGCCTGAAACTGGCGCTGGCCGAGGCGCAGGTGGCGGAGCTGCATCCCGGGGATGCGATCTACATTCCGCCCATGTGGTGGCACCACGTGGAATCCCTGCAGCGGATCAACGCGCTGGTGAACTACTGGTGGCGGCCGGTGATTGCGGCCGGTCATGCGCCAGGCACGGCGCTGGGCTGCCTGATGCACTGCATCCTCGCCTTCCGCTCGCTGCCGCCGGCGGAACGGGCGGCGTGGAGGGAACTGCTGGACTACTACGTATTCGGCGACGAGGATCCCGCCGCACACTTGCCCGCCGGCCGGCGCGGAATCCTCGGCCCGCTCACGCCCGGGCAACTGGCCGAGGTCAGGGCCTCCATCCGCCGTTACCTGTGACCCCGTTCGGCCGGGCTTGCCGCTAAGATGGCTGCTTGCCGCAGTGCGGCATGCCCTTCCCAGAGTGACGAGATGAGCAAGATCGTGGACTACAACGCTTACCCCGACGCGCACGGCCGCTTCGGCAACTATGGCGGCAGCTACGTGGCTGAGACGCTGATGGCGCCGCTGGCCGAACTGACCGAAGCCTACCTGCGCCTGCGCGAGGATCCGGTCTTCATCGCCGAACTCGACCGCGACCTGAAGCACTACGTCGGCCGGCCCAGCCCGATCTACCACGCCGAGCGGCTGTCGAAGCACGTCGGTGGCGCGCGCATCCTGTTCAAGCGCGAAGACCTCAACCATACCGGCGCGCACAAGATCAACAACACCGTGGGCCAGGCGCTGGTCGCACGCAACATGGGCAAGACCCGCATCATCGCTGAGACCGGCGCCGGCCAGCACGGCGTGGCCAGCGCCACGGTGGCGGCACGGCTGGGCCTGAAGTGCGTGGTCTACATGGGCGCGGTGGACATCGAGCGGCAGAAGATCAATGTCTACCGCATGAAGCTGCTCGGCGCCGAGGTGGTGCCGGTGACCTCCGGCTCGAAGACGCTGAAGGACGCGTTGAACGAGGCGATGCGCGACTGGGTCACCAACGTCGCCGACACCTTCTACATCATCGGCACCGTCGCCGGGCCGCATCCGTACCCGCTGATGGTGCGCGACTTCAACGCCATCGTCGGCCGCGAGGCGCGCGCGCAGATGCTCGAAGAGTATGGTCGCCTGCCCGACGTGCTGACCGCCTGCGTCGGCGGCGGCTCGAACGCGATCGGCCTGTTCCATGCCTTCCTCAACGACGCCGGCGTGCGCATCGTGGGCGCCGAAGCGGCGGGCTTGGGTCTGGCGACAGGCCATCACGCGGCCTCGCTGGCCGCCGGCCGTCCCGGCGTGCTGCACGGCAACCGCACCTACGTACTGTGCGACGACAACGGCCAGATCACCGAGACGCACTCGGTCTCGGCCGGCCTGGACTATCCCGGCGTCGGCCCCGAGCATGCGTTCTTGAAGGACGCCGGTCGCGCTACCTATGTCGGCATCACCGACGACGAGACGCTGGCCGCGTTCCACCTGCTGGCGCGCACCGAAGGCATCCTGGCCGCGCTGGAATCCAGCCACGCGGTGGCGCAGGCGATCAAGCTGGCGCGCGAGTATCCGCAGGACGGCATCGTGCTCTGCAATCTCTCCGGCCGCGGCGACAAGGACGTGCACACGATCGCCGCGCGCGAAGGAGTCGAGGTATGAGCCGTATCGACCGTCGCTTCGCTGCACTGAAGGCTGCCAGTCGCACCGGCCTGATCCCGTTCGTCACCGCCGGCGACCCTTCGCCGCAGCACATGGTGGGGTTGATGCATGCGTTGGTTGACGCCGGCGCCGACCTGATCGAGCTGGGCGTGCCGTTCTCCGACCCGATGGCCGACGGCCCGGTGATCCAGCACGCCAGCGAGCGGGCGATCGCGAAGGGCGTGGGCCTGGCCGACGTGCTGGGTTGGGTCGCCGCGTTCCGCCAGCGCGATGCGGATACGCCGATCGTGCTGATGGGTTATCTGAATCCGGTCGAGATCCACGGCTACGCGCGCTTCGCGCAGGAGGCCGCGCAGGCCGGCGTCGACGGCGTGCTGCTGGTCGATTGCCCGCTGGAGGAATCCGCCGTGCTGCAGCCGCTGCGCGACGCCGGGCTGCAGCAGATCCTGCTCGCCGCGCCCACCACCGAACCCTCGCGTATGGCGCAGCTGTGCGGTTCGGCCGAGGGTTTCCTGTACTATGTCTCGTTTGCCGGCATCACCGGTGCGGCACACTTGAGCACCGGCGACATCGCGGTACGCGTTGCCGATATCCGCGCCCGTGCGAAGGCGCCGGTGGCGGTCGGTTTCGGCATCCGCGATGCAGCGAGCGCAAAGGCGATCGCCGGTTTTGCCGATGCGGTGGTGATCGGCAGCGCGCTGGTGGACAAGCTGGCCGGCGCGACGGGTGCCGATGACATTGCTGGGCGGGTACGCGCGTTTCTCGCGCCGATCCGCAGCGCGCTCGACGCGCATTGAACAATACGCTGCCCAGGGTGGCGCGCATGAACGGTGGGGTGATGCAATGAACTGGCTGCAGAAAATCATGAACCCGCGCACCCGCCCGCAGAGTCCAAATGGCGGCAAGGGTTCGGTGCCCGAAGGCGTGTGGGAGAAGTGCGGCGGCTGCGGCACCGTGCTGTACAAGCCGGAGCTGGAGCGCAACCTGATGGTCTGCCCCAAGTGCGGCCATCACCACTACATCAGTGCGCGTGCGCGATTGGGCGCATTGCTGGATGAAGGTTCCGCGCAGGAACTGTGGGCCAGCCTGGAGCCGACCGATCCGCTGAAGTTCCGCGATACCAAGAAATACCGCGACCGCATCGTCGCCACCCAGAAGAAGCTCGGCGAGAAGGACGCGATGGTCGCCATGAGCGGCCGGCTCAAGGGCCGTCCGCTGATGGCGACGGCGTTCGAGTTCGCCTACATGGGCGGCTCGATGGGTTCGGTGGTCGGCGAGAAATTCGCCCGCGCCGCCGAGCGTGCGCTGGCCGACAGGAGCGCGCTGGTGTGCTTCTCCGCCACCGGCGGCGCGCGCATGCAGGAGGCGCTGTTCTCGCTGATGCAGATGGCCAAGACCTCCGCTGCGCTGGCGCGCCTGCGCGATGCTGGCGTGCCGTACATCAGCGTGCTGACCAACCCGACCACCGGCGGCGTCTCGGCCAGCCTGGCGATGCTCGGCGACATCAACATCGGTGAGCCGAAGGCGCTGATCGGCTTCGCCGGCCCGCGCGTGATCGAGCAGACCGTGCGCGAGACCTTGCCGGAGGGTTTCCAGCGTTCGGAGTTCCTGCTCGAGCACGGCGCGATCGACCTGATCGTCGACCGCCGCGAGATGCGCGACAAGCTGGCCGACCTGCTCGGCATCCTGATGAAGGCGCCGCGTGCGGCCTGAGCGGGCGAGCTGCCTGCGATGATGCGATGCCGCCTGTGGGCGGCATCGTCGTTTGCGCAATCGAGTTTTCCACAGCTGCTGTGGAAGCGTTCCGGCAAAGCCTGTGGACAAGCCGACTTCGCCGTTGCTCCATCAAGCACTTGCTACGCGCTGGTCACGAGTTGCGCATGACGACGCGGTGTGCGGCACTGGTTTTCCACAGCGATTGTGGAGCGCGCGCGGTAAAGCCTGTGGACAAGTGCGCTATCTGCTTGAGCGCAAAGACACGGCCGACGGCGTGCGCAGGATCTGCTCAGCCGGACAGGCCGGCCAGCCATAGCGAGGCGCCGCCGAGCACACCGCCGATCACGATGGCGGCGAGCACATCGCTCGGGTAGTGCAGGCCGAGGATCACCCGCGAGGCGGCGACCAGCGCGGTGAAGCCCAGCAGCAGCGGCGCCAGCATCGGATACCAGGCGAGCGCCACGATGCTGAAGCCCACCGCCTGCAAGGTATGGCCGGACGGAAAGCTGAACTCGTCCAGCGGCGGCACGTGGGCGATCACGCCGGGGCAGGCGCGATACGGACGCGGGCGACGCGTCCAGCGCTTCAGCACGCGGTACAGCAGCAGCGCGGCGAGTCCGGTGACCGCCATGTGCATGGCCGCGATCAGCCCGCGCTGGCCGCCGACCGCCGCCAGCGCCGCCATCAACGCGTACCAGAACATGCCGTCGCCGAGCCGGCTGATCATGCCGAAGCATGCACCCACCACGCGACGGGCGCCCCAGTGGTTGGCGATCACGCAGACGCGGCGATCCAGTGCGAAGCGCGGTCCGGGCAGGAGTTCAGAGGTGGGCAGCGACGGAGGCGTGTTCATGCAGGTTCTCCTCGGCCATTTCGCGCAGCAGGTTTTCGAAATCGCGGATCACCGATTCGGGCGACAGCCCCGCCACGCCGGCATGCGCCGCGCGACCCATGTGCCGGATCAGCGCCGGGTTGCTGGCCAGCCGTGACGTGGCGTCGATGAAGGCCGCCTCATCGCCGGTGGCAATACAGCAACCGTTGACGCCGTCGACCAAGTGCTCGCGTGCGGCGCCTTCAGCGTACGCCACCACCGGCAGGCCGGCGGCCAGCGCCTCGATGATCACGTTACCGAAGGTCTCGCTGAGGCTGGGGAACGGGAACAGGTCGGCACTGGCGTAGTGCCGCGCCAGCGCCTCGCCGCGTTGCACGCCCGCGAAGATGAAGTCCGGGTTGGCGGCCTGCAACGCGTCGCGGGCCGGACCGTCGCCGACCCACACGTAGCGCGCCCCCGGCACCTGCTGCTGGATCGTGCGAAAGGTTCGTACCGCCAGTTCCAGATTCTTCTCCGGCGCGATGCGCCCCACGTACAGCACCACCGGCGTGGCAGCGTCCACGCCCCAGTCGGCACGCAAGGCCATGTCGCGGTGGTTCGGATGGAACAGCTGCGTATCCACGGCGCGGCGCAGCAGGCGCGTATTGGTGATGCCCATGGCGTGCAGTTCCTGTGCGAGCGCATCGGTCGGCACCAGGGTGGCGACGGCGCGCTGGTGGAAACGACGCAGGTAGCCGCGCACCAGTGGCGTGAGCAGGCCCACGCCGTAATGGCTGGCGTAGCTGTCGAAGCGGGTGTGGAAACCGCTGCTGAGCGGAATGCCAAGCTGCCTGGCAGCGCGCACGGCCGACCAGCCGAGCGGTCCTTCGGTGGCCACATAGACCGCATCGGGACGCTGCCGCGACCAGTGCCGCCGCAGCGTGCGGCCGGCGGGCAGGCCGAAGCGCAGGCCCGGGTAGCGAGGCAGCGCGCCGCCGCGCAGTTCGAGCACGTCGATGCCGGATTCGTCGCCGTGCGACTGCGGCTGGCGCGGCCGGATCAGGTCGATGCAGTGGCCGCGGGCGGCGAGCCCGGCGGCGAGGCTGTGCACGGTCAGCGCGACGCCGTTGATTTCCGGTGGATAGGTCTCGCTGACGATGCCGATGCGCATGAGAATGCCCGTGCTGGCTGTGCGCAGCTTCGCGCTGCGGCGTTGCGCTGGCATGGCCAGCGCATGACGCTGCGCTTACACTCGGTCGTTCTTCCCGCACCTGGAGACCTTTCGATGAAACGCATCCTGCTTGCCCTGACCCTGGCTGGACTGACTGGCGCTGCGCTGGCCACCGATGCGCCGGCCGGCCTGCCGGTCACGCCGGCTCCTGCCGGTGCCGAGGTGTACATCATCACGCCCGCCAACGGCGCCACCGTGGGCCAGGACGTCACCGTGCGCTTTGGCCTCAAGGGCATGGGCGTGGCGCCGGCCGGCGTGGCCAAGGAACACACCGGTCACCACCACCTGCTGGTCGACGTAAAGGAGCTGCCGCCCGCCGGCCAGCCGATTCCGAAGGACGAACAGCACATTCATTTCGGCGGCGGCCAGACCGAGACCACGTTGAAGCTGAAGCCGGGCACGCACACGCTGCAGCTGGAACTGGGCGACCAGAACCACGTGCCGTTCGGGCCGGCCGTAGTGTCGAAGCGGATCACCGTGCACGTGAAGTGAGCTTCCGCTTCGGCCGCGCACTCAGTGGCCGAAGTACGCCGATACCCCCAGGCCCGCCTCCCACTCGGGGGCGTGGCCGCCGATGCGGTGGCGCGCGCTGGCGTCCACTTGCACGTGTGGCGTGAGCATCCATGCCAGCCCGGCGCCTGCGCGGCTGCCGTGGCCGCCATCGGTGTCGTCCTGCAGCGCGATCTCGATGAAGCCGTTGAGCGTGGGCGTGAGCGCGTAGCCGTCGTTGGCGGCGAGCAGGTGGCTGTCGCGGCCGCCGCTGCGCACGTTCTCCAGGTACAGCGCGGCGGTGTTGTGCGCACTCCACTGCCAGTTGAAGTCGGCGCCGAACAGGTACTGGCGGCGCGGGTTGCGGAAATCCCGCGCGCCGTCAGTGAATTCCACGTTGCCCAGCAGGCCCCAGCTGAAGGCGCCGGACGCGGGCAGGGCGAATTTCATCCCGAGTGTGCTGTCGCCGCGGCCGTGGCTGCGGTAGTGCGCGCCTGTGCCGGTCTGCCGCAGGTAGTTGTAGGGCGAGCCGCCGAGCTGCAGTTCGACTGATCTGCCAAGACCGAGTCGCAGCAGCGTATCGGCGCCGTATTGGGTGCTGGTGACGCCGTCCTTGCGGTCGCGGCTGGCATCGGGTAGCCCCTGTTCCCAGCTGACGTCGCCCGCCTGCAGCACGGCGGGGGCGAAGCCGAGGCCGGGGCGATCGTAACCGGGGTTGCCGTCGGCACGTGCTGCGACGGGCGAGGCGAGCGCCACTAGGGTGGCGAGGGCGGGCAGGGCAAGACGGTGGCCTGGTCGATGGGATTCCATGTCTGCACTCCATGGCCGGATGACGGCGGCGGGCGCGGTGAGCGTACTATCGAAGGCGAGCCGGACCGAATTCCTCCGTCGGAGGTGGACGATGAAACGCACGCTGTTCATCCAGGCGTTGACCTTGCCGGCCGCGGCGTGGGCCGGCGTTCCCGCGCCGCAGGCTGCGTCCGCGCAGGCACACGCACAGGCGCAGGCGCAGGCACAGGCGCAGGCACAGTTGCCTTCGCACCGGCCCGTATTCCAGGTGAGGTACGTGCTGCTGCCGGCTCCGCGAGAGGCTGACGACTTGCCGCGGATCGATGATGGCGACCGGTCCGCCGCCATGGCGCCGCTGCGGTAGGGTCGGTGGGGCTCCAGGGAGCTCGATCCGTTCGCGTCGAATCCGAACGTGGAAATCTGCCGGCAGTGGACCTGCGAGATTCCCGGTCACCCGTAAACGTGCGGCCGGTCATCGGCTAAAATCGGCGTTTCATCCATCGCCACGAATCCCATGACCGTCCGCACCCGCTTCGCCCCCAGTCCCACCGGCTTCCTGCACATCGGCGGGGCGCGCACCGCGCTGTATTGCTGGCTGGAGGCGCGTCGTCGCGGCGGCCAGTTCATCCTGCGCATCGAGGACACCGACCGCGAGCGCTCCACCGAGGAGGCCGTGCAGGCGATCCTCGACGCCATGCACTGGCTCGATCTCGACGCCGATGAAGGCCCGTTCTACCAGACCCAGCGGTTGACGCGTTACAAACAGGTCGCCGACGAGCTGGTCGCTGCCGGCAAGGCCTACTACGCCTACGAGAGCAAGGACGAGATCGAGGCGATGCGCGAGGCGGCCATGAAGGCGGGCGAGAAGCCGCGCTACAACGGCCACTACCGCGACCGCAACGAACCTTTTCGTGAAGATCCAAATCGCGTGATCCGCTTCCGCAACCCGACGGAAGGTTCGGTGGTGTTCGACGACAAGGTGAAGGGCCGCATCGAGTGGGCCAACAGCGAGCTGGACGACCTGGTGATCTTCCGCTCCGACGGCTGGCCCACCTACAACTTCGCGGTGGTGGTCGACGACATCGACATGGGCATCACCGAGGTGATCCGCGGTGACGACCACGTCAACAACACGCCGCGGCAGATCAACATCTACCACGCGCTGGGGGCCCCGGTGCCGGAGTTCGCGCACCTGCCGATGATCCTGGACAAGGAAGGCAAGAAGCTCTCCAAGCGCACCAACTCGGTCAGCGTGATGGAGTACCGCGCCGACGGCTTCCTGCCGCACGCGATCCTGAACTACCTGGTGCGGCTGGGCTGGTCGCACGGCGACCAGGAGATCTTCTCGCGCGAGGAGATGATCGCGCTGTTCGACGTCGCCGACGTCAACAAGGCCGCCTCGCGCTTCGACACCGAGAAGCTGGCCTGGCTCAACCAGCACTACCTGAAGACCGACGAGCCGCAGTCGATCGCCGCCGAGTTCGAGTGGCACCTTCAGCGTGCCGGCATCGACTTCAGCGCGGGTCCGGCGCCGGTCGACGTGATCGTGGCGCTGCGCGACCGCGTGCACACGCTGAAGGAAATGGCCGAGCGCGCGAAGATCTGGTATGGCCCCATCGTCGAGTGGGACGACAAGGCGGTGGCCAAGCACCTGAAGAACGACAGCGCGGTCGCCGTGCTCGACGCCGCGACAGCGCTGCTGGCCGGCTGCGAGTGGAAGCCGGAGCCGATCCACCAGGTCATCGAGCAGATCGCCGCGAAGCTGGAGTTGGGCATGGGCAAGGTCGCCCAGCCGCTGCGGGTGGCGATGACCGGCACCCAGGTCTCGCCCTCGATCGAGCACACGATCTACCTGGCCGGCCGCGCCGAGGCGCTCAAGCGCCTCGCTGCCGCGGTGGCCGTGGCGCGGGGATGAGCCTGCGGCCATGCCGATGACGCGCTGAAGCCGGCATGGACGAACTGCTGGCCCGGGCCACCCATGGCGTCGACCCCGACGCGCCTGGCGCGTTCTGGCAGATCTTCTTCAACCTGTTGAACATGCTGCCGTGGGCCGCCATGTTCTGGTGGAGCCTGCTGTTCGTCGCGGTGGGTGCGCTGCTCGGCTCGTGGCGCGGCCGCCTGTTCGAAGGGATCGTGTGGGCGTGGGTGCTGGGGCCGATCGGCTGGATCGTGCTCCTGCTGCGGCCGCGCCGCGAACCGCCGCATCGGCCGCCGCCTTTGCCGCGCTGACGCCTGCCGCCGGCGCGACGGGTGCAGTGTATGATCCAGTACGAGGTGAACCGATTGAACCACGACACCGCCCGCAACCCGCACCCGAGCCACCCGCATCATCACGACGCGAAAGGTTTCGTGCGCGCCGTGGAGCATGCCAGCGAGGAGCGCGGCCTGCGCCTGACCCCGCTGCGCAAGGAAGTGCTGGAGCTGATCGCGACCGCACACAAGCCGGTCAAGGCCTACGACCTGCTTGACCAGCTGCGCGAGAAGCACGGCAATGCGGCGCCGCCGACGGTCTACCGCGCGCTTGATTTCCTGCTCGAGAACGGTTTCATCCACAAGCTGGAATCCATCAATGCGTTCGTCTCCTGCCACCACCCGGCCGAGGCGCATCAGGTGCCGTTCCTGATCTGCGATACCTGCGCCAGCGCCCAGGAGGTCTGCGACGAGCGGGTCGCCGAGCTGATCGAGGCGCAGGCCAGGGCGTTCGGCTTCCGCCCGCAGGCGCAGACGCTGGAAGTCCATGGCACCTGCCGGCATTGCCGCAAGGACTGAACCGGCGACTGCCGGGTATGGCATTTGGTAATGTTATAATGTAACATCGCATCCGGCCGGATACTGAGCCGCCACCTCTGGCGGTGCCGGGCACGACGATGGACTCCGAGCAGGCGAACAAATTCCGCTGGTGGCATGCCGCCGATCGCGTCGGTGCGACGGCATCTTTCCTGTGTGCGATCCACTGCGCGCTGCTGCCCTTCGTGATCGCGCTGCTGCCGCTGCTAGGCCTGGAATTCCTGGCCGACCATCGCTTCGAGCGCGTGTTCGTGCTGTTTGCCTGCGTGCTGGCCTCGTTCGTCCTGGTCCGCGGTTATCGCCGGCACCAGCGCGCCTTGCCATTGCGACTCGCTGCGCCGGGGCTGGCCTTGCTGCTGCTCGGCATCATCTATATCGACGGCTCCACGCCGATCCTGCACAGCGTGATGGTGACCAGTGGCGGCCTGCTGCTGGCCGCTGCGCATTTCGTCAATCTGCGGCTGGACAGCCGCAGCAACGGTGCGCACGTGCACGGCCCGCAGTGCGCGCACTGAGTCGCAGCGGACCCGCTGGTGATTGTGTAACGGCGGCGGCTGTTCCTAGCATGTGTGCATGAACACCGCGCACGCCCATCGGCACGACCACCCGCACGACCACGAACACGCGCACGAATTGGCGGTCGCGTCCGACGGGCGCAGTCGCAAGCTGCTGTTCGCGTTCGTGTTGACCGTCTTGATGATGGCAGTCGAGGCGGCTGGTGGCGTGTGGTCCGGTTCGCTGGCCTTGCTGGCCGATGCCGGGCACATGGTGGTCGACGCGCTGGCCCTGCTGCTGGCGGTCGTCGGCGCGCGGATGGCGAGCAGGCCGGCCGACGCACGGCGCAGTTACGGCTATGGCCGGATGGAGGTGCTGGCCGGGTTCGTCAATGCGCTGGGCCAGTTCGTGCTGGTCGGCTGGATCGTCTACGAGGCCGTCGCGCGGCTGCTGCATCCCGGGGAGATCCTGTCCGGAATCATGCTGGCCGTGGCGATCGCGGGCCTGCTGGTGAATGCGCTGGTGTTGCGCACCCTGCACGGACATGCGCACGACGACGTCAACCTGGCCGGCGCCAGCCTGCATGTGCTGGGCGACCTGCTCGGTTCGCTGGCGGCGGTGCTGGCGGCGCTGGCGATCCGCTGGTTCGGCTGGCTGTGGGCCGACCCGGTGCTTTCGCTGCTGGTTTCGCTGCTGATCCTGGGCGGCGCCTGGCGGTTGCTGCGCAGGTCCGCGCACATCCTTCTCGAAGGCGTACCCGAAGGCGTCGACACCCGTGCGGTGGAAGCCTTGCTGCGCACGGCGGCACCGGGCATCTGCGACATCCACCACCTGCACGTGTGGCAGCTGGCCTCGGGGTCGCGCATGGCCACCGTGCATGCCGAACTGGACGAGCGTGCGGACGATGCGCAGGCCCTGCAGGCGATCAAGCGGATGCTGCTGGAGCGTTTCGGGATCCAGCATGTGACCGTGCAGATCGATCCCGGCAAGTGCCTCGACGCCGGCGAAGACTGCGCCGGGCACGGCCGGCCCTGACTATCCCGCGCGGCACCGGACACTGCTATGATGGCAGGCCGTTCATCCAATAAATCAAGGAGTTCCCCATGGGCAAGGGCGATCGCAAGACCCGTCGCGGCAAGACCTATCGTGGCAGCTACGGCAACACCCGTGCGCACAGCGTGGTGCCGGCCGTGGTTGGCGCCAAGCCGACCGTGACCAAGCCAGCCGCTGCCAAGAAGGCCGCGCCGAAGAAGAAGTCGGCCTGATTCCTTCGCCGGTTGCAGCCGACCAGAACCCCGCCTCGGCGGGGTTTTTGTTGGCCTGTGGCCAGCACCGGCGAAAAACTCCGCGTCGTGCGGAATGTTTCATCGGCGTGCCCGGCGCACGTGCGTGCGGCATCCTTGCGGCCCGCCGTACGGGTCAGCTGCGGTTGTACAGGTTTGCTCCTGGCGAGCTTTTTCGCACGCGTTTGCGCGACCCAGTCATTTCGTGACTGACTCCCGACCGGGTATCGGGCAGTTGCTCCCTGCATTGCCTCAACTCGGGCATCGGGCAACTGCTCCTGCGTCGCCTCAACTCGGGCATCGGGCAATTGCTCCTGCATTGCCTCAACTCGGGCAATCCATGCCCTCGCCATGCCCTCGCCATGGCCGGGCTGAGAGGTTGAAGAATTTACGGTCTCTCAATGCATGCGTTGCAGGGCGCTGCGCAACTCGTCGTAGCCGCCCACGTAGCGGATCGTGTCGCCTTCGGCCAGGAAGATCTGCGGCAGGCTGGTGGTGCGCTGGCCCACCTTGCTGCGCAACTCGTCCACGCTGATGTCGGTGCCCACGTTGTGGTACTGGAAGGTGATGGATTTCATCTGGCACAGCAGCTTGGTCTTGTCGCAGCTCGCGCAGTGGTCGCGACCGTAGATGATGACTTGCATGGAGGCTCCTTCAGAAGTCGGCGTCGAAGATCAGGTTCTTGTCGGTGCGGCGCATCACGCCTACCTTGTAGGCGGCGATGTCCTGTTCCTGCGGCGAGGCCTGGGTCTTGGAGATGTTCAGCCACTTCTCCATGTACTTGAGCGGATTGGCGCCGGGCAGGGCGTATTTCGTGGTGGTCAGGCCCAGCGTCTGGTAGACGTCCTTGGCGCAGTACAGCGTCCATGCCGACAGGCGTTCGGGGTTCATGCCGACCAGCTCACGGCCCTCGTCGAACAGGTAGGCGATCCAGGTGAGCTCGCTGTCCACCACTTCCTCGATCAGCGCCTCGATCGCATCGCGGCATTCGCGGAAGGCGCGCTGGCCGCGCTCGGTGGCAAGCTCGTTGGCCAGCACGGCACGATCCAGCTCGGCGTGGATTTCCAGCTCGTCCTGGGCGATCTTCTGGATCGCCTTGCCGATGGGCTGGAACAGGCCGGTGTCGCAGATGGCGAAGGTGACGGCGAAGCTCGCCATGAACTGGATGCGCTCCATGCAGAACAGCGCCACCACCGTCATGAACACGGTGTTGTAGGTGGCCTGGTCGTCGGGCAGCCGGCCCAGCGCGTACCGGTGCGAGGCGCGGTAGCCGTCGGCGAAGGCCTTGGCCACGCGCTCCAGCCGCGCGTGCGCCTGCTCCACGCGCAGGATCTCCTCGATGATGGCGCCCGGGTCATCGAAGGAGTTGCGCACGATCTCAGAATAAGTGGCGGCGTGGATCACCTCGTTGTCGGAGATGCGCTGCCAGCAGGCCCACAGCTCGCTGGAGGTGATGAAGGGCGCCAGCACCGGGGCGATGGCGCGCGACGCCACGCTGTCGGCTTCCCATTGCCAGGCCAGGGTCTTGATCATCATTTCCCAAGTGGCGCGCGAGCAGGATTTGAAGTCGGCGTTGCAGGAGGAGTAGTCGAACTCGTTCTCGTCCCAGTCCAGCGATTTCTGTGCCTTGTACAGGCGCCAGATGTCGGGGTAGTGGCGGTTGATGGTGTCGAACAAGCCAGGCTTCTGGCCCAGGAACAGCGAGGGCTTGGCGTAGTCGGTCTTGGCGTAGTTGAAAATGTTGTCGGTCATGGCGTTCTCGTGGCGGTGTGTGCGGTGGTGGCTGTTGTTGCGGGAGCGGCTTCGTCCGCACGGACGGGTCGAAGCCGCCACTGCTTCACAAAGTGCATGCCTCGCAATCGCTGTCCTTCTCGTCGACGGCGCTGGTCGCGGTGGTTGCCGCGACCTCCTGCATGCCGTTGGAGGTCTTCTGGTTCATGTAGTACTTGGACTTCAGCCCCAGCTTCACGCGGTAGAGGTAGTTCTCGATCATCTCGCTGGATTCGATGCAGTCGTCGCCGATTACGCGGCGATAGAAGTCGGCCGAGATGCCCTGGTCGGTCCACTTCTGCACGATGGCGTACATCTCGGTGAGGTCGCGTGCGGGAATGTCCCAGGCCGACTGGTACCACTCGCCGATGCTGTCGCCCTCGGGCGCGGCCCAGTAGTTCACCCGGTGGTTGTCGGTCTTGATCAGGGTGAGCTCGCGCACGGGATAGAGCCCGTTGGTGGTGCCCGAGGCGTTGGCGCTGGTTTCGGTGGGCATGTGCGCCACCAGTACCGAATTGCGGATACCGCCATTGGCCTTGATCTCCGCGCGCAACGCCTCCCAGTCGTAATGCATGCGGAAGTCGCCGAGCTTGTCGACGTTGCGGTTGCAGGTGTCCAGCGGCAGCCAGCCTTCGGGCCAGCGCGTCTTGTGCATCCACGGCGCGTTGCCCAGTTCCTGGCCCAGCCGCAGGCTGGCGCGCAGGAGGTGGTAGTAGTGCCGCTCGGCCACGGCGTGGATGAAGGCCTTGCCTTCGGGCGTCGTGTAGCGCTGGCGGTTTTTCGCCATCAGGTGGGCCAGGCCGAGGATGCCCACGCCGGCATTCAGGCGCCGACGCGAGGTCACGCCCACCTGCGGCAGCTCGTAGTGCGCGAGGTGGATGCATTTGTCGATCATGAGCAGCGCGTAATAGGCCACTTCGGCGTATTGATCTTCCGAGTCGATGTTGTCCACGCAGATGCCGGCGAGGTTGCAGGTGGCCACCTCGGGCGAGGAGCGCTGGGCGATGCGCTCGACGCGGGCGCCATCGACCACGTCGCCCACGGCGAGATCCTCGGGCCACAGTTCGCCGCGTGCGGTGGCGATGCGCTCGCCGCCCTCGATGCGGCGCGTGTCGCCGGCCTCCGTCTCGAAGGTGACGAAGGAGATGTCGTGCTGCGCATACAGTTCGAGGATGTGGTTGTACGGTGCCGTGGGCAGGGCGATTTCCGAGCACAGGTTGGAGCTGTAGATGGTGTCCTTGAACGGCGTATGCCGGTTCATCTCGGCGATGTTGTGCTCGTAGATGCGCCCGGTCTCGTTCCATTCGTTGCTGGCGGTGATGAGCAGTTCGCGCGCGCTGACAAAGGTCTTGCTGAAGCCCGTGTCCGCCTCGTACTTCCGGTACAGCGCCTCGAAACGCGTCTCATCGCCGCTGTACAGCGCCTCCTGCAGGTCGGGCGCGGTGTAGCAGTTGAACAGGAACACGTCCTCGTTCAAGGCCACCTTGCGCGCGAAGAAGCGGTTGCCGCCCCAGGAGTAGTCCATGCCGCGGATCTTCCGGTCGGCGGTGGACATCGGGTTCTTCAGCCGCAGCAGAGCATCCACTTCCGGGTCGAAGATCGAGAAGTAGCTGGTGCAGGCGCCGCCGCGGCCGTTCTGCAGGTTGGATTTCACCTCGGCCACCAGGGCGCGGTAATACGGCAGCTTGCCCTGGTGGCGGATCACGCCGCCGCGTACCGGGTCGTTCAGCGAGCGCGTCTGCATGTGCGCGCCGATGCCGGCGGACATGTAGGTCATGGTGTTGGCGATGTGGTTGCCCACCGCGATGGAGCGCGCGTTGTCGCCGGTGGTGTACAGGCAGCAGCTGGCGTAACCACGCAGCGGCGTGCCCAGGTTCACATGGTTGGGCGTGGGCGCGTTGATGCGGTTCAGCGACAGGTGTTCGTAGAGGCGTTCCACGTCGTGCATGCGGCGCGCGCGCGGCTGATCCACCGCCAGCGCCATCGCCATGCGCATGTAGATGAACTGCGGCGTCTCATGGTAGACGCCGTTGACGCGGTCGGCGATGGCGTACTTGGTGAGGTGGGTGTGCAGCTGGTAATGCGCGTAGGCGAAATCGCGCTCGTGGTCGATGATCGCCTCCACCTGCGCGTATTCCGCCGCGGAGTAATCCAGCAATTCCATGTAGCCGAGCTGCTGCAGCTTGCGGTGCAGCGCCTGCACGCTGGGGCGATCGCGGCCGTACAGATTCTTGCGGATCAAGGTGGCGTAGAGCCGCCCGGCCATACGGTTGTACGACCAGGTGTCGAAGTGCAGGCAGGTCTTGATGAGTTGTTGCTGCAGCTCGCGCGTGCTGGACGTGCCGGACAAACCGGCCACCGCTTCCAGCACAACCGAAGGCCAGTCCACCGCGTCGCCCAGGGTTTGCGCGGCCCATTCGCCCCACTGGTTGAGCTTGGACGGAGTGAACGGCTCGACGCGGCCGTCGCGCTTGATGATGGTTTCCAGCATGAGGGGTGTCCTCCTTTGAAGCACAGGCAGGCATGACCGGCGCACCGAGGTGGCGGGCCAGTGATGATGAAGGGATACGGTGGAGCACCGTCAGTCGGGGGGACGGGCCTGGCTGCGGCGTGACGTGTCAGCGTGGTGGCGCGCGCCCGGGCGCGTGCGGCGCAAGGTGAGCATGAGGTGTGGCATGTGCGTTCCCCGAAGGGAAGCCGAGAGGCGGCTTCTTGACCAGTTGCCTGCTCCCGCGCGCAGGGCCAAGAGGGTTGGGCTTGGCAAGGCAAGCGCGCGCGACCGGGCAGGGCGCCCGATTCGCGACGCGCTCCCCCGCGGAAGCGGTCACCCGCACCGGACGTTCGGCCCGATGTGTCGGCAGGTCTTCGGACTTTGCGGACGCGGGCCTTGGCCCACCTACTGTGCCTCGCTTCCCGGGTGCTGTGCGCCCAGTGCCTGTAAGGCAGTTCGTTTCCGCTTACCGCTGCGGGGCAGCTCCGGATTCACACCGGATTCCCTTTTCAACCCGGCTGCCGCAAGCGGCCGGGGTACCGACGGGCACAACATATTGGGTCTTGTGGCGTGCGTCAATACCAGAGATGGGCCTTGCGTCACGATGTCGGCGCCATGACGACCGCCGGCATCCGGGGCTTGCCGCAGCGCATCATGACAGCTATGCTTTGCGCCATTGTATTAACGCATTAGTACATTATGAAACGTAGATCACCTGACGCAACTGCCGTGAATGCCGCCGCGCAAAGCCTGTACGAGGCGCTGCTGTCGCTGAAGAACGCGGAGGAAATGGCCGCCTTTCTCGGCGATCTGTGCACGCCGGCGGAGCTGGAGGTGATGGTGGATCGCTGGCGCGTGGTGCCGCTGTTGCTGGACGGCGTGCCGTATCGTGAGATTCACGAGCGCACCGCGGTCAGCATCACCACCATCGGGCGGGTGGCGCGCTATCTCAACCAGGGCAACGGCGGTTACATGGCCGCGGCGGCCCGCGCGGCGCGGCGGCAGGCGCAGGTCGCGAGGAAGAAGGCATGAAGCCGCGCGAC
This sequence comes from Rhodanobacter thiooxydans LCS2, assembly GCF_000264375.1. GTDB lineage: Bacteria > Pseudomonadota > Gammaproteobacteria > Xanthomonadales > Rhodanobacteraceae > Rhodanobacter > Rhodanobacter thiooxydans. Next base: position 46,111 of record NZ_AJXW01000011.1, read on the forward strand.
CGCTTGCGCGTCGCGATGCAGAAATCCGGTCGGCTCACCGAGCCGGCATTGGATCTGCTGGCCCGCTGCGGGCTCACTTTCCGGCAGAGCCGCGACAAGCTGTTCTGCTTCGGCGAGGGCGAGCCGGTGGATCTGCTGCTGGTGCGCGACGACGATATCCCCGGCCTGATTGCGCAAGGCGTGTGTGACCTTGGCATCGTTGGGCGCAACGTGCTGACCGAGTTCCAGCTCACCGCGGGGCGCGACGCCGAACCGCTCGGCGAACTGCGCCCGCTCGGCTTCGGCCGTTGTCGGCTGTCGATCGCGGTGCCACAGGAACTGGACTATCAAAGTCCACAGCAACTGCAGGGCCGGCGCATCGCCACCTCGTACCCGGGCCTGCTCGGTGAATGGCTGCAGGCGCAGGGCGTCGAGGCCGGCGTGGTGACCCTGGCCGGTTCGGTCGAGATTGCGCCGAAGCTAGGCACCGCCGACGCGATCTGCGACCTGGTGCAGAGCGGTGGCACCCTGGTGGCGAACCAGTTGCGCGAAGCCGACGTGCTGCTGCACAGCGAAGCCGTGCTGGCCGGGCCGCAGGCGCTGCCGGCGGACGAGCGCGGCGACCTGCTGGAATTGCTGCTGAAACGACTGGATGGGGTGATCCAGGTGCGCGAGTCGCGCCTGCTGCTGCTGCAGACCTCGCGCCACACGCTGGAAGCGGTCACCCGCCTGCTGCCGGGCGGTCCGCAGCCGACCCTGTTGCCGGTAGCCGGCCAGCCAGATCAATTGATGCTGCAGGCGCTGTGCGCCGGCGAAGTGAGCTGGCGGCAACTGGAAGAGATCAAGAAGGCTGGGGCACGCGAGATGTTCGTGCTGCCGGTGGAGAAAATGCTGGCATGAGGCAGGTTGGCATGAATCAGGTTGGCATGAAGAGCAGGCTCACATGAAACGTCTGGACTGGAATGCCCTGGATGAGACGGCGCGCCTCGAGGCGCTGGCGCGCCCCGCGCAGTCGCGGGCCGACGAACTGCGCCGTGGCGTCGAGCAGATCATCGCCACCGTGCGCGAAGGCGGCGACACGGCGCTGCGCGAACTGAGCGCGAAATACGACCGCTGCGCACTGCAGGCGATCGCGGTGGACGAGACCGAATTCGCCGCGGCCGAGGCTTCCCTCGATCCGGCCCTGAAAGCCGCGATCCGCGAAGCGGCAGCGCGCATCGAGGCGTTCCATCGCGCGGCGGCGCTGCAGCCGGTGGCGGTGGATACCGCGCCCGGCGTACGGGTGGAGCGCATGCTGCGGCCGATCGGCCGGGTCGGCCTGTACGTGCCGGCCGGCAGCGCGCCGCTGCCGTCGACCGCACTGATGCTGGGCGTGCCGGCGCACATCGCTGGTTGCCGCGAAGTGGTGCTGTGCTCGCCGGCGCGCGCCGACGGCCGCTGCGACGAGGCAGTGCTGTACGCCGCGCGCCTTACCGGCGTGCACAAGGTGTTCAAGCTGGGCGGCGCGCAGGCGATCGCCGCGATGGCCTATGGCACGGAATCGGTGCCGAAGTGCGACAAGCTGTTCGGCCCCGGCAACGCCTGGGTCACCGAAGGGAAGCTGCAGGTGTCGTCCGATCCGGAAGGCGCCGCGATCGACATGCCGGCCGGCCCGTCCGAAGTGCTGGTGATCGCCGATGCCGGGGCGAATCCGGTCTTCGTCGCCGCCGACCTGCTGTCGCAGGCCGAGCACGGACCGGATTCGCAGGTGATCCTGCTGAGCCCGTCCGCCGGGTTGCTGGACCAGGCAGCCGCCGAGGTCGAGCGGCAGTGCGCCGAGTTGCCGCGTGGCGCGATCGTCAATCAGGCACTGGCGCAGAGCCGGCTGATCGCCGTCGACTCGCTGGCGCAGGCAGTGGAAGTGAGCAACCGTTACGCGCCCGAGCACCTGATCCTGCAGGTGGCCGCACCGCGTGCGCTGCTCGACGGCGTCGAGAGTGCGGGCTCGGTCTTCCTCGGCCAGTGGGCGCCCGAATCGGTGGGCGACTACTGCAGCGGCAGCAACCATGTGCTGCCGACCTACGGCTACGCGCGCAGCTACAGCGGCGTGTCGGTGGCCAGCTACCAGAAGCAGATCAGCGTGCAGGAAGTCAGCGAAGAAGGATTGCGCAATATCGGCCCCTGCACGGCGACGCTGGCCGCGGCCGAACAACTGGAGGCGCACCGCCGCGCGGTGACCTTGCGATTGGCCACATTGGAGTCCCTGTCATGAGTGTGCTCGACCTGGCGCGGCCGGAAATTCGCGCGATGCAGCCGTATTCTTCGGCGCGGATGGAGGCCAGCGGCGGCGAGGTGTTCCTCAACGCGAACGAGTCGGCGTGGGCGCCGGTGGGCGACGACGGCCTTGGTTGCAATCGCTATCCCGAGCCGCAGCCCGCGGCGCTGGTCGATGCATTGGCGGCACTCTACGGCGTGCGGCGCCAACAGTTGCTGGTCGGCCGCGGCAGCGACGAGGCGATCGACCTGCTGGTGCGCGCGTTCTGTCACGCGGGCCGCGATGCGATCCTGATCCAGCCGCCCACGTTCGGCATGTATGCGGTGTGCGCACGGGTGCAGGACGCGGGCATCGTCGAGGTGCCGCTGGGGACGGACGCCACCCTGGACGTGGATGCGATGCTGGCCGCGCTGACCTCGGCGGTGAAGCTGGTCTTCATCTGCACGCCGAACAATCCCACCGGCCAGCCGGTGCCGCGCACCGACGTGGAGCGGCTGGCGCGTGCGCTGGCCGGCCGCGCGCTGCTGGTGGTGGACGAGGCCTATGTGGAGTTCGCCGACGAAGGCAGCGTGGTCGACCTGATCGACCGCTACGACAACCTCGCCGTGTTGCGCACCTTGTCCAAGGCTTGGGCGCTGGCCGGCGTGCGCATCGGCAGCCTGCTGGCGAACGCCGAGGTGATCGCACTGCTGCGCCGGATCATGGCGCCGTATCCGCTGCCGTTGCCGAGCGTGGACGCGGCGCTACTGGCGCTGTCCGGTTGGGGGCAGGCGAACGCGCGCGAACACCTCGCCGTCGTTCGCGCGGAACGCACGCGGATGCACGAGGCGTTGCACCGGTTGCCCGGCGTGCGCGACGTGCTGCCGTCACAGGCGAACTTCCTCGCCGTGCGCTTCGACGATGCCGGCGCGGCCTATCGGCGCCTGCTCGCCGCCGGCATCGTGGTGCGCGACGTGCGCCGCTACCCCAACCTCGGCGATGCGCTGCGCATCACCATCGGTACGCCAGCGGAGAATGGGCGCGTGCTGGCCGTCCTGCAGGAAACCAACCCGTGAGCCGCAAGATTCTTTTTGTCGATCGCGACGGCTGCCTGATCGAGGAACCCGCCGACGAGCAGATCGACAGCTACGAAAAGCTGGCCCTGCTGCCCGGCGTGATCGCCGCGTTGCAGCGCTTCGTCGCCGCCGGCTACGAGCTGGTGATGGTGAGCAACCAGGACGGCCTGGGCACCGACAGTTTCCCGGAGCCGCATTTCACCGGGCCGCACGAACTGCTGCTGCGCATCCTCGCCTCGCAGGGCATCCGCTTCCGCGAGATGCTGATCGACCGCAGCTTCCCGCACGAGGGCCTCGATACGCGCAAGCCCGGCGTCGGCATGCTGCGGCACTACCTCGCCGATGACGGCTGGAGCCGGGCGACGTCGGCGATGGTGGGCGACCGCGAAACCGACCTGCAGTTCGCGGCGAACCTCGGCGTGCGCGGCTTCCGCGTCGGCCCGCTCGGCACGAGCTGGGAGGCGCTGGCGCATCAGCTGCTGGATGCACCGCGCACCGCCACGGTGGTGCGCAACACGAAGGAAACCCGCATCACGGTCAGCGTCGACCTGGATCGGGTGGCCGAGCCGCAGGCGCACACCGGCCTGGGTTTCTTCGACCACATGCTGGAGCAGATCGGCAAGCACGGCGGCTTCGCGCTGGAGCTGGTCTGCGACGGCGACACCCACATCGACGAACACCACACCATCGAGGATTGCGCGCTGGCGCTGGGCCAGGCGCTGAAGCAGGCGCTCGGCGACAAGCGTGGCATCGGCCGCTACGGCTTCACCCTGCCGATGGACGAGGCGCAGGCGAGTGCCGCGCTGGACCTGTCCGGCCGCCCTTTCTTCGTGTTCGAGGGCAGCTTCCCGCGCGAGCGCGTGGGCGAGGTGCCGACCGAACTGGTGCCGCATTTCTTCCGCTCGCTGTGCGAGACGCTGGGCGCGAACCTGCACCTCGCCGTGCGCGGCGACAATGCTCACCACATGGTCGAGGCCTGCTTCAAGGTGGTGGCGCGCACGCTGCGCCAGGCGATTCGCCGCGAGGGCAGCGAACTGCCCAGCACCAAGGGCGCGCTGTGATGCCGTCTCTCCCATCCCCCGTAGGAGCCCGCTCGCGGGCGATGCTCTCAGGGCCGGGATCCGGGTTTGGAGATTCGGAATTCGCAAAGTCCAAAACATCGCCTGCGAGCGGGCTCCTGCAAAGCAAGGGGCGCGCATGAGCGTGGTGCTGGTCGACGCAGGCGGTACCAACATCGGCTCGGTGCGCTACGCCTTACAGCGCCTAGGCGTGGACGCCGCGTTGACGGCAGATGCGGCGACCATCCGCGCCGCCGACAAGGTGATCCTGCCGGGCGTGGGTGCAGCCGGACCGGGCATGGCGCGGCTGCACGAACTGGGACTGGTCGAGCTGCTGCGTTCATTGCAACAACCCGTGCTGGGAGTTTGTCTGGGCATGCAACTGTTGTGCGCGCATTCGGAAGAGGGCGGCACGGAGTGCCTCGGACTGATCCCGGCGCCGGTGCGTCGTTTCACCGAAGCGCCCGGCCTGCGCGTGCCGCACATGGGCTGGAACCGACTGTCCGTGCGGCGGCCGCACCCGCTGCTGGCCGGCCTGGGCGACGATGACCAGGCCTATTTCGTGCACAGCTACGCGGTACCGGTCGGCGACTGGACCCTGGCCACGGCCGACTACGGCGGCGCGTTCTCGGCGGTGATCGCGCACGGCAACTTCCATGGCATGCAGTTCCATCCCGAGCGCTCTGCCGCCGTCGGCGCCCGACTGTTGAAGAACTTCCTCGAACTATGAATTTCGACGTGATTCCCGCGATCGACCTGCGCGGCGGCCAGGTGGTGCGCCTGAAGCAGGGCGACTACGCGCAGCAGACCACCTATGCCGCCGATCCGCGCGCGCAGGCGCGCGGCTACGCCGAGGCCGGCGCGCGCTGGCTGCACCTGGTCGATCTGGACGGTGCGCGCTCGGGCAGCCTGGCCAATCTCGCGGTGATCCAGGCCATCGCCGCCGATGGCATGCAGATCCAGGCCGGCGGCGGCGTACGCGGTGAAGACGACCTGCGCCGGCTGTTCGACGCCGGCGTGCAGCGCGTGGTGCTGGGCAGCGTGGCGATCCGCGAGCCCGAACTCGTGGCTGGCTGGCTGGGTAGTTACGGCGCCGACAGGCTGACCCTCGCGCTCGATACGCGCCGCCTCGATGGTCGCTGGAGCCTGCCCAGCGCGGGCTGGACCGAAGTCGAAGCGCGCACGCTGGACGAGCTGGCGCCGTGGTACGCCGCGCGCGGCGCGCGCCACCTGTTGTGCACCGACATCGACCGTGACGGCATGCTCGCCGGCTTCAACCTCGATCTCTACCGCCATCTCGCCGCCACGGTTCCGTCGATGGCCGTGCAGGCCTCCGGCGGCGTGCGCTCGCTGGAGGACATCCGTGCCGCGCGTGAAGCCGGCGCGCGCGGCGTGATCCTGGGCCGGGCCTTGCTCGAAGGGCGCTTCAACGTGGCGGAGGCGCTGGCAGCATGAAATTGGCGACGACCTTGCCAGCTTTTCTCCTCCCCCTGCGTGCAGGGGGAGGCCGGGAGGGGGTAAAGCTCTCGCGCGTTCAGCGAAGAGCACCCCTCCCTCCGCAAGGGATTTCCTTCGGTCACAACCCTCCCCTGCAGGCAGGGGAGGGAAAGGATGCGACGACGGGAGTTGCGCAATGCTGAGCCGCCGCGTCATTCCCTGCCTCGACGTGCGCGACGGTCGGGTGGTCAAGGGCGTGCGCTTCCGCGATCACGTGGTGATGGGCGAAATCGTCGATCTCGCGTTGCGCTACCGCGACGAAGGCGCCGACGAGCTGGTGTTCTACGACATCACGGCCAGCCCCGAAGGGCGCAGCGTGGATCGCGGCTGGGTGGAGAAGGTCGCACGGGTGATCGACATTCCGTTCTGCGTGGCCGGCGGCATCCGTTCGGTGGACGAAGCACGCGCGGTGTTGCACGCGGGTGCCGACAAGATTTCGGTGAACTCGCCGGCGCTGGAGCGTCCCGCACTGATCGACGAACTGGCTGCCGCGTTCGGCGTGCAGTGCGTGGTGGTCGGCATCGACTCGCTGCGTGACACCGACGGCGAGTGGCGCGTGCGCCAGTACACCGGCGACCCCGCGAAGACCCAGGCGCTGTCGCGACGAACGCTGGACTGGATGGTCGAGGCGCAACAGCGCGGCGCCGGCGAGATCGTGTTGAACTGCATGGGCAGCGACGGCGTGCGCCGTGGCTACGATCTGGAGCAGCTTTCCGCGGCCCGCGCGATCTGCCGCGTGCCGCTGGTCGCCTCCGGTGGCGCCGGCGCACCGGAACACTTCCGCGACGCCTTCGTCGAGGCCGACGTGGACGGCGCGCTGGCAGCAAGCGTGTTCCACTCCGGTGCGATTGCGATACCTGCGCTCAAGGAATACCTGCAGGCGCAAGGTGTCGCGGTACGACGTATCCCCTAGCTCGTCATTCCAGCTTTCGCTGGAATGACGAGAGAACCGAATTTCATCGCATGCCCCGATGCATGCTGGCAGCAGGTATCCCGATGACTGATTTCAACGCCAAACTCTCCCGCCTCGACTGGGCCAAAGGCGACGGCCTGCTGCCGGCGATCGTGCAGCACTGGCTCAGCGGCGAAGTACTGATGCTTGGCTACATGGACGCCGAAGCGCTGGCACAGACACAAGCCAGCGGTCATGTCACCTTCTACAGTCGCAGCAAGCAACGCCTGTGGACCAAGGGCGAAAGCTCCGGCCACGTGCTCGCGCTGAAGTCGATGCGCATCGACTGCGACGCCGACACCCTGCTGATCCAGGCCGCCCCGCACGGGCCGACCTGCCACCTCGGCACCTCCAGCTGCTTCGGCGACAGCGCCGACGTACGCCCGCCGCTCGGTTTCCTCGCCGAACTCAATGCTCTGGTCGAGCACCGCCACGTTGAACGTCCGCCCGGTAGCTACACCACCCGGCTGTTCGACGGCGGCATCCGTCGCATCGCGCAGAAGGTGGGCGAGGAAGGTGTGGAGACCGCGCTGGCCGCGGTGGCGCAGGATGACGACGAGCTGCTTGGTGAGGCGGCGGACCTGGTATTCCATCTCACCGTGGCGCTGCGCGCGCGCGGACTTGGCCTGGCCGATGTCACCCGCGTGCTGGCCGAACGGCATGCGCGACGCGGATGAGCCGGACTAGCGGGGCGTGGCGACGGACGCGTTGCCGGCCGGCGCCGGCCTGAACGGCAACGCCGGTCCCGGCGTGAGCCCCTTGCGCCACAAGGCGAGTTGCCCGGTGATGCCGCTGCCGATGTCGATCTGCGGCTCCGAGGGGGTGAGCTTGTCCTGCCGTTCCCACCGGCTGATTTCGCCGCTGGCCCGTTTGAACGCATCCGCAAAGTTGTCGGTGCGGTTCAGTGCATCGACCAGCCAGGCCTTGCCGAAGTACGTGATGTCGGAATCGCTGCCGCAGCCAAACGAGCTGCGGTCGGCGCGGGCGGCGGTGAGCACCAGGGTGCCGGGGCCGCGCAGCGGCGGCACGAAACCGCCCGAGTAGCAGGCGTTGACCACCACCACCTTCCACTTGAACGGGTGCATGGCCAGGATGTCGGCCAGATCGCTGGCGCCGAGCTGGTCCAGCGGCAGCGGGTCCATGTCGAGCAGGAGGTCGTGGTCCTCGCTGCCGTGGCTGGTGAAGTACAGCAGCAGGATGTCCTGGTCCGGCTGCATCACCTTGCCCAGGCCTTCGAGCGCGGTTTCCAGGTTGCTCCAGCTTGCCAGCGGCCGGGTGGTCAGGCTGGCCCGGTTGTTCTCCAGCACCAGGCTGTGCGCGCTGGCGCCGAAGCGTTGCGCGAACAACCGCGCGGCGTACTCGGCTTCATTGCGGAACACGTCCTCGCCACCGTCGCCGGCGAAGGCGAGCAGGTACAGGTTCGGCTGGCCGGGTACGCGCGGCCCGAGTTGCGCCAAGGCGTCGCGCATCATCCGCGGCTGCGCGTACAGCACCTGCTCCGGGGTGGGGGCCTGGCTGGGCCAGCGGTCCGCATCGACGTCGTCGCCCACCGCGGCTTCTGCCGCGGCGCTGCCAGGTGCCGCGGCGGCGAAGTGGTCGGCGCTGGGCGCCGACGACTGGCCTGGCCACCAGGTCGCCAGCAGCACCCCGGCGGCAAACGCGAGCAGGATGGTCAGGATGCTACGCATGGCGGGGCGCGTGCGGCGGTTTCACGGCGTGATCGCGTCGAAATTGCGATAGACCGCATGGCGCGGTGCGTCGGGCAGCGCCTGCGGTTCACGTACCAGCCAGCCGGTGTGGAAGCCGGCCGCCTGCGCGGCGTCGAGTTCTTCCGCGATGTCGGACAGGAACAGCAGGTGGCGCGGCTGCTCGCCGATCGCTTCGGCGATGCGCCGGTAGGATTCGACCTCGCGCTTCGGGCCGGTCTCGGTGTCGAAGTAGCCTGCGAACAGCGCGCCGAGATCGCCGGCCTCGCTGTGGCGAAAGAACAGTTTCTGCGCCGGCACCGAGCCGGAGGAGTAGACATACAGACGCAGTCCGTCGGCGCGCCAGTCGCGCAGCCGCGCGGCGACTTCCGGGTAGATGTGCGCGCGGTAGTCGCCGGCCTCGTAGCCGTCCTTCCAGATCATGCCCTGCAGCGCCTTCAGTGCAGTGGACTTGCGGTCCTGGTCGATCCACTTGAGCAGCAGCTCGATGATGTCCTGGCGGCTGGCCTCCACCAGCCCGGCCTCCATGGCCGCCTCATGCAGCCAGTGCTGCACCTCGGGCTTGTCGCCGTGGGTTTCGACGAAGGCCGGCAGCCGCTTGCGCGCGTAAGGGAACAGCACGTCGCGGACGAAGTCGATCGAGCTGGTGGTGCCCTCGATGTCAGTGACGATGGCGCGGATTTCGATCATGGCTTCGGATCCGGGGTTCGGGAAGAGCATCGCCCGCGAGCGGGCTCCTACACGGCAGGCGCCATGCGCGGGAAGCGCGAGGCGATGTCGTCGCCGGTGAAGTTGGCTACCCAGCCTTCCTTGTTGGTGAACAGGCGGATCGCCACGAAGTAGGGCGATTCGCCCATGTCGAACCAGTGGCGGGTGCCGTCGGGTACGCCGATCAGGTCGCCCTGTTCGCACAGGATGTCGTAGACCTTGCCGCCGAGGTGCAGGGTGAACTGGCCGGCGCCGGCGACGAAAAAGCGCACCTCGTCCTCGCTGTGGGTGTGTTCGCTGAGGAACTTCTGGCGCAGCGTGGCGCGGTCGGGGTGATCGGGAGCGAGGCTGATCACGTCCACGGCCTGGTAGCCTTCCTCGCCCATCAGCCGGTCGATGTCGCCACGGTAGGCGGCGACCACCTCGTCCTGGCTGGCGCCCGGGACGATCGGCTGGCTCGCTGCCCATTGCTCAAAGCGGACACCGGCCCTGGCGAGTTCGGCGGCGATCGCCGCGTGTTCGTCGATCACCGCCAGCGGCGATTGCGGTTGGTTTTCGTCGAAGATGCGCAGGCGGCTCATGATGCCCTCAGTCTTTTCAGGTCAAGTTCGCAGCCGAGCAGGAACTCCAGCGCTTCCAGGTGGCGTTGGGTCTCGGCCATGTCGCGGCCCCAGGTGTAGATGCCGTGGCCGTCGATCAGGTAGGCGTGCAGCGGCTTGCCCGCGTCCAGCCAGGCGTCGACCCGGGCCACCAGTTCGGGCATGTGCTGGGTGTTCGGGAACACGGGGATCTCCAGCACGCTTTCATGGGTGTGGTAGCCAGCGATCGCCTTCTGCAGTTCCCAGCCCTGCAGGCGGATCACCCCGTCGGCGGCGAACAGCCGCGAGGCCACGCTCTGCACGCGCGAGTGGGTGTGCAGCACCACGTTCATCTCCGGCCAGCGTCGGTAGATCTGGGTGTGCAGCGCCGTTTCCGCGCTGGGGCGGGCGTCGGTGCCGACTGCATGGCCGTCCAGGTCGATCAGCATGATGTCGCCGCGGCCCAGCCGGCCCTTGTGCCTGCCTGAGACGGTGATCGCCGCGTGGCCAGCGTCGACCCGCATGGAGAAATTGCTGCTGGTGGCCGGCGTCCAGCCCATCGCGGACAGCTCGCGTGCGGCGTCGGCGATGGCGTCGGCGCAGCGTTCGAACACGCTGGCGGGAATCGCAGCTGGCAGGGTCTGGCTCATGCGGTTTGGACGTCCAAATGGACGTTGACTATACCATGTGCTGCTACGCGACCGTGCTGTAATGAGATCCATTCTCGCAAGTCAGGGAGGATTTGGACGGCGGGCGTACCATCGGCGAGGATCCGGCGCAGGGTGTGCCGGACAGATTCCGACGGAGACTTGCTCATGTCGAAAGAACAAGATATCGAATCACGTCGCCGGTTCCTCAAGGTGGCCGCCGGCACCACGGCGGCTGCCGTAGTCATGGGCAGCCTGCCGCGCTTTGCGCGGGCGGCAGATCTGCCGGCACTGAGCGAGTCGGATCCGACCGCGAAAGCGCTGGGCTACGTGGAGGATGCCACCAAGACCGCCAACGCGAAGCACAAGGCTGGCGACGACTGCACCAACTGCCAGTTCTACAGTGGCGGCCCCACCGGCCGTGGCCCGTGCCAGTTGTTCCCGGGCAAGTCGGTGAATGCGAAGGGCTGGTGCGTGTCGCACACGCCGAAGAAAGCCTGATCGCGTCAATCCAGAGGCTTGTATCGGAAGGCCGGCGAATCGCCGGCCTTTTTCGTTTCTGCGGGCGGGAAGTGTTACGCGGGCAAAAGTGCGGCCCGGACACACCAGGCTGAGGAGCTACCCACCTGACGCGCCGAGCCGCGATCCGGGGCCCACTGCCAAGTGATCAACCCGCGGACTGAGGATGATACTCCCGAGTTCGCCGAATGGGCGACCGGTCCCGCGATTCCTCTTAGAAAATTCTCGTTAGTTCATTGAAAGCAAAGAAGATATTTCAGCTTTCCTGGAAATTTTTGAGAATCCATTCGGTGTCGACAGATAAGTGCTATTCACAGGAGCTTGGCGGTCTTTGCAGAAAATACGATTTTTTCTGCGTTGTTCGACGAACTTACGCATCAGTGGAAGGGGCGTCCGTCATCGAGCCGCGCAGGTGGCTGTGCCGGTTGCCATAGCTGAAATAGATCACCAATCCGATCAGGGTCCAGGCGATCATCAGCGACCAGTTGTACCAGGCCATGGTGGACAGCAGGGCAAGGCAGCTGAGGATGCCGAGCGTGCAGACCACCGGCGCGAACGGCACGCGGAATGTGCGCGGCAGCTCCGGCCGGGTATGCCGCAGGATCCACACGCCGGCGCAGACCGCCATGAACGCGATCAGCGTGCCCATCGAGACCAGGTCGCCCAGCACGTCCAGCGGGAAGATCGCCGCGAGCAGGGCAATGCCGGCGCCGGTGATCAGCGTATTCAGGTGCGGCGTGCGATAGCGCGGGTGGATTCGCGTGAACACCTTCGGCAGCATGCCGTCGCGGCCCATGATCATGAAGATGCGCGGTTGCGCGATGATCATCACCAGCACCACCGACGACAGGCCGAGCAGTGCGCCGACCTCCACCAGCCAGCGCAGCCATTCCAGCTGCGGGTGACCGTGCAGGGCGGTCACCACCGGCTCATCGGTACCGAGCAGGGTGTACGAAGTCAGCCCGGTCATCACCGCGGCCATCGCGATGTACAGCACAGTGCAGATCGCCAGCGAGGCGAGGATGCCGATCGGCAGGTCGCGCTGCGGGTTGCGCGACTCCTGTGCGGCCACCGAAGTCGCCTCGAAGCCGATGTAGGCGAAGAACACCATCGCTGCGCCGCGCAGCACGCCGCCCCAGCCGTATTTGTAGTGACCCTGCGACTCGGGCACGAACGGGGTCCAGTTGGACGGATCGACATAGCGCCAGCCGACCACGATCACCAGGGTGATCAGGCCGACCTTGAGCGCCACCATCGCGGCGTTCGCCAGGCTCGACTCGCGGATGCCCACGTAGCAGATCCAGGTCAGCAGCAGGATCAGCACCACTGCCGGCAGGTTGAACAGCGCGCCGGTGGCGACCAGCTGGTGGTCGGCGGTAAAGGCCAGCGGCGCATTGGTCAGTGCCGCGGGCAGGCTCAGGTCCATGTTGAAGGTGGTGCCGATATGCTGGAGCAGGCTGAGGAAATAGCCCGTCCAGCTCACCGCCACTGCCGAGGCGGATACGCCGTATTCCAGCACCAGGTTCCAGCCGATGAACCACGCCATCAGCTCACCGAGCGTCGCGTAGGCGTAGGAATAGGCGCTGCCGGAGACCGGGATCAGCGTGGCGAATTCGGCGTAGCACAGCGCGGTGAAGGTGCTGCAGATCGCTGCCAGGATGAACGACAGGATCACCGCCGGACCGGCATGGTCGGCCGCGGCCTGGCCGGTGATCACGAAGATGCCGCCGCCGATCACCGCGCCGATGCCCAGCGCAGTCAGCCCCCAGGGGCCGAGTGTGCGGCGCAGGGTAGGCCCGTGCGTGTCGTCGGGTTCGTTGAAGTCGGTCTTGCGGGCGAGCAGTTGCTTGAGCATGGGGTCAGAGCCTGTTCAATGTCTCTACATGGCCCGCGCCGGGAGCTGTTTGCGCGCAGGCCAAGGAAGAACGAGGGAGTGGACGTCCGTCCACGACCGAGTGATAACGCAGGAATGCGGGCAAACAGCCCCGGCCCTTCGGGTTGTCTTGCCGTGGCCGCCATGCGGCAGCGCGCGGCTTGACGCCTGCCTTCGCAGGGGCAGGCTCTGCCAGCCAGCCACGCAGGCGCTGCGCCACGCGCCACCACCTGACGGCCACGGCAAGACAACGCGGGCTATGTAGAGACATTGAACAGGCTCTTGTGGACGTGAGGCCGGCGCGACAGGAGTCGTGCCGGCGGCGTGGCGATCAGCGTGTGTGGGGCGGGATCAGTCCGCTTCGACACCGCGAGCCAGATTGCTCTTGCGGTAGCCGTACAGGAAGTACACCACCAGGCCGATCGCGCCCCACGCGAAGAAGGTGATCTTCGCTTCCTTCGACAGGTTGAGGAACAGCAGCAGGCAGCCGATGATCGCCAGCGGGCAGATCAGCCACGGCAGCGGCGTACGGAACGGACGCGGGCGCCCGGGCTGGGTGCGGCGCAGGATCAGCACGCCCACCGCCACCATGATGAAGGCGAACAGCGTGCCCGAGTTGGTGATGTCGGCGAGGATGCCTACCGGGAACAGCGCGCCGAACAGCGAGACGAATACGCCGGTGATCATCGTGATGATGTGCGGCGTGTGGAAGCGTGGATGGATCTTCGCCAGCTTGCTGGGCAGCAGGCCGTCGCGCGACATGGTGAAGAAGATGCGGGTCTGGCCATAGGTCATGGTCAGGATCACCGACGGCAGCGCGATGCCGGCGGCGAAGGCGATGAAAGCGGCGGTATTGGTGTAGCCGAGCAGGCGTATCACGTGAGCCAGCGCCTCCTTGCTGCACACCAGCGCCTCCGAGCCCTGGCAGGCTGCGGCGAATGCCGGGGTGCCCGGCTCCAGCGCCAGTCCGTCCGGACCCATAATCGGCTGTGAACCCACCGAGCCCACCGCGGCGTAGCTCACCAGCAGGTAGTAGATGGTGCACACACTCAGCGAGGCGATCAGGGCGATCGGGATGTTGCGGTTCGGGTTGCGGGTTTCCTCGGCCGCGGTGGAGATGGCGTCGAAGCCGATGTAGGCGAACACGATGGAAGCCGCCGCGCCCAGCACGCCGATGCCGCCCATCGGGCTGCCCCAGCCGTTCGGCACGAATGGCGTGAAGTTCTGATCCTTCACCGCCGGCAAAGCGACGATGATGAAGGCGGTGAGGGCGATGATCTTGACCATCACCAGCACGGTGTTGACCTTGGCCGATTTCGAGGTGCCGATCACCAGCAGGCCGGTGATCGCCAGGCCGATCAGGCAGGCCAGCAGGTTGAAGCTGCCGCCGTCCATCGGGCCTACCTGCAGGAAGTGCGGCAAGCCGAATCCGGCGTGCGTAAGAAGGCCGTTGACGTAGCCGGCCCAACCCACGCACACCGTGCTGGCGGCGATGGTGTACTCCAGCACCAGCGCCCAGCCCACCACCCATGCAGTGCCTTCGCCGAGCACGCCGTAGGTGTAGGTGTAGGCCGAACCGGCCACCGGCACCATCGAGGCGAGTTCCGCGTAGGCCAGCGCAGCGAACGCGCACACCACCGCGGCGATCACGAACGCGATCATCATGCCCGGGCCGGCCTTCTGGCCTGCCTCGGCGGTGAGCACGAAGATGCCGGTGCCGATGATCGCGCCGACGCCGAGCATGGTGAGCTGGAAGGCACCGAGTTGACGGGTGAGGCCTTTCTTCTCCGCCGTGGCGATGATCTGGTCGATCGGTTTGACGCGCTTGAACAGCATGCAGTGGCTCCCCCGGGAAAACAGCGACGTCGCGCTCGAACGGAAACGCGACGAAGAGGGACGCGACGAGCCGACGGACGGCCAACCTTAGCGGAGCGATGGAAGGGGTACAAGACGCGATGCAGCTAGAATGGCCGCTGTTTTTCCCACCACCTGCCACAAGTCATGCCATCGCATTTTCCGCAGCTGGGCGCTGCATTGGGCGACTATCGCGCACGCCATCCCGGAGACGGCGCGCTGGTTGCCGCCTTCAGCGTTTTCCTCGCGTCGCATGCCGCGGTGTTCGAGCGCGGTCATTTCCTGGGCCACTTCACCGGCTCGGCGTGGCTGGTCAGTGCGGATGGCGGGCGCGTGCTGCTGATGCACCACCGCAAGCTGGATCGCTGGCTGCAGCCCGGTGGCCACGCCGACGGGGATGCCGAGCTGGCACGGGTGGCGCTGCGCGAGGCGCAGGAGGAGACCGGCGTGGCCGGCCTGCGTGTCGAGGGCGGCATCTTCGACCTCGACCGGCATCGCATCCCGGCACGTGGCAGCGAGCCGGAGCACTGGCATTACGACGTGCGCTACGTGGTGCGCGCTGGCGCGGACGAGCGCTTCGCGATCAACCAGGAATCCCGAGCGCTGGCCTGGCGACCGGTTGTCGAGGTGGCGAAGGATGAAAGCTTGGACGTTTCGTTGCGGCGCATGGCGCGCAAGTGGCTCACCCGTCACTCGTAGGAGCCCGCTCGCGAGCCGGGACCCGAGATCTGGAATTCGCAAGAGCTATCGCCCGCGAGCGGGCTCCTACCCATATCTCGCTGGCGCCGGGTTGAGGTGGCCGCAGGCGGTGCAGGTGCGCGCCTTGCGCGAGCGGTAGAAGCGCTCGAACACCGGCGGGAAGTCGCGCTCGATGCTGTCCAGCAAGAAATATTCCTCGTAAAGCTTGTGGTTGCAGTGCTCGCAGAACCACATCAGGCCGTCCTTTTCACCAGCGGTGCGGAGACGCTCGATCACCAGCCCGATGGACCCGGCGGCGCGATTGGGCGAATGCGGCACGCGCGGCGGCAGGTAGAAGATCTCGCCGGCGCGCAGCGGGATGTCGCGGGCTACGCCTTCGTCCTGCACCTTCAGCGTGATCTCGCCTTCGAGCTGGTAGAAGAACTCGGGGCCTTCATCGTAGTGATAGTCGGTGCGCGCGTTCGGCCCGCCCACGATCATGATGATGAAGTCGCCATCGACGATACATTTGTTGCCCACCGGCGGCTTCAGCAGGTGGCGGTGTTCCTCGATCCAGCGCTGCAGGTTGATGGGCGGGGGCAGGGCCATGGCGTTGCTCGCATGTGATGCGTACATCTTAGCGCCAGCGTACGCATCACACCTCCAGCGTGGCCAGGTCGCCCTTTTCCTCCAGCCAGGACTTGCGGTCACCGGCGCGCTTCTTCGCCAGCAGCAGATCCATGAGGCGTGCGGTGCCGTCGCCGTCGTCCACCGTGAGCTGCACCAGCCGGCGCGTGTCCGGATGGATGGTCGATTCCCGCAGCTGCGGCGGGTTCATTTCGCCCAGGCCCTTGAAGCGGGTGGTGCTGACCGTGCCCTTCATCTTCTCGCGCTCGATCCGTTGCAGCATCGCTTCCTTCTCCGCCTCGTCGAGGCAGTAGAACACCTGCTTGCCCACGTCCACACGGAACAGCGGCGGCATCGCCACGAACACGTGGCCTTCGCTGACCAGCTTCGGGAAGTGCCTGAGGAACAGCGCGGACAGCAGGGTGGCGATGTGCAGGCCGTCGGAATCGGCATCGGCGAGGATGACCACCTTGCCGTAGCGCAGGCCGGAGAGGTCGTCCTTGCCCGGGTCGCAGCCGATCGCCACGGCGAGGTTGTGCACTTCCTCGGAAGCCAGCACCGAGGTCGATTCGACTTCCCAGGTGTTGAGGATCTTTCCGCGCAGCGGCAGGATCGCCTGGAACTCCTTGTCGCGCGCCTGCTTCGCGCTGCCGCCGGCCGAATCGCCTTCGACCAGGAACAGCTCGGTGCGGCTGAGGTCGGTGGCGGTGCAGTCGGCCAGCTTGCCGGGCAGTTGCGGGCCCTGGGTGATCTTCTTGCGCACGATCTGCTTGGCCGCCTTCAGCCGTGCACTGGCGCGTTCGATCGCAAGCTGCGCGATGCGCTCGCCCATCTCCACGTTCTGGTTGAGCCACAGGCTGAAGGCGTCGTGGATGACGTTCTCGACCAGGCCGGCGGCATGGCGCGAGGAAAGCCGCTCCTTGGTCTGGCCGGCGAATTGCGGGTCCTGCAGCCGCGTGGACAGCACGAACGACAGCCGTTCCCACACATCTTCCGGCGCCAGCTTGACGCCGCGCGGCAGCAGGTTGCGGATGTCGCAGAACTCGCGCACTGCGGTGGTGAGGCCCGAGCGCAGGCCGTTGACGTGGGTGCCGCCCTGCGCGGTGGGGATCAGGTTGACGTAGCTCTCCTGCACCAGCTCGCCTTCCGGCAGCCAGGCCAGCGCCACTTCCAGGCCCTCGACATCGCGCGCCATGTGATGCACGAACAAATCGTTCGGCAGCGCCTCGATGCCATCGAGTTCGCCGCGCAGGTAGTCGCGCAGACCGTCCTCGTAATGCCACTCGACGACCTCGCCCGAAGCCTCGTCGGTGAGCCTCATATTGAGGCCGGCGCACAGCACCGCCTTGGCGCGCAGCAGGTGCTTGAGCTTCGGCAGCGAGATCTTCGGCGAGTCGAAGTACTTCGCTTCGGGCCAGAAGCGCAGGGTGGTGCCGCTGCGCTTCTTCGGCACGCTGCCGATCACTTCGAGCGGGCTGACCTTGTCGCCGTGCGCGAACACCATGCGGTACTCGGAACCGTCGCGGCGGATGGTCACCTCGACCTTTTCCGACAGCGCGTTCACCACCGACACGCCCACGCCATGCAGGCCGCCGGAGAAGTTGTAGTTCTTGCCGCTGAACTTCCCGCCGGCGTGCAGCCGGGTCATGATCAGCTCGACGCCGGACACGCCCTCTTCGGGGTGGATGTCCACCGGCATGCCGCGGCCGTCGTCGCTCACCGACACCGAACCGTCGCCGTGCAGCACCACCTCGATCGCCGTCGCGTAACCGGCCAGCGCCTCGTCCACCGAGTTGTCCACCACCTCCTGCACCAGATGGTTCGGGCGGGTGGTGTCGGTATACATGCCGGGCCGGCGCTTGACCGGATCCAGGCCAGAGAGGACTTCGATGTCGGCGGCGTTGTAGCGACTGCTCATGCGGGTGTTTCGATGGAGAAAAGACGGTGAAGCATGGGGTGGGCAGGCAGGCAGGGTCAAGCGGGCGGGCGAATGCGCCATGTCGACGGCGTTCGCGGGCGAAGAACCGAACTCGGTGTTTGAACCGATCCTGGATGATGTCAACGATCGCTCCGTGTCGTGACATGGCGCAATTTGTTGCGGTCCTGCTGCCGGCTTGTCGCTGCGCAGAACGGGAGATTAGAGTTGCTCGCCAGCTCGCCATGCCGCTTCGGGCATGGCGTGATCTGGTCATCAGATCGAATCAGGGGGAAAGCATGAGCCGAGGATGCAAGTTGGCCGTTGCCATGGCAGCGGTATTGGGAATGGGTGGCTGTGCACAGCAGGCGCAGGTGATACGGCCGAGTTCGGCGCGATTGCAGGCACTGGAGCCGCTGCCGGTGGTTGACGTCATTGATCAGGACGGCTTGGCTGCGCAGGATACTTTTACTGCCGCCAACATCAACGTGATGCCGGGGCCTGGTGTGCCGATCATGGCAGCCGCCGCCGGTGGCGCACTCGGCATGGTGATCGTGAATGCCGCAGTCAAGGCGGAGGCAGAGCGTTTCGCCGAGGCGCACGTGCAACCGTTGCGCACGGCGCTGCAGGGGTTTGATGCGAGGTCGGTGCTGAGCGACTCGTTGCAGCAAGCACTGGTCCTGCAGCCAAAGCATTTCGGCAATTACACGATGACGTCAACCCGACCGACCTCCGCGGCCCGTCGTTTACTGGTGCAAACCGCATATTCGATGACACCGGATTTTTCAGCACTGCAAGTGATCGCGACTGTTTCGATTCAGGACGTCGGCGCAACTCCGGATAAACCGGTTTATCGGAATGTGCTGGTTTATCAGTCGGAGCGCCAGGTGGCGCCGCAGAAAACCGCTGAAGACAGCAAACGCATGGTGGCGCAGGAGAATCAGCGTTATTCCGCATTGCACGTCGATGACGACATTGCGAAGGCAAACGCCGAGCCGAATAGGCGCGACTCGGAAGCGGCCCGCCTGCGCACGAAGATCAACCAGGAGCAGGTCGAGCATCGCCAGCGCTTGGCCCAGGCGGCCCTGCCAGTCTGGGATGCCGATAGCCGCGCCCAGTATCTGGCAAATGCGTGGGCAGCCAACCAGGGTGATACGCTGAAGACCGCGATGCGGGCCAGCGGTGCCGAGATTGCACATATGCTGCAGCTTGATCTGGCCGCCCAGGTCGCGACTGATCGGATCGACCAGTCGCGCAAGGTGTTCGGCGACGACACGAGGGAGATCGACTATGTCAACGGCGGCCGCATGGTATCGATGGCGACGGGCGACGGCGATGCCTCGCTGAAAAAGCCTTCGCCGATGGTCATGGTGCCGGTCAATGCCGCAGGTCACCGTTGAACAATGCCGTAGGCTGCCTTCTTCTTGCGGAAGGATCCTGGTTGCAGCTGGCGAGGAAAACCACATCCGTGGCTTTCTTCGATCACGAGCCTGCTTCACGTCCAGACTCGCTCACGCGAATCCAGCACCGGCGTAGCTGATCCGTATCTGGCTCTTCAGGGAGGTTCTGATCAAGCCTTTGCTCGTCATCCCAGCTTTTGCCAGGATGACGGCTTGCTCAGACCTTCCTTGGGGGCGGCTTCGCCGTCGCGCGTTGCGGACCTTCAAAGTGGGGTCTTCCGACCAGCAACTGCTGTTGGTTGCTGGGGCCGTCACGGCCTCACCGATACCCCTGCGCCTGCAGCGAAAACAGCTGCGCATAGTGCCCGCCCAGCGCCATCAACTGCTCATGGCTGCCGTGCTCGACGATGCGGCCGTCCTGGATCACGATGATCTGGTCGGCCATGCGCACGGTGGAGAAGCGGTGTGAGATCAGGATGGCGATGCGGCCGCCGGAAAGTTCGCGGAAGTGCTCGAAGATAGTGGCTTCGGCTTGCGCGTCCATCGCGGCGGTGGGTTCGTCGAGCACCAGGATGTCGGCACGCGAGCGCATGAAGGCACGGGCCAGCGCGATCTTCTGCCACTGCCCGCCGGACAGCTCGCGGCCGTCGTTGAACCATTTGCCCAGTTGCGTGTGAAAGCCGGCCGGCAGGCTGTCGATGAAGTCGCTGGCCATGCCTTTGTCGCTGGCGTCGCGCCAGCGCGTTTCGTCCTCGAAATGGCCGACGTCGCCGGCACCCACGTTCTCGCCCACGCGCATCTGATAGCGTGCGAAATCCTGGAAGATCACCCCGATGCGTTGCAGCAGCACGTCCTCGTCCCACTCGCGCAGGTCGGTGCCGTCGAGCAGGATGCGGCCGCGGTCCGGCGCGTACAGACGCGTGAGCAGCTTGATCAGGGTGGTCTTGCCCGAGCCGTTCTGGCCGACCAGGGCCAGCGATTCGCCGGGGCGGATGTGCAGGTTGATGTCGTGCAGCGCCGGCTCGCCGGCGCCGGGGTAGGTGAAGCCGACGTGCTCGAAGCGGATGCCGTCGTCGGGCTTAGCGCCGCGTTGCGCCACGCCGGTGGCGGGCGGCACCGGGGTCTCCAGGTATTCGTACAGGGTGGACAGGTACAGGTTGTCTTCGTACATGCCGCCGATCGCCGACAGCATCGCCGACACCGCCGCCTGGCCCTGGCGGAACAGCATCAGGTACATCGTCATCTGACCCAGCGTGATGCGCGCGACGACGGTGCTGGCGGCGATCCACGCATACGCGCCGTACAGCGTGAGCGTGCCGAGCAGGCCCAGCCCGAAGCCCCAGCTCTCGCGGCGCACGGTGAGGTCGCGGTCGTCGCGGTAGAGCTTGTCGAAGATGGCGCGGTAACGGCCCAGCAGCAGCGGGCCGAGGCCGAACAGCTTCACTTCCTTGGCGTGGTCCTCGCGTGCCAGCACGGTTTCCAGGTACAACTGCATGCGCGTTTCCGGGGAGCGCCAGCGGAACAGGCGGAACGCGTCGCCGGAGAACTTCGTCTCGGCGAAGAACGACGGCAGTCCGGCCAGCAGCAGCACCAGCACCGCCCACGGCGAAAACTGGAACAACAGGCTGCCATAGCTGAGCAGCGAGACCGCGTTCTGGCCCAGCCCGAACGTGCGTGTCACCAGCGACAGCGGCCGGCTCGACGCCTCGCGGCGGGCGCGGGTGAGCTTGTCGTAGAACTCCGAGTCCTCGAAGTGCGCCAGTTCCAGCGTGAGCGCCTTCTCCAGGATCATCACGTTGACGCGCTGGCCCAGTTGCGCGCGCAGCAGCGACTGGCACATCGATAGCCCGCGCTGTGCGCCGGCCAGTGCCGCCACCAGCACGCCTTCCAGCGCCACCCATTCGTATACCGGCCGCAAGCCTGCGTGGCCGCTGGCGGCCCACACGCGACTGGCGTTCACCACCGCATCGACGATGTGCGCGCCGACCCAGGCCACGCCGGCCGGCAGCAGGCCGGCGACCAGGGTCAGCAGCGCCAGCGCGACGGTCAGCGGCCGGCTGGTGCTCCACACCAGTTCCAGCGCGCGCCCGCTGTAGCGGAACACGCCCAGGAAGCTGCGCGTGAGTTCGGACGATTCGGCGGGCGTGGAAGAAGCGTGGGGCGGCACGTGGGGTGATCGTCAGGTCGGCAACGAGCATGCGCGGAAGTCCTGAAATGGGGGCCGCGCCGACCCATGCAAGTCAGTGCAGCTGCACCTCGACGACTTGCCGGTCCAGCCGGTATAGCGCCGGGAACAGCTGCTGCAGGCGTGCCACCTTCGGCGCGTCGTTGATGACGATGTACGGGTTGTACGGGTGCAGCTGGAAGTAATGCTGGTGGTACGCCTCGGCCGGGTAGAACGCCCGCAGCGGCGCAACCTTGGTAACGATTGGCGCGGGGAAGGTTTTCGCTGCACCCAACTGCGCGATATAGGCGCTGGCGATGCGTTGCTGTTCGGGGTTGGCGTAGAAGATCACCGAGCGGTACTGGCTGCCCACGTCGGGGCCTTGCCGGTCCTGCTCGGTCGGGTCGAGTGCGACCGAGAAGAACACCCGAAGCAGCGTGCCGTAGCTGACCAGGGCCGGGTCGTAGTGCACCTGCACCGATTCGGCGTGGCCGGTGTCGCCTGCGCTGACTTCGTCGTAATGCGCGGTGTCGGCGTCGCCGCCGGAGTAGCCGGCGATCACCTCGTTCACGCCCCTGACGTGCTCGAACACCGCCTCGACGCCCCAGAAGCAGCCACCGGCCAGCACCGCCACCTGCTCACTGTGGGCGGCGCTTCCGAGGGTATCGACGGTCGGCGCCGGGAGTGCGCCGCCCGCGGCGGATACCGGCTGGCAGGCGCTCGCGCCCAGCATCAGCAGGGCGGCCAGCGACACGGACTGGAATGTGCTGCGATGGATCATGCTGCACCTCGCCGGCATGGCCACCGCGTGGCCGGTATCTGTTCTTCGCCGGGTACATGCCATTGGTTACCTGTGCGGGGCCGGCTGGCCCGGTACCATCATGCCGATCGGTTTCATGGAGTTGAGGGATGCACGGTTCCATTGATCTGGATGCCTACCTGCGGCGCGTCGGCTGGCGCGGCAGCGTGGCCGCCGACCTGGCCAGCTTGCGCGGGCTGGCCGTGACGCACGTGGCGGCGATCCCCTTCGAGAGTCTCTCTCCGCTGCTGGGCCTGCCGGTGCCGCTGGATACGCCCGCGCTGGAACGCAAGCTGGTGCACGATGGCCGCGGCGGCTACTGCTTCGAGCAGAACCTGCTGTTCGCCGCGGTGCTGCGCACGATCGGTTTCGAGGTGTCCGGGCTGATCG
Source organism: Rhodanobacter thiooxydans LCS2 (assembly GCF_000264375.1). Taxonomy (GTDB): domain Bacteria; phylum Pseudomonadota; class Gammaproteobacteria; order Xanthomonadales; family Rhodanobacteraceae; genus Rhodanobacter; species Rhodanobacter thiooxydans. The sequence goes on from NZ_AJXW01000011.1 coordinate 68,764, forward strand.
CGCGGGTGCTGTGGCAGCACCCGGAGGATGCGGTCACCGCGCAGACCCACATGCTGCTGCGCGTCGAGCTGGACGGAGCGAGCTGGCTGACGGACGTCGGTTTCGGCAACCAGGTGCTGACCGGCGCGCTGCGGCTGCAGGCCGACGTGGAACAGCCGACCGGCCACGAGCCGTTCCGGCTGGTCGAGCGCGATGGCGAATGGCGCATGCAGTCATGCGTGCGCGGGCAGTGGCTGACGCTGTACCGATTCGACCTGCGCCGCTGCGAGATGGTCGACTACGTGGTGGCCAACCACTACGTCTCCACGCATCCGGCCTCGCGCTTCCCGCGCAACCTGATCGCGGCGCGTACCACCGCCGACCGGCGCCTGAGCCTGCTCAACCATGAGTTCACCGTGCGCCGGCTGGGCCGGGAACCCGAGCGGCACCGGCTGGCCGGCGTCGCCGACATCCGCCGCGTGCTCGAAGAAGAGTTCCTGCTGCGCCTGCCGCCCGGCGAGGCGCTGGACCGGCGCCTGGCCCAATTGCCGGACTGACCCGCATCGTCGGGAGGCCTCGCCGGGTAGGAGCCCGCTCGCGGGCGATGCTCCTGGATTTGCTGTTGAGAGCCGGGATGACCAGGCCTTCGTCTGTCGAGAGCCGGGATTCGCAAAAGCAGGACATTGCCCGCGAGCGGGCCCCTACCGGGAGCGTGAGTCGTGGGGGTTTGGGTCGGCCAGCACGTGGATTTCAGCGTCGCCGGTGCGGACGACCTGGCCTGCGCGGATCTTGCAGGTCTTGCGCAGCTCCGTCGCGCCGTCCACGCGCACTGCGCCGCTGGCCACGATCGCCTTGCCGGCGCCGCCGCTGTCGCACAGACCGACCAGCTTCAGCAGCAGGTTCAGCTCGACGTAGTCGCCTTCCAGTTCAAAGTTAATGGTTTGCATGGGTGTCCCGGGTGGTTGGATCAGGCGGCGGGGCGTTCGTCGAACGCGCTGTCCGGCAGCGCGAGGAACGCGAACCATGGGCGGTCGTGTTCTGCGCCGAAGGTGGCAGCGTCGTCGAGGATGCCGAGCAGGATGTCGTAGTCGGCCGCGGCGGCCTGGCGCAGTTCATCAGCGTGGTCGAACAGCAGCACGTGGCCCCACGCCGGCAGCCAGCCGAGGTCGCGCAGGCAGTCGGCCAGCGCGTCCCAGTTGTGGCCGAAACTGGCCGGCAGCTGCAGCGAGACCGCGAGGCGGCGCAGCAGTTCGTTCTTGTCGCGGCAGCCGGCCAGGTCGGTGCGGCATACATCCAGTTCATCGCGCGCGGCGGCGCGCGCCAGGTGGTCCAGGTCGTTGACGCCGACGAAATACACCCCGCTCAGGCCGGGCCTGGTCAGGTCCAGGTCGAAACCGTGCAGATTCATTGGGCCATCTCGAGGCGGCGGAAGCTGCGGTAGTGGTCGTCGCTGTAGTACCAGACCACCGGCGGCATGCCACCGGTGACGATGCGCCGCGCGCCGCGGTTGCGCGCGCCGGGCGTTTCCACCGTGTACTCGTGGTAGTAGCCGCGCGACTGTTTCGGCAACAGGCCTTCGTAGTTGCCGAACACGGCGCCGTCCTGAGCGTGCGGGAACGGGCCGCCGCGGGCGATCAGCGCCAGCGTGTCGCGCGCCTCGGGCGGCAGCGCGTCCGCGGCGGGGGCCGCGGGCAGGGCCGGGACGGAAGTGGCGGTCGCAGCCGTTGCCGGCACGGCGGCGGGTGCCGGGACGCCGGTGTAGTACTTCCACAGGATCGCAGCGAGGACGACGACCAGTACGATCAGGGGCTTGAACGAGCGCATGCAGGCAGGTGAGCGAAGGGGAGGCGGCGCGAGCTTAGCAGGGCCGTTGCGCCGGACGGGGTTCCACGATCGCAGGAAATTGCGCACACTCGGCCGCCGTGGCCGCGCCGCCTGCACCGCCCCGTTCCTGGAGTCGCGATGAGTCATACCCCCGAGCATGCCGAGGGCCGCCTGCCGCGGCAGATCGCCTACATCATCGGCAACGAAGGCTGCGAGCGTTTCTCGTTCTACGGGATGCGCAACATCCTCACCCCGTTCCTGATCACCTCGCTGCTGCTGTACCTGCCCGAGGGGCAGCGCGCGCTGGCGGCGAAGGACGTGTTCCACAGCTTCGTGATCGGCGTGTACTTCTTCCCGCTGCTGGGTGGCTGGCTCAGCGATCGCTTCTTCGGCAAGTACAATACCGTGCTGTGGATGAGCCTGGTGTACTGCGCCGGCCACGCCTGCCTGGCGATCTTCGAGAACAACCGGCTTGGCTTTTTCGCCGGGCTGGGGCTGATTGCGCTGGGTGCGGGCGGCATCAAGCCGCTGGTGGCATCGTTCGTGGGCGACCAGTTCGACCAGTCCAACAAGCACCTGGCGAAGATGGTGTTCGACGCGTTCTACTGGATCATCAACTTCGGCTCGTTCTTCGCCTCGCTGCTGATGCCGCTGTTCCTGCACCACTTCGGCGCGGCGGTGGCGTTCGGCATTCCCGGCGGGTTGATGTTCGTCGCCACCGTGGTGTTCTGGCTGGGTCGCAAGCAGTACGTGATGGTGCCGCCGGGGCCGCCGGAGCCACATGCGTTCTCGCGGGTGATCCGCACCGCGTTGCTGACGCAGCGACCAGGTCAGGCGCGGCCGGGCCTGTGGCTGGCGGTGGCCGCGGTGGTGGCGGCGCTGGCGTCGTTCGCGCTGGTGCCTTCGCTGGGCTTCGTCATCGCTGCGTGCATCGCGCTGGTGGTGCTGATCGGCGGCGTGGGCGGCGGCGCGTGGCTGCAGATGGACCGCGCGCGCGGCGTGCATCCGGACGCTGCCGTCGATGGCGCACGCAACGTGCTGCGCGTGCTGGTCATCTTCGCGCTGACCACGCCGTTCTTCTCGCTGTTCGACCAGAAGGCCTCGACCTGGGTGATCCAGGGCGGCGAGATGACGATGCCGTCCTGGTTCCGGGCCGCCCAGATGCAGGCACTGAACCCGCTGCTGGTGATGCTGCTGATCCCGTTCAACAACCTGGTGCTGTACCCGCTGCTGCGCCGCGCCGGCTACGAGCCCACCGCGCTGCGCCGGATGACCTCCGGCATCGCGTTCAGCGGCCTGGCGTGGATCGTGGTGGGCGGGCTGCAGGTAGTGATCGACGGTGGCGATCCGCTGTCGATCGTGTGGCAGGTGCTGCCGTACGCGCTGCTCACCTTCGGCGAGGTGCTGGTCTCGGCCACCGGGCTGGAGTTCGCCTACAGCCAGGCACCGGCCTCGATGAAGGGCGTGGTGATGAGCTTCTGGAACCTCACCACCACGGTCGGCAACCTGTGGGTGCTGCTGGCCAACGCGGCAGTGCGCAACGAGGCGGTGACCGGCTCGATCGCCCGCTCGGGGCTCAGCGTCACCGCGTTCCAGATGTTCTTCTTCGCCGCGTTCGCGCTGCTCGCCGCGCTGGCGTTCGGACTGTATGCGCGGCGCTATCGCGAAGTCGATCATTACCGAGCGGCGTAGCGAACCCCTGTGGAGGAGCGCACCCTGCGCGCGATGTCTTTCGTCACGTGACGGAGAGCATCGCGCGCAGGGTGCGCTCCTACAAATCACGCTGCGGTATCCGCGTAGGGCGGGCACTGCCCGCCGCTCTTGATTTGGTTCGTGACGGAGGGCGGCGGGCGGTGCCCACCCTACGACATCCGGTCGACGCGCGACTGCAGCGCCATCGCGGCGGCCGGGTTGCGGTGCTTGGCGGCGCTGATGAAGAACACGAACACGTCGCGCGGTGACGACGGTGGCTGCGGCGCGGCCACGTGCGGCAGTTCGGCGATGTCTTTGCCCGCGGCCCAGTCGCGTGCATGGCCGGCCCAGTGGTCCAGCTCGGCGGGGAGGTAGCCGGCGGGGTTGGCGTCTTCGCTGCGCATCAGCCGAACATAGGCGAAATCGCCGGTGAGGTCGGCCAGCGAGGGGTAGTCGGGCGAGTCGGTGAACACCGTCGGCACACGATGTGCACGGGCCAGCGCCACGTAGCGTGCATCGAGGAAGCTGGGATGGCGCACTTCCAGCACGTGACGCAGCGGCCGGCCGTCCAGCTCGCGCGGCAGCAGGTCGAGGAAGGCGGCGAGGTCGTCGGCGTCGAACGGGCGCGACGGCGGCAGCTGCCACAGGATCGGTCCCAGCCGGTCGCCCATCTCGGCCAGACCGCCATGCACGAAGCCGCGGATTCCGGTGCTGGTGTCGGCCAGCCGCTTGCCTTCGGTGACGTAGCGCGGTGCCTTCAGCGAGAAGACGAAACCTTCCGGCGTCTCCGCCGCCCACTTGGCGTAGGTGGCCGGCTTCTGCGCGCCGTAGTAGGTACCATTGATCTCGATCGCGCGCAGCTGGCGGCTGGCGTATTCCAGCTCGCGCCGCTGCACCAGCTTCGCCGGGTAGAAATTGTCGCGCCACGGCGCGTAGTTCCAGCCGCCGATACCGACGCGGATGTGCGGGCCGTCGTGGCTGGCGGGGGTGAACAGGTCGTTCATGACTGCACTCCGGTGGCGGGCTTGCCCAGATGTTCGGCGGCGCCGATGCACAGCACCAGCCACGCCGCACCGGCCGCGTAGCCGGCCACCACATCGCTGAAATAGTGCACCTGCAGCAGCACGCGGCTGAGTCCGACCACGCCAACCAGCAGCACCGCAGCGGCGATCACGGCGCGGTGGAAGCGTGGCGGCAGCAGGCGCAGCAGCACGTAGGCCAGCATGCCGTAGAACACGATGGAACCGAACGCATGGCCGCTGGGGAAACTCCAGCCGGGTTCGACCACGAAGCCGTGGTCGTGCAGCGGTCGCACGCGCCGGAACAGCGCCTTGAGGCCGCCGTTGATCGGCATGATGCCGAGCAGCGCCACCATCCAGACGCCTGCCAGCTGCCAGTGTCGGCGCAGCAGCAGGAATGCGGCCACCACGACCGCGGCAGGGGCTATCCACCATAGGTCGCCCAGATGCGTGATCGCCGCGATACCGCGCAGCACCGGCAGCGGCAATTGCGCGCGCAGGCTTTCGGCCAGGCCGGCATCGAAGCGCGCCAGCTCGCCAGCCCGCCCCCCGGCGACTGCGGCGGCGATGGCTAGGAACAGCAGGGTCAGCGCCAGCAGCAGGATCAGCCCGACCTGCCAGCGCAGTACCGTCCGCGTCTGGTTGCCGGCGAGCGCGCGGTGTTGCCAGCGTGCATTGCGCTGCCAGGCGAGGTCGCCGGCCAGCACGGCCAGCAACAGCAGAAATGCCCACAGCCGCAGGGCGTGGGCGGCGATCCATTCCGCCATGGGGTCCATCGGGTTCCTCGATCCGGCGCAGCCGCGTGGGGCGGCGCGATGGCGCCATGATCGGCGTTGCCGCATGCCACGTCGAGCTGTGACTTCCAGCGCTGGCCTCGCCCGCGGTTTGCCGCGATAGTGGCGGCCTTGCCACCCGCGGAGCCCCCGATGTCCCAGCGACCCCTCTCCCTGCGCCTGGCGTTGTGCTGCGCGCTGCTCGTGTCCGCCACTGCTGCCGTGGCGCAGGCTCCGGCCGCGCGCACGCCGCCGCCGGTCTCCACCGGCGACACCGCGCGACCGCTGCTGCCGGATCAGTTGCAGGACTTCGGCGCCTACGTGGACAGCGCGCGCAAGACCTTCGACGTGCCGGGCATCGCGGTGGCGATCGTCAAGGACGGCCATGTCGTCATGGAGCAGGGCTTCGGCCTGCGCGAGCTGGGCAAGCCGGACAAGGTGGACGCGAACACGCTGTTCGCGATCGCCTCCAACACCAAGGCATTCACCGCCGCTGCGCTGCAGCAGCTGGCGGGCGCAGGCAAGCTGAAGATGGACGACCGGGTGGTCGACCACCTGCCGTGGTTCCGCATGTCCGACCCGTACATCACCCACGAGATGCGCATCCGTGACCTGCTGGCGCACCGCAGCGGCCTCAGCCTCGGCGCGGGCGACCTGCTGTACTGGCCGCCGACTTCGTACAGCACGAAGGAAGTAGTCGAGCGCCTCGCCAACGTACCGATCAAAAACGGTTTCCGTGCCGGCTACGCCTACGACAACATCCTGTTCGCGGTGGCCACGCTCGTGATCGAGCAGGCTTCCGGCGAGAGCTACGCCGACTATGTGCGCGAGCACCTGTTCAAGCCGGTCGGCATGGACGAATCGCTGGTCGACATGACCGGCCTGAAGCCCGGCATGGACGTGGCTACCGGCCACGCCAAGTTCGACTTCAAGGACCTGAAGCCGGTGCCGCCGATGGCCTGGCTCAACGATCCCGGCGCTGGCGGCATCTACTCCAGCGTGCACGACCTGGCGAAGTGGATGAACGTGCAGCTGGCCGGCGGCGAGCTGCCGGTGAAGGGCGCCGACGGCAAGCCGGCACGGCTGTTCTCCGAGGCCAGCCACCGCGAGATGTGGAGCGTGCTGACCCCGATCAAGATCGGCAAGCCGCCGGTGCCGGAACTGGCGCCGCTGGTGCCGAACTTCTCCGGCTACGGCGAAAGCTGGTTCCTGTCCGACTACCGCGGCAAGAAGCTGGCGTGGCACACCGGCGGCTGGCCGGGCATGGTCTCGCGGGTCACCATGGTGCCGGAGCTGAAGCTCGGCGTGGTGGTGCTGACCAATGCCGAATCCGGCGCGGCGTTCAACGCGGTGACCTTCCGCGTGCTCGACGCCTACCTCAACCCCGAGCACAAGACCGACTGGGTGGCCGCCTACGACAAGGCGGTGAAGAAAGCCGAGGCCAAGGCCGACGACAGCTTCGCCAAGCACGAGGCGGCGCGCGACAAGCACGGCAAGCCGTCGCTGCCGCTGGCGAAATACGTCGGCAGCTACCGTGACCCATGGTACGGCGACATCATCGTCAGCCAGGAGAACGGCAAGCTGCGCCTGCGCTTCTCGAAGACCGCGCAACTGATCGGCACGATGACGCCGTGGCAGCACGACACCTTCGTGGTGCGCTGGGACGACCGCTCGCTCAACGCCGATGCCTTCGTCAGCTTCAGCCTCGACATGGACGGCCGCATCACCGAGGTACGCATGCAGCCGATCTCGCCGCTGACCGACTTCAGCTTCGACTTCCAGGATCTGCGCCTGGCGCCGGTTGCGCTGCCGTCGGAAGCCGACTGAGATCGTCCACGCGCCGTGGCCACTGGCGGCGGCGAGTGATTACCACCATCAATCAAGGGGAAGGATCATGCGTGGAATGCATCGGATGGTCGTCGTACTGCTGGCGTGCGGCCTGTGCGCCGGCGCGGTGCTGGCACGCGATGCCGCGCCGCTGGCGCACAGCCCGTTCCGGGTCGAGCTGGGCGGCGCGCAGCACGAGCCGGTCTCCGGCCGCCTGCTGCTGTTCGCCGTCGACGCCAGGGCGGCCACCGCCGCGGCGAAGGGCGGCAAGGTCGACGAAGTGGACGCCAACCCGTTCGGCGCCGTGCAGGCCTCGGTGGCCGCGCGCGAGGTGAGCCGGCTGGCGCCGGGGCAGGGCGTGGAGGTCGACGCGGACGTGCAGGCGTTCCCCGCCGGCTGGTCGCAGCTGCCGCCCGGCGACTACTTCGTGCAGGCGGTGCTCGACGTCAATCATGACTACAACTACGGCGGCCGCGGCGCCGGCGACCTGGTCAGCCCAGTGCTGAAGGTGCGCCTGCCTGCCGCGGCGGTTCCCGCGCTGAGCCTGGACCGCGTGCTGCCCGCGCGCGAGCCGTGGGACCTGCCGGTGCGCTACTTCAGCGAGACCACCCGCAAGCACCTCGACGAGGCGCGCCGCGCCGTGCAGCCGCTGGATTTCGTCAGCCCGGCGCTGAGTGCGTTCTGGGGGCGCCCGATCCACATGCGCGGCTGGGTGCTGCCGCCGCCTGGCTACGACCCGCACGCGAAGCAGACCTGGCCGGTGGTGTACTACACCCACGGCTTCGGCGGCAGCACGGCATCGCTCGCCGGCAGCGCCGCGATGGTCTACGGCGCGATGGTCGAGCGGCAGATGCCGCCGATGATCTGGGTGTTTCTGGACGAGTCCAGCCCCACCGGCACGCACGAATTCGCCGACTCGGTGAACAACGGCCCGTGGGGCACGGCGCTCACCACCGAACTGATCCCGCAGCTGGAAAAGACCTGGCGCATGGACGCGAAGCCCAGTGGCCGCTTCCTGCAGGGCCATTCCTCCGGCGGCTGGGCCACGCTGTGGCTGCAGACGCGCTACCCGAAGATCTTCGGCGGCACCTGGTCCACCTCGCCCGACCCCAGCGACTTCCACGACTTCACCGGCGTGGACCTGTACGCACCGCATGCGAACGTGTACCGCAAGCCGGACGGTTCGGCCTACCCGCTGGTGCGCGACAAGGGCAAGGTGATCGCCAGCTTCGAGTCGTTCGCGAAGCTCGAGCACGTGCTGGGCGCGTACGGCGGCCAGATGGCCTCGTTCGAGTGGGTGTTCTCGCCGCGCGGCCCGGACGGCCGTCCGCTGCCGATGTTCGACCGCGACACCGGCGCGGTCGATCCCGCGGTGGTGGCGTACTGGCGCGAACACTACGACATCGCCCATCTCGTGCAGGCCAACTGGCCGCGGCTGAAGGCGGACCTGGACGGCAAGATCCACGTGGTGGTGGGCACCGCCGACACGTTCTACCTCGATGGGGCCGCGCACCGGCTCAAGACGGTGCTGGATGGATTGGGTGCGAAGTCGGACTTCCGCTTCCTGCCGGAGCGCACCCACTCCGACCTGTACGTACAGGGCAAGGATCGTCAGGGGCTACTCAAGCAGATGGCGTGGGAGATGTATGCGGTCGCCCGGCCGGGCACGCAACTGAAGCCCGCTGCGGCCGCGCCCTAGCGGTTTCAGCCACGGCGCCACTGCGCGATCTTGCCGATCGACCCGGCCGCGCAGCCATTTTCTTTCCCGGCGCATGTCGCGTTTTCGCAAGTTCGTTCGAGGCAGCCGACTGCCGGATGAATGCCATGCCGCCCTCACGTCTGTGTCGTCATGATTCCGCTGCATAGTCATGCCGCAAGCGCCGCGGTAGCGGGTGCTTGGGAGCGTCGTCGCGTACCCACCCTGGAGGGAATCTGCATGAAATCTTCGAGTCTTGCCGCCATCGCCCTGGCCTGTCTGCTGGCGATGCCGGCTGTCTATGCACAACAGGCATCCGCCCCGTCTGGTTCGACCGGTCAATGCAAGGACGGCAGCTACACCAGCACCGCCACCAAGCGCGGCGCCTGCAAGGGGCACAAGGGCGTGAAGGAGTGGTATGCGGCGGCCAGCGCACCGGCGGCCAAGCCCGCACCGGCGGCTGTACCGACTCCGACCCCGACCGCCGCTGCGCCGGCTGCCCCGGCGGCGAATACCGCCATGAAGCCCCACGCGATGCCGGCCCCGGCAGCCAACGCCGCGCCGGGCGGTGGCCCGGGCATGGTCTGGGTCAACGACAGCAGCAAGGTCTACCACTGCTCTGGTGACAAGTGGTACGGCAAGACCAAGCATGGCCAGTACATGAGCGAAGCCGACGCCAGGGCCAAGGGCAACCACGCCGAGCATGGCAAGGCCTGTACACCGTAAAGCTTCCAGCTGCACGCTTGACGAGGGGCCGGTGCAAGCCGGCCTCTTGTTTTACGGGTTACCCGGGTTGCCACGGGTCGTAGCTGCCGAAGTACCACAGGTGGCCCTCCGGGTCGTGGCAGCTGTAGCCGGCGCCGCCGTAGTCCTGCTCGGCGTAATCGTCGACGATCACCGCACCGGCCGCCTTCGTCCGCAGGTAATGTGCCTTGCAGTCGGCCACGGTCACGCAGGCGCACTGCGTCTCGCGGCCGCCGATCTCGTCGGGCTGTGCGATGTGCCGGCCGAACGCGTTGTCGCGCACTTCGCCGAGCATGACCATGCCGCTGCCGAAGGTGAGCTGGGCGTGTTCCACGCCGCCGTCGTCGCCCTCGTAAACCGCTTGTTTTTCGAAACCGAACGCCTTGCACAACCATTCGATCGCGGCGTGGGCATCGCGGTAGCGCAGGCAGGGGATGATGGTGCTGCCGTGGGGATGGGGTGCCGGCATGACGAGACTCCGTTGGCGGAAACCACACACAGGCTAGCGCTGTCGCCGCTCGCTGTCTTGCCGGGAATCGCCGCCGCGGCGCCGCCTCAGCCGGTGTCCTCGTCTTCCTCGGGCAGCGGTGGCAGCGTGCGCACCAGCATGCTTTGCGGACTGGTCATCGGCAGCCGCTCGCGACGCAGGCGTTCGAGGATCTCGAACAGCAGCTCGCTCTTCACGCCGCCGACCTCGCGCGGGCTGCTGACGTAGGCGACGCAATTGAACGTCATCACGCCGGCGTTGACGTTTTCCAGTTGTACGAACGGCGCCGGGGCGGTCAGCGTGCCGTGGTGCGCGCGCAGGATGCCCAGCACCAGCTCGCGCACCCGGTCGGCGTCGGTGTGCAGCGGCATCGGCAGCTTGATCTGCACGCGGCCTTGCGCGTTGGCCAGGGTCACGTTGCGCACGTTCTGGGTGATCAGCTGCGAGTTCGGCACGATCACGGTGGAGCGGTCCCACATCTGGATCTCGGTGGCGCGCACGTTGATGCGGCGGATGTCGCCCTCGACGTCGCTCGACAGGCTGACCCAGTCGCCCACCTTCACCGGCCGCTCGACCAGCAAAATCAGGCCGGAGATGAAGTTCTGCACGATCGCCTGCAGGCCGAAGCCGATGCCCACCGACAGTGCGCTGACGATCCAGGTGATGCTCTTCAGGTCCACGTGCAGCGCCGCCAGCGTCAGCACCGCCACCAGCAGGCCGCCGACGTAGCCGAGCAGGGTGACGATGGAGTCCTGCATGCCCTTTTCCATCGTGGACTTCGGCAGCAGCTGCTCGGCCAGCCAGCGCTTGAGCATGCGCAGCACGAACATTCCGACGACCAGCACCAGCACACCGCCGAAGATGGTGCCCGGGTTGATCGCCAGCTCGCCAAGTCTGAAGCCGCCCAGGGTCTGCTCTGCGCTCGCCAGCAGGTCGCGCGGGCCGGCGCCGAACGGGGTCAGCACGGTGGTCAGCGCCAGCAGCGCCAGCCCCACCCGACCGATGCCGGCGAGCAGGACAGCGGCCTGCTCCAGCGTGTGCGGCGCCAGTTCGAAGGTGGCCTGCAGTCGTATGCCGCTGCGCCCATGTGGCAGCAGCAAGGCATCGATCAGGTCGGTGAGCAGCTGGATCAGCAGGTACACCGTGGCCACGATCACGCCGACCCACAGCATCTGCACGGCGACGAAGAACGCCAGCGCGATGAAACCGGTGGCCACGCCCAGCCAGCTGACTGCCACGCCGAGCGTGGCCGCTGCAGTGAGCAGACCGACCCACAGCGGCCGATGTTCCGGTGCGGCGCCATCGGCGGCCGCTGCCTGGCGGGCGTGACGCAGGCGCAGCAGGGCCGCGCCGATCAGTCCGCTGATGACCAGCGCGAACAGGCCGCGCGTGGCCACCGAGGCCGGCAGGCTGGTGCCGATCGCGCGGCTGCTGTTGTCGAACAGGCCGAACAGCAGCGCCGCGACGGCCAGCAGCCAGGGGAACGGGCGCAGTCGTTGCGCCGCCAGGTCCGACAGCGCCGGCAGCCGCCACGACGGCCGCTGTACCGACAGCAGCGCGCGGCCCAGCCCGGTCACGTACGCGGCGAAGTACACCAACCCGACCGCAGCAGCAGCCAGCGCAGCGAGGTCGTCATCGAGGATGCCGTTCCAGTTCAGTCCCAGATAGGCCAGTTGCGCGGCCAGCCCGGTGGTGAGCACGGCGCTCAGCGCCACCGCGGTGGCCATCGCGCTGCGCCGCAGGTGGCCGTCCGGCACGTGGTGGGTGGAGAACGTCAGCAGCAGCCGTTCGAGTAACCGGCGGCCGCCACCCAGCAACAGCGCTGCGGCGACCAGGCACCACATCAACGGCTGCCGGTTCGGCGGCTGCCATGCCTGCGCCACGGCGCCGGCGAAGCGTGCGCCGAGGCGCTTGAACCGCACCATATCGTCCGGAAATGCCCGCACCGGATCGGCCCAGAACGTGCGGCTGAACGGGGTGGCCGTGCGCGAGGCCAGCCGCGCCTGGAACTCGTCGTTGCGCAGGCCGTTGATCTGCGCCGCCAATTGCGTCGCGTTCTGGCCGAGCAGCTGTGCCTGCTTGATCTGTGCGTCGAGATCGGCCTGCGCCTTGTCCAGCTTGCGGCGTTGCGCGACGACTTCCGGTGCCTCGGCCGGCGCGCCTTTCGCCGGTGCCGGACCCAGCACGCCAAGCTGCGCCTGCAGCGCGGTCATCTGCGGCGCGAGGCTGGCGGCCAGCTGGCGCGCCTGGTCCTGCACGCCGAGCGCGGTGTTGCGCAGGTCGGCCAGCGGCACGTCGGACTTCTTGTCCTTCAGCGCGGCTTTGACCGTGTCGAGCTGGCTGCCAAGCTGGTCCAGTGTCTGCGCAGGGGTCGCTGCCGGCGCCGTGGTCGGCGGCGGCTGGTCGTTGTCCTGGGCAGGCGACGCGGCACTGCCAAGCGTCAACAGCAGGAGCAGGAGGAAACGGGGCAGGTTAGGCATCCGCCCATGATCGGAGCGCCACCGCAGGCGGTCAATCGTGCCGGGACGGAGGAACAGCGGAACCTGCGGCTGGCGTTCAGGCTCGGTGTCGTGCCCTTCGCGGCGGGCTGCCCGGATCGGCGGCGCCGCCCCCGGCGGCGGCAGGTCGCGCCGATCACGGAAGCGCCGCATCGTCACACGTATCGTGCGGGCTTCACGCACAATGGCGGGCCCGCAGGCTCGGAATGCCCATGATCTTCCGCTGGTTCGAATCCCTTATCGACGCGTTCAAGGAGCCTGTCGACGGCATGCCGCCGACGTCGGTGTGGCGCTTCTACGCGTTCTACCTGCGCCAGGTGTGGCCGGTGTTCGCGGTGGCGATCGCGGTGGGTTTCGTGGTGGCGATCGTCGAGGTGTCGCTGTTCGGCTTCATCGGCCGCATCGTGGACATGGCCAGGGGCGCGCCGGCGGCGGACTTCTTCCGGCAGCACGGCAATGAGCTGTTGTGGATGGGTTTCGTGGCGCTGATCGTGCGGCCGCTGGCGATCGGCGCGCACGACCTGCTGGTGAACCAGGCGATCGTGCCCAGCCTGACCAACCGCATCCGCTGGCAGAACCACCGCTACGTGATCCGCCAGAGCCTGGGTTTCTTCCAGAACGACTACGCCGGGCGCATCGCCAACCGTATCATGCAGACCGGTGGCGCGTTGCGCGAATCGGCGGTGCAGATCGTCGACGCGATCTGGTACGTCACCATCTACACCGGCAGCGCGATCGTGCTGTTCGCGCAGGCGGACCTGTGGCTGGCCGCGCCGCTGTTCGCCTGGGTGTTCGCGTATGTCGGCCTGCTGGCGTTCTTCATTCCACGCATCAAGCAGCGCTCGTGGCTGGCTTCGGAGGCGCGCTCGAAATTGATGGGGCGCATCGTCGACGGCTACAGCAACGTGCTCACGCTGAAGCTGTTCGCGCACACGCGTCGCGAGGAAGCCTACGTGGCCGACGCGATGGCCGAGCAGACCGACAAGCTGCGCCGCATGACCCGCGTCACCACCGCGCTGGATGCCAGCATCACCACGCTCAACGGCTTCCTGATCGTGGGCACCTCGGCGCTGGCGCTGTGGCTGTGGAGCGAGGGCCGGGTGACGGTGGGCGCGATCGCGCTGTCGACCGGGCTGGTGATCCGGATCAACAACATGTCCGGCTGGATCATGTGGGTGGTCAACGGCATCTTCGAGAACGTGGGCACGGTGCAGGACGGCATCACCACGATCTCGCGGCCGCGCGCGGTGCAGGACCGCGAGGGCGCGATGCCGCTGGAGGTCACCAACGGCGGCGTGCATTTCGAGCACATCCATTTCCACTACGGCAAGCAGGGTGGGGTGATCGCCGGGCTGGACCTCACCGTGCGCGCGGGCGAGAAGATCGGCCTGGTCGGCCCGTCCGGTGCGGGCAAGTCCACCCTGGTCAACGTGTTGCTGCGGCTGTACGACCTCGAGGCCGGACGCATCCTGATCGATGGTCAGGACATCGCTGGCGTCACTCAGGAAAGCCTGCGCTCGCAGATCGGCGTGGTCACCCAGGACACCTCGCTGCTGCACCGCTCGATCCGCGACAACATTCTGTATGGACGTCCGGATGCCAGCGAGGCGCAGGTGATCGAGGCCGTGCGCAAGGCGCGCGCCGACGAATTCATCCCGAACCTCAGCGACGGCGAGGGCCGTCGCGGCTACGACGCGCTGGTCGGCGAACGCGGCGTAAAACTCAGCGGCGGCCAGCGCCAGCGCATCGCGATCGCCCGCGTGCTGCTGAAGGATGCGCCGATCCTGGTGCTGGACGAAGCCACCAGCGCGCTCGATTCCGAAGCCGAAGCGGCGATCCAGGACAGCCTCGACCTGCTGATGCAGGGCAAGACGGTGATCGCCATCGCCCATCGCCTGTCCACCATCGCGCGGATGGACCGACTGGTGGTGCTGGACAAGGGCCGCATCGTGGAAACCGGCACGCACGCCGAGCTGATCGCCCGCGGTGGCCTGTACGCACGGCTGTGGCAGCGGCAGACCGGCGGCTTCGTGGCAGCAGAGGACGCGCCGGCCTGACGGTCAACCTGGTCGCTGCTCCGTACCCTTCAGCTTTTGTGGATGACCCGAGATGGCCAAGAAGCATGTCGCATCCCGATTCGAGGCGAGGCTGCTGCGTCCGCGGGAACCCCGCAAGGCGCCGTGGGCGTTCGTGGTCCTGCCGGCGGAAGCCAGCGCCAGACTGCCGCGGCGGGGAAGGACGACGGTGGAAGGCACGCTCAACGGCCATGCGTTCCGCGCCACGCTCGAGCCGGACGGCCGGCTGAGCCATTGGCTCAAGGTGGACCGGACGCTGTGCGAAGCCGCCGGCGTGGCCGCTGGCGACGTGGTCGCGCTCGAGATGGCGCCGGTGGCCAGGGAACCGGAGCCGGAACTTCCACCGGGCCTGCGCCGGGCGCTGGACGGTGCGCCAGAGGCCTGGGCGGCCTGGGAGCACACGACCACGCTGGCGCGCGTGGACTGGATTCACTGGATCACGTCCGCCCGGCAGCCGGCCACTCGCGCCAAGCGGGTCGCCGACGCCCTCGACATGCTGGCTTCCGGCAAGCGGCGGGTCTGCTGCTTCGACCCGTCCGGCTACTACAGCAAGGCGTTCGGGGCACCGGAAGCGACGGACGAGCAATAGGCGCGCAACGATGGGTGGTCGTACCTCGATATGCCGCGCCGGCGCAGCGCCCTTGCGTTCGCGGTAACGGCTGACCATGTACCCGCGTCTCCGCGCCGAAGTGGCGCCGGACGTGCTCCGCTTCCAGCGTCAGCTTGCGGCTGAACGATTGTGGGCGTAGCGAGTCGTACAGGATCAGGATGCGCGGCGGGCGGCCGGCGTCCGCCGGCAAGGCCAGCTTGGCCGGGCTGGGGGGGATCCAGCGCGTCGGCGGCGACATGGGGCAGATCCGGGATCGGCACGGCGTGGTTCCTGTTGCCGTGGTTTGATAATTCTATAATCATGGAAATATAGAAGCCAATCCGGAATCGTCGCCCATGCACCCGTGTCGCGTCCTGTTCATCTGCACCGGCAATTCGGCCCGCAGCATCCTGTCCGAGGCCATCCTCAACCATCTGGGCGCGGGGCGCTTCGCGGCGTTCAGTGCCGGCAGCCAGCCGACCGGGCACGTCAATCCTCATGCGATCGACGAACTCAAGTCCCTCGGCATTCCCACCGAAGGGTTGAGCAGCAAGTCGTGGGACCGCTTCACCGAAGCGGGCGCGCCGCCGCTGGATATCGTGATCACGGTGTGCGACAACGCCGCCAGCGAGACCTGCCCGGTACTGTTCGGCGACTTCGTGAGAAGCCATTGGGGCCTGGCCGATCCGGCCGCCGCCCAGGGCGCGGACGCCGCGGCGGCGTTCCGGCGCGCCCACGCGCTGATCACGCGACGGATCACGGCGCTGCAGCAGCTGCCGGTGGAAACGATGGGACGCGACGAGCTGAAGCAGGAACTCGATCGCATCGGCAGCATCACCGGCGAAGCGGCAGGCGCATGAACCAGGCATCCGCAGAACTCGCCGCTTGCGCGGTTCCCTCGGAGGTTGCCCGCATCGGCTTCTTCGAGCGCTGGCTCACGCTCTGGGTGTTGCTGTGCATCGTTGCCGGCACGCTGCTGGGCCACTGGCTGCCCGGCGGCTTCGCGGCGCTGGGCGGCATGCAGGTGGCGCAGGTGAATTTGCCGGTCGCCGTGCTGATCTGGCTGATGATCATCCCGATGCTGCTGAAGATCGACTTCGGCGCGCTGGGCGGCGTGCGCCGGCAGTGGAGGGGCATCGGCGTCACGCTGTTCGTCAATTGGGCGGTGAAGCCGTTCTCGATGGCGCTGCTGGGCTGGATCTTCATCCGCCACCTCTTCGCCGGCCAGCTGCCGGCCGCGCAGCTCGATTCCTATATTGCCGGTCTGATCCTGCTGGCCGCCGCGCCGTGCACGGCGATGGTGTTCGTGTGGAGCAACCTGTGCAATGGCGAGCCGGCGTTCACGTTGAGCCAGGTCGCGCTGAACGACGCCATCATGGTGGTGGCGTTCGCGCCGATCGTGGCGCTGTTGCTGGGCATCTCCTCGATCATTGTGCCGTGGAACACGCTGCTGCTGTCGGTGCTGCTGTACATCGTGGTGCCGGTGGTGCTCAGCGTGCTGCTGCGGCGCCGGCTGCTGGCGCACGGCGGTGAGGTACGTCTGCAGCAATGGCTGCAGCGGCTGGGGCCGCTGTCGCTGGGCGCGCTGCTGGCCACCCTGGTGCTGCTGTTCGGTTTCCAGGGCCGGCAGATCCTCGCGGAGCCGGCGATCATCGCGCTGCTGGCGGTGCCGATCCTGATCCAGGTGTATTTCAATGCCGGCCTGGCGTACTGGCTCAATCGCCGCTTCGGCGTGCCGCACTGCGTGGCCGGTCCCTCGGCGCTGATC
This sequence comes from Rhodanobacter thiooxydans LCS2, assembly GCF_000264375.1. Lineage (GTDB taxonomy): Bacteria > Pseudomonadota > Gammaproteobacteria > Xanthomonadales > Rhodanobacteraceae > Rhodanobacter > Rhodanobacter thiooxydans. Next base: position 85,735 of record NZ_AJXW01000011.1, read on the forward strand.
GGCGCCAGCAACTTCTTCGAGCTGGCGGTGGCCACCGCGGTGGCCCTGTTCGGCGTGCATTCCGGCGCGGCGCTGGCGACTGTGGTGGGCGTGCTGATCGAGGTGCCGGTGATGCTGTCGGTGGTGCGCATCGTCAACCGCAGCAAGCGCTGGTACGAAACGGCCCGGGAGTAGCGTCATGCAGAACAGGCAAGCCATCACCATCCTCGCCGCGCTCGCGCAGGAGTCGCGCCTCGCGGTCTACCGGTTGCTGGTCGAGCATGCGCCGGAAGGACTGGCCGCCAGCGCGATCGCGGAGAAGCTGGGCCTGCCCAACGCCACGCTGTCCTTCCACCTGAAGGAGCTGTCGCACGCGGGCCTGGTGAGCAGCCGGCAGAGCGGGCGCTTCATCTACTACGCGCCAGTGATCGAGGCGATGGACGAGCTGGTCGGCTACCTGACCGATCACTGCTGCAGCCAGTCCGCTGGCACGTGCGCCACGGCCAAGCGCAAGTGCGCCCCGAAAAAGCGCGTGGCCACTGCCGGCAAGCGACGGTCGGGTTCGACTTGATCCGGTCGGCCACCGCGACCAGGGCGGCCAGCTCGCCGCCGACGTCGAGGAACATCACCGCGGCGCCCTGTCCGCGCAGTTGTTCGGCACGGGCGTTGGCGTCGTCGCCAATCGTGACGCGCGATTCGGCCATCAGCTTCGCGTTGCCCTGTGGCGCGTTGCAGCAGCGCTTGACTCTGGACCTTGATCAAAGGTATAGACTACGCCCATGATTACGCAAATTCCCTCTCTGACCATCGGTGCCGTCGCCAAGCGCGTCGGCGTGGCGATCGACACGATCCGTTATTACGAGCGGGAGGGCCTGCTGCCTGAGCCGCAGCGGCGGGCGTCCGGTTATCGCAGTTACGGTGAAAGCGCGGTCGTGCAGCTGCGCTTCATCCGCCGCGCCAAGGATCTCGGTTTCACGCTGGAGGAGATTCGCGAACTGCTGGCGCTGTCGGCCGATCGCCAGCGTGGAGTGAAGGCGGTGAAGCAGCGCGCGGAGAAACGGCTGGCGTCGATCGAGCAGCGCATCGCTGAATTGCAGCGGGTGCGTGACGGGTTGGCGGAGCTGGTCGCGTCGTGTCCGGGCCATGGTGCGCCGGAGCATTGCCCGATCCTGCGCGCGCTTGGCAACGAGGAGGAGAAGGCATGAGTGGGCAAGATTCCTGCTGCGCGGGCGGCGGCAAGCCGGCGGCCGCCGCGGCGATCGACCCGGTGTGCGGGATGACGGTGGATCCGGCGACGGCGAAGCACGTCAGCACGCACGACGGGCAGACGTTCTATTTCTGCAGCGCAGATTGCAAGGCGAAGTTCGATGCGTCGCCGGCGACCTATGCAAAAGAAAACGCGGCAGCAGGCTGCTGTGGCGACAAGCCGGCGGCACACGATCACGTGCACCATGAGCACACGCATCACGAGCATGTCCATCATGAGCATGCGCCTGCCGTGAAGGATCCGGTGTGCGGGATGACGGTGGATCCGGCGACGGCGAAGCATGTCAGCACGCACGACGGGCAGACGTTTTATTTCTGCAGCGCGGGTTGCAAGGCGAAGTTCGATGCGTCGCCGGCGACCTATGCAAAAGAAAACGCGGCAGCAGGCTGCTGTGGCGACAAGCCGGCGGCGCACGATCACGCGCACCACGAGCATACGCACCATGAGCATGCCCACCACGAGCATGCGCCTGTCGTGAAGGATCCGGTGTGCGGCATGACGGTGGATCCGCAAACGGCGAAATACCACGCCGACCATGACGGCCGGAGCTACCACTTCTGTTCCGCGCGTTGCCACGAGAAGTTCACCGCCGATCCGCCGGCCTACCTCGGCGAACGCCAGCCTGCGCCGCCGATGCCGGCCGGCACCATCTATACCTGCCCGATGCATCCCGAGATCCAGCAGGTCGGTCCCGGCCATTGCCCGATCTGCGGCATGGCGCTGGAGCCGATGCTGCCGACGCTGGACGAGGACGACGGCGGCGAGCTGGCGTCGATGACGCGGCGCTTCTGGTGGCTGGTGGCACTCACCCTGCCGGTGCTGCTGGTGGCGATGGGGCCACATCTGTTCGGCTGGCAGCTGCCTGCGCCGTGGGATGGCGTGGCGGCATGGGTCGAGGCGATGCTGGGCAGCGTGGTGGTGTTGTGGGGTGGCGCGCCGTTCTTCGTGCGCGGCTGGCGCTCGCTGAAACCCTGGCGGCCGAACATGTACACGCTGATCGCGCTGGGTACCGGCGTGGCGTGGCTGTACAGCGCGGTGGCGTTCCTGTGGCCGGAGATCTTCCCTGACGGCTTCCGCGACATGCACGGCCGCGTGGCGGTGTATTTCGAATCGGCGGCGGTAATCGTCACCCTGGTCATGCTGGGCGATTTCCTGGAACTGCGTGCGCGCCGGCGCACCGGTGCGGCGCTGAAGGCGTTGCTCGGGCTGGCGCCGAAGACCGCGCGGCGCATCGCGGCCGACGGCAGCGAGCACGACGTGGCGCTGGACGAGGTGCATGCCGGCGACGTGCTGCGCGTGCGCCCCGGCGAGAAGGTGCCGGTCGACGGCGTAGTGCTGGACGGCGAAAGCCACGTCGACGAGTCGATGCTCACCGGCGAACCGATGCCGGTGGCCAAGGCCAAGGGTGACCCGCTCACCGGCGCCACGGTGAACCAGGACGGCGCGCTGACCATGCGCGCGCAGAAAGTCGGCAGCGAGACGATGCTGGCGCAGATCGTGGCGCTGGTGGCGCAGGCGCAACGCAGCCGGGCGCCGTTGCAGCGCGTGGCCGACAGGGTGGCGGCGTGGTTCGTGCCGGCGGTGGTGGCGGTGGCCGTGGCGGCCTTCGCGGTGTGGGCGATCGTCGGCCCGGAGCCGAGGCTGGCGCACGCGCTGATCGCCGCAGTGTCGGTGCTGATCATCGCCTGTCCCTGCGCGCTGGGCCTGGCCACGCCGATCTCGATCATGGTGGCCAGCGGCCGCGGCGCGCAGCACGGCGTGTTGTTCAAGGACGCCAGCGCGATCGAGGGCATGCGCGATATCGACACCCTGGTGGTGGACAAGACCGGCACGTTGACCGAAGGCAAGCCGGCGCTGACCGAACTGGTGATCCTCGGCGGCCAGCCGCGTGAACGCCTGCTGGCGCTGGCTGCCGCGCTGGAGCGGCCGAGCGAGCACCCGCTGGCGCGGGCGATCGTGGCCGCCGCCGATGCCGAAGGCGTGGCGACGCTGGCGGCGACGGACTTCCGCGCGCTGACCGGCCGCGGCGTCAGTGCGAAGGTGGATGGCAGCACGGCGGCGCTGGGCAACGCGAAGCTGATGGCCGAGTCGCACGTCGCGATCGGCGACGACGCGAACGCCCGCGCCGAGCAACTGCGCGGGCAGGGCGCCACGGTGATGTTCCTCGCCGTCGACGGTGCGCTGGTCGCCTTGCTGGCCGTGGCCGACCGGATCAAGCCGGGCACGCCCGCGGCGATCGCCGCGCTGCACGCGGCCGGCCTGCGCATCGTGATGCTCACCGGCGACAACGCCACCACCGCGCAGTCGGTGGCGCGCACGCTCGGTATCGACGAAGTGCATGCCGACGTCTCGCCGGCCGACAAGGCCGCAGTGGTGAACCGGCTCAAGGCCGAAGGCCGCCGCGTGGCGATGGCCGGCGACGGCATCAACGACGCGCCGGCGCTGGCCGCGGCCGACATCGGCATCGCGATGGGCAGTGGCACCGACGTGGCGATGGAAAGCGCGCAGGTCACCCTGGTGAAGGGCGAGCTGGGCGCGATCGTGCGCGCGCGCAAGCTGTCGCAGGGTACCGTGCGCAACATCCACCAGAACCTGTTCTTCGCCTTCATCTACAACGCGGTCGGCGTGCCGCTGGCCGCCGGCGTGTTGTATCCGTGGTTCGGCATCACGCTGTCGCCGATGATTGCCGCACTGGCGATGAGCCTGAGCTCGGTGTCGGTGGTGAGCAATGCGCTGCGGCTGCGTCAGCTGCGTCTGTGACGCCGTGCCCGCAATGGGCGGCGCGAGGGGCGTTCATTCGTTCGTTTGTTCGGGTGATGCTTTAAACTTTGTGCTTCCCGTTTGCATGAAGTCACTGCATGAGTCGCACTCTAGCCGAATGGCTGGCGTACCAGGAACGCGTCAACGTCCACAGCATCGAGCTGGGGCTCGACCGGGTGCGCGAAGTGTGGCAGCGGATGGGCGCGCCGGCGCCGGCGAAGCGGGTGATCACGGTCGGTGGCACCAACGGCAAGGGCTCCACCGTGGCCCTGCTGGAAGCGATGCTCACTGCCGCCGATCTGCGCGTGGGCGCATTCACCTCGCCGCACCTGCTGGAGTACAACGAGCGCGTGCGCATCGGCGGCGTCGATGCCGATGACGCCGCGCTGATCGCCTCTTTCGAGCGGATCGAGGCGACACGCGGCAGCACGCCGTTGACCTATTTCGAATTCGGCGCGCTGGCCGCGCTGGACCTGTTCGCCCGTGCCGCGCTGGACGTGGCGGTGCTGGAAGTTGGCTTGGGCGGGCGGCTGGATGCGGTCAACATCATCGACGCCGACGTGGCGGTGATCACCACGGTGGACCTGGACCACATGGAATGGCTGGGCCCGGACCGCGACAGCATCGGCCGCGAGAAGGCCGGCATCGCGCGCGCCGGACGGTCGGCGATCGTGGGCGAGCCGGACCCACCGGCCGGGCTGCTCGACGCGCTGGCCGAGCGCGGCGCGCGGGTCGAGCGGGCCGGCATCGATTTCGGCATCGAGCGGCACCAGGACGGCTGGCGCTGGCGACACCGCGACGGCAGTGCGATGGAGCTGCCCGACCCGGCGCTGGCGGCGCCGGTGCAGTACGCGAATGCGGCGGCGGCGATCGCCGCGTTGCACGCGCTTGGCCTGGAGGCGTTCACGCCGAGCAGTTTTTTCGCGGCGGTCAGCGCGGGCCTGCACGAGGTGCGGGTGCCGGCGCGGCTGCAGTCGATCGGCGGCGAGCCGCCGGTGATCGTGGATGTGGGTCACAACCCGCAGGCCGCCCGCGCGCTGGCCGAATGGCTGGATCTGCAGGCGCCGACGCGGGTGCATGCGGTGTACGGCGCGCTGGCGGACAAGGACGTGGCCGGGGTGATCGGTGCGCTCGGCCCGCGCATCAGCCACTGGCATCTGGCTGGACTGGACCAGGCCACCCCGCGCGGCATGCCGGTGGCCGCGCTGGCCGCGGTGTTGCGACAGGTGCTGCCGCAGGCGCCGTACGACGCGCACGCCGACGTGGCCGCCGCGCTTGCGGCGGCACGCGCCGCCGCACGGCCGCGCGAACGCATCCTCGCATTCGGCTCATTCTTCGTGGCCAGCGCGGTGCTCGCTGAACGCATCGGCTGAGGGTGAGCCATGGCGTCCGGCGCGGGCAGGTATAATTGCGCCGTTATGCACCGCGTTTGCCGCCCTGGAGCGAAAACTTGAAAACACGCCTGCTGGGAGCCGCCGTCCTGATTGCGCTGGCGGTTCTGTTCGTGCCGATGTTCTTTTCCAGTACCCCACCGGCGCCGGGCGGCGACCAGGCGGTCAGCCTGGCGATCCCGCCAGCGCCGGACCGTGACCTGCAGACCCGCACCATGAGCCTGGTGCCGGACGCCCCGGCGGGTGCCGCGAGCGCCGCCAGCGCACCGTCGCCGTCGGCGCCGCTGGCCTCGAGCGACCGGCTGGCCACGGTGAATATCGGCTCCAGCCGCCCGCGCGACGTCGAAACCGACCCCGAGGCCGGCAAGCCGCCGCAACCGACCACGGTGACCATTGGTTCGGGCACTTCGCCCAGCCAGCCGGTGATTCCGCAGCAGACCACCCCGTCGCCGACCAGCGCGAACACCGCCGCGGCGCCAGCGACGAAGCCGCAGACCGTGGCGATCGCGTCGCCGTCCAGGCCTGTGGCCGCAGCGCCGGTGGCAGCGGCGCCCGCGCTGGCCGGGGCGCGCGGCAACTACACGCTCAATCTCAGCGCCTACGCCAGTGCGGCCGGCGCCGCCAGCCTGGAACGTCGGGTGCGGGCGCTGGGTTACCCAGTCAGCGGCCACGCCATCACCCAGGCCGGCCAACCGCGCACCCTGGTGACCGCCGGGCCGTTCGAGACGCGCGCCGCGGCCGAGGCCGCGCGCTTGAAGATCACCCAGTCGATCCCCGGCGTGCCGGCCCGGCTGGAACAGGACGCCAGCCACGAAAGCGCCGCGGCGGCGCCCGCAGCTGCGGCCACGAGCACCGCCAGGGCCGGCGGCTGGGCGGTGCAACTGGCGGCGATGAGCGACCAGGCCGATGCAAATGCGCTGCGCGACAAGCTGCGCGCGAACGGTTTTGACGGCTTCGTCGATTCGGTGCAATCCGGCGGCCGGCGGCTGTGGCGCGTGCGTGCTGGCCCGCAGACCCAGCGTGCCGATGCGCAGCGCGTGCATGACCAGATCAAGGCGAAGCTGGGCGTCGACGGCAACGTCGTGCCAGTACCCTGAGCGTGCGGGCGTCGGCACGGAACCCGCGCGGATGAACGGATGAACTGGACCGACTACATCATCCTTGGCGTGCTCGCCCTGTCGGTCTTCGTCGGGCTGTGGCGCGGCCTGGTCTCCGAGGTGCTGGCGCTGGTGATCTGGATCGCCGCGTTCTGGGTGGCGTGGATGCTCGGTCCCGCCGCGGCGGCACGGCTGGAGCACGTGATCGAGCTGCCGTCGGCGCGGATCATCGTGGGCTATGGGCTCTGCTTCGTCGCCGTGCTGATACTCGGCGCGCTGCTGCGTTTCGTGATCGGCAGGCTGGTCGAAGGCACCGGGCTGTCCGGCACCGACCGGCTGCTGGGCATGCTGTTCGGCTTCGCGCGCGGCGTGCTGCTGGTGACCGTGCTGGTGTTCCTGGTCGGCTTCACCGCGTTCACGCGCGATCCGTGGTGGCGGCAGTCGGTGCTGTTGCCGCACTTCCAGCATATGGCGGCCTGGCTGGGCCAGCAGGTGCCGCCGGGCGTCCGCGAATATCTCCACCCGCCGGCGACGCTCGGCCGGTGGTCCGGCTTGCCGGCGGCGCGGCCGGACCCCATATCGGGCAAGGCGCCCGCGCCGGCGGCGAGCGCGCGGCATCCGGCGTCACCGGCGGCGGCCGGCACGGCCAGTCCACCCCGGACTTCCTGAACCATCCTCTGAAGCAGGCAACAAACCATGTGCGGAATCATCGGCATTGTCGGTACCACCGAAGTGGCATCGGCGCTCTATGACGGCCTGACGGTGCTGCAGCATCGCGGCCAGGACGCGGCCGGGATCGCCACGGTGGACGGCGCGCGGCTGCGCCTGCACAAGGGCAACGGGCTGGTGCGCGACGTGTTCGGGCAGAGCGCGATGAGCGGCCTGCGCGGGCGCATCGGCATCGGCCACTGCCGCTACCCCACCGCCGGCTCGGAAGGCTCGGCGGAGGCGCAGCCGTTCTACGTCAACTCGCCCTATGGCATCGCGTTCGCGCACAACGGCAACCTGGTCAACACCGACGCGCTGCGCCGCGAGATGTTCCAGGACGACCGCCGCCACATCAACACCGATTCCGATTCCGAGGTGCTGCTGAACGTGCTGGCGCACGAGCTGCAGATCCAGGACCGCATGGAGCTGACCCCGGACCACATCTTCAAGGCAGTCGCCGGCGTGCATGCGCGCGCGCGCGGCGGCTATGCCTGCATCGCCCTGCTGCTGGGCTACGGCCTGATCGCGTTCCGCGATCCGAACGGCATCCGCCCGCTGGTGCTGGGCGAGCGGATCACGGCAGAAGGCCACGAATACGCGGTGGCATCCGAGTCGGTGGCGCTGGATATCCTGGGATTCAAGCGCATCCGCGACGTGGCGCCGGGCGAGGCGGTGATCATCACCGACGCCGGTCAGCTGTACACCCGCCGCTGCGCCGAGGGTGCGCCGCACACACCGTGCATCTTCGAATACGTCTACCTGGCCCGGCCCGACTCGATGATCGAGGACGTCTCGGTGTACAAGGCGCGCCTGCGCATGGGCGAGAAGCTGGCCGAGAAGATCCTGCGCGAACGCCCCGACCATGGCATCGACGCGGTGATCCCGATCCCCGACACCGCGCGCACCGCCGCCAGCGCGCTGGCCGGCGCGCTCGGCGTGCCGTTCCGCGAGGGCTTCGTCAAGAATCGCTACATCGGCCGCACCTTCATCATGCCGGGGCAGGGCGAGCGGGTGAAATCGGTCCGCCGCAAGCTCAACGCGATCGACCTGGAATTCCGCAAGAAGAATGTGCTGCTGGTCGACGACTCGATCGTGCGCGGCACCACCTCGAAGCAGATCATCCAGATGGCCCGCGACGCCGGCGCGAAGAACGTCTACTTCGCCTCCGCCGCGCCGCCGGTGCGCTACCCGAACGTGTACGGCATCGACATGCCGTCGGCCTCGGAACTGGTCGCCGCCGGGCGCACCGAGAAGGAGGTCGAGCAGGCGATCGGCGCCGACTGGCTGATCTACCAGGACCTCAAGGACCTGATCTGGGCGGTGCAGGACGGCAACGAGGAACTGAGGCAGTTCGACGCTTCGTGCTTCTCCGGCGAGTACGTCACCGGGCTGGACCAGACCTACCTGGCGCAGATCGAGATGCTGCGCTCGGACGACGCCAAGGCCGCGCGGCGGGCAGGTTGAGCCCCGTACTGCACGCGTAGGAGCGCACCCTGTGCGC
>NZ_AJXW01000012.1 GCF_000264375.1 Rhodanobacter thiooxydans LCS2
CGGCAAGTCCGTGAGCCGGGGCCGGGCTTTTCGACAGCACATCCATGTGCTGTCGAAAAGGAACCGACATCCTGTCGGTTCCCGCTGCGCGGCCTGTCGCCCCCGCCTCACCGCCGCACAGGGGCCCCGGGTAGAGCAGCGCGCCATCCCGGCGCGCACTCGGTGCGCAACCGCTTTGCGGTTGCAAGAGCGGGACGCGGCGGGCAAAGGGAACGTCTTCTATCGGCCAAAAAGCGGACCTAGATCCCTAGGTGGTTTCCGCCACCAACACTGAATAGTGATCAGGGTCCACGCGCTCCAATGCCTGCATAACGCGCTCTACCATTTCTCGCGAAACTGCAGGGAAGTCGGAGAACTCCAGCAGGCGGAGCGTTGATGCACCATGCGACCCTTCGTCCACGTATCTTGCGATCGCGCGTCGCTCCACTTCGTCGTCGAACAGCACATCGAGTTTGGTCTGGTAGCCCTTGGGTGTGGGCCGCCGGAAGCCGAGATACATCTCCAAGAACCGTCTGAGCAAGTTCGGACAACTCAGGTAGGCATCAACCTCCAGGCTAGTGCTCGCTTGGAACTGGCGTAGGCAGTAGAAGACGTGGTGATAGTCGGAACGGAACTTCGCCAGGTGATCCGGCAGCACGAGAAGCTGGCTGGTACCTCCGCCCTGCCGGGAGACGAGATATGCCACATGTTGCGGCTTGAACTTACCTCCGCGGTCAGCCCAGTCCTGCTTGATCGTGTTGAAGAACTCCGAGTTGTGCGTCGAAATGAAGAGCTGCCGACACGTCTTTAGGCTCGTGATGAGCAGGTAGGCCACGTCATAGATGTGGTTGGCGTCCAGGCTGCAGATCGGGTCATCCACGAAGACGACCAGATCCTCAAGTCGCTGACCGTTCTGCCCCAAGCTGACCAGGAAGTACGCCAGTGAGATCGCCGTCCGCTCACCGTCACTCATATTGGTGGCTGGCTGACCTTCGCGGATGAACTGAATCCGATTGTCCTGAGCCTGCTCGACGGAGATGCTTGGTCCAAGCAACCGCTTCAGTAGTTCATTGATTTGATTGGTAGCCACCGAACTACGCTGTAGTTCGGTATTGGCCGCCGTCGATTGTGCTGCGATCTTCTGCCCGACGGCCTTGATTCGCCCTAAAGCCGCTTCGACCTCGCTCAAGAACGCGATCGCTTCCGCTGCTCCGGGGTCGAGCACAAACCGAGCTGCGAAATGTTCCTTCACTTTGTCGGCTGCGCTCCGAAGCCTGGAAGCAAGTTCGTCACAGGCAAGGTTGTGGTCGTCCTTTGCTTGATGAAGCTCCGCCAAGATGACCGCCAACTCCGGAGCTCGATCTTCAACCGCCTCCACGGTGAATGCCGTCTCCATATTGGCAAGCTTCTCCCTCAGCAGGCCGGCCCAAGTCGCACGAATCTCGCCTTCCCGAGCTTCCCAACCCAATAGCCGGCTCAATACTTCCCGGACCTTGGCCCGGACATCGGGAACCCACTCCTTTTCATGAGGAAACGTGTGCGCCTGCCTAGGCTGTTCCAGCTGTCCGATTGCCGCCGTGATAGCAGCGTGCTGCCGGCGATATTCGTCCGAGAAATGGTCAGCGTAGGCTTCCAGCGCTTGCGCCGCATCGTTTCCGCAGAAGGCACAGGCGGTGCTGTGCTCATGAAAGCGCAGGCCGGTACGCACCCAATCGCTTAGCGAGGGGTCGTCAGCCAAGCGCTTGATCGTGTTCTGCCTGGGTGTCTCCCGCAACAACCCAGCAACGTCATCTACCCCAGGCGGGAGCGGAGGGAGCACCACTGGCAGGTTGCGAATGGGAGCGAAGTCACTCTGGTCGCGCGCTTGGTTAACCAATACTTGCAAGGTGGCGGCGTCGAGAAGATGGTCACCCGGTGCGGTCAGGCCGTGCTGGATTGTTTTCAGGTTTGGTGCCCTAAAGTCGCGGACACCCAGCATCGTTCCGCACTCTCTGGCTAGGTCAGTGGCCGCTTTCTCCTTGGCGGCATTCGTCTCGATCTGCTTCTTTTGGACCGAGCGATACATCGTCAACACACGTTCCCGCCGTCGGGTCAACGACGCAATGCGGTTACCCAGCCGAATGTTGTCTTCGCCCACGATGAACAAGGCAGGCGCTCGCGTGTAGTCATCCTGCTGCAGGTTTGCGTCGATGAAGTCCCGGTTGAAGATGCAGACGGGAATCCTCCCTCGATCCTGCTCTTTCCGGCTATCCAGCACATCCTGCCCAACGCTGACTCGTACAAATGCGCCGGTCGGCAGCCGATTTGGGGAGCTCTTGTTCAATAGCCCGAAGACACGGGAAAGGGTTGTCTTGCCGGAAGCGTTCCAGCCATAGATCAGGTTGTATCGAGCGAAGTCAGGCGCTGGGCTCGTTCGTCCGTCATAGCCGTCCCAAACTGCCGATTGAGAGATGGATTCAATTCGTCGAAGCATGCTTCCCCCTAAAAGCATGGCTCGTCATGAGCGCCTATCCTCCCGACAATCTACCGCAGTGCGCCTGTCGCCGCTGTCATCACACCGATCCCTCAGCACCGACCGCTATGGGTCGCAAGCGGTCGCTCAGCAATTGTCTCTGCAACTCTTGCCCCTAGGAACGTGACAGTCCGCGTGCGCTGCTGTGGCTTTGCTCCGGCTTTGCTCCGGCTTTTTCTGAAAGTGCGGGCCACGAAGGCCCGCTGCTCTACCCGGGGCCCCTGTGCAGCGGTGAGGCGGGGTCGACAGGCCGCGTAGCGGGCATCGGCATGGATGCCGATGCCTTTTCGCCAGGGCAGGATGCCCTGTCGAAAAGCCCGGCCCCGGCTCACGGACTTGCCGCCCATGGATGGGCGGCAAGCGCCAAGCGGGGTGGCCTTTCTCTTTGGTTATCTTTCTCTTTGGCCACGCAAAGAGAAAGTAACTCGGCTGCCGAAGGCAGACGAAAGCTCTTGCTCTCAAATGCCGTCGCGCCAAGCAAGAGCATCGCGCGCGAGCGCGTGCCTGCAAGGCATGCGTCGTTTTGCACGACAGGTGAGGTGCGATTCCTGCCTTCGCAGGAATGACGAGTGAGGGGCGGGCTTGTTTGAGGCGACGCCGCTCAGGGCGCCCGCTTCAACGCCAGCACCGCGTTCAACCCGCCGAACGCGAACGAATTGCTGAGCACCGCCCGCACCGGCATCTCGCGCGCGGTGTTCGGCACGTAGTCGAGGTCGCAGGCGGGGTCGGCCTTGTCCAGGTTCGCGGTGGGTGGCACTACGTTGTCGCGCAGTGCGCCGATCGCGGCGACCAGTTCCAGTGCGCCGGAGGCGCCGAGGGCGTGGCCGTGCATGGATTTGGTGGAGGACACCGCGAGGCGGTCGGCGTGCGCGCCGAAGGCGAGGCGGATGGCGCGGGTTTCGGTGACGTCGTTGGCCTGGGTGCCGGTGCCGTGGGCGTTGATGTAGTCCACGTCGCCGGGGTTCAGTTCGGCTTCCTGCAGTGCCTGTTGCATCGCGGCCGCGGCGCCTTCGGCGCTGGGCATCACGATGTCGCTGGCGTCGGCGCTCATGCCGGTGCCGGCGAGTTCGGCGAGGATGGTGGCGCCGCGCGCTCGCGCATGCTCCAGCGATTCCAGCACGAAGATGCCGGTGCCTTCGCCCAGCACCAGGCCTCGGCGGTTGACGCTGAACGGGCGGCAGGTGTCGTCGGCGAGCACGCGCATCGCTTCCCATGCACGCAGCGCGCCGTAGGTGAGGCAGGCTTCGGTGCCGCCGGTGACGGCGGCGTCGGCCATGCCGTAACGGATCATCTGCGCGGCCTGGATGATCGCGTGGTTGGCCGAGGCGCAGGCGCTGGCCACCGCATAGGTGGGGCCATGCAGGCCGTACGCGATGCTGATCTGGCTGGCCGAGGCGTTGGTCATCAGCCGCACGATGGTGAGCGGGTGCGCGCGCGGAGCGTTCTCGGCGTACAGGCGCCGGCTCTGCTCGTCCTGGGTGGTCTCGCCGCCGACGCCGGTGCCCACGATCACTGCGGTGCGCTGGCCCAGACCGTTGCCGGCGAAGTCCACGCCGGACTGCGCCACCGCTTCGCGCGCCGCGTGCAGCGCGAACTCCGAGGTGCGGTCGAGCAGGGGCAGGGTGCGCTCGTCGATGTGCGCGGCAGGGTCGAAACTCTCCGGCACCTGGGCGGCGACCTTCACCCGCAGGCGCCCGGCGTCGACGTGACGCAGCGGGCCGATCGCGCTGCGGCCCTCGCGCAGGCCCTGCCACAGCGCCGCTGCGCCTACGCCGAGCGGGCTGATGGCGCCCATGCCGGTGATCACCACCCGGCGCGTCGATACGGTGGGCATCACTTGCTTCCTTCGCCCGCGGCGGCCTTGTCATCCAACGCCTTCTGCACCGCATCGACCAGGCTCTGCGCGGTGTCGGTGTCGAAGTTGGCGCCCTGCTGGTCGGGGAAGTTGATGTTGAAATGCTCCTCGATGTCGAAGATCATCTCGATCGCCTCCAGCGAGGCGATGCCCAGGTCCTTCAGGGTGGATTCGGGCCGGATCGTCGCCACGTCGATCTTGGCCTGCTTGGCGATGATCTCGAACAACTGCTGCTGGATCGTTGCGGTCATGACGATGTCCTTCGGTGGCAGACAGTGATGGAAGGCCCGCGCAAGGTGTCTCGTGCAGGCTGGCACACAGTCTAGGCAAACTCGCTTACTCATGCCTTTCATTTCGCAACTGGAACCGGATGCGTTGCTCGCGGCGTTCATGCTGGAGCCGCCGCACGGCTTCGCAGTGGACCATTCGCCGCAGGGCATGCCGGCGTTCGTGGCGCCGTTCGACCTGCTGACCACTGCCGACGCACCGCTGCGCCGCCGCGTGGCCGCGCTGCCGCTGTACCACCGCTGGAGCCGGCTGCTGCGCTGGCGCACCCGCTTCGCCGGCACCACGGTGAGCGAGTACGCGCCGCTGCCCGCCGGCGTGTCGCCCACGCTGCTGGCGCAGGGACTGAAGGCTGCATTCGGACGCGAGTGCCGGCTGCTGATCGTGAAGGACATCGCGCAGGAGTCGCCGCTGCTGGACGCCGCCGCGAACGCCCACGCGCGCGCCTTCGCCGCCGCCTGCGAAGCGCAGGGCTTCGTGCTGCTGGAAGGCCAGGCGCTGGCCTTCGTGCCGATCGACTTCGGCTCGGACGACGAGTACCTGGCCCGGCTGTCGCCCGGCCGGCGCAAGAACATCAGGCGCAAGCTGCGCTCGCACGCCGACCTCGAGATCGAGACGCTGCGCACCGGCGACGCCTGCTTCCGCGACGAGGCCACGCTGGCGGCGTTCCACGCGCTGTTCGACAACGTGTACGCGCAAAGCGAGATCCACTTCGACCGCCTCAGCGCGGCGTTCTTCCGCCTATTGCTGCAGGACGCGGCCAGCGGCGGGGTGGTGTTCGTGTACCGCCACGCCGGCAGGATGATCGGCTGGAACCTCTGCTACGAACACGGTGGCAAGCTGGTCGACAAGTACATCGGCTTCGCCTACCCCGAAGCGCGCGAGCACAACCTGTACTTCGTGAGCTGGATGCACAACCTCGGCTACGCGCGCGAACGCGGCCTGAGCCACTACGTGGCCGGCTGGACCGACCCGGAAGTGAAGTCCTTCCTCGGCGCGAGCTTCACCTTCACCCGCCACGCGGTGTACGCGCGCAACCCGCTGCTGCGCGCGCTGCTGCGCCGGCTGGGCAGCCATTTCGAGAGCGACCGCCAGTGGCAGGCGGCGGCGGAGGCGGTCGATGGATAGGCTGACGGGGCGCCCGGTGGTGCTGGATATCGACAACTCGGTGGGGCCGTTGCCGGGCCGCCTGGTGCTGCCGCTGGAGCATTGGCAGGAGTCGATCCGCTTCGGCTGTTCGCTGCAGACGATACAACGCTTCCGCACCATGCTGCAGCAGCTGCTACCCGAACGCCACGGCACCGTGTTCACCGGCAGCGGTGACTTCCATCATCTGAGCTGGCCGCTGATCGAACGCGTGCGCAGCGAGGTGCCGTTCCAGGTGGTGGTGCTGGACAACCACCCGGACAACATGCGCTTCCCGTTCGGCGTGCACTGCGGCTCGTGGGTGCGCAAGGTGGCGCTGCTGCCGCAGGTAAGCCACGTGCACGTGCTCGGCATCACCTCCGCCGACATCGGCGCTGGCCACGCGTGGGAGAACTATCTGGCGCCGCTGCGGCGCGGCAAGCTGAGCTACTGGAGCATCGGCCTGGACACGCGCTGGTCGCGCGGGCTGGGCCTGGCGCGTGCGTTCCGCGGTTTCGACAGCGCCGAGGCGCTGGTCGATGCGTTCGTCGAGTTCCAGCGCACGCAGAACGCGCCGAGCTACCTGTCGATCGACAAGGACGTGTTCGCCGCCGACGTGGCGCGGACGAACTGGGACCAGGGGCGCCTGCAACTCGACCACGCGCGGGCGCTGATCGGCAGCCTGCGCCACGGCCTGCTCGGCAGCGACATCAACGGCGAGATTTCGCACTATCGCTATCGCAGCTGGTGGAAGCGCAAGCTGTCGGCGCTGGACGAGCAGCCGGTGATCGACACCGCGCAACTTGCTGACTGGCAGGCGCAGCAGCACGCGCTGAATCTCGAACTGCTGCAGGCGATCGCGGCGCTAGGGCCAGCACAGTTCAACAGTATGAAAAGTGGTCCGTGACCCCCCAAAAAAAAATATTCTCGACGACGTACCGTGTTTGTGCTATCTGGGCCAAAGCCGCGTCGCTTATCAACGGCCTAACATTCAGCAACCGGGGAGTAGCTGATGTCAAGGATGACGGCATTCCGACAGAGGACCTTGGAGAGCCTGCGCAGGAGCGCAACTGGGTTTTGTCCAGGTCGCGGCACCAGTTCAGGGCAACCCACCGCCGTGCCGACGCACGGCTTGACCCCCTGCCTTACTTTTTGTGCCTCGGTGAAGCGAAGCGGTTATGGCCCATTTAGCTGCTAGGGGTCGCTGGCCGTTTTCATTCCTACTGTCCAGAGCATCTCCAATACAACGGATGGCACGTCGAGAGGTCACGCTTTCCTCTTTACGTATGAGCATCAATGTATGCCGAAGAGGGGATTTCTCTGGTTTTGCTAAATTCTTGTTCTGAATAACACTCTGCTTACTACGTCGCTTCGTCAGGTGCGGTAATGGCTAGTATTTATCAAATACACCAAGGGGGACCGAGCTATGCGCGATTGCATAACGTTATTCCGAGTACGCGCCGCCACGCTTGTGGTTTCTTCTGTATTTGGGCTGCTTGTGCCATCGGCGGATTCAACTCCGAAGTGCAGCGTGTTTGAACGAGCGCTCGAACACTTCTTGCGGC
>NZ_AJXW01000013.1 GCF_000264375.1 Rhodanobacter thiooxydans LCS2
GTTGAGTTTGTCTTCGACGTGCTGGATGAAGGCGTCGTCGAAGGTAGCCAGGTTGCAGCCCTTGGGGAGGTACTGGCGCATGAGGTCGGTGCCGTTCTCATTGGTACCACGTTGCCACGACGAGTATGGATTGGCCAAGTAGCTCTTAGCATTCAGGGCGGATCCAATTCCGAAGTGCATCACCACGGTTCGTCCGTGTTTTGACTCTATTCATGTGGTGGCCTCATGCGCGTAAGACACTTGTCGTTGCTAGCCGTGCTGCTGGCGTTTTCAGCCAATGGGTGGAGTGCGTGGAGCATGCATTCCTGTGAGGGAGCTGATGTTTACGACGCAAAAGGACGTACGCCTAGTGATTGGCGCATACTGCACGCGCTTTTTGCTAAGTTCGGGTGCTGTGACAAAGGAGGATATCTTTCTGAGGGCTTCTCAGAAGCAGTCGCCAGATTGCTGGTGGATCACTGGAATAAATTAGACCAATTCGTATTGATTTCAGAAAAAGACCCTGACTTTAAAGCATTTGTTTTACGACATATTGATGCAACCAATTCAATGGCGGACTTACAAAGAATCATGGAACTAAGCAGGGAGCAATGTCCTCGTAAAGGGCTTGAGAGTTGTCGGCAAATTTTTAGCAGTGCTAGCGCGGCACGGTTGGAATTGGAACACACATTAAATCAGCGCAGCAAGCAGCCCTGATGTAGTGCGATGGCCGTACGCGGAGGTGTCGCGCTCACATGAAGATGCTCTGCTATCCAGGTCCGTCGTGAGATGGAATCACATGGAACTTGACGGTTTTCCAGTACGCCGCAGATCACCCCGACACCCGCCTCGGTCATTCACGGGCCGTTGCCGGTGCTGAGGCTGCGCGCGGCGAAGTCGCGCGCATACGGCACGTTCGGGGAGGGCACCGTGCCGATGGGGGTAGGGCAGTCAGAAGGTGTGGGTAAGCGGAGGTGCAGTCACCGCACCTGTCAGGTCGCCGGCACGCCAGATGCGTAGGCTGCCGTCGCGATAGGGCTGGCGGTACAGCGGAGTGGCCGGGTAGCGATAGTCCGGCTCGCTGGTGATCACCCAGCCTTGCGGATGGGCGCGTGCCCATGCGGTCACCGCGGCCGGGTTGGTGGTGGCCGGGATCGGCGCGGTCAGCCGCCCGGCGAAGGTGAGCAGGCCATACTGCGGGCCGGCGAACAGCAACGGCACGCCGGCTTGTTGCGCGGCGGCCACGCGGCGGGCTGCCGCAGCGATGTCGTAGCGCGGGGCGGCGGCCAGCACGAAGGCGAGCTTGCACAGCAGCAGCGCCGCCAGCATGCCGAGTGCGGCGAGGCCCACCGGCAGCGACGGCGTGCGCCGCCCCACGACGAACGACAGTCCCACCACGACGATCAGCGCGCCGCAGGCGATCGCCCCGATGCGGCCGGCGTGATCGACCGCCAGCTTGCCCAGGCCGACCGCCACCGCGATGCCGATCAGCGCCAGCACCAGTCCCACGCGCCAGCCCACCACGCGCCAGCGGCCCGCGCCGAGGCGAACCCCGCCGGCCAGCGTCAGCGCCGGCAGCAACGGCAGCAGGTAATGCGGCTGCTTGCCGCTGATCAGGCTGAACAGCACGAAGGCGGGCACGAATGCGGCTACCACGAAGCGGTCCAGCATCCCGCTGCCATCTGGCGCGGCCGCCTCGCCGCGCGCGATCGCGGCCACCCATGGCAGCATCATCGCCGGCAGGATCGGCAGGTACCACCACCATGGCCGGGCATGCGCGAAGCTTTGCACCACGCGGCCCAGCGTCTGGTGCAGGAAGATCGCGTCCGCGTATTGCATGCCGCCCGCCCGGGCCGCGGGCAGCGCCCAGGCCAGTGCCAGCAGTACGGCGCCGAGCAGCGCAGCGAACAGCCGCAGCCAGGTCGCCAGCGGCCGCGCCTGCGGCAGCCACCACGGTGCCAGTAGCGCCGGCATGCCACCCACCAGCAGCGCGACCGGCCCCTTGACCAGGACCCCCGCACCCAGCGCCACCGCCATCGCCGCTACCGCTAGCGGCCAGCGCCGGCCGGCCAGCGCGGGCGTGGCCCGCCACGCCACCAGCGTGCACAGCGTAAGCAGCATGTCGAACATCAGCGTGTCGGCGTACACCGCGACTGCGGCGCAGCCCAGCCACAGCCACACCGAGGCCTGCACGGCCGCGGTCCCGGCACCCAGCCGCTGGCCGAGCGAGGCGAGCAGCGGCAGGGTGGCCAGCATCAGGAGCAGTTCCAGCAGGCGCGCCGCCCAGGCGTGCACCCCGGTGACCGCCCAGACCAGGTTGATCAGCCAGAACAGCAGCGGCGCCTTGTCCGAGTACGGCGCGCCATCCAGCCACGGCACCAGCCACTGGCCGCTGAGGTGCATGTTCCACGCCACCGCGAGGTAGCGCGTCTCGTCGATCGGCACCGGAAACAGGAAGAACACCGGCGGCAGCAGCAGGAGTAGCGCCGCGATCGCGCGCAGGCGCGGCTCCTCGCGGAACCGGCGCATGAAACCCGTGCGCGGCGCTGCCGTCATGCCGACCCTCGGAACTGCGCGGGACCCTCGCCGGTACCTGCGTGCAGGCATCGGCGGACCGGGGAAGCGGCCCATTCTTGCGGGCGGAAGATTTCGTCCGTGTGAATCGCCAGCGACGCGCCGGAACGCCTCCTCAGCCGCCGCCGAGCACGTCGCAGATCGCCTCGAAGTCCGCGTCGGTCATCCACGGGCTGTTGCCGATGCTGAGGCTGCGCGCGGCGAAGTCGCGGGCGTGCGGCACGTCCTGCGCGGGCACCGTGCCGGCGAGGTAGGGGTAGTCGGGCAGGGCGTGGATGAACAGGCGGCTGACGCCGTAGCCGCCCTGCCACAGCTGCGCCAGCGCGGCGTCGCGGCGCCGGCGGTCGGGCAGCAGCAGCAGGAAGAAGGGCCAGGTGCCGTGGGCGCCGGCGGGGTCCTCGAGCACTTCGATGCCGTCGAGCTGACGCAACCGTGGCAGGCGGCGTTGTGCCTGCGTGGACAACTGATCAAGAAGCGCCGGCAGACGCGGCACGGCACGCGCGCCCACCGCCTGCCGCCAGCGGCCGACGCGGTGCAGCGGGATGGCCAGCGGGAAGTCGTCGCCCACGGCGGCAATTTCGTCGCCGCGACGCAGCGCGCAGCGCAACGGGTTGCCGTAGGCCAGGCGCAGACCCCACGGTCGGTACAGCGCGGCGTAGCCGAGCAGTTCGAGGCGCCGCCGCCACTCCCAGCCAGCGTGCGGCGGCACGCGCTTCGCCGCGTCGGCCAGCCGCTCGCGCAGCGCGGGGTCGCGTGCGGCGAGCAGGCCGCCCTCGTAGATCGACAGGCCTTTGCCGGCAGCGAGGCTGAAGAAGCCCACGTCGCCGG
The DNA here is from genome assembly GCF_000264375.1 of Rhodanobacter thiooxydans LCS2. Taxonomy (GTDB): domain Bacteria; phylum Pseudomonadota; class Gammaproteobacteria; order Xanthomonadales; family Rhodanobacteraceae; genus Rhodanobacter; species Rhodanobacter thiooxydans. Next base: position 3,382 of record NZ_AJXW01000013.1, read on the forward strand.
CCAGGCCCACGCTGGCGTCGTCGGCGCGGCGCGCGCCGAGCGCCTGCGCGGCATCCTCGATCACGTACGCGCCGACCTCGCGCGCAACGGCGAGCGCGTCGTCCACGTCGGCGACGCGGCCGGCCAGGTGGGTTGGCACGATCGCCAGCGTGCGCTCGTCGCAGGCCGCGCGCAGCGCGGACGGGTCCATGTCGTAGTGGCCGGGCCGGAGGTCGCACAGCTGCAGCTCCAGCCCGGCCTGCTGCACCGCGATCGCCACCAGCGGGCAGGTGTAAGCCGGCACCACCACGCGGCGGCGGCGCTGCGCGAGCTCGCGCAGCGTGGCCAGCGCCAGCAGCAGCGCCGCAGTGCCGGAACAGGTCAGCGACAGCGGTGGCGTGCCCAGCAGCGCGGCGACGTCGTCGGCCAGCGTCGGCGCGCCGGGGCGCAGGTCGGCCAGCCGCAGCGGCAGGCCGGCGGTGGGCGGCAGTTCGTGGCGGCGATGGGGCAGCATGCGCGCAGCGTAGCGCGGGCGCCTAGCCAAGCGCCGGGTCCGCGTCGGCTTCCGCGGCGTGTTCGCGGCTCTCGGCCAGCCCCAGGCAGACGATGCCGCCGATGATCGCCAGCGCGCCCAGCGCGCGGGCGAGGGTGAGCTGCTCGTCGAACAGCCAGATCGACAGCAGCATCACCGAGACCACTTCCAGATGCGAGGCGGCGAAGGCGGGGCCGATCGGTGCGTGCTTGAGCAGCGCCATCCAGGTGAAGAACGCGCCGACGTAGCCGATCACCGCGCCGTAGACCCACGGCTGGCCGAACACGCGCAGCAGCCATGCCAGGCTGGCCTCCACCGGCAGCGCCTGGGTGCCGGCGTACTTGAAGCTGATCTGCGCGAGCGTGTCGAAGGCCATCAACAGCAGGAAACCGAGCAGGTAGAAGCGCTTCATGTGCCCAGCCCCACGATCGTCACGCCGAGCGTGACCAGCGCGATGCCGATGACTCGCAACCGGGTCAGCTTCTCGCCGAACAGGAAACGCCCGGCGAGCATGATCGCGACGATGTTGATCGAGCCCAGCAGCACGCCCTCGGACAACGGGACCAGCGAGAGGAACGCGATCCACACCAGGAATTCGGCCACGTAGCTGCCGACGCCGAGCCACAGCCATGGCCGCGACGCCATGTGTTTCCAGCGCGCCAGGCCGTCGCCTGCTGCCGGGTCGCCCGCGGCGGCCTTGAACGCCAGCTGGCCGCCGGTATCGAGCACGATGTTGAGGAGCCACAGGCTCGCCACGAGGGTGGAGATGGATCCCTCCGCCGGCATCATCAGGCGGCGGCGCGCTGCGTGCCGTTCGACGTGGCGATGCCGTCGAAGAACGCGGCCGAGCGCTCGATCAGGGTGCGCCGCTGCTTGTCGATGGTGATCATGTGGTAGCTGTCCTCGAGTAGCAGCAGCTCGGTAGGGGCGCTGACCTCACGCATGACCAGCTCGGCGTTCTTCGTGCTGGCCACGTCGTCGTCGCTGGCGTGGGCGATCAGGCACGGCGCGGTCACTCGCGGCAGCCGGCGGCGCACGTCGGCGGCCAGGCCATACATCTCGGCCAGCGAGTACCACGGGTTGCCGGGCAGGCCGGCGGCGGCACTGTCGCCGCCGAGCATCGCCGCGCTGACCTGCGCGCGCAGGCGCTCGTCACGGATGCCGTAGGGCGGCTGCTCCATGAAGCTGCGGTCGCGACCGATGCCCAGTTTCTTCAGCAGCGGCAACAGGAACGACAGCCGCGCCAGTTTCGGGATGCTCCAGCCGTCGTAGCGGAAGGTGGCGCCGTACACGCCCACGCCGGCGACCCGTCCGGGCCGGTCCGCGGCCAGTTTCAGCGCCAGCAGCGCGCCCATCGAGAGCCCGCCGACGAACAGCTGGTCGACCTTGTCGAGCATCGCGTCGGCAGCCTGCTCGACGCTGGCGTACCAGTCGCGCCAGCCGGTGGCGAGCAGGTCCTCGACATTGCCGCAGTGGCCGGCCAGTTGCATGCCATGCACGGTGAAGCCGGCGTTGTTTAGGCCCTTGCCGAGCAGCTTCATTTCCATCGGCGTGCCGGTGAGGCCGTGGATCAGCAGCACACCGCTGCGGCCACCCTTGAGAAAAAAGTCGGTTTGCTGGATCACGCGATGGCCTTGCAGGAACGAACGGCGTCGATGTTCATGCGCAGGATGATCGCAGCGGGCGGTTTCCTCAGTCTTTCGGCGCGCCGGCGGTGCCGAAGCGAACCGTCACGCGCTGGCCGATGCGCAGGTTGCGCACCGGCTCGGCGTCGGGCTGGTCGAACGCCAGCACGCACTCCACCGTACGCGCGTTGGCGCGTATCTGCGGGTCGTTCTCCATCGTGGCCGGGCCGTAGACCTTGCCGACGCGCAGCACGTGTGCGGTCCAGCGGACATGCTCGCCGCCTTCCGCCACCACTTCTGCCGGCATGCCCGGGTGGACCGCCGCGGCGAAGCTGTCGTTGAGCTCGGCGCGCACGATCCGCGGCTTCCGCGGCAACAGCGCGAACAACGGGCCGGATGCGGGCGACACGCTGGCGCCAGGCTGGCCTGACACCCGCACCACGTCAGCGTCGAACGGCGCGAGCAGGCTGCGCTGCTTCAGCTCGTAGCGGGCCTCGTCCAGCTTCTGGCCAGCCAGGCCCAGGGCGGCGCGGGCGGCCTGCTGCTCGGCGTCGATCTGCGCCGCCGCCTCGCGCGCGTCGTCGGCGCTCTGGCCGTCGCC
>NZ_AJXW01000014.1 GCF_000264375.1 Rhodanobacter thiooxydans LCS2
CGCTCTTGCTGCCGAACGCTTAGTAGACCCCAGATCGGGGCATATGCAACCGATGTTCAGCTTTCGGCTGTCCCTGGTCAAGCGGAGAAATCCTACGAGCGGACAAGGGGTTGCCGGATGGCGGCTGGGGTGTGCGGGGGCGATGCTGTCGTTGCATATCTCACGGATCGAGGTGCTATGTCTTATCCCCCACAATCCGTGGTGATAAAAGTCGTTATTTTGGCTTGTTTGCAGGGTTTGACGGCGGCGGGCGTTCAGCCAAGCCGAAGCAGTTTTCGCACCACCGGGACAGTCCGGATGAGAGTGCACATTCGATCGGCAGCTCATGGCCGATAGCGAACATTCGCGTCACGCAAAGTTTCCGTCCATTGCCAGGAGCCTCCGCTTTCGGGTTCCCTGCTCTCGCAACCGCAACGCGGTTGCGCACCGAGTGCGGGCCAGGCGAGGGCATGGATGCCCGAGTTGAGGCAACGCAGGAGCAGTTGCCCGATGGCCCGCTGCGCGGGCAGGATGCCCGCTCGAAAAGCCCGGCCCCAGCTCACGAACTAGCCGGGCAGGCGACGGCATGGATGCCGGAGTTGAGGCAACGCAGGGAGCGGTTGCCCGAGGCCCGACAAGCGCCAGGCGGGGGTGCTCTTTATCTCTATGGGTACTTTCTCTTTGAGCACGCAAAGAGAAAGTAACCCGGCTGACATAGGCAGACGAAAGCTCTTGCTCTGGCAGCTTTGCCCTGGATGCCGGAACGGCGAGGGCATCGCGCCTGAAGTCGTTCCCGCAAAATGCGGGTTGCATCGTCACTGCGGCGGATGCCTCCGCCCACCAACGCGAAAGCCGCGATACCCGCGCAGCAGCGCCCCGCCAGCCACCAGTGCCCACACCAGCAGGCTGACGTAGACGCCGACAGCCGGAATCACCCGCAGGAAATCCAGTTGCAGCGCCTGCGCCAGCGCGTAGGTGCCCACCGTGTACATGCCGATCGGGAACACGATGTCCCAGTCGTCCGTTTCATAGCGCAGCGGCACGTGGCGCCGGCCGTGGCGCCAGATTTCCAGCAGCACCAGCAACGGAATCCACCACGTCGCGGTGGCCCAGAAGAACAGGGTGAAGCCCTTCACGAACGGCAGCAGCGCGGCCAGCGCGCCGTTCGCCGGGGTGTGGATCACCAGCAGGCTGCCGGCCAGCGTGGTCACTGCCAGCGCGCCCATGTCGATCCAGTACGGCGGCGTGAATTCGCGCGCACGCAGCGGGAAGAACACCATGCGATAGACGACCAGGGTGATGATCAGCAGGTACAGCGCGGCGCCGAGCAGGTACAGGCACAGCGCGCCGAACAGCGCGCCGGTGTGCGCCGCGGGCTGGTCGGCGGCGAGCAGGGTCAGCAGCGCGGCCAGCGCCTGGGTGGCCACCACCGCCACCAGCCAGCCGCCGTGGATGCTGCGGGTGAAGCCAGGCTTGATCCGCGCGGTGATCGCGGCGGCGAGGAACAGGTAGGTCAGCACCGTCCATGCCAGCGCGCCGAGCGCCGCCAGCGCGCCCGCCACCCGTGGCCAGTGCACCACCAGCAGGCACTGGCTGCCCAGCACGCAGGTGGCGGCGGCGAAGGTGAGGAAGCCGGCGCCGCGGCCGGGGTGGGTAAAGTCGGCCACCAGCTCGCGGCGGAAGCGCGTCAGGCGCAGCAGGCTCAGCGCGAGCAGCCAGGCGAAGGCGAGCAGGTTGAACGCGAACAGCGCCCGCGCCACCCACGGCAGGCCGTGCTGGCTGGTGTCGATGGAGACGATGCCAGTGGCCATCACCATCGCGAAGCTGCCCGGAGCGAGATGCCGCGCGCGTTGCAGCAGGGTGTCGGCCAGGGTCATGAACGGCGTCCGCAGGCACGTTGCGGGGATTATGCGGATGGCTGGTGTGGGGGAGGGGTCAAGGGACGCGGCGCTTTGCTCCCTCCCCTGCTGGCAGGGAGGGTCGGGGTGGGATGCTCTCGCCTTGCACGGAGCTACCCCCTCCTAGCCTCCCCCTGCAAGCAGGGGGAGGGACAAGGCGTCGCTGCCGGGCGCTGTGATTTTTTCCGCGTCCGTGCGAATCATGTTGGTAACGAGGGGAACGCGGACGGCACATGGGCGGCAAGGCGGACCAGCAACATTTCGAGGCGCTGTGGCGGGAGCACCGGGGCATCGTGCTCAAGGTGGCCAGCGTGTACGCGTACGGCGCCGAAGAGCGCGACGACCTGGTGCAGGAGATCGGCGCGCAGCTGTGGCGCTCGTTCGACGGCTACGACGGGCGTCGCGCGAAGTTTTCCACCTGGCTGTACCGCATCGCGCTGAACGTGGCGATCTCGCAGTCGCGGCGCCGGCGGAGCGCGCCGGAGCAGCGCTTCGAGCCGCTGCAGATGCACCACCTGGAAACCATCGGCGGCGGCGAGGGGATCGCAGAAGCCGACGAGCGGCTGGTGGAGCTGTACGCCTTCGTCGGCACGCTCGATCCGCTCAACCGCGCGCTGATCCTGCTGTACCTGGAGGATCGCAGTTACACCGAAATCGCCGAGGTGCTCGGCATCAGCGAAACCAACGTGGCGACCAAGCTCGGTCGCATCAGGCAGAAATGGCGCGGTCAGATGACCGCCGCGGCCGCCACCGGAGCATGAGCATGGAACTGGATGAGATGAAACTCGCCTGGCAGGCATTGGGGCAGCAGCTGGAGCGGCAAAACATGCTGAACCTGGAGCTGCTGCGCCAGAAGCATGCCTCGCGCCTGCGCCACCATCTGCGGCCGCTGGTGTGGGGGCAATCGCTGCAGATCGTCTTTGGCGTGGCGGCGATGTTGTGGGGCATCGCGTTCTGGAGCACGCATCAGGATGTGTGGCAGGCGATGGCCTGCGGCATCGCGATGCAGGTTTTCGGCACGTTGGCCTTGGTCTTTCCGACCCGCCTGCTTGCCATGCAGCAAGGTATCGACTACGCGGCGCCGGTGCTGGACATCCAGCACCGCCTGGCACGGATGCGCGCATGGCGGGTGAAGGTGGAGGCGCCGGTGTTCGTGGTACTGGGCAGCGTGATCTGGATACCCGCGATGCTGATGTTGTTCCAGTACGACTTCGACCGCGTGGGCGCGCCGCAATGGTGGGGCCGGATGCCTGGATTGCCGCTCTGGATGCTGCTGTGCGGAGTGGTTTCGCTGGGCTTCGTCGGCCTGGTCTACGGAGTGTTGCGCTGGCTGGGCCATCGCCGCTGGCTGGAAGACAACCTCGCCGGCAGCGCGATCCGCAAGGCTGAAACCGCGCTGGACGAGATCGTGCGGTTCGAGCGGGAGTGAGGCCTGCTTGTCAAAACCCGTTACCTCAGCCCTTCCTCAGGCAAGCTTGGGGGAGAGGGAGTTTCAGCGGGCCTTCGGTTTCAGCCGTACGTAGAGTTGCTTGCGCACGACGGCGATGACCTTGCCGGAGGCGGTGGTCACCTTGGTCTCGAACCAGCGCAGGACTTTTTTGCCGCCGGCTGCGGCGGTGCGCAGCTCGTCAACCACGCTGGCTTCGAGTTTGAAATGCGCGTAGACGTCCTCGTAACCGGGCGCCACGAAGTCGATGGCGCCGGCCTTGTCCCACACGTAGTAGTCGCCGCCAAGCCGGTGCATCGCCAGCAGCATCCAGAACGGATCGACCATGGCGAACAGGCTGCCGCCGAACTGGCTCTTCACGTAGTTGCGGTTCCACGGCCGCAAGCGCAGCGCCACCTTCGCCTCGGTGTAGTCGTCGCTGATCGACAGCACGCGGATGCCGCTGAACAGATAGGGCGGCCACAGGTTGAGCAGGCGGCGGAGGGTGGCGGCGCGCATGCGGGGCTGGTCCGGGTGGGGAAGGGGCGATCATACCCGAGCGTACGCGGCAGTATGGGGTGCGCTTTCCCGTAGGGCGGGCACTGCCCGCCGCTTTTCGAGTTGCCGGAAACCGGAAGCCGGCGGGCGGTGCCCGCCCTACGCCGCGCCGCGTTCCGGAGGACGGCTCAGAACAGCAGCGAAGCCATCCGCCGCCGGTAGCGGCCGACCAGGTCGGCGTCGTCCAGCGTGGCGAAGGCGGCGAGCAGGCGCTTCTTCGCCTGGCCGTCGTTCCAGTCGCGGGCTTTTTGCAGGATGACCAGGAACTGTTCCAGCCCGGCTTCGACGTCGCCCTGCAGCAGCAGCTGCACGCCGAGCTGGTCGCGGGCGGCCCAGTCGGCGGGGTCGGTCTGCACGCGCTGCTGCAGCTCGGCGATGGCCGGCGCGTCCTTCGCCGCGCGGGCCAGCTCCAGTTCGTTGCGCAGGCGCACGGCCCGGGCGTCGGTGGCGAGGTTGGCCGGCAGCGCGGCCAGCTCGGTTTCGGCGGCGGCGACGTTGCCGGCGTGCATCAGGGCCAGCGCCAGGTCGAGTTTCAGTTCGGGCCGGTTCGGCTCGCTGGCGATCGCCTGCTGCAGACGGTTGATCGCCTGCTCGGGGGCTTCCTGCACGGGAGCGGCTTCGGCGACCGGTTCGGACGCTTCCAGCGGCTGCAGGTGGCGCGACAGGAATTCGCGCAGCTGGCCTTCGGGCAGCGCGCCGGTGAAGCCGTCGAGCACCTGGCCGTCCTTCACCAGTACCACGGTGGGGATGCTGCGGATGCCGAACATGCCGGCCAGTTCCTGCTGGGCGTCCACGTCCACCTTGCCCAGCCGGAACGCGCCGTTGTATTCGGTGGCGAGTTTTTCCAGCATCGGCCCGAGCGTCTTGCACGGGCCGCACCAGGTGGCCCAGAAGTCCACCAGCACCGGCGTGGTCATCGAGGCCTGCAGCACGTCGGCCTCGAAGGTCTGCTGGTCGACGTCGAATACGTGGGAAACGGGGGCGGCGTCGGTCACGGGAAACTCCAGCTCGGCGGGTGCCGGTTCAGATCGGGGCGCCGCCCAGCATATCAAGCGGTCGCGTGCGGTTCAGCGGCGCCACGCCAGATTTGCGAGAATTCGCGCATCGTCACTGCCGGGACAAGGTACCGGTTGCATGGGCACGAGCTCACCTGAAGCGCTGCTGATCTGCGAGCACTGCGACACGGTCTACCGCCGTCGTCCGCTGGCGCGCGGCGAGGTGGCCACGTGCGCCCGCTGCGGCGCCGAGCTGGAGCGCCACCACGCGATGAGCACGAATGCGATGCTGGCACTGATCCTCACCTCGATGATCGTGTTCGTGCAGGCGAACATGTGGCCGATCGTGACGCTGGGCTTGAGCGGGCAGCACAGCTCCACCACGCTGTGGGGCGTGATCATCGCGATGTGGCAGGAGCAGGCCAAGGTGGTTTCGGTGCTGGTGGCCGCCACGCTGTTTTTCTTCCCGCTGATGAAGATGCTGCTGCTGGGCTGGCTGCTGTGGTTCGGCAAGGCGGGGCGGCGCGCGCCGGGCTTCGTGCCGCTGATGGTGGCGCTGCACCGGCTGGGGCCGTGGACGATGAGCGAGGTGTTCGTGCTGGGCGCGCTGGTAGCGATCGTCAAGGCGCACACCTATTTCGACGTGACGGCGGACCCGGGCATCTACGCCTATGCGGCGCTGACCCTGCTGATCACCATCTTCGCCGGGGTGGACCTGCGCCAGCTGTGGGACGACCTGCCGGAGCGCACCGCATGAGCGCCCTGCCGCGCGCCGTCGACCTCGGCCTGATCGCCTGCACCACGTGCGGGTTGGTGTGCCGCAACGTGCCCGGCCACCCGCAGCTGGACGGCGACGGCATCGACGACGCCATGGCCTGCCCGCGCTGCGGCAGCACGCTGCGCCGGCGCAAGCCGGACAGCTACGCGCGCACCTGGGCGCTGCTGATCGCCGCGTTCCTCATGTACATCCCGGCCAACGTGCTGCCGATCATGCGCACCGCCAGCCTCAACGACATCGACGACAACACCATCATCAGCGGCGTGGTGGAGCTGTGGGTGAAGGGCTCGCCGGACCTGGCGGTGATCGTGTTCACCGCCAGCATCGTGGTGCCGATGCTGAAGTTCCTCGCGCTGGGCACCTTGCTGGTCACCGCACGGCGCGGCAGCAGCTGGGCGCTGGTGCAACGTGCAAGACTCTACCGGCTGGTCGAGCTGATCGGCTATTGGTCGATGCTGGACGTGTTCGTGGTGGCGCTGCTGACCGCGCTGGTGCGCTTCAGCGTGCTGAGCCTGGTGGAACCGCTGCCCGGCGTGATCTTCTTCGGCCTGACCGTGGTGCTGACCATGCTGGCCTCGATGAGTTTCGACCCCCGCCTGATCTGGGATGGCAAGGATACCGATGACTGACGACAAGCCCATCGAAGCGGGCCCCCCGGATAACGCCGAACTGCCGCAGCCGGTGGTGAAGCATCGCCGTTTCAACGCCTCGCTGATCTGGCTGGTGCCGGCGCTGGCCGCGCTGGTCGGCCTGTCGCTGGTGGTCAGCAACTGGCTGCAGGCCGGCCCGCAGATCACCATCAGCTTCCAGAGCGCCGAGGGCCTGGACGCCGGCAAGACCCCGGTGAAGTACAAGAACGTGGTGATCGGGCGGGTCAACAAGATCCGCCTCAGTAGCGACCGCAGCCACGTGCTGGTCAACGTGGCGCTGGAGAAGAGCGCCGAGGGCTTCGCCACCAAGGACACGCGCTACTGGGTGGTGCGCCCGCGGATCGGGCTGGGCGGCGTGTCCGGCATCGACACCCTGCTGTCGGGCGCCTTCATCGGCGCCGACGTGGGCGATTCGACCGACTATGAGGACGAATTCAAGGGGCTGGAGCTGCCGCCGCCGGTGAACCACGGCGCGCCGGGGCGCAGCTTCGTCCTGCACAGCGACGACCTCGGCTCGCTCGACATCGGCTCGCCGGTGTACTACCGGCGCATCCAGGTCGGCCGGGTGGCCTCCTACCAGCTGGACCAGGACGGCAAGGGTGTTTCGCTGCACATCTTCGTCGACGGCCCCAACGACAAGTTCGTCACCCGCTCCTCGCGCTTCTGGAACGCCAGCGGCGTGGACGTGTCGATCGGCGCGAACGGGTTGAAGCTCAACACGCAGTCGCTGGCCACCGTACTGGCCGGCGGCGTGGCGTTCCAGGACCCGCCCGGGCCGCACGACAGCACGCCGGCGCCGGAGGACAACGCGTACACGCTGTTCGGCGACCAGACCACGGCGATGGCGCCGCCGGATGGCACGCCACGCTACATCCGCATGCGCTTCGAGCAGTCGGTGCGCGGGCTGGCGGTGGACGCGCCGGTGGAGTTCCTTGGCCTCAACATCGGCAAGGTGGTGTCGGTGCGGCTGGACTACGACGAGCAGAAGCAGCGCTTTCCGGTGGTGGTCGGCGCGGTGATCTATCCGCAGCGCCTGGGCGCTGCCTACGACAAGCTGGAGGCGCTGGCCAAGGCGCATGGGGAGAACCCCGACCTGTCGCAGCTGATGGGCCATCTGGTTGAACACGGCCTGCGCGCGCAGGCGCGCACCGGCAACCTGCTCACCGGCCAGCTGTACGTGGCGCTGGATTTCATCCCGAAGACGCCGAAGGTGGCGTTCGACCCGGCCGCGAAACCGCTGACCATCCCGACCGTGACGGGCAGCTTCGACAAGCTGCAGGAGCAGATGGCCGGGATCGTCGACAAGCTCGACAAGGTGCCGTTCGACAGCATCGGGCAGAACCTGGACCAGACCCTGGTGGGGCTCAACCGCACGCTGAAGCAGGTCAACGGCCAGACCCTGCCGGCGCTCAGCGACACCCTGCATGGCGTGCAGCGGACCATGGGCACGGCGAACGAGACGCTGGCCGGCGATTCGCCGCTGCAGCAGAACCTGGGCGCCACGCTGGAGCAGCTGCAACGCATGGCGCGCTCGCTGCGCGTGCTGACCGATTACCTGGGCGGCCATCCGGAGGCGCTGGTCCGCGGCCGTCAAGCGGACCCGAAGCCGGCCGAGCCGCAACCCGTCACCACGCCCGCGGCGCTGTCGCCGGCGCAAGGGAGCAAGCCATGATGCGTAGCGCAAGACATTTGCCGGGCGTGGCGGCAGCCCTGCTGCTGGCAGCCTGCGCCTCGGCGCCGCTGCATTACTACACGCTCGTGGCGCCGGCGGACGAGTCCGCCGGCAGCCTGGTGGCGCCGGTCGCGGCCGCGCCAGCGCTGCCGTTCGACCTGCTGCCGGTGGGCGTGCCGGCACAGGTCGACCAGCCGCAACTGGTGGTGCGCGAGGGCGGGCAGGGGGTGGCCCTGCTCGCCGGCGAGCGCTGGATCGCCCCACTCGGCGACGAGGTGCGCAGCGCGCTGTCCGCCGATCTGGCGCGCGAGCTGCACAGCGCAGACGTCAGCGGTCTGCCCGGCAACGACAGGCCGCTGCTGCGGATCAAGCTGGACCTGCGCCGGTTCGATTCCGTGCCCGGCAGCTACGCCCTGGTCGAGGCCGCCTGGAGCGTGCGCCTGCTGCATGGCGAGCGGGCCGCCACGCTGGCCTGCACCAGCCGGGTCAGCGAGACGGTGGGGCCGGGCTACGCCGCGCTGGTGCAGGGCCACCAGCGCGCGATCGCCCGGCTGGCGGCGCAGATCGCCGGCGTGGCGCGCACGCTCGGTGGCGGTCGGGCCGCGGTCTGCCCGAGCGGCTGAAGGCCCGCCAGCTTGGCGCCCGGCCTGCGCTGGGCTAGTCTGATCAGTTCACTCCGCCGACCCATGTCGGCCCGCACCACGGCAACGGAACCATGCAGGACATTCAAACCCCGACCACCTCCGATCAGGATGAAGCTGCCTATCGCCCGCAGGCGGTGGAAGCCGCCGCGCAGCGCTACTGGAATGCGCAGCGTGCCTACGAGGTGAAGGAGGACGCGTCGCGACCGAAGTTCTATTGCCTCTCCATGCTGCCGTACCCGTCCGGCGCGCTGCACATGGGCCACGTGCGCAACTACACCATCGGCGACGTGATCAGCCGCTACCAGCGCATGCAGGGCAAAAATGTGCTGCAGCCGATGGGCTGGGACGCGTTCGGCCTGCCGGCGGAGAACGCCGCGATCAAGAACGCCACCGCGCCGGCGAAGTGGACTTACGCCAATATCGAGCACATGCGTAGCCAGCTGAAATCGCTGGGCTACGCGATCGACTGGAGCCGCGAGTTCGCCACCTGCCGGCCGGAGTACTACCGCTGGGAACAGCTGATGTTCACCCGGCTGCTGAAGAAGGGCCTGGCGTACCGCAAGAACGCGGTGGTGAACTGGGACCCGGTCGACCAGACCGTGCTGGCCAACGAGCAGGTGGTCGACGGCCGCGGCTGGCGCTCCGGCGCGGTGGTCGAGAAGCGCGAGATCCCGCAGTGGTTCCTGAAGATCACCGACTACGCGCAGGAGCTGCTGGACGGCCTGGACACGCTGCCGGGCTGGCCCGACGCGGTGAAGACCATGCAGCGCAACTGGCTGGGCCGCAGCGAGGGCCTGGAGATCCACTTCGCGGTGGAAGGCGAGGCCGTGCCGCTGACCGTGTTCACCACCCGCCCCGACACCCTGATGGGCGTCACCTTCGTCTCCATCGCCGGCGAGCATCCGCTGGCGCACAAGGCGGCGCAAGGCAACCGGCAGCTGGCCGCGTTCCTCGACGAGCTGAAGCACGGCGGCGTCTCCGAAGCTGAGCTCGAGACCCAGGACAAGCGCGGCATGGCCACGGGTCTGTACGCGATCCACCCGGTCAGCGGCGAACGCGTGCCGGTGTGGGTGGCCAACTTCGTGCTGATGGGCTACGGCACTGGCGCGGTGATGGCGGTGCCCGGCCATGACGAGCGCGACTTTGCGTTCGCGCACAAGTACGGCCTGCCGATCAAACAGGTAATTGCCGCCGGCGACGAGAGTTACGACGCGGCGACCTGGCAGGACTGGTATTCGGACAAGACCCGCGCCGACATGCGTGTGGTGAACTCCGGCGCGATGGACGGCAAGGACCACCGCGCCGCGTTCGACTACATCGCCGGCGTGCTCGAGGCCGACGGCAAGGGCCAGCGCCGCGTCAACTGGCGCCTGCGCGACTGGGGTGTCAGCCGCCAGCGCTACTGGGGCTGCCCGATCCCGGTGATCTATTGCGCCAAGTGCGAGGCGGTGCCGGTACCGGAAGACCAGTTGCCGGTGGTGCTGCCCGAAGACGTGGCGTTTTCCGGCGTGCAGTCGCCGATCAAGGCCGATCCCGAGTGGCGCAAGACCACCTGCCCGCAGTGCGGTGGCCCGGCCGAGCGCGAAACCGACACCTTCGACACTTTCATGGAGTCGAGCTGGTACTACGCGCGCTACACCAGCCCCGGCGCGAATGCGCAGATCGACGAACGCGCGAACTACTGGCTGCCGGTGGACCAGTACATCGGCGGCATCGAACACGCGATCATGCACCTGCTGTACTTCCGCTTCTATCACAAGCTGCTGCGCGACGCCGGCATGGTGCATTCGGACGAGCCGGCGCGGAACCTGCTGTGTCAGGGCATGGTGATCGCGCCGTCTTTTTACATTGAAGCGGAAGATGGAAAAAAAGAATGGATAAAACCATCTGACGTGAGAACACAAGTTCACGGCGACGGAAGCAAGACTTATTGGCTGCCGAATGGAGCTTTGAATTTGGAGGGGGATCTGGTCGCGGGTAAAGGTGAGCTAACCCATACCGGAGTTTTTGCGAACGTACTTAATTGGGTCCCAAGTCAGAATCAGATGGGGCAGAAAGGCATCTTCCTGTTTGCCGGTAGAGAAGTTTTTGCAGGCGGCACCGAGAAGATGTCGAAGTCGAAGAACAACGGCATCGACCCGCAGACCATGGTGGACAAGTACGGCGCCGACACCGTGCGCCTGTTCTCGATGTTCGCCGCGCCGCCGGAGCAGTCGCTGGAATGGAGCGAGGCCGGCGTCGAAGGCATGGCGCGCTTCCTCAAGCGGCTGTGGCGCGAGGTGACCACGCACGCGGCGGGTCCGGACCATGCAGTGACCGATCCCTCCGCGCTGGATGCGGGCCAGAAGGCGCTGCGCCGCCAGTTGCACGAGACGATCCAGAAGGTCAGTGACGACTTCGGTCGGCGGCACGCGTTCAACACCGCGATCGCCGCGCTGATGGAACTGCTGAATGCGCTGGGCCGGTTCAACGACCAGAGCGAGCAGGGCCGCGCCGTGCGCCACGAGGCGCTGGAGGCGATGGTGCTGCTGCTCAACCCCGTCGTGCCGCACGTCAGCCACGCGCTGTGGCAGGTGCTGGGCCACGCCGAGACCGTGCTGGAGGATCAGCCGTGGCCGCAGGTCGACGCCGCCGCGCTGGTGCGCGACACGCTGACCCTGGCGGTGCAGGTCAACGGCAAGTTGCGCGCTACCATCGAGGTCGCCGCCAACGCCTCGAAGGACGAGGCCGAAGCGCTGGCCCGCGCGCAGCCGCAGGTGGCGCACTTCCTGGAAGGCGTGACGGTGCGCAAGGTCATCGTGGTACCCGGCAAGATCGTCAACATCGTCGCAGGATGAAACCCATGAGCTTCATGAAGGCGCACCGCCTGTTCCAGGTCTCGCTGCTGCTGGCCGCAACGCTCGTACTGGGCGGCTGCGGCTTCCACCTGCGCGAGAACGCCACCCTGCCGTCCCGGATGCAGCGGGTGCACCTTGCCGTCAACGGCGGCGGCGAGTTCGAGCGCCACCTGGCTCGCGCGCTGCAGACCTCCGGCGCCACCATCGAGGATGCCAGCGGTCCGGGCATTGCCGAACTGCGCGTGCCGGTGGCGGCCTTCAGCACCGAGACGCTGAGTGCCGGCGGCTACGTGCGTGTCACCGAATATGCGGTGCACTACCAGGTGCAGTTCGACGTGCTCGGCGCCGATGGGCAGCTGCTGGTGCCGCAGCAGCGCATCGACATGTCGCGCAACTACAGCTACGACGCTGGCAACACCGTCGGCAACGCCTCGCAGGTGGAGGAGATCCAGCGCAGCCTCAACGACGACATGGTGCAGGCGATCCTGTTCCGCCTGCAGGCCGCCGGCCAGCACGAACTGGTCGCCCCGGCCAGCGCCGCCAGCGTGCACTGATGCCGCTCAGCTCCGGCCAATGGCAGAAGGCGCTGGCCGCGGAGCAGCTGCAGCCGGTCTACCTGCTCGCCGGCGATCAACTGCTGGTGCTGGAAGCCGCCGATGCGCTGCGCGCCCAGGCGCGCAAGCTGGGCTACAGCGAGCGTGAAGTGCTCGAGGTGGGCCAGCATTTCGACTGGAACGACCTGGCCCGCGCCGCCGCCGGCATGTCGCTATTCGCCACCCGCCGGCTGATCGACCTGCGCCTGCCTACTGGCCGCCCCGGCGTCGACGGCGCCAAGGCGATCACCGCGTTCTGCGCCGATCCGCCGCCGGATGTCACCTTGCTGGTCACCGCGATGGAATGGAGCAGCAAGCACGACGGTGCCTGGAGCAAGAAGCTCGACGCCAGCGGCGCGATGGTGGTGTTCAATTCGCCGCGGCCGGACCAGTGGGGCTCGTGGCTCGGCGCGCGGCTCGCTTCGCGGGGACTGTCCGCCACGCCTGATGCCGTCGCGCTGCTGGCCGAGCGCGTCGAGGGCAACCTGCTGGCCGCGGCACAGGAGGTCGACAAGCTTGCCGTGCTGCATGGCGAAGGCCGCGTCGACGCCGCCGAGATGGAGAACCTGGTCGCCGACAGCGCCCGCTACGACGTGTTCAAGCTGACCGACGCCGCCTTTGCCGGCGACGGCGCGCGCGCGCTGCGCATCCTCGCCGGGCTGCGCTCCGAGGGCGACGAACTGCTGGCGCTGATGGGCTGGCTGGTCAACCAGCTGCAGCTGGCGCTGCGCCTGGCCAATGCGGCGGACTTCGCTGCGCAGGCCAAGGCCGAGCACCTGTGGGACAGCCGCGCGCAGCAGTTCCGCCAGGCCCTGCGCCGCGCGCCGCGCGAGCACTGGCTGCAGTGCCTGGCGCGCGCCTCGCGCATCGATCGCATGGTCAAGGGCCGCGAACAGGGCAACCCGTGGCAGGAAGCCGAACGGCTGATCGCCGCGATCGCCGAACCGCGTGCCGCCCGGGCGCTCGCGTGACATTCCATCGCCCCGTCGGGACATGCTCCCTCCCCTGCGACCGAAGGACGTCCCTTTGGGGCCTGCAGGGGAGGGCCGGGGAGGGGTAAGGCTCTTGCCGCAGACATCCACCAGGCCTCTCGCCATCTTCGGCGGCACCTTCGACCCGGTGCACCTGGGCCACCTCAGTGTGGCATGGGAAGCCGCCGAGCTGCTCGATGCCGAGGTGCGCCTGCTGCCGGCCAGCGTGCCGCCGCACCGCGCGCCGCCGATCGCTTCGGCGGCGCAGCGCGTGGCGATCCTGCGTGCCGCGCTGCAGGGCCAGTCGCGGCTCACGCTCGACACGCGCGAACTGGATCGCGCCGGCCCGTCGTACACCGTCGACACCCTGCACGAGCTGCGCGTGGAGCAGGGCGAGCGCCCGCTGGTGCTGCTGCTCGGCGCCGATGCGTTTGCCGGCCTTGCCAGCTGGCATCGCTGGCGCGAGCTGTTCGGCGCGGCGCATCTCGGCGTGCTGAGCCGGCCGGGGGTTTCCGCGGTCCTGCCGGACGAGCTGGAGCGCGAAGTGGCCGGCCGGCGCGTCGCCGGCGCTTCCGCGTTGCGCGCGTTGCCGGCGGGCAGGGTCATCGAGCTGGCGGTGACCCCGCTGGAAATCTCCGCCACGCGCATCCGCGAGCTGCTCGCCGCCGGCCGCGATCCACGCTACCTGCTGCCGGCGGGGTTGTTCGATAATCCCGCCCTGTTGGCGCCCTATCGCACCCCTGCCGTGTAGGAGCCCGCTGGCGGGCGATGCTCTTCGCTCCGGAAATCCAGGGCAAAAGCATCGCCCGCCAGCGGGCTCCTACGGCTGAGGGGCGGAAATGGCCCACACGCTGTTCGTCGCCCCGTCCCGGCCGCGCCGGGAGGTGGCGCGCGCCAGCGCGGCAAATCCGGCGGCCAGCGCCAGCGCGCCAAGGTCGATGGCCAGCAGCGCGCCATGCCCGGCCGCGGCGCTGCGCCAGAACCACCAGCCAGCGGCGAGGCCGTGCGCCAGTGGCACCAGCGCGGTGACGATCGCAGCCAGCCACAGCAGTTCCCGCGCCGCGCGCAGCGGTGCGCGCCACGACGCCCACAGCACGCACAGCGCCCAGCTGCCGAAGCAGACCCAGCGTTCGCCCGCCGCCGCGTTCCAGCCCAGCCACGGCAGCAGCTGTGCCGCCACGAAGGCGGCCGAGACGGCCACGCACACGCCGAGGCAGATGCCCACGGTAGCGCGGGCCATCACCAGCGAGGAGCGGCCCTGTTCCGCTTGCCGCCGCTTGCGCCGCGACTCGATCCACAGCAGGTTGCCGGAATAGAACAGGAACGCGCCGCCCAGCCCGAGCAGGAAGTACAGCCACTGCACCGCGACATTGCCGTAGTCGCCGAAGTGCAGCGCGTACACCGCGGCCAGGGTGGCGTGGTTGGCGTCACGCGCGCCGGGCAACTGGGTGGCCAGCACGCTGCCGTCGACGGCAGCGAGCGCCACCGCGCCGCTGCCCAGTCCATGCGACGAACGGCCGGTGACCTCGACCACCGCACGCGCATCGCCGGCATGCGCCAGCTTGAGGTAACCCGGCTCGAAATCGGCGACGCCGTGTTCGCGCGCGACTTCGATCGAGCGCGCATGCCAGCTCGCCAGCGGCGACAGGGGCCCGGCGACATCGGCTTTCTGCACAATCGGCGCGGTGTCCATCGCCGCGGGCGACGCGGCCATCAGCTTGCCGTCGTAGATCAGCGGGTTCAGCACCAGCATCAGCACGAACAGCAGGCACAGCAATGCGCCGGTAACCGCGAACATGATGTGGAACGGCAGGCTGAGCACGCCGATCACGTTGTGCGCGTCCTGCCAGAAGCGCTTGAGGTTGCGCCCGGGGCGCAGCGCGAACAGGTCCTTGGCCAACCGCGGCAGGTGGATCACGAAGCCGGACACCAGGGCGACGCCGTACAGCAGGCTGACCAGTCCCATCAGCCAGGTACCGACGAGCGGAAGCCCCAAGGTGTAGTGCAGTTCGTTGATGAGTTCGGGCAGGCTGGCGCCCGGTGGTGTCGGGCTGCCGGCCAGGTGATCCGGCGTGGCGAATTGCCAGGTGCCGTGTGCGTCCAGCCAGTACGCGGTGGGCTGCGCCAGTTCGTAGCCTGGGAAAGTCATGCCCAGGTGTTCGCGCGCTTCCGGGTGGCGCGCCAGCACACCGTCGAGCAGGCGCTGCGTGTCGTCGAGCGTGGGGGCGGCGTCGACGGCCTGCGGCGTCGACCACTGCTGCAGGCCATGATGGAAAACCGTGATCGCCCCGGCGTAGAACGCCACGAACAGCGCGAAGCCGGCAACCATGCCCATCCATGAGTGCAGCGTGGTGAAGGTGCGCAGGGTGGCGGGTTTCAGTTTCATGCGGACGATCTCAACGGACCCAGCCGGACAGCTGCAACAGCCACAACAGGCCCAGCACGGACAACGCCAGCGCGCTCAGCCAGCCCCAGGCGCGGGCGCCGCTGGAAAACCGGAACGCGCTGCAGACCACGCCGATCCACAGCGGGAAGAAGACGGTCAGCCCGACCAGCATGGTCGACTCCCACGAGCCAGGCAGCAGCCAGCTGACCAGCCCGACCAGCGCGGCAGCGAGAAGGAAACCCGGCACGACGCCGGCGCTGGCGCGCGTCCACATCAGCGTGACTCCTGCCGATCGACGCTGCCGTAGGAGCCTGCTGGCGGGC
>NZ_AJXW01000015.1 GCF_000264375.1 Rhodanobacter thiooxydans LCS2
GCCCGCCAGCAGGCTCCTACGACAAGAGGCGTAGCGTCCGTTCATCGTTCCTGCTCCGCAGCGTCGGCGTCCGGCGTGCCGGCGCACCAGGCCAGGTACGGCTGCACGGCCAGCGCCAGCATCCAGCTGGCCAGCATCGCACACGACCCGACGGCGGCACCGAGCACGCTGGTCCAGAGCAGCAGCGACAGCAGGGCGAGCATGATGCCGGCGCTGCGCGCGATGCGTGGTTTGCCCCGCAGCGCTTTCCACATGCAATGCGGCGACGCGGCGTACATCGCGACGGCGGACAGCACCGCCATCGCGAAGGCCAGCAGGCTCAGCCAGGCCGTCATCGGCTTACCAGCGGTAGCGCGCGCTGGCGCTGACCGTGCGCTCGTAGCCGTAGTAGCACCAGTAGGCGCTGTTGCAGACGGAGACGTAGTCCTTGTCGGTGAGGTTCATGGCATTCAACTGGAAACGCCAGTTGCCCGTGTCGTAGTGCACGGCGGCATCGAGCAGGGCGTACGACGGCGTCTTCCAGTCGTTGTAGATGTCGCCGTAGTGGCTGCCCACGTAGCGCACGCCGCCGCCGAAGCCGAGCCCGGCCAGCGGGCCGCTGACGATGGTGTAGTCGGTGCCCAGCGAAGCCTGCTGCTTCGGCAGCAACGCGATCTGCTTGCCCAGCGAGGGCAGGTCGTTGCTGCGGGTGACCTTCGAGTTGCTGTAGGTGTAGTCGCCGTAGACGGTGAAGTTCGTGCCGATGTTCCAGCGGCCTTCCAGTTCCACGCCGCGCAAGCGCGTTTCGCCCTGCTGCACCTGGTACAGCGTGTGGTTCGGGTCGATCGTCAGCGAGTTCTTCTGGGTGATCTGATAGGTGGACAGGGTTAGCAGGCCGTTGCCGCCGGCAGGCTGGTATTTCAGGCCGGCTTCGTACTGGCCGCCGGTGGTCGGTTCGAACGCCTTGCCGGCGAAGTCGGTGCCCACAGTGGGCTGGAACGAATGCGACCAGGAGATGTACGGCGCCAGCCCGTTGTCGAACAGGTAGTTGACGCCGATGCGGCCGGAGAACGCATGGTCGGTCTGGTGCGCGGTGCTGCCGCCGAGCCGGTTGTCGGTGTCGGTCTTCACGCGGTCCTGGCGACCGCCGATGGTGATGCCCCAACGACCGAGCTTGACCTGGTCCTGCAGGTACACGCCCAGCTGCGACTGCGTCTGGACGGTGTGGCTGGTGTAGGCCGGAACGGTCACCGGGCTGCCGTAGACCGGAGCGAAGATGTCCAGCGACGACGCGTTGAAAGCGAAGGCAGAGGCGTAGTCGTCGTTCGATCGGCGGTAGTCGACGCCGGCCAGCACCACGTGCTGCACGTTGCCGCTGCCGAAGGTGTACTGCAGATTGTTGTCGACGCCGAAGGTTTTGGTGTGGTTCTCGTTCGGGAACAGATAGCGCAGCAGGGTGCGCTGGTCGGCGAGCAGGCCGAACGCGCCCACGTTGGCGCCGTTGTTGTCGATGTCGGTCTTGCCGTAGCGCAGGTTCTGGTTGAACGCCAGGCCGCTGGCGAAATCGTGGTGGAATTCGTAGCCGATCGAGGCGATCTTCTTGTTGTAGTCGTTCTGGCCCGGCTCGCCGGTGAAACGGTGACGCGGGATCTTGCCGTTCGGGTTCGGCAGCAGGGTGCCCGATGCCGGCAGGAAGCCGCCGCCGGAGGCGGTATCGGCTTTCTGGAAGTGCGACAGCACGGTCAGCGAGGTGTTGTTGTCGGGCTTCCAGGTCAGCGCCGGGGCGAGGTAGTAGCGGTCGTCCTTGATGTAGTCGACCATGCTGTCGCTGTTGCGCGCCAGCCCGGTGAGCCGGTACAGCACGGTACCGGCATCGTTCAGCGGGCCGCCGAAATCGAACGTGCCCTGGCGCAGGTCGAAACTGCCGAGCTCGACACCCACTTCATGCAGCGGCTGTTCGGTCGGGCGCTTGCTGACCATGTTGATCATGCCGCCCGGCGGCATCGCGCCGTAGACCACCGACGACGGGCCCTTCAATACTTCCAGCCGCTCCAGCCCGTACGGCTCGATGCGGGTGAGTTCGGTGCCCGAGCCGGCCGGCAGGGCCAGCCCGTCCATGTAGCGCGCCGGGGCGAAGCCGCGCACCAGCAGCCAGTCGCTGCGCGAATCGGGACCGTAGCCGCCGCCCTGCGCGCCGGCGGTGTACCACACCGCTTCCTCGATGCCGTGGATGCCGCGCACGCGCATCTGTTCGTCGGTGATCACCGAAACCGACTGCGGGATCTCGACGATCGGCGTATCGGTCTTGGTCACCGAATCGCTGTCCTTGGCGATCGGCGCAGTGACCTGCACGCCTTCGAGCGTGGTTGCCTTGCGTTGTGCGTCGTCGGCGGCAGCGGTGTCGGCAGCGTGCGTCGGCGCCGCCAGCAACGCCAGTGCGGCGAGCAGGGGCAGGCCGGTCAGGGCCTGGCGAATGGCGCGCGGCAGCGGCGCAGCGACGGAGGATGCGGTCGGCAGTGGCATGGGGAACCTTGTGGACGGATCTGTGTGGATGGGCTGGCGTGTCGCGCGTGCGGCCGGTGGGGGTCGGAGGCGACTCGCCTGGCCGGTTGTCGCGCAATGGCTTTTCTTATCTGCACCGGTCGATGCCGGACACAGGCGGGCCTGGGCGCCGCCCACCGCCATCGATCAGGTGAGAATGATTCTTATTGTATAGGCCTATATGTTGGGCAGCAATCGCGCTGCGGGCTCAGCCCGTGGCGAAGTGTCGCGGCCGGTGAATTCAGAAAGCCATGCGTCGGCAGGGCAGTCGCCTAAGGGGATTTGCGGTTTGCTCCCGAGGCCACGTAGAGCAGACCAATGCCAAGCAGAGCGAGTGCGCTGGCGAGCGTGGACAGACTCAATACGCGACGATGGCGTTGCCGTTCCTCTTCGTAACTCTTGTGAACGCCGCTGACGGCCGCTTCGATCTGCACAATGACACCGGCATGGCTGACCAGTAACGTCAACGGTTCACCGGGTTGCAGATCGCCGCTGGATGCGGTGCGTGGATACAAGGTGAACAGGTGTGGACGGATTTCGTCCTGGGGCATGGCCACTTCGATCATGGCGTCCACGCCCTGGCGCACGTAGGTGCCCTTCATCTCGCGCAGAGCGGACTTTTCCGGCATGCCCGAAAAGCCATAGAGAAATGCCTCGCTGGCGTAACAGACCAGCGCGATGACCACAACGGTCTTCAGCATGGCGCCCAAGTCGCGGCGCAGATTCATGCCTGGCGCTCCAGTTGCCCCTGCACTTCGTTGATCGAATCGCGGATGCGCCGGGAGAACACCGAGTCCAGGTGATGGATCAGCAGCAGGTGGTCGGTGGCGCGGGTCATGGCCACGTAGAGCAGACGCGCTTCGTCGTTCTCGCCCTGGCCTTCCTTGGGCAGGCCGCCGATGCCGGGGATGATCACGAACGGGAATTCCAGGCCCTTGCTGGAGTGCATGGTGACCAGCTTGACGCTGTCCTCGACCACGAACAGGGTCTGCTTGCCGGCGTTGTCGGCGAGCCGGCTGGGGATGCCCAGCTCGCGCAGCACCTCGTGCAGCTTTTCGCCTTCCCACTGGTTGCGGTAGATCACTGCCATCTCGGAATACGGACGGCCATGCGCGTGTTCGTCGCGCAGCCGCGCGATCAGCACGTCCATCTGCGCGCGGGCGGTATCGGTGCGCACCAGTTCGGGCACGGCGCCGCGGCGGCCGGCGCTTTCCGGGGCGATCAGCGGCACGCCGTCGCCATCGGCCTCGTCGAGGCGCGAGGCGAGCAGGTCCTGCGCGAAGGCGCGCGCGACGGAGAGGATTTCCAGCGTGTTGCGGTAGTTGAGCTTGAGGATGGTGGTGCGGCCCTGCGCCTGCACGCCGAGGCTTTTCCAGCTGATCCTGCGGCGGTTCGGGTTGCCGTAGATGTTCTGCGCGTCGTCGTACAGCACCAGCAGCGAGTTGGTCGCCGGGTCGAGCATCTGCACGATCAGCTTGTACCAGTCCGGCTCGAAGTCATGACCTTCGTCGACCAGCACCGCGCCGTACTGGGCGCGCGGGATCTGGCCGCGGTCCACGCCGGCGATCACCGCCGGCGGCAGCGCATCGACGAAGGCCTTGCCGCTGCCGGGCGGCAGCGGCTCGTGGTACGCCACCAGCATCTTGCGGCACCACTTGTGGAAGTTGTAGACCTGCACCTTCTCGCCGAGGCCGCGCTCGCCGATCAATTGTTCCAGCCGTGCGGCCAGCGTCTTGTTGTAGCAGAGCACCAGGATCGGCTTGTCCATCCCGCGCGCCAGCTGCATCGCGCGAAAGCCCAGGATCATCGTCTTGCCGGAGCCGGCCACGCCATGGATGATCCGGTGCTCGCCGCCGATCGAGCGCGCCAGCTGTTCCTGCTGCGAATCCATCACCTTGACCAGGTCGGGGATCTCCAGCGGCCGCACCGCGGCATCGGTGGGGCCGAACAGGCCGAACTGGCCACTGCCGGCTTCCACCCGCAATTCGGGAAACAGGTGCCAGCGCACGCGGTCGATCTGCGGCAGGGTCAATGCCACCGGATACACCTGCGGGAACATCGCCCACAACCGCTGCTGGAACGCCTCGGCGTCGACCGTCTCGTATAGCTCGTCGCGGCAGATCACCAGATGCTCGGGCAATACCTCGCCCAGGCCGCCTTCATCGAACTGCTTGCGGGTGATGTTGGCCAGCACCACGCCCCAGCCCCACGGCATGATCAGCTTGCCGGCATAACGCGAGCCTTCCGGGTGGCGCAGCGCCGGATCGCGTTCCAGCACCACGCCGATCTCCAGCGCATACGCGCGCGCCTGCAGCAGCGGATTGTTCTCCTTTACCAGGCCGCGCTCGGTGACCAGGGTGAACTGGGTGCTGTCGGCATGGCGGATGGTGTCGGCTTTCCAGTCCTTCACTTCCAGCACCAGCAGGCCGCGACGCGGGTGGAACACCACGAAATCCGGATGGCGCTGCTTCACGCCGACCGGCACGTCGTACCACAGCAGGTAGTCGTCCTCGAGCTTCTGTTCCAGCCGCTCGGAAACGCGCTTCTCGCCGCCGGTCATCCGCGGCAGGCAGCTGTTGCGGGTCGGAATGAGGGTCGCCACGGAAATCCTCGACTGACGCTGTCGCACGACGTTAGCCGATGGGACGGCGCTGTCAATGCCGCTGGACGGCGCGGCGTTACCCCCAGTGCCGCAACTGTTCCGGCGGCCTGTCCATGCGTCGGCAGGCACGGCTGGCGATGCCGTCCTTCAGCGCGGCATGGAACACCGGCGCCACCGACCACAGCGCATGCGCCGCCAGTTGCGCCTGGCGGCGTTGCCACGGCGTGTGGCGCAGCAGCGTGAGCGCCCAGTCGGGCAGCAGGGCGTGGCCGGCGTACAGGAACAGGTCGCGTGACAGCCCGGCCGCCGGCACCGGCAGGCGCACCCGCGCCAGCAGGTCGAGCACGACGCGGGAGCGTTCGGTGAAGGCCAGCTCGGGGCGGATGCGCCGGAAATAATCCGCCACCGCGTGTTCGCTGGCCGGCACGTCGCGCGCACCCAGCGCCTCGGCGATCCGTCGTACCTCGT
Organism: Rhodanobacter thiooxydans LCS2; assembly: GCF_000264375.1. Taxonomy (GTDB): domain Bacteria; phylum Pseudomonadota; class Gammaproteobacteria; order Xanthomonadales; family Rhodanobacteraceae; genus Rhodanobacter; species Rhodanobacter thiooxydans. The sequence continues at coordinate 5,591 of NZ_AJXW01000015.1, forward strand.
CGTAGTAGCGGTCGGCCGCGTCTTCCGGCAATGCCGCATGGCTGTAGCGGCGATAGCCCTGCAGGAAGCAGTACGCCTCGCTGACGTGCACCCAGGTCAGCAGCTCGGGATCGTTGGCGCTGTAGGGGCGCCCGTCCTCGCCATGCCCCACGATGTGGTCATGGATCTGCCGCACGTGCTCGATCAGCGCCTCGGCCTGGGCGCGCGGCGCATAGGTGGTGCCACCGACGAACGCGGTGGTGCGGCGTAGCCGCCCGACCATATCGCCGCGAAAGTTGGAGTAGTCCCACACCCCGGCCAGCGCCAGCGGGTGCAGTGCCTGCAGGGTCAACGCGGCGAGGCCGCCGGCGAGCATGCCGGGGAAGTCCGCATGCACACGCCAGGTTGCGCTGTGCGGCCCGAACAGGCCGGGATCACCGTGCGGATGGTCGTAGTCGAGGCCGCCGTTTTTGGCGCGAGGGAAGGCCTTGAGCACCCAGCGGCGGATCGGTTCGCGGGCGGGTCGGGTCAGCAGGTCGAGGGGCAAAGGCATGCCGCCAGTCTAGCCTTCTGCCGGCGGGGAGTTTGATTTGGACGTCCATTGTGTTATCAATGTCGTCATGTCCTCCATCACCGCCCGCCTGTATTTCTGGTTTTACGGCTACCCGAAGCCAACGGCGGCGGCGCGGACGCGATCGTTTTGAACTGATCGAAAGAACCACACCGAACCGCCACCCCAGGGCGGTTTTTTTATGGCCGCTACCTGAAAAATCCCCAGGAGAGCCGCCATGCATACCACCGACGACCTGCGCATCCGCGCCTTCACCCGCCTCGGCACACCAGCCGAAATCATCCGCGACTGCATGGCCACCGACGCGGCGCTGGCCACCGTGGACGCTTCGCGCCGTGTCCTGCACCGCATCCTTTCCGGTGACGACGACCGCCTCGTGGTGGTGATCGGCCCGTGCTCGATCCACGATCCGCGCGCCGCGCTGGAATACGCCACGCGGCTGGCGCCGCTACGCCGCGCGCTGGGCGATGCGCTGGAGATCGTGATGCGGGTGTACTTCGAGAAGCCGCGCACCACGGTCGGCTGGAAGGGGTTGATCAACGATCCCGACCTCGACGGCAGCTTCCAGATCGACAAGGGCCTGCGCATGGCCCGCGGCCTGCTCCGGGACATCAACGCATTGGGCGTGCCGGCCGGCTGCGAGTTCCTCGACATGATCACGCCGCAGTACATCGCCGACCTGGTGGCGTGGGGTGCGATCGGTGCGCGCACCACCGAGAGCCAGGTGCATCGCGAGATGGCCTCGGGGCTGTCCTGCCCGGTCGGCTTCAAGAACGGCACCGACGGCAACGTGAAGATCGCGGTGGACGCTGTGCAGGCCGCGTCGCAGCCGCATCATTTCATGGCGGTGACCAAGGACGGCCAGGCTGCCGTGGCGGTGACCAGCGGCAACGGCGACTGCCACGTGATCCTGCGCGGCGGCAAGGCGCCGAACTACGACGCGGCCAGCGTCGACGCCGCCTGCGCAGCGATCGGCAACGCCGGATTGCGCGCGCAGGTGATGATCGACGCCAGCCACGCCAACAGCAGCAAGCAGCCGGAGAACCAGCCGCGAGTGGTCGGCGACATCGCCGCGCGCATCGCCGCCGGGGAAACGCGCATCCTCGGCGTGATGGTGGAGAGCCACCTGCTCGGCGGCCGCCAGGAGCTGCAGCCGGGCCAGCCGCTGCGCTACGGCCAGAGCATCACCGACGGCTGCATCGACTGGGACAGCTCGGTGCAGGTGCTGCAGCATCTGGCGCAGGCAGTACGCCAGCGGCGCCAGGCCGATGCATCCGGGCTCCGTGCGGAGGTTGCCGCCTGAGTCAGCTTTCCAGCCGGGCGTCCAGCGTGATCTCGGCCTTCAACAGCTTGGACACCGGGCAGCCCAGCTTGGTCGCCTGCGCGATGTTGTCGAACGTGGCCGCGTCGATGCGCGGCACCTTGGCCCGGCAGCTGAGTGCTACCGCGGTGATGCTGAAGCCGTCGCCGTCCTTGAGCAGGGTCACCGTTGCCTTGGTGTCGATGCTGTCGGCGGTGAAGCCGGCGTTGCCCAGCTCCAGCGACAGCGCCATCGAGTAGCAGCCGGCATGGGCCGCGGCGATCAATTCCTCCGGGTTGGTGCCGGGTCCGTCCTCGAAGCGCGACTTGAAGCCGTACGGCGCCTCGCGCAGCACATCGGTGTCGGTCGACATCGTGCCCTGGCCGTCCTTGATGCCGCCGGACCAATGCGCGGACGCGGATCGTTTCATGGGATTCTCCCGTGGGTTGTGGCAGGCAGGTGCCCACGATGCCCGATGCCGCATGCAGCCGGCGCGAACGAAGCGACGCCATCGCTTCACGCCTGGTTGCCACGCGCAGGTCGTATTCTTGCCGACTGTCTTTCCAGAGGGAGTTCGCATGTCGTTCGCCATTCAGCACGATCGCCTTGCCCATCGCTTCGAAACGCACGTGGATGGCGAGCTATGCCTGCTCGATTACACCCTGGCCGCTGACGTGATGACGATCACCCGTACGGAAGTGCCAGCCGTGGTGGGCGGGCGCGGCATCGCCGCTGCCCTGGTGCAGGAGGCACTGGCGGCGGCGCGCGCCGAAGGCTGGAAGGTGGTGCCGGCCTGCTCGTATGCTGCCGCGTGGATGCAGCGGCATCCGGCATACCACGACCTGCTCGGCTGAGTTCCTGCCGCGGAGATACGCATGGAAAAAAAACCGGCAGGGGCGGCATCGGACGCAACGAAGCTGCATGGTTGGCGGCCGTGGCATTTCGTGAAGGGCCGGCCATGGATGATCGCGGCGCTGGCCATCCTCGTCGCCTGCATGGTGGTGTTGTCGGGTTTCGGCATGCGCCCGACCACCGCGTTGCTGCTCGGCTTCGACCTGGCCGCGGTGGTCTACCTGGGCAGCCTGGCGCGCCTGTTCAACCGAGCCACGCCGGACCACATGCGCAGCCGGGCGCAGATGCTGGATATCGGGCGCTGGGGCGTGTTGTGGGGCGGCGTGCTGTTGTCCGCGGTGGTGCTGGCCGCGCTGGGCAACGAACTGCACGCGGCCAAGGGAGGCGGCATGCTGGCGCTGACGGTCGGTGTGCTCAGCGTGGTCCTCAGCTGGCTGTTCCTCAACATGATGTTCGCGCTGCACTATGCGCATGGCTACTACGGCGATCTCGGCGGCAAGCATGCCGGACTGGAGTTTCCCGATACGCCCAGGCCCGACTACTGGGATTTCGCCTACTTCTCGATCGTGATCGGCATGACCTTCCAGGTCTCCGACGTGCAGATCAGCAGCAAGTACCTGCGCCGCGTGGTACTGCTGCACAGCGTTATCTCGTTCTTCTTCAACGTTTTCATCATCGCGATCACGGTGAATATCGTGGCTGGGCAGAGCGGCTGAACCGCGCCGGGTAACCGCCGGCCGGCCGGCGGCGAAGGAAGCGAGGGGGCGGCGTGGCCGTTTCCCCTTCTTTCTCTCGAGGATCTTCCGATGAACGCACGACTTGCCACTCTCCTCGCCGCCGCTATGGCCTGCGGCCTCGCCACCGCAACCGCGTTTGCGCAGGACGCGATGGCTGCCAGCTCAAGCACGGCAATGGCGCACGACGCCATGCAAAAAACCTCCATGAAGCATGACGCCATGAAGCATGGCGCGATGAAGCACGATGCAATGAAACACGACGCGATGAAGCATGACGTGATGAAGGGCGATGCGATGAAGTCCGGCGGCTGAGCGTCCGCCGCCGGCAGGCGCAACTGCCGGCGGCTTCTGCGGCGCAGCGCACAGGCGGATACTTGGCGGGTTTCCACTGCAGGCCACCATGCCATGCAAACCGCGTTCGCCAGCCGGCTCGGCATCGAGCATCCGCTGATCCAGGCTCCGATGTCCGGCTCGACGCCACCGGCGCTGGTGGCTGCCGTATCGAACGCGGGTGCGCTGGGTGCGCTTGGCGCCGGCTATCTCGAACCGCAGGCGATCCTCGACCAGGCGGCACAAATCCGGGCGCTCGGTGAGCGGCCGTATGCGATAGGCCTGTTCGTGCTGCCGGACGAGTTCGAGGCCGACGTGGCCGCGGTGGCGAAGGCACGCGCACAGCTCGATGCGCTGATGGCGCGCGAAGGTCTCGACGTGCGCACCAGCCTGCCGTCGCGCTGGGCGCCGCGCTTCTCCGAGCAGTTCGCCGCGTTGTGCGAGGCGCGCCCGGCGGTGGCGATCTTCGCGTTCGGAGTGATTGCTCCGGCGCAGATGCGTGAGCTGCACCGCCGCGACATCTATGTGATCGGCACCGCCACCACGGTGGCTGAGGTGCGCGCCTGGGCCGAGGCCGGCGCCGACGCGGTATCCATGCAGGGCGCCGAGGCTGGCGGCCATCGCGGCAGCTTCCTGCACGAGGCCGAGGACGCGATGATCGGCTTGTTCGCACTGCTGCCGCTGGCCGTGCGCGCGGTCGACATTCCGCTGATCGCCGCCGGCGGCATCATGGACGGCCGCGGCCTGCTGGCGGCCGAGGTGCTCGGCGCGGCGGCCAGCCAGCTCGGCACCGCCTTCCTCACCTGCCCGGAGTGTTCGGCGGCCGAGGCGTGGAAGCGCGACCTGCCGCTGGTCGAGGAACATCGGGTCACCACCATCCGCGGCTTCTCCGGTCGCGCCGCCCGCGGCCTGCGCAACCGCTTCGTCGAGGCCATGCCCGAGGCGTCGCAGGGCTTGCCGTACCCGGTGCTGAACGCGCTCACCGCACCGTTGCGCCGCGCCGCCGCCGAAGCCGGCCGGGGCGACCTGCTGTCCGAATGGTGCGGCCAGGCCGCGGGCCTGGTGCGCCCGCAACCCGCCGCCGAACTGGTGGCGCGGCTGATGCACGAATACCGGCTGGCCAGGCGTGCGCTGGCGGGTTGAGCGAGCGCAGCTGCGGGCCGCCCGCCTTGACGTGCCGTTGCGGTTGCGCGGTTATACTGCGGCCGCGCCATTTCGCGCTGCGATCCCGCATCGAGGCCCATCCTCTTGAGCACAGCCCGTACCCACAAGGCCGTCACCACGGCCGCCCTGCGCAAGTCGGTCATCGACGCGCTCGAAGAACTGAAGGCCAAGGACGTGCGCGAGATCGACGTCCGCGGCAAGACCTCCATCGCCGACCTGCTGGTGATCGCCTCCGGCACCTCGGCCCGCCACGTCAAATCCATCGCCGACGAAGTGGGCAAGTTCGCCAAGAAGGCGGGCGTGATGCCGCTGGGCGTGGAAGGCGAGGCGGAAGGCGAATGGGTGCTGGTCGACCTGGGCGACGTGATCGTCCACGTGATGCTGCCGCGCATCCGCGAGTTCTACGGCCTGGAGCGGCTGTGGACGGTGGGTGACCACGGGCACGAAGCCGACGCCGCACAAGCGGGCTGAGCCCAACTCCCGGCATGCGCGCGCGCCTGATCGCGGTCGGTGAACGCATGCCCGGCTGGGTGGCGGAGGGCTTCGCCGAATACCGCAAGCGGCTGTCGCACGAACTGCCGCTGGAGCTGATCGAACTGAAGCCAGGCAACCGCGGCAAGGGCCGCGACGATGCGCGGGCGATCCAGGATGAGGGCACGGCGATCCTCGCGGCGCTGCCGCACGACATCCACGTCGTCGCGCTCGATGGCCGTGGCAAGCCGTGGTCCAGCGAGGAGCTGGCCGCGCAGCTGGCGAAGTGGCGCATGGCCGGGCGTGACCTGGCGTTCCTGATCGGTGGCCCCGACGGCCACGCGCCCGAGGTGCTGGCGCGCGCCGAGCAGCGCTGGTCGCTGGGTCCGCTCACCTTGCCGCACATGCTGGTGCGGCTGGTGCTGGCCGAGCAGTTGTATCGCGCCACCACGATCGCGTCCGGTCACCCGTATCATCGTGCCTGACCTCCCCCGGAACCTGCCCGCCATGTCCTTCGTGATCCGCCAGGCCACCATGCTCGACCTCGACACGCTGGCGCCGCTGTTCGACGGCTACCGCCAGTTCTACGGCCAGCCGGCGGACCTGGCGCGGGCGCGGGATTTCCTGGCGGAACGCTTCCACCACCACGAATCGCTGGTCCTGCTGGCGCTGGGCGAGCATGGCGCGGGATTTGGTTTCACCCAGCTGTATCCGTTGTTTTCCTCGGTGCGCACCGTGCGCACCTGGCTGCTCAATGACCTGTTCGTGGCCGCGACGGCGCGGCGGCAAGGCGTGGGGGCCGCGTTGCTGAAGGCGGCCGCGGAGCATGCGCACGCGCTGGGCGCGGCCAGCCTGTCGCTGTCCACCGCGCTGGACAACGCGCCGGCGCAGGCACTGTACGAGTCGCTGGGCTGGCAGCGCGACCACCAGTTCTGCGAATACAGCCTGGCGTTGTGACGCCGGTGCTCTACCTCGCTTCGCAATCGCCGCGCCGGCGCCAACTGCTCGATCAGCTCGGCGTGGATTTCGCCGTGCTCGACGTCGACGTGCCCGAGCAGCGCGCACCCGGCGAATCACCGCGGGACTACGTGAGCCGGGTGGCATGCGACAAGGCACGCGCCGGCCTCGCTGCGCTGGTACACGCGGGCGACGCACTGGTCCTCGGCGCGGACACCGAAGTGGTGCTGGACGACGAGGTGTTCGGCAAGCCGCGCGATGCCGCCGATGCGGCCGCGATGCTGCGCCGGCTGTCGGGCCGCACGCATGCGGTGATCTCGGCGGTATGGCTGGTCGGCACCCGCGGCGAGCAGGGCGAGGTGTGCGTATCGCAGGTGCGCTTCGCCACGCTGGACGAAGCGGCCATCGCCGCCTATGTCGCCACCGGCGAGCCGTTCGGCAAGGCCGGCGCGTATGCGATCCAGGGCCGCGGCGCGGCGATGGTCGCGCACCTCGACGGCAGTTATTCCGGGGTGATGGGCCTGCCGCTGTTCGAGACCGCGCGGCTGCTGCGCGCTGGCGGGATCAGCCAGGCGGGTTGATCGCCACGAACCAGGCGGCGGTGGCCAGCAGGTTGTTGACGCCATGCGCCAGCACCGCCGGCCAGATCGAGCCCGCACGCAGGCGCAGGCCGGCCAGCAGCAGTGCCAGCAACAGCAGGTTGGGCAGCGCGTACCACTGGTACTCCAGCCCGGGCAGATGCACCAGCGCGAACAGCAGCGAGCTGGCGGCCACCGCCCAGCCGACCGGCCAGCGCTTCATAAGCGCCGACAGCAGCACGCCGCGGAACAGCAGTTCCTCCACCAGCGGCCCCACGACCACCACCACCAGCAGTAGTGGCAGGCGCAGGCCCAGCGGAGTACGCCCGCCGATCTGCTGGATGTCCTGGGTCACCGTGTGGCCCTGGGCCAGCCACTCGGTCAACAGCGCACCGAGGAACGGTGCCGCCAGTCCGACCAGCACCGCCAGCGCGAAGAACAGCGGTTGGCGCGGCGGCGTGAAGCCGAAACCCGGCGGCTGTGCCAGCGGCCACAGCGCCGGCCAGGTGCGGCGAGCCAGCCACAGGGTCAGCGGCGCGGCCACGCCGAGCGAGAGTATCGCCAGCAGTGCCTGCATCGCAGGCTGCGTCAGCGTCGTGCGGATGGTTGCCTCGATGTCCGGGCCGCCGTCGCGCAAAGCCGCCGTCACCGCGATCGCCGACGCGAACAGGAAGCTGACGGCGAACTGCAGCGCGAAGTAGGTGACGATGATGCCCACGGTGGCGCGCAGGCCGGGCGCGGCGTGGTCGGTATGCGGTGGGTGTGGCGAATCCTGAGGCGACAGTGGCGAGACCTCGGTGCTGCTGATTTGCATGTGGTGACCATGCCTGAGGCGGGGAACGGCGCAAGCGACGCCTTCAAGCTAGTGGCTGGCAGGCCGGCCGCGCAACCCTGCCGATCGGCAGGATCGCGCGCAGCCTGCGGACCGGGTGCTCAGACCAGCATCGCGCGGCCGACGCCGACGCAGGCCAGCACCAGCAAGGCGGCCCAGCCGGACATGCCGACCAGGTAGCCGGGGCCGCGTCTGGCCGGATCCTTCAGGTAGGCCAGCGCATACCACACGCGGCCGGCGACCCACACCAGCCCGGCCACTCCGGCCCAACCGCTGAACCCGTAGTGCGCCGCCAGCCACAGCGTGGGCAGGAACATCACCGTGTTCTCCAGCGTGTTCATCTGCACCCGGTAGGCGCGCTCGAATGCGGGGTGCCCGCTGGTGGCCGGCGCCTTGATGGCGTATTTGCCGCGGGCATGGCCGACGGCCCACATGGTGCCGAACAGCAACAGCACGGTGAGCAGGGTAACCAGGGCGGGCAGGTGGGTCATGCTGGAATCCTCACAAGGGGTCGCCTACTTTAGCGGCAGCGCGCGGCGTGGCGTGACCCTGGCCGACGCGTTATCGTCGCCCCCGCGGCGTCGGGGCGGATGCATCAGTCAACGAGGGGTTCCTATGGATTGGCGGAAAGGCGGCAGCAGCAGCAACGTGGAGGTCGACAGCGGCGGCGGTGGTCCGCGCTTCGGCGGCGGCGGGCGGATGGGCCTGGGGGGTCTGATCGTGCTGGCATTGCTGGGCTGGATCTTCTTCAAGAATCCGCTGGCGCTGCTGGACCAGAGCGGCGGCCTGCCGGGCGCCCAGACGCAGACCGGGCAACCCGTCCAGGTTGATCCCGAGCAGCAGGCTTTCGTCAGCGCGATCCTGCATTCGACCGAGCAGAGTTGGGGCGCGATCTTCCAGGCGCATGGCGCGACCTATGTCGAGCCCAAGCTGCACCTGTTCAGCGGCGGCGTGAACACGGCCTGCGGCGGCGCCAGTACGGCGGTGGGGCCGTTCTATTGTCCGGGCGACCAGAAAGTGTACCTGGACCTGGCGTTCTTCCAGCAACTGCAGGACGAGCTGCACTCCTCCGGCGATTTCGCCCGCGCCTACGTGATCGCGCACGAGGTGGGCCATCACGTGCAGAAGCTGACCGGGGTGTTCGACAAGGTGCGCCAGCTGCAACAGCGCGGTGAGCCGATGGATGGCGCCGACGGCCTGTCGGTGCGGCAGGAACTGCAGGCGGATTGCTACGCCGGCGTGTGGGCGAACCACAGTCAGCAGGAGCTGAACTGGCTGCAGCCGGGCGACATCGAGTCGGCGCTCAACGCGGCCAGCCACATCGGCGACGATGCCCTGCAGCAGCAGGCGCAGGGCCGCGTGCGCCCGGACACCTTCACCCACGGCACCTCGGCGCAGCGGGTGAAGTGGTTCAAGGCCGGTTTCGGCAGCGGCGACGTCGCCCAGTGCAACACCTTCGCCGGCGAGCCATGAGCACGCAAGCGTTCAACCTTGGTTGGGCGCTTTCCGCATTTCCTCCCCTGCATCGCAGAGGAGGACAGGGAGGGGTAGCTCTTGCTTCCCTGCTGCGCAACGAATCTTCACTGCTCTAGAATCTGCCTTCTGCGCGCCTCGGGGCGCCTCCGGCCGCTTCGATGGAACATCCCTGCCTGCGTTGCGGTGCCTGCTGCGCGTACTTTCGCGTGGCATTTCATTGGTCGGAAGCGGAAGCCTTCCTCGGCGGCAACGTACCGCCCGAGCTGACCGAGAAGCTCGATCCGCACCGGCTGGCGATGCGCGGCACCAACGCCGCACAGCCGCGCTGCGTGGCGTTGCGCGGCACGGTGGGCGAAGCGGCGCATTGCGGCATCTATCCGCAGCGGCCATCGGTATGCCGCGAGGTGCAGCCCTCGTGGGAGTTCGGCACGGCCAGTCCGCAGTGCGACAAGGCGCGCCTCGCGCACGGGCTGCCGGTGCTGACGCCCGAGGATTGGCTCGACCCGTTCGACGCCGGCGAGCCGCCACTGCCGCAGAGCGCCTGAGCGCGCTGCCGCCTCCGAAACCGCAGGAGAGGGACGCCCGCCACCGCCATTGGGTGACGGGCATCCTGGTTGCCCGGGAGCCCGTTTATAGACAGCCCGGGAACTTGAACGACGCGATGCGCGTGTTCCAGTTGAACGAGCCGGTGTTCTTCAGGTACTCGGTGGTGTACCAGAACGTGCAGTCATCGACCGGGTCGACCGTCATCGCGCTGTAGTCGCCCCAGCGCGACAGGTTGTTGCCGCTCTGCGAGCCCAGCCCCGCGATGATGCTGTTCTCCGCTTCCAACGTGTTCAGCGGGTCGCTGGCCAGGCGGCCGGTGTAGCGGATCGCCGGGTGCAGCGCGCTGCTGGATACGCTGTAGCCGAGCGCCATGTTGCCCTGCTTGTCCATCGCCACCGAGCCCATCCAGCGGAAGCTGGTGTCCGGCGAGAAGGTGGACTGCTGGTACACCACCGGCGTGGTGCCCGGGCTGCGGATCTCGTACCAGCGCACGCCGGTGTAAGGGTTCTTGCGCGAGGTGCCGACCTGCACCGAATGGTTGACCACCAGCGACTCGTGAGTGCCGAAGTTGCGGTAGGCCAGGCGGAACATCAGGCGATCGCCCAGCGAGTCCAGCTTTTGCCGCGTACCGTACTGCGGGATGCAGCTGCCGCCGCGGCAGGCGGTGGCGAAGGCGGCCACCGGAATGTTGAGCGGACCGCTCAACGAGGTGTTGGCGCTGTTCGCCCAGTCCACATGGAATTTCCACAGGTTCACCGAATTGCTGGTGAAGTTCAGCATGTAGTTCGGCGAGCCGGCCGGCGGCGCGGTGGCGCCGTCGAGGTCGGCCGGCAGCACGCCGCCGTAGCTGGTGGACAACTGGAAGCACTGCTGGGTGGCCGCGTGGCCGCTCAACATCGCAGTGCGGTCGTAGGCGCACAGCTTGGCACCCTGGAACGTACTGGTGAACATGTTGAAGGTCTCGTAGTAGCCGTCCGGCCAGACGCCCATCTTCGGATAGTCGGGAAAGACGCTGCCGTAGGAGAAGGCATAGCGGTAGTACGCGCCGGTGGCGTCGCTGGTGGCCGATACCGCCACGCACTGGTAGTAAGGCGTGGCGCTGACGGCGAACTGCGAGATGACCCAGCGGTTGGCGGCCTTGTCGTAGACCACCACGGCATCGCCGTCGTTGTCGACCTCGCAGGGGCCGCCAAAGCCGGCCCACAGGGTGTTGCTCGGCACCGGGCCGTAGGTCACTGCCTTGCTGGCCTTGTCGAACACTGCGAACCCGGTGTTGACGATCTGCACGTACTGGGTGGCGCCTACCGCGCCGTTCGTATCCGGCGGCGCGCTGTTGACGCTGAACGTGCCCTGCGGGCCACTGAAGCCCTGGCCGACGCCTTCGAAACCGGCACCCAACGCGGGCGCAAACGCCCCGGTGATGGTGTGTTGCACGGCGCCGTCGGTCTGGTTGCCGGGAGCCAGCGGCGGCAGCGGATGCAACGGATGAATGCGGGGACTCTTGGAGAAATCTTCCGGTCGCGGCATCGTGCCGCGCAGGGAGCGCAAGGTGTCGTGTTTCACGGCAGGCGTCACTTCCACTTTCGGCGCTGCGTTTTCGGCGAAGGCCTGGCTGCTTGTCGCCAGACCGAAAACGGCGCCCAGCGCGATGCTCAAGGCTGTCAAGTTTCGTGATGACATAGGTTCCTCTCCACTAGGTAACGACATGGGAAAGGATCGGCGCGTGCGACTGGTGTTGCGCAGCTTTGGTGGCCAGGCACGACAGGGATCCGACAACCGTTCCACCATCACGCGACTTCGGCATCGCGAGCCCCTGGACTCCCAGGCGGAACGGCGGAGTCATAGCGCTTCGACGGGAATTTTTCGTGAAGAGGCCGTCCGGCGCCTGACGGCGGGCAGCCGTTTATCCCGAACCGCGTGTGCGGCCGCCGGCAGGTGCGCGATGGCGGACGGCGCCGGCCGGTCGAGTCGCGGCTCGGCGTCGCGGGATGGATGATGTTCGATCGTCGAGCTGAGCCCGACATGCGGCGGGTTCGCGGCGATGACGATCCCGCCGGTGTCGCGCCGTCGCTGGTCGAGCGACGCGACTCGGGATGCTTACTTGCGCCGCGGCGGTTTCGCGCCGCCCGGCCGCGGCTTGAAGCTGCCGGGTTTCCTGAAACCGCCGGGCTTGTGCGCCGGCGGCGCGCTGGTGCCGTTGTCGTTGCCGTCCCACTCGTGGATGCGCAGCTGCTGCTGCACCACCCACACCTTCTTCAGGTGCTCGAAGATTTCCTTCGGCATGCCGTCGGGCAGGTCGATCAGGCTGTAGTGGTCGCGGATGCTGAGGCGGCCGATGTACTGGCTGTCCAGCCCGGCCTCGTTGGCGATCGCGCCGATGATGTTGCCCGGTTTCACGCCGTGCTCGTGGCCGACCTCGATGCGATACGTGCGCTTGCCTTCTTCGGTGGCATGTGCGCGCAGCGGACGTTGGCCGAAGTCGCGCGGCGGCGCCTGCTCGCGTCCTGCACGCTCGTGCGCGGCGTGTTCGCGTGGCCGCTGTTCGTGCGACCTGGACTCGCGCGGCTGGTGGCTGGCAGCGGTTGTTTCGCGCGCATGCGGCGGACGCCGCTCGCTGCTCGTGCGCTCGCGCGGGGTCGCGCGTTCGACGCGCTCGCGCGATGCGGGTTCGTACTTCTCGCGTTTCGGCGGCGGCGCCAGCAGCAGCGGCTGGTCGCCCTGGGCGATGCGCGCCAGCGCGGCGGCGATCTCGACCGCCGGCACGTTGTGCTCCTGCTCGTACTGCTCGATCAGCTGCTGGAACTGGCCGAGGTCGCCCTGCGCCAGCATGTCGCTGATGCGCTGCTTGAACTTGCCGATGCGCACGTCGTTGACCACCTCGACCGACGGCAGCTGCATCTGCTCGATCGGCTGGCGGGTGGCGCGCTCGATCGCGCCCAGCATGCCGCGCTCGCGCGGGCTGACGAACAGGATCGCCTCGCCGCTGCGCCCGGCGCGGCCGGTGCGACCGATGCGATGCACGTAGCTTTCGGTATCGTACGGGATGTCGTAGTTCAGCACGTGGCTGATCCGCTCCACGTCGAGGCCGCGCGCGGCCACGTCGGTGGCGACCAGGATGTCCAGCTTGCCGTCCTTCAGCTGCTGGATCACCCGCTCGCGCTGCGGCTGGGCAATGTCGCCGTTGATCGCGGCGGCGGCCAGGCCGCGCGCCTGCAGCTTCTCGGCCAGTTCCTCGGTGGCCTGCTTGGTGCGCGCGAAGATGATCATCGCGTCGAACGGCTCGGCCTCAAGGATGCGCGTCAGCGCGTCGAGCTTGTGCATGCCGCTGACGAACCAGTAGCGCTGGTGGATGTTCGCCGCGGTGGTGGTCGAGGACTTGATGGTGACTTCGACCGGGTCCTTCAGATGGCGCTGCGCGATCTTGCGGATCTGGGTCGGCATGGTCGCCGAGAACAGCGCGACCTGGCGCTGCGGCGGGGTCGCCTGCAGCACCTTCTCGACGTCGTCGATGAAGCCCATGCGCAGCATCTCGTCGGCTTCGTCGAGCACCAGGTACTTCAGCTCCGACAGGTCCAGCGTGCCCTTGTCCAGATGGTCGATCACGCGGCCGGGCGTGCCGACCACGACGTGCACGCCGCGCTTGAGCGAATGCAGCTGCGGGCCGTAGCTCTGGCCGCCGTAGATCGGCAGCACCTGGAAGCCGGGCAGGTGGGCGGCGTAGGTCTGGAACGCCTCGGCCACCTGGATCGCCAGCTCGCGCGTGGGCGCCAGCACCAGCGCCTGCGGCTTGCCGGCCTTGCGCTCGATGCGCGACAGGATCGGCAGCGCGAATGCGGCGGTCTTGCCGGTGCCGGTCTGCGCCTGGCCGAGCACGTCGCGACCTTCCAGCAGCGGCGGGATGGTGGCGGCCTGGATCGGCGAGGGCGACTCGTAGCCGACGTCGGCCAGCACGCGCAGGACATCGGGGTGCAGCGCAAGTGCGCCGAAGCCGGACGACACCGGGGTGTGGTCGGGAGCAGGGGACGACATGGGGGAACCTCGGGAAGGCAGCGCCGGTAATGCGGCGCGCGGGTCGTGCATTCTACCAGCGTCCATGCGCGCGCGTGGCGCTTCCGGCTGAACGCGAACGTGATGGCGGCGCGGTTATGCTTCGCTTTGCCTTTGCCAATGGAGCGACGAGCCGACGATGGGCACGCTTGAAACGATCTCCGAACAACGCCTGCACGGCGGCCTGCAGGGCTTCTACCGCCATCATTCGCAAGCCTGCGCCGGCGCCATGCGCTTCGCCGTCTACCAGCCGCCGCAGGCCGCGCGGCGGCGCTGTCCGGTGCTGTATTTCCTGGCCGGGCTGACTTGCACCGAGGAAACCGCCACGATCAAGGCCGGTGCCCAACGGCTGGCTGCCGAGCTCGGCCTGGTGCTGGTGATGCCCGACACCAGCCCGCGCGGCACCGGCATCGCGGGCGCGACCGGCGACTGGGAATTCGGCGAGGGCGCGGGTTTCTACCTCGATGCCACCGGGGCGCCGTGGTCGACGCATTTCCGCATGGCCAGCTATGTGGTGGACGAGTTGCCCGCCTTGATCGGCGCCCATTTCCCGGTGGACACGGCGTTGAGCGGCATCTGCGGCCATTCGATGGGCGGCCACGGCGCGCTGACCCTGGCCTTGAAAAATCCGGGACGCTACCGTTCGGTGTCGGCGTTCGCACCGATCGTGGCGCCCAGCCAGGTACCGTGGGGGCGCAAGGCATTTCCGCGTTATCTCGGCGACGATCAGGCAGCGTGGGCCGACCACGACGCCTGTGAACTGGTGCGGCGGCAGAGCTTCGACGGCACCATCCTGATCGACCAGGGCGAGGCGGACGGTTTCCTCGAGGCACAACTGAAACCCGAGCTGTTCGACCAGGCCTGCGCCGAGGCGGGGCAGCCGCTGCTGTTGCGCCGGCATGCCGGCTACGACCACAGCTACTGGTTCATCGCCAGCTTCATCGACGACCACCTGCGCCACCACGCGGCAGCGCTGGGGCTGCTGTAGGAGCCCGCTTGCGGGCGATGCTTTTGCCCTCGGAATTTGGGATTCGCAAGAGCGGGAGCATCGCCCGCGAGCAGGCCCAGCAGCGGCGTCAGGCCTTGGCCACGGGGCGGCGATTGGAGCGGCGGCGCTGGTTGCCGGCGGCGCGTTCGCCGCGGCCCTGCGGCGCGTAGCCGTTCGGCCGCGCCGCGCCGGCGGGCTTGCCCTGGCGCGGTGCACGCTGCTGCTGGCGCTGGCCGCCACCGCCCTGCTTCGGACGCGGCGCGCCGGCGTCCAGCCGCAGCGGGGCGGACGGCTCGTAGCCGGCCACCGGGGTGATCGCGATGTCCTGCTTCAGCAGCTTGCGGATGTCGAACAGCAGGCCGCTTTCGTCGTGGCTGACCAGCGACAGCGCCAGGCCTTCCATGCCGGCACGGCCGGTGCGGCCGATCCGGTGTACGTAATCCTCGGCCACCGAGGGCAGGTCGAAGTTGATCACGATCGGCAACTGCTCGATGTCGATGCCGCGGGCGGCGATGTCGGTGGCGACCAGCACGGTGACGCGGCCGGACTTGAAATCGGCGAGCGCACGGGTGCGCGCGTTCTGGCTCTTGTTGCCGTGGATCGCGGCAGCGCGCAGGCCGGAGGCGTTGAGGAAGGTGACCAGCTTGTCGGCGCCGTGCTTGGTGCGGCTGAACACCAGGGTCTGCCGACGACTGTCCTGCGACAGCACGTGTAGCAGCAGGTCGCGCTTGCGCGAGGCATCGACTGGATGCACCTGGTGGCTGACCAGGGTGGTGACGGTGTTCGGCGCCGAGACCGAGATCTCGCGCGGGTTGTGCATGAAGTCCAGTGCCAGCGCCTTGATCGCCGGCGCAAAGGTGGCCGAGAACAGCAGGGTCTGACGCTTCTTTGGTACCGACTGCAGGATGCGCTTCAGCGCCGGCAGGAAGCCCATGTCGAGCATGCGGTCGGCTTCGTCCAGCACCAGCGTCTCTACCGCCGACAGATCCAGTGTGCGCTGCTGCAGATGGTCGATCAGCCGGCCGGGGGTGGCGATGACCACGTCCACGCCGCGGCGCAGCGCATTGATCTGCGGGCCCATGCCGACACCGCCGAAGATGGTGGTAGCGCTGACGTGGATGTGCTTGCCGTAATCGCGCATGTTCTCGTGGATCTGCGCGGCCAGCTCGCGGGTGGGGGTGAGGATCAGCGCGCGCGGGCGGCGGGTCATGGTCTGGCCGCTGGTCGAGAGCTTCTGCAGCAGCGGCAGCGCGAACGCGGCGGTCTTGCCGGTGCCGGTCTGCGCGGCGGCGAGCAGATCGTGGCCTTCCAGAGCGGGCGGAATCGCGGCGGCCTGGATCGGGGTGGGCTGGGTGTAGCCGTAATCGGCGAGCGCACGCAGCAACGCGGGCGCAAGGCCCAGCGAATCGAAAGACATGGAACACTCCTGGGCAACCCGGAGTGTTCATACCGTGTTGCGGATCAAGGGAAAGGGGCGACGTTGTCGCGGCATGCGTGGGGACGAATGCGTCGCCCAGTATAGCCGATCCGTCGTCGCCACGCGCGTTGGCCACGCGTCGGGCTGAATGACGTGGCGCGAGCGCTTCAGCGGTGTGGTCGCGCCACGATCAGGTAGCTGTTGAACGGAGTGCGCCCGCGCAGCGGTTCGATGCGCACCTCGAGTCCGACATCTTCCAGCGGTGCGCGCACTTCGTCGGCGCTCGGGTAGTGCTGTGCGCCGCCGGGAATCCAGCCGGAAGTGCGCAGGAAAAATTCCTCGACGCGGGTGGCGTGGAAGCGCCAGTGCGGCTCGCGCAGCACGTTGCGGATGATCAGGCAGCCATCGGGCGCCAGGTGCCGTGCTGCTTCGCGCAGCAGGATAGGCTGCCGTCCGGCAGGCAGGTAATGCAGCACGTCGAGCAGCGCCACGTGGCCGTGCGTTGGCGGCAGCTCGGCCACATCGGCGTGGTGCAGGTCGATCAGCGCCTCCAGCCCCGCACGTCGCACGGCCTGCTGCCCGGTGGCGATCTTGCGTCGGTCGTGGTCCAGCCCGAGGTAGCGTCGGGGCTGCCCGCAGACGTGCAGGTACAGTCCAAGCAGGCCGATGCCGCAACCGATGTCGAGCAGCGGCAGTGCCGTGCCGGCCACCAGTTCGGTGGCGGCCGCGTAGACCGGGTCGGTGCCCAGCTTGAGCCGGGCGTAGCCGCGCTGCAGCCGGCTGCCGTACAGGCTGATGATGCGCTGGCGACCGTGGCGGTCCATCCGGACTCCATTTTTCGGGGATGACCGCAGCCTAGGACATCGGGTGCTCGGCTACCATCGTCGCCGGCGCGCACTGTGCGTGAGGTCCCGTTCGAGGAGAGACCGATGTCGCTGCTTGCACCCCTGCGTGAGCTCGATGCCACCCAGCGGCATACGGTGCTGGCCGGTTTCCTGGGCTGGACGCTGGATGCATTCGATTACTTCCTGCTGACCTTCGTCATCGTCACGGTGGCGAGGGAGTTCCAGGTGGGCACCGCCGAGATCACCTACGCGCTGTTTCTGACCCTGGCGGCGCGACCGCTGGGCGCGCTGCTGTTCGGCCGGCTGGCCGACCGCTTCGGGCGGCGGCCGATCCTGATGCTCGACGTGGTCCTGTTCTCGCTGTTCGAGCTCGCCACCGCCTTCGCCTCGTCGCTGACCTCCTTGCTGGTGCTGCGTTTCCTGTTCGGCGTGGCGATGGGTGGCGAGTGGGGCGTCGGCGCGTCACTGGTGATGGAGTCGATCCCGGCAAAGGCACGCGGCGTCGTGTCGGGCCTGTTGCAGAGCGGCTACCCGTGCGGTTTCTTTCTCGCCGCGCTGGCGAACTGGCTGCTGGTCGACCACATCGGCTGGCGCGGCCTGTTCGTGGTCGGCGCGATCCCGGCGCTGCTGGTGCTGTACATCCGCCGCAAGGTGCCGGAGTCGGCGGTGTGGCAGGAAGGCGCGCGGGCGGTGAAACGGCCGGGTCTGCTGGAAGCCATGCGCGGGCACTGGAAGCTGGCGGTCTACCTGGTGCTGCTGATGATGGCGTTCAACATGTTCAGCCATGGCTCGCAGGACATGTACCACACCTTCGAGGAGGTGAACCTGCACCTGCCTACCGGCTCGGGTACGGCTTTCGTGCTGGTGGCGCTGCTGAATTTCGGCGCGCTGGCAGGCGGCCTGTATTTCGGTGCGTTGTCGGAGCGGATCGGCCGGCGCAAGGCGATGATGATCGCCGCGCTGCTGGCGATACCGGTGATTCCGCTGTGGATGTACGGCGGCTCGCTGATCCTGCTGGGGCTGGGCGCGTTCCTGATCCAGGTGATGGTGCAGGGCGCCTGGGGCGTGGTGCCGACGCATCTGAACGAGTTGTCGCCGGCCGCGGTGCGCGGCACCTTGCCCGGGTTCGCCTACCAGATGGGCAACCTGCTGGCGGCGGTCACCGCCACCGCGCAGACCTGGCTGGCGCAGCGCCATGGCGGCGATTTCGCGTTCGCGATGTCGCTGTGGATGGTGCTGGTGGCGTTGTTGCTGGCGGCGTTGCTGTGGCTGGGGCCGGAGGCGCGCGGGGTGGGCTTCGGTCATCGCGGGTCCTAGCGCCGCCGGGCTACTGCTAGAATCCGCCGTTTGATCCCATCAACGAGACAGGCAATGAAGGCTGGCAAGGACAAGGTCATCGCAATCCACTACACGCTGACGGTGGACGGTGAAAAGGTTGAGAGCTCGCACGACCGCGACGAGCAGCTGTGGATCCTGCTCGGCCACGGCCAGCTGATCCCGGGTCTGGAAACGGCGCTGGAAGGCCACGAGGCCGGCGAAACGCTGAGCGTGGACGTGGCGCCGGCCGAGGGTTACGGCGAGCGTCAGGAAGGCCAGATCCAGCGCATGTCGAAGAAGTATTTCCCGCAGGCCAACCGGCTCAAACCGGGCATGACCACCGTGCTGCAGCTGAAGCAGGGCGGCCAGCGCGCAGTGACCGTGCACAAGGTCGGCATGAGCGCGATCGACGTGGACCTGAACCACCCGATGGCGGGCAAGACCCTGCATTTCGACGTGGTCATCGGCGAAGTGCGCGACGCCACCGAGGAAGAGCTCGCCCACGGCCACGCTCACGCACCTGGTGCTGAAGCGCACTGAAGTTCGCTTCGATTGGGCAAAACCACAACGGCGCTTATGGGCGCCGTTGTTCGTTTGTCCTTTCCCCTTCCAGGGGAGAGTTGTAGGGGCCGGCTTACCGCAAGCCCAGCTTTTCATCCGCTCGGAACGCTCAATCCAGTACCCGCTTCCCGTAGGCAAAATGGCCGCCCCAGTACGGTCCGTCGATGTCGTCCAGCCGCACCGTGCCGCCGCTGTTCGGCGCGTGCACGAAGCGGCCTTTGCCGACGTACACGCCGACATGGCTGATCGCGCCGCCGATGTCGAAGAACACCAGGTCGCCGCTGGCCAGCTGGGTCATCTTGCGCACCTTGCGGGCATCCATCGCGGCCATCTCGTGCGAGGTGCGCGGCAGCTGGATGTTGGCGGCGGTGCGGTAGATGTAGTCGACCAGTCCGCTGCAGTCGAAGCCACCGGCGGGCGTGTTGCCGCCCCAACGGTACGGCGTGCCGACCAGGCCGATCGCGCGGAACAGGATGTCGTTCGCCTCGCCGGCGCTGGCAGCCGAAGGCGCGCGCGGCGGCAGGCCGGCCAGTGCGGAATGCGATGTTCCCGAACCGGGCGGTCGCCGCTGCGGACCACTGGCGCACGCGGCCAGCAACAGCACGGCGGCGAACAGTAGTGCATGCCGCATGGCTTGCTGCGCTGGCAGCGCCGTTTCGGGAACGGAGTGGTTCTGCTGCATCAGACGACCTCGGCGTGCGACGGAGCGAGGTTATCAATTCGACAAATCACATGCAAATCAATTGATTCAATGTCTGTTTGAAGGAGAATCCTTAACCAAAGCCGTTCATCGTGGCCAGGTTGAAACAGCAGTTCATTGCCGCATTGCCGGCGGTCGCAGGGGGGCGCATCAGGGCCTCGTGACCACGATGGCGCGCTCGTTCAAGGTCTGCCCATCGGCACCCACGCTGCGCAATCGGTAGGCACCAGGGCGCAGATAAAGCACGTTCCTTGCATCGCGCAGGAAGAGGTAGCGATCCGCGGCGACGGCGTCGGCGGACTCGCTGGCGTAGTGGGCCTCGACCAGGCACGGAAATTTCTTTGCGCAGGCCTCGCTGTCGACGGGCACGGCGACGCGCAAACCGCCGAGCGAGAGCCAGGGGGGCCGGTGACCGCGGTTGGCGGGCGGCAGCACGGCTTGCTGCTTGCCGTCGATCGACAGCCAGAGAGGGCCTTGCGTGTAGTCGGAAGGCGCCGGGTTGGCCGGCGGAAGGATGATGTTGAGGTCGTATACCCCGGGCCTGGCGCTCCATGGCGTGTGGTCGTCGATCCGCAGCAGCGCGATCGGTTCGCTGGGGTGGAACGTGGCGACGATGCGGGCATAGATGTCGGCCGCCGGACGTGCCGGCAGATCGCCGGGGTCGTTCGAGTCGAGTGGTTGCCGGGCCGCTTGCGTGAGCGTCTCGAATTTCCGCAAGGCGTGCCTGAACGTGTGGTACGCCAAGGCTTCGCTTCTGGGGTTCTGCTCGCGGACGTCGGTCTGGTCGACCGACAGGGGCTCGAGGCCGCTGAGCTTGCTCAATTGCATCGCCATCGGCCTGGTCGAGCCGATCCGGCCGCGCTGCTTGTCGATGTGGGCGTAACCGGCGTGCACGAAGAGCTTCGCCTCGGGGTGGTGGGCGAAGACCTGCTCGTACAGGTTTCTGGCCTGGCCGTCCTCGCGGCCCTGCGGCGTGGCATCGGCCGCTTCATGGGGAACGATGACGTAGCCCAGCCGGATGGCTTCGCGCACGATGTCGCCGTACAACGGCTCGTGGAGGTATTCGCTGCCGCTGCTGGCTATCGGGTAGCCGCGCTTCACGAGTGAAACGTCCCGGCCGTCGAGGGCTTCGGCGGCGAAGTGCGTGTAGCCTTCCGCACGCAGGCGTGGCAGCAGCAGCAGGGTCAGCTCGCGGGTATGCCCGTCATGATGGGCCTCGTTCACCATCACCAGACGCCGGTTGCGGGCCAGTGCGGCGATGGCATCGACCCCGTCCACCGCCTGCCAGCGATCGGCTGGCGGGGCGGTCAATCCTTTCGGCAGCTCGTTGCGCAGCGGGAAATCGCGAACCGCCTCGCTGTAAAGCCCCAGTTCGTTTTCGCTGAAGGCCAGCATCTGCTGGGCAAGCAACCGGTCGTTGCCGGTCAACTGCGGCGTTGCCGCGATGAGGTATTGGTACCGGGCCAGTTCGCCGGTCAACGGCCGCAGTTCATCGAACAGGTTCGAGGGCGCTCCCTTTTGCGCGGCGTGAGCGCCGCTGCAAGCCATGGCAAGCGTCAGCAGGATCCATGTGGCGGCAGACGGGCGTTGATGCATGAGCTTTCCCCCGGCAATGCGTTATGCGGGTCTGGACCGGGTTCCCACGAGGCCACGCCAGGCAACGCCATCGGCTTTTCCGATGGCCTAGCGCTCGTTGATCGTGATGACCTGCTCGGCCAGGGTCTTGCCGCGAATATCCCAGGCGCGCAGTCGATAACGGCCAGGTCGCAGATACAGCTTGCTTGTCGTGTCGCCCTGCATGAAAGCGTAGCGATCGGCAGCGATGGCGTCATTGTCTTCATCGACGTAGTGCGCGTCGACGACACAGGGCGTGGTGACCCGGCATAGGGTGGTGCTGATGGTGTACGGGTGGCGTTCGTCGTGCAGGGTGAGCCACTCCGGCCGTTGCGTGTTGACGAAGTGCGCCAGCATGGGCTGGTTGCGGACCATGTCGTGCACGATGGTCGAAGGCTGGGTGTAACCGCTCTCGACGGCGCGCTGGCCGGCGGCGGGTGGCAGCAGCACGTTGATGTCGTATTGCTCCGGATGTGCGCTCCACGGCTTGCCGGTGCTGCGGTCGAGCAGGACGAAGGGGCCCTTGGAAGGGAAGTTCCCGACCAGCGCCGTGTAGGCGTCCGCTTCGCGGGGAATCTGCTCGCGGAACTGGGTCTGGTCGATCGACAGCGGTTCGATGCCGGTCAGCTGTTGCAGTTGCATCGCCATCGGTGCGGTGCTGCCCAGGCGCCCCTTGGCCTTGTCGATGTGTGCGTAGCCGGCATGGACGAACAGTCTGGCGTCGGGGTTCCTGGCGAACACTTTTCGGTACAGGTTTTTGGCCTGCCCGGTTTCGCGTTCCTGCGTGCTGCGGCTGTCCACGTCGTAGGACACGACCTTGAAGCCCAGCCTGATCGCCGTACGCACGATTTCGCCATACGAGGGTTCGTGCAGGTAGTCGCTGCCGCTGTTCGCGGTCGGATAGCCGCGGCTCATCAGGCTGGCGTCCTTGTCGAGCAATGCCTCGGCCGCGAAATGGTCGAAGCCGAGTGCACGCAGGCGAGGCAGCAGGGCCAGCGTGAGCTGCCGGGTATGGGCGTCGTGGTGTGCCTCGTTGATCAGGACGACGCGGCGGTCGGCGGCCTGCCTGACGATGACGTCGGCGGCATCGGCGGCCTTCCACCGTGCCGCCGTGGGGATGGCGGTGTCCACCGCCACGTGGCTCTTCAGCGGGAAGTCGCGCAATGCCTCGTTGTAGAGGCCTAGTTCGTTTTCGACCGAGGCGAACATCTGCATCGCGAGCGGTCGGTCGGTGGCGGGAAGTTCCTGTGCCGTCTTGATCAGGTAAACGTAACGGGCCAGGTCGTTGGGCTGCTGCCTCAGCCCGTGGAACATCTCGACCGCCGCAGGGCTGAAGCTCTGCGCCCGCGCCGGCAGGATCAGTGACGCGCTCAGGCAGAGCGCGACGGGAAGCAATCGGAACAGTACCCTGGCCGGCATCTTCGACCCCCCGTGGACGATTCGGAGCTAGCGTGCCTGCGTATGCTCCCGCAGGCAAGCGCTTCCCGACCAGGCGCAGGGACGCAGTGGTGGACTGGGTACAATGCCGCGATGACTACCACCTTCACTCTGCAGCGCGGCCATGCGCCGCTGCTGATCAGCCTGCCGCACGATGGCAGTTTCATCCCCGACGATATCGCGGCACGGATGCATCCGGCGGCCCGGCATGCCCCGGACACCGACTGGCATGTCGGCCGCCTGTACGAGCCGCTGGCGCAGGCGCTTGGCGCCAGCGTGCTGAAGCCGGTGGCATCGCGCTACGTGGTCGACCTGAATCGCCCCGCCGATGGCCACGCGCTGTATCCGGGCCAGCGCGAGACCGGCTTGATTCCGCTGCTCGGTTTCGATGGTGAACCGTTGTATCTGGAGGGCGAGGAGCCCGATGACGCCGAAATTCAACGGCGCGTGAATGACGGCTGGCGGCCCTACCACCAGGCGATTGCGCAGGAACTTGCACGGCTGCGCGCCGAGCATGGCCGGGTGGTGCTGTGGGAAGGGCATTCGATCCGCAGCCGGGTACCCATGCTGTTCGACGGGCGGCTGCCGGATTTCAATCTCGGCACGGCGGGCGGAGCGAGTTGCACTCCCCCCCTGCAGGCCCGGCTGCAGGCCTGCCTGGCGTCGCAGTCGCGCTTCGATTTCGCCGTCAACGGCCGCTTCAAGGGCGGCTACATCACGCGCCACTACGGCATGCCGGCGAACGGCGTGCAGGCGGTGCAACTGGAGCTGGCCCAGCTCAATTACATGGACGAGCAGAGCTTCGCCTACGACGAAGCGAAAGCGCCGGCGGTGCAGGAGCTGATCGGCTGCCTGCTGCAGCTCTGCCTGACTTGAGCGCAAGTAATTGCGGCCGCGATCGGCTGTGGTGAAAGTCAACCCGCCGCGCGCCTGTTGCGCGGGCAGTCGCGGTGCTCATTCAGCGCTCGTACGCCATGGCCGTCGCATCGTCGGTTTCGTCGCGCCGCCCGAGGTGCCGGGTTCCGGCCGGGTCCGCGATTCCTTCAACGTCCGAGGCTCGACATCATGATGCGTAAACTTCTGACCGCTGCCCTAGTCGTGGCAGGCGTTGTACTTTCCGGTTCCGTGTTCGCCCAGGCTGCCGCCGCCCCGCAGGCGGCTGCTCCGGCGGCTCAGGCAGCCCCGGCGGCGGCTCCCGCTGCAGCGGCGGACACGGCGCCGAAGGTGGCCGTGCACCACAAGTCACACCACAAGTCCCATCACCACAAGAGCCACAAGGCGGCCAAAGCAGGCGCGGCTCCGGTGGCGCCGACGGCGGGCTGATGGTGCCGTAGTGGATCAAAGCCCCGCCGGCGCAGGCCGGCGGGGCTTTTCATGCGCGCGGCTTGTCCGCGCGCCGCTCCAGGGTAATCAGCGCGGTGGCGCCGGCAGGACGGCGATGCATTTCAGCTCGATCGCGATCGGCGTGGGCAGCGCGGCGATACCCACCGTGGTGCGGCAGGCATCGACACCGGCGAAGTGTTCCGCATAGAGGCGGTTGTAGGCGGCGAAGTCGCGCTGCATGTCGGTGAGGAACACGGTGACATCGAGCAGGTCCTCCCAGCGCGCGCCGCTGGCCTCCAGCACGGCGCGCACGTTGGCGAACACCTGCCGACACTGCGCCTCGATGTCGTAGTCGGTCAGCCGACCATCCGCGTCGTGCACGTTGCCGGGGATCGCGTTGCTCCCGGGCTGGCGCGGGCCGACGCCGGAGAGGAACAGCAGGTTGCCGACGCGCCGTGCGTGCGGATAGGCGCCGACCGGCGCGGGGGCGGCGTCGGTGCGGATGCTGCCGCTGCTCACGCTGCGCCTTCCCAGCGACGGGTGAGCTGGGTTATCGCCTGGTGGTAGGCCTCGGGCAATTGCTCGCGGCTGCGCACGTCCAGGCCCAGGTCATGGATGTGGCCATCGTCCAGCCCATAGATCCATGCGTGCACTGCCAGCTGCTGGCCGCGCTCCCACGCCTCGCGCACCACCGTGGTGTGGCACACATTGAGCGCCTGCTCCAGCGCGTTCAGTTCGCACAGGCGGGCATGACGTATCGCGAACGACTGTGCCGGATCGAGTTTGTCGGCGTGCTTCATCGCGATGTCGGTGATGTGCCTGAGCCAGTTGTCGATCAGGCCCAGGCGGCTTTCCTTCAGCACCGCGCCGACGCCGCCGCAGCCGTAGTGGCCCACCACCAGGATGTGCTTCACCTGCAGCACGTCGACCGCGAACTGGATGGTGCTGAGCGCGTTGAGGTCGGTGTGCACCACCACGTTGGCGACGTTGCGGTGCACGAAGATCTCGCCCGGCGGCAGGTCGACGATCTGGGTGGCCGGCACGCGCGAGTCGGAGCAGCCGATCCACAGGTAGCGCGGTGCCTGCTGCTGCGAGAGCTGTTCGAAAAAGGTCGGGTCCTGCGCGGTGACTTGGGCAGCCCAGCGGCGGTTGTTGGCAAGCAGGTCTTTCAGTGAATTCATCAGGACTCCATCGGTTCGCGCCTGCGCGTTCTAGCGCTGCGGCGGGGTCGCCTCGTAGGCAAGGCAGATGTTCTTCGGTTCGGTGAAAAAGTGCAGCGCTTCGTTGCCTCCCTCGCGGCCGAGCCCGGATTGCTTGACTCCGCCGAACGGCGTGCGCAGGTCGCGCAGCAGCCAGCAGTTGATCCAGACGATGCCGAACTCGAGTCGGGCGGCCAGCCGGTGCGCGCGCGCGAGATCGCGCGTCCACAGCGAGGCGGCCAGCCCGTAGCGGCTGTCGTTGGCGATCGCCAGCGCCTCGTCCTCGTCCTCGAACGGAATCAGGCTGACCATCGGGCCGAAGATTTCCTGCTGGTTGGTCTGCGCCGCGGACGGCAAGCCTTCGATCACGGTTGGCGCGATGAACCAGCCGCCGGCGCAGCGGCCGGGCAGGGTGATCGCGCCGCCGCCGCACAGCACGCGCCCGCCCTCGGCGCGGGCCCGCTCGATGCAGCCGAGCACCTTGTCGTAGTGCGCTTGCGAAACCATCGCGCCGAGATCGCTGGCGGCGTCATCCGGGTCGCCCACGCGAAGCGCCTGCACACGCGCCAGGTAGCGTTCGCGGAACGCCTCGTAGATCGAGCGCTGCACCAGCAAGCGCGAGCCGCACAGGCAGATCTCGCCCTGGTTGGCGAAACCCGAACGTACGATGGTGTCGAGGTTGGCGTCGGACAGCTCGGCATCGGCGAACACGATCGCCGGGTTCTTGCCGCCCATCTCCAGCGACACCTTCTTGAACTGCGTCGCCGCGATGGCGGCGATCCGCGCGCCGGTGGCAGTGCTGCCGGTGAAGGAGACCGCCTTGACCTCGGGATGCTCGACGATCGCCTGGCCCACGGCGGGCCCGCGGCCCTGCACGATGTTGAGCACGCCGGGCGGAAAGCCGGCCTCGATGCTCAGCTCGCCGAGCAGCGCGGCGGTGCATGGGGTCACTTCCGACGGCTTGGCCACCACGGTGTTGCCGGCAGCCAGCGCGGGGGCGATCTTCCAGGTGAACAGGTATAGCGGCAGGTTCCACGGGCTGATGCAGCCGACCACGCCGAGCGGCTGGCGCAAGGTGTAGTTGATCGCGCCAATGCCGCCGGAGCCGGCTTCCATCGAGTGTGATTCGCTGCCCCAGCCGACGATCGCGGCGGCGAAGTAGCGCAGGTTGCTGACCGCGCGCGGGATGTCGAGCCGCCGCGCGAGGTTCAGTGGCTTGCCGCTGTCGCGCGATTCCAGTGCGGCGAATTCCTCTAGCCGCGCCTCGATCAGATCGGCCAGCCGGTTCAGGCAGTGCGCGCGCTGTTCGATCGGCGTGCTGGCCCATCCCGGCGCAGCGCGGCGGGCGGCGTCCACTGCTGCGGCGACATCCGCCGTCGACGAATTGGGGCAGTGCATGAAGACCTGGCCGGTCGCCGGATCGTGCACATCGAGCCAGGCATCGACGCGGGGTGCCCGCAGGCGACCATCGATCAGATTGGCTAGGCGCGGGGTGGGCATCGCGACAAGCTTAGAACCAGCGTGCCGCAATTGCACCGGACGCCGGCGTATGCGCGAGCGGGAAATAGGTCGGCAGCAGACGCCCGCTCAGCTCAACGCGCGGGTGCGGCCGCCGTCCACCGCGATGCTGACGCCATTGACGTAGGCGGCGGCGGGCGTGCACAGGAAGGCGATCACCGCGGCCACTTCGCCGGCTTCACCGAAACGGCGGGCCGGCACCGAGGCCAGCATGCCCTGGGCGATCGCGTCCTCGTCGCATCCGCTGGCAGCGGCCTGCGCGGCGAGCAGGCTGTCCAGACGCTGGGTGCGGGTGTAGCCGGGCAGCACGTTGTTGACGGTGATGCCGTCGGCCGCCAGTTCGGCGGAGAGGGTCTTGGCCCAGCCGGCGACGGCGGCGCGCACGGTGTTGGACACGCCCAGCCCGGCGATCGGTTCCTTTACCGAGGTGGAGATCACGTTGACGATGCGGCCGTAGCTGCTCGCGCGCATGCCGGGCAGCAGCGCCTGCAGCAGCACCTGGCCGGCCAGCAGGTGCTGGCGGAACGCGGTCTCGAAGGCCGCCGGTTCCGCGCCATGTGCCGGGCCGCCTGGAGGACCGCCGCTGTTGTTGATCAGGATGTGCACCGGGGCGCGGGCAGCGATGTCGGTGGCGGTGGCCTGCAGGCCGGCCGTGTCCAGCATGTCGACGCTGCGCCAGTCGTGCCGCTGCCCGGCGCGCGTCTGCGGCAGGCTCTCGGCGGCGGTCTTGAGCCGGTCGCCCGAGCGCGCCAGCAGGGTGACACTGGCGCCGAGTTCGGCCAGCTCGATCGCGCTGGCGCGACCAATGCCCTGCGAGGCGCCGCAGACCAGTGCGTGACGTCCACCTAGATCCAGTTGCATGCCCGTCGGCTCCTTTCAGTGCACCCATAGCCGCATGGCCAACGCAGCGAGCCAGCATAGCCAGCCCAGCCATTGGCTGTAGCGCCACACCAGGCGCCAGCGGTTGATCGCGGCGTCGCCCAGTGCAGGCAGGGCCGGCGAGCGCAGTACCTGCTGCATGTTGGCCCAGACACGGAACCCGGAGAATCGGCCCTGCGCAGCCGTGGCAATGACCTGCCAGTGTTGCGGATAGCGCGTGCGCAGCAGCGTCGCGGCACGGAACGGCGCCACGTACGACAATACGAACAGGCCGACACCGCTCGCCAGCAGGGCGAGATAGAGGACGATCATGGCGAAGGACTATGGCCGTTCTTGCCGCCGCTGCCGTTGCTCCACGGCAGCGGCAGCGCGGTGCGCAGGGTGTTGAGCACGCCTTCCCCCTTCGCGGCCTTCTTGCAGATCGCGTTGTCGAGCGCCTTCTCGTAGGTCTTGTTCATCATGCCGACCCACAGGGTGCCGTCCGGTCCGTGCGGGATGCTGAAGCTGCCGGTGGAGTTCATTTGCAGCGAGGCGGCGCTGGAACTGGAGAACGATGTCGGCGACTGTTCCCAGTAGGTCTTGCCCGACTGCTGCTCGGCCGAGCTGTAGACCAGCAGGTAGCGTGCCCTTGCGCTGTCGATGCTCAGGCTGCCGAAGGCGCCGCTGGTTTCGTCGCTCCAGCCCATGTGCTCGCACAGCCCGATGTCCTCGGAGCGGATCGGCTGGAACCCCTCGTCCAGCAGTACCACGGTCGGCGCGAACAGATAGCTGGCATGCAGCCAGCGCCCGTTCAATTCCGCCTTCATGGCGACCCGGTATGGCAGTTTCGCCTCGGTGGGCAGGCGGAAGGCGAGGAAGTAGCTCTGCGTGCCGTTGAGGTTCGCCACCATGCTGCCGCTGCCCAGCACGAACTTCTGCGGCTGCCACGGCAGCATGCTCCGATAGGAGAAGTCGGCGAAGTTGCTGCAGCATGGGCTGGCCTGCATCAGCTGCAGCTGGGCCAGCTTCAGTGCATCGCCGGTGTTCTCCGACGGCGGGCGCAGGTTCGGCGGCAGCAGGACCTTGGCGTTGTGGCAGCCGCCCAGCAGGACGGCGAGGGCCAGTACGGCGGCGGTGGCGGGGAGTCGGATCGGCATGGGCAGGGGTGTGCTCAGAATTCGGCGGTCCCGGCGGCTCGGGGGTAGGGGATGGCATCGCGGATGTTGGACAGCCCGCAGATATAGACCAGCAGACGCTCGAAGCCGAGGCCGAAGCCGGCATGCGGCACCGTGCCGTAGCGGCGCAGGTCGCGGTACCAGCCGTAGGCCGCGGGGTCGAGACCGAACTGGACCATGCGGCGGTCGAGGTAGTCCAGCCGCTCCTCGCGCTGGCTGCCGCCGATGATCTCGCCGATGCCCGGTGCCAGCACGTCCATCGCCGCGACGGTCTTCTCGTCATCGTTCAGACGCATGTAGAACGCCTTGATCGCCTCGGGGTAGTTCATTACGACCACCGGGCGGCCGATATGTTTCTCGGCGAGGTAGCGCTCGTGTTCGGTCTGCAGGTCGATACCCCAGGCCACCGGGTACTCGAACTTCTCGCCGGATTTCTTCAGGATCTCGATCGCATCGGTGTAGTCGATGCGTTCGAACGGCTTGGCGATGAACGCCTCCATCCTAGTGATCGCATCCGGCTGCACGCGCTCGGCGAAGAACTTCATGTCGTCCGGGCGCTCGTCCAGTACGGCCTTGAAGATCGCCTTGAGGAACGCCTCGGCGCAATCGGCATCGGCAGCGAGGTCGGCAAACGCGATTTCCGGTTCGACCATCCAGAACTCGGCCAGGTGGCGCGGCGTGTTGGAGTTCTCGGCGCGGAAGGTGGGGCCGAAGGTGTAGACCTTGCTCATCGCCAGCGCGTACGCCTCGACGTTGAGCTGGCCGGACACGGTGAGGAACGCCTCGCGGCCGAAGAAATCCTTGCGGAAGTCGATCTTGCCGTGCTCGTCGCGCGGCAGGTTGGCCAGGTCCAGCGTGGACAGGCGGAACATGTCGCCGGCGCCCTCGGCATCGGAGGTGGTGATGATCGGCGTGTTGATCCAGAAGAAGCCCTGTTCGGTGAGGTGGCGATGGATCGCCGTCATCATGGTGTGGCGCACGCGGGTCACCGCGCCGAACAGGTTGGTGCGCGGACGCAGGTGGGCCACCTCGCGCAGGAATTCCATGGTGTGCTGCTTGGGCTGGATCGGGTAGGTTTCCGGATCGTCGACGAAGCCGGTGACCTGCACGCTGTCGGCCTGCAGCTCGAACGCCTGGCCCTTGCCCTGCGACCGCACCAGGGTGCCGGAGACGATCACGCCGGCGCCGGCGGTGAGGTGCTTCACCTCGGACTCGTAGTTGGCCAGGGTGGCCGGCACCACCGCCTGGATCGGGTCGAAGCAGGAGCCGTCGGTGACGTTGACGAAGGACAGGCCGGCCTTGGAGTCGCGGCGGGTGCGCACCCAGCCGCGCACGGTCACCGTGCTGCCGGCATCGAGCCTGCCGGAAAGAGCCTGCTTCACACTGACCACGGCCATCGCTTGAAACTCCTGCTGGTGCGGCACCTGCCGGCGCGCAATGATGATGAACGGCGCGCGCGGCGAAGCCGCAAGGCCAGGCCGGCATGATAATGTAGCTGTCGCCCGCGCTGCGACTTTCCGGGCCATCTGCCGAGGTCGATCCATCGTCATGAGCATCACCATCACCCCCGCCGCCAACGAACGCATGCGTCATTTCCTGGCCGGCACGCCGACGGCAGCCGGCGTGCGCTTCGGCGTCCGGCGCAGCGGCTGCTCCGGCTTCGCCTACGTGGTGGACCTGGCCGACGCGGTCGGCGCGAGCGACCGGCTGGTCGAGGTGGACGGGCTGCCGTTGATCGTCGACGACAAGAGCCTGGCGCTGGTGGAGGGCACAGTGATCGACTTCCAGCGGCAGGGCCTCAACGCCAGCTTCGTGTTCCACAACCCCAACGCCACCGGCGAATGCGGTTGCGGCGAGAGTTTCACGGTGGGTTGAACGGGGTGGTACTTGCGCGCTCATCCCTGAGCGAGAAGGTCAAAAAGCGGCCATCCATGGCCGCACCTTTCAAGCCCCGTGCGATCTTCCGTGGACGCATGAGCCGGAAGGGGGCCATCCATGGGGCCCTCTTCAGATTCAGCCACTTGCGCGGCATTCCGCGTTCCACGTAGAATTCCGCTTCTGTCTGCGCCCCAACCGGCGCCGGCAGGACACTTGCCTCACCGCACCGGCGGGAGGCTGCAAGGCCGCCCAGGCCGCATCCACAAGGAGTCAAACCACGATGACCCTGCGTCATTACGAAGTCGTGTTCATGGTCCATCCGGACCAGAGCGAACAGGTCCCCGCGATGCTCGAGCGCTACAAGGCGCTGATCGAGACCGACGGCGGCAAGATCCACCGCCTGGAAGACTGGGGCCGCCGCCAGCTGGCCTACCCGATCGTCAACCTGGCCAAGGCGCACTACGTGCTGCTCAACATCGAAGTGAGCCAGCATGCGCTGAACGAGCTGGAGTCGGGTTTCCGCTTCAACGACGCCGTGTTGCGCCACCTGGTGATCCGTCGCGACGAGGCCGACACCGAGCCGTCCTTCATCCTGAAGTCGAAGGAAAAGGACGACGCCAAGTCCACCCGTCGCCGCGACGACGAGGGTGACGGCGAGGGCCGCGGTCGTGACCGCGACAACGATCGCGACAGCGACGACTGATCAGGAGCACACCCATGTCCAAGTTTTTCCGCCGCCGCAAGTTCTGCCGCTTCACTGCCGAAAACGTGAAGGAGATCGACTACAAGGATCTCAACACCCTGCGTCAGTACGTCACCGAGAACGGCAAGATCGTGCCGAGCCGCATCACCGGCACCAAGGCGCGCTACCAGCGTCAGTTGGCCACCGCGATCAAGCGCGCGCGCTTCCTCTCGCTGCTGCCGTACACCGACAACCACGACGTCTGATGACGTCGTGGGGAATAGGGAATAGGGAATCGGTTGCCTCGTAGCGCCGCTCTACTATTCCCAGTTCCCTATTCCCGGTTCTCTCAATTCGGACAACCGTCCTCTGGCTGCGTCGGGCCACACCGGCGCTAACGAACAGGAAAGCATCATGGAACTCATTCTTCTGCAGAAAGTCCGCAACCTGGGCAACCTCGGCGACAAGGTCGTGGTGAAGCCGGGTTACGGCCGCAACTACCTGCTGCCGCAGGGCAAGGCCGTGCGCGTCAATGCCGCCAACCTGGCCGCGTTCGAACAGCGTCGTGCCGAATACGAGGCGAAGGCCAACACCATGCTGGCCACTGCCGAGTCGCGCAAGGCCAAGCTGGTTGAGGTCGCGGTGACCATCGCCGCGCATTCCAGTGCCGAAGGCAAGCTGTTCGGCTCGGTCGGCCCGCGTGACATCGCCGAGGCGCTGGTCGCCGCGGGCCACGAAGTCCACAAGAACGAAGTGATCCTGGGCGAGGGCCCACTGCGCAACGTTGGCGAGTACGACGTGGTGGTGAACCTGCACGCCGACGTGCAGACCACCGTCAAGGTGATCGTGGTCGGCGACAAGTAAGCCGTACGCCATCCGTGCGATGGGACGAACGGGCGCCGCGAGGCGCCTGTTTGTTTTTGGGGGCAGGGAATAGGGAGTGGAGAATAGGGAATAAATAAAGCAAAGGCTGCGCTGCCTCGTTCTCTATCCCTATTCCCTATTCCCTATTCCCTATTCCCGGCTCCGCGGCTTTATACCCACCAACCCACAGCTTATCCACAGACTTGCTGTCTCGACGGTTGCGACGCCGCCGCGCATCATGGTGTCCGTGGGGCTACCCGCGACCTGTCGGCGCATTGCGCACCGCTCGTGGGGCCATTCCCAGAGGTAAGTCGATGTCCTTCGTGCCCGAACGCAAACCTTCGTCGCCTGCCATCGAGGCGTTGCGGGTGCCGCCGCATTCCATCGATGCCGAGCAGGCGGTGCTGGGCGGTCTGATGCTGGCGCCGGATGCACTGGACAAGGTGGCCGACCGCCTCGGCGAGGACGATTTCTACCGCAAGGACCACCGGCTGATCTGGCGGGCGATCAACGAGCTGGCGAACAAGGGCATGCCGTGCGACGCGGTGACCCTGGGCGACTGGTTCGAGAGCAACGGCCTGGCCGAGATGGTCGGCGGCGCCGGCTACCTGATCGAGCTGGCCAACAGCACGCCCAGCGCGGCCAACATCACCGCCTACGCCGAGATCGTGCGCGAGAAATCGGTGCTGCGCCAGCTGATCGACGCCGGCACCTCGATCACCGAGGACGGCTACCGGCCCGAGGGCAAGAGCGTGCACGAGGTGCTGGAAAGCGCCGAGCAGCGCGTGTTCCACATCGCCGAATCCGGTGCGCGCGGCAAGAAGGACTCCGTCTCGATGCGCGAGGCGGTGAAGGATGCGTTCCGCCTGCTCACCGAGCGCTACGAGAACCGCGGCCAGCTCACCGGTGTCAGCACCGGTTTCACTGACCTGGATGCGCTCACTTCCGGCTTGCAGCCGTCGGACCTGATCATCGTGGCGGCGCGCCCGTCGATGGGCAAGACCGCGTTTGCGCTGAACATCGCCGAGGCTGCCGCGCTGGGCGGCAAGAAGGCGGTGGTGGTGTTCTCGATGGAGATGTCCTCCTCGCAGCTGGCGTTCCGCCTGATCTCCTCGGTCGGTCGCATCCACCAGCAGCACCTGCGCAACGGCACTCTCGAAGAAGAGGACTGGCCGCGTGTCTCCAACGCCATCGCGCTGCTGTCCGACGCCAAGATCTTCATCGATGACACGCCCAGTCTGTCGCCGGTGGAACTGCGTTCGCGCGCACGCCGGCTGCACCGCGAACATGGCGGGCTGGGCCTGATCGTGATCGACTACCTGCAGCTGATGCAGGTGCCCGGCAACAAGGAAAACCGCGCCACCGAGATTTCGGAAATCTCGCGTTCGCTGAAGGGGCTGGCCAAGGAGCTGAACGTGCCGGTGATCGCCCTGTCGCAGCTGAACCGCTCGCTGGAGCAGCGCGCCGACAAGCGCCCGATGATGTCCGACCTGCGCGAATCCGGCGCGATCGAGCAGGACGCCGACGTGATCATGTTCATCTACCGCGACGAGTACTACAACAAGGAATCGCCCGACAAGGGCGTCGCCGAGATCATCATCGGCAAGCAGCGCAACGGGCCCACCGACACCTGCAAGCTGACCTTCCTCGGCCACTACACCCAGTTCGTCAACTATGCGTCGGATTCGTTCGTGGGGTCGTTCGACTGATCGCCGGAAGCTACGCTGGCGGCGAAGGCTGACAACTTCCTGCGCCGAGGCGTCTCGCCGCCTGCGATGATCGCGGGCTAAGCTCGCTTCCTCCACGTATCCAGCCGGGAACCCGCATGGCCAAAGCCAAGACCGCCTATGTCTGCACCGATTGCGGCGCCGAGCATCCGAAGTGGCAGGGCGCGTGCGCTGAGTGCGGCGCATGGAACACGCTCAGCGAGATCGTGCTGGCGCCGGCCTCGGCGGCGAAGCCATCGGTCGGCGCGCAGCGTTCCAGCTACGCTGGCGCCGCCGCCGGCGCGCCGCGCATCACGCCGCTGACCGCGGTGGCGCTGACTACCGAGGCGCGCACGCTGACCGGCATCGGCGAGCTGGACCGCGTGCTCGGCGGCGGCCTGGTCGAGGGCTCGGTGGTGCTGATCGGCGGCGATCCCGGCATTGGCAAGTCGACCCTGCTGCTGCAGATGCTGGGCACGCTGGGCGGGCAGCTGCCCAGCGTCTACGTCACCGGCGAGGAGTCGCTGGCGCAGGTGGCCGCACGCGCGCAGCGGCTCGGCTTGCCACTGGAGCCGCTGCAGGCGCTGGCCGAGACCTGCATCGAGCGGGTCCTCGAACAGGCGGCAGCGAGCCGGCCACGGGTACTGGTGATCGACTCGATCCAGACCATCTGGACCGAACTGCTCACCGCCGCCCCGGGTTCGGTGTCGCAGGTGCGCGAGTCGGCGGCCAAGCTCACGCGCTTTGCCAAGGAGACCGGCACCTCGGTGTTCCTGGTCGGCCACGTCACGAAAGAGGGCGGCATCGCCGGCCCGCGCGTGCTCGAGCACATGGTCGACGCGGTGCTCTACTTCGAGGGCGAATCCGGTTCGCGTTTCCGCGTGCTGCGCGCGTTCAAGAACCGCTTCGGCGCGGTCAACGAACTGGGCGTGTTCGCGATGGGCGACAAGGGCCTGCGCGAGGTGCCGAATCCGTCGGCGATCTTCCTGTCCACGCATGCGGGGCCGACTTCGGGCAGCGCGGTGATGGTCACCCGCGAAGGCACCCGGCCGCTGCTGGTGGAGGTGCAGGCGCTGGTCGACCAGTCCTCGCTGGGCAACCCGCGGCGGGTCACCCTGGGCCTGGAGCAGAACCGCCTGGCGATGCTGCTGGCGGTGCTGCACCGGCATGGCGGCGTGGCAGCGTACGACCAGGACGTGTTCGTCAACGTGGTCGGCGGCATCCGCGTGCAGGAGACGGCCGCCGACCTGCCGGTGCTGCTGGCGGTGCTGTCCAGCTTGCGCGACCGGCCGCTGCCGGAGCACACCATCGCCTTCGGCGAGGTGGGCCTGTCCGGCGAGATCCGCCCGGTGCCGAACGGTGAGGAGCGCCTGAAGGAGGCCGCCCACCACGGTTTCCGCCGCGCCATCGTGCCGAAGGCGAACGCGCCCAAGAAGGGGCGCGTGGGCGAGATGGAAGTGGTCGGGGTAGAGCGATTGGGTGAGGCGATCGACGCCTGTCGCTGAACCGCCGGCTACACGCCGCGATGCAGGATCAATTCCAGCACCGCCTTGCTGCCGAAGAACGCCAGCACTAGCACGGCCATGCCGACCAAGGTCAGGTTGACCGCGCGGGTACCGCGCCAGCCATGCCGCCAGCGGCCGTACAGCAGCACGCCGAACACCAGCCAGGCGCCGATCGACAGCACGGTCTTGTGCGCCAGGTGCTGGCCGAACAGGTTGTCGACGAACAGCACGCCGGTCAGCAGGGTCAGCGTGAGCAGCACGAAGCCGGCGCTGATCAGGCGGAACAGCAGGGTTTCGGTCAGCGTCAGCGGGGGCAGCGCGCGCAGCCAGCGGCCGAGCTGGCGATGGCGCAGGGCGCGCTCCTGCAGCGCCAGCAGGATCGCCAGCGCCGCGGCGATCGACAACACGCCGAACGCGAGCAGGGCCACCGTCACATGCAGCTTGATCTGCCAGTCCATCGGCTGCGGCAAGGTGGCTGGCGCCAGGAAGCTGTCCAGCGCGAGCAGTACGGCGGTCAGCGGGAACACGATCACGCCGAGCGCGGCGACCGGGCGCGAGGCGTTCACCAGCAGGGTCAACGCCGAGACGACGAACGCGACCAGCGACAGCGCCGCGAAGAAGTGCAGGTCCAGCGCGCCCCGATGCATGCCGAGCAGGATGCCGGCGTGGATCAGCACGGCGCTGCCGGCCAGCGCCAATGCCAGCCGGTTCAGCGGTTGCCCGCCGCCCAGCAGCGGGCGCGCCAGCCCGGCGGCGGCGGCGAGATAGAGCGCGATGGCGAG
Organism: Rhodanobacter thiooxydans LCS2; assembly: GCF_000264375.1. Classification (GTDB taxonomy): domain Bacteria; phylum Pseudomonadota; class Gammaproteobacteria; order Xanthomonadales; family Rhodanobacteraceae; genus Rhodanobacter; species Rhodanobacter thiooxydans. The sequence continues at coordinate 41,800 of NZ_AJXW01000015.1, forward strand.
CAGGGCAAGAACGTGAAGGGCCATGACCGCGCAGTGTCGCACAGGGCCGTGCCGGCATGCATGCGGAGCGGGGCGATCCGTCCGCTATAATCGGCTGCTTTCCCGTGTGCCGGTCCCGTCATGTTCGAGTCGCTCAGCCAACGCCTTTCCACCACCGTCAATCGCCTGCGCGGTCGCGGCCGGCTGACTGAGGAGAACATCCGCGAAGCCCTGCGCGAGGTGCGCATCGCGCTGCTCGAGGCGGACGTAGCCCTGCCGGTGGTGCAGGCGCTGATCCAGCGGATTAAGGTGCGCGCGGTCGGCCAGGACGTGATCAAGAGCCTGTCGCCGGGCCAGGCATTGGTGAAGGTGGTCAGCGACGAGCTGACCGTGGTGATGGGCACCGCCAATACCGAACTGAACCTGGCCCAGCAGCCGCCCGCGGTGGTGCTGATGGCCGGCCTGCAGGGCGCGGGCAAGACCACCACGGTAGCCAAGCTGGCGCGCCTGCTGACCGAGCGCAAGAAGAAAAAGGTGATGGTGGTCAGCTGCGACGTCTACCGTCCGGCCGCGATCGAGCAGTTGCGCACGCTGGCCGAGCAGGTCGGGGTGAAGTTCTTCCCGTCCGCGGCGGGCCAGGACCCGGTGCAGATCGCGAAGGACGCGATCGCCGCGGCGCGGCGCGAGGTGGTCGACGTGCTGATCGTCGATACCGCCGGCCGCCTGCACGTGGACGAGGCGATGATGGCCGAGATCAAGGCGCTGCACGCCGCGATCACGCCGATCGAAACCCTGTTCGTGGTCGACTCGATGACCGGCCAGGATGCCGCCAACACCGCCAAGGCGTTCAACGAGGCGCTGCCGCTAACCGGCGTGATCCTCACCAAGACCGACGGCGATGCCCGCGGCGGCGCGGCGCTGTCGGTGCGCTACGTCACCGGCAAGCCGATCAAGTTCCTCGGTGCTGGCGAGAAGAGCGACGCACTGGAACCGTTCCACCCCGACCGCCTGGCCCAGCGCATCCTCGGCATGGGCGACGTGCTGTCGCTGGTCGAGGAAGTCGAGCGCAAGGTCGATCAGGACAAGGCGCAGAAGCTGGCTCAGAAGGTGATGAAGGGCAAGCGCTTCGACCTGAACGACATGAAGGATCAGCTGGAGCAGATGGGCAACATGGGCGGCCTGGCCGGCCTGATGGACAAGCTGCCCGGCGTGTCCAGCCTGCCGGACAGCGTCAAGTCCAAGGTCAACGACGGCGAGATGAAGCGGATGATCGCGATCATCAGCTCGATGACGAAGAAGGAGCGCCGCCATCCGGATCTGCTGAACGGCTCGCGCCGCGCCCGCGTGGCGCGTGGTTCGGGCACCCAGCCGGCCGACGTCAACCGCCTGCTGAAGCAGTACATGCAGATGGAAAAGATGATGTCCAAGCTGTCCAAGGGCGGCAGCAAGGGCCTGATGCGGCAGATGCGCGGCGCCATGAAGGGTATGGGCGGCATGGGTGGGCTGCCGCCAATGCGCTGATGCGCTGAAGGGCTCCCACCCGAAGTCGAGCGTCATTCCCGCATGACCGGCCCTTCGGCCGTTGAAAAGCGCCTCGCGGGACTGACGGCAGTGCGGGGCTGTCATGTCGCGAAAGCCTTCCCTTTTCCCGAAAATCCGCTAAAATACCCCGTTTCCCGCGCACGACTCTCGTGCGCCTGCCGCTGATTCGGCAATTCTGGAGTTCTACCATGGTCAAGATTCGTCTTTCGCGCGGTGGCGCCAAGGGCCGTCCGTTCTACCACGTCGTCGTGACCGATCAGCGCAACAAGCGCGACGGCCGCAACATTGAGAACGTGGGCTTCTACAACCCGGTCGCGGCGGGCAAGGACAAGCGCCTTGAGCTGAACGTCGCGCGCGTGCAGGAGTGGGTCGGCAAGGGCGCCCAGCTGACCGACAAGGTCGCCGCCCTGGTCAAGGAAGCCGGCAAGCAGCAGGCTGCCTGAGTATGACTGCAGCCGGTCGGCGCGTCCTGATCGGGCGCATCGTCGGACTGTATGGCGTGCAGGGCTGGCTCAAGATCGAATCCTGGGCCGAGCCGCGCATGCGGATCTTCGACTACCAGCCGTGGCTGCTCGGTGCAGCGCCCGGTACGGAGACGCAGGTCAGCGGAGTGAAGGGTCGTGCGCAGGGCAAGGGCATGGTGGCCCATCTGCCCGGCGTGGACGACCGGGAGCAGGCAGCGGCGCTGGTCGGTACCGACATCCATGTCGCCCGCGAGCAGCTGCCGCCTCCTGCGGAAGGCGAGTATTACTGGGTCGATCTCGAGGGACTTGAGGTCGTCACTACGGAAGGCGTGAAGCTGGGGCGGGTCAGTCACCTGTTCGCCACCGGCGCCAACGACGTGGTGGTGGTGAGGGACGGCGAGCGCGAGCGGCTGGTTCCCTTCGTCCAGGGTTCGTATGTGCGTTCGGTGGATCTGTCCGCAGGGCGCATGGTGGTGGACTGGGATCCCGAATTCTGAGGTCGCCGTTCGCGGGCTGAAAGGTCGAGGATCATGCGCATCGATGTCGTCAGCCTGTTTCCCGACTTCATGCGCCAGTGCGCCGCCGTCGGTGTGGTGGGACGCGCGCAGCAGCGCGAGCTGCTGCAGGTGGAAACCTGGAACCCGCGCGACTACGCCACCGACAGGCACCGCAGTGTGGACAGCAGCTCGTATGGCGGCGGTCCCGGGATGGTGATGATGATCGAACCGTTGCGCACGACCCTGGCGGCCATGCGCGCGGCGGCAGCGGAGCCGGTGCATCTGGTTTATCTCAGTCCGCAGGGAACGCGGCTGACGCAGGGCAGGGTGGAAGCGCTGGCGAGGCTGCCGCGCATCGCCTTGCTCTGCGGGCGTTACGAAGGTGTGGACGAGCGTCTGCTGGCGCACGAGGTCGACGAGGAGCTCTCCATCGGCGATTATGTGCTGTCCGGCGGCGAGTTGGCCGCCGCGGTGGTCATCGACGCGGTGGGTCGCTTGCAGGACGGCGCGTTGAACGACGCGCAGTCGGCCGAGCAGGATTCATTCTCGGATGGCCTGCTGGATTGTCCGCACTATGCGAAACCGGTGCACGATGCGCTGGGTTCCGTGCCGGAGGTGCTGCTGTCCGGCGACCATGCGGCGATTGCCCGCTGGCGCCTGAAGCAGTCGCTGGGACGGACCTGGTTGCGGCGGCCCGACTTGTTGTCCCAGCGGGGGCTGGATGCGCCATCCCGGGCCCTGCTGGATGAATTCCGCCGTGAACACGCCTCGCGAAGGCCGACACGGCAAGACGATGCGACCGGTTGACGGTCGCAGCCATTGATATCGCAAACGTGAACCGACAGGTGCGCCATGAACAAGATCATTGAACAGTTCGAATCCGAGCAGATCACCCGCCAGCTGCCGGAATTCAGCCCCGGCGACACCGTGGTGGTCAACGTCAAGGTGAAGGAAGGCAACCGCGAGCGCGTGCAGGCGTTCGAAGGCATCGTCATCGCCCGGCGCAGCCGCGGCCTGCATTCGGCCTTCACGGTGCGCAAGATCTCGCACGGCACCGGCGTGGAGCGCGTGTTCCAGGCGCACAGCCCAGCCATCGACTCGGTGACGGTGAAGCGCCGGGGCAAGGTGCGCGGCGCCAAGCTGTACTACCTGCGTGGTCTGGAAGGCAAGGCCGCCCGCATCAAGGAAGACGTCGCCGCCGCTGCCGCCGCCAAGGCCAGCGCGAAGGCTGCTGCTGCCGAGTAATTCGCCCGGCGATCGCTGCGGCATGAAAAACCCGCGGAGCGATCCGCGGGTTTTTTCGTGCTCCCGGGCCGGCTGGCGGCCTGCTTCGCCGCAGGCCGTCACTCCAGCCGCTGCGGCTGCTGCAGGAAGTTGCCCTGCACGAAATCCACGCCGCACGAGAACAGCAGCGAGGTGCTGGTGGCGTCCTCGACCCACTCGGCGATGGTCAGGCGCTTCAGCTCGCGTGCCTGCTGGCAGAGCTCGCTCACCTTCTTCTGGTTCTCCGGGTGCTGCGGCAGGTCGGCCATGTAGCTGCGGTCGATCTTCAGGTAGTCCGCGTCGATGTGGTTGAGCAGCTGGAACGAGTTGAGGCCCGAGCCGAACTGCTCCAGCGCGAAGCGGCCGCCCAGCTTCTTCCAGCCGTTGACGAACTCCTGCGCCGGGCGCAGCAGGGTCATCACCTTGCTTTCGGTCATCTCGAGCACCAGCTGCCCGCGCTTCAATCCGGCCTGCTTGAGCCGATCGCCCAGCCACGGCAGCAGCGTGTCGTCCTGCAGCGAGGCGGCGGTGAGCTTGACGAAGAACGTGGTCTGCTGGCCCTGGCCCTCGCGCTCCTGCAGTGCCTTGATGGCCTGGTCGAGCACCCAGCGGTCGATCGCGCCGGTGAGGCCGTGCTTTTCGGCGATCGGCATGAAGAAGCCGGGCAATACCTCGCCCTGCGGGCCGTTCATGCGCAGCAGGATCTCCGAGTAGTCGCCCTCGGCGTCCTGCAGGCTGATGGTCTGCTGGTGGTAGAGCACCAGGCCTTCCCCGGTCAACGCCTTGCGCAGCAGTTCCAGCCAGTAGCGCTCGCGTTCCTCGTCGGCCTTTTCGCGCGCGGCCGGGTCGTGCAGCTCCGTCTGGCTGCCGCCGAGGCTTTGCGCGGTGCGCAGGGCCTGGTTGGCCTGGTTGAGCAGCAGCTCGGTGTTCGCATTCTTCTCGCCCAGCAAACTGCCGCCGATGCTGGCGGTGACCGTGATCGAGCGCGAGCCGGCATCGAAGATCTCGCTGCTGATGCTGTGCTGCAGCTTGGCGATCCATTCCTTGATCGCCTCGTCCGGGCGCGAGTCGAGCACCACGCCCAGCGTGTGTTCGGCCAGCATGCCGGCGATATCGTCGGCGCCGAGCAGCATGCGGATGCGGTCGGCGAAGCCGGCCAGCAGCTCGTCGGCCTTGCCCAGGCCGATACCGCCCACCAGCGAGCTCCAGTTGTCCGGCTCGATCAGCAGCAGCGACTGACCCTTCTTGCCCTTCGCCGCGGCAGTCACCGCGTCGTCGATGGATTCCAGCATGCGGGCACGGTGGAACAGGCCGGTGACCGGGTCACGCTGCAGTTGCTCCAGCACAGCCTGGTCGACCAGCTGCCGGCGGAACACGATCTGCAGGCAGGGTTCGCCCTCGAACGTGGCCGGCGCGAACTCCACCGTGGCGTCGAACTGGCTGCCATCGGCGCGGCGCGCGTGCAGGGTGAGCTGGGAGGGCGTCTTCTCCTGCCGCGCGTGGCCGCGCAGCAGCGCCTTGAATTCGTCGGCGTGGGTCGCATCGATCATGTCCAGCACCGGCAGCCCGAGCAGGTCGTCGAAGCTGTCGTAGCCGAAGGTTTCCAGGTAGGCATGGTTGGCCCGCACGTGCATGCCCTCGTGCACGTAGGCGATTGCGTCGGTGGAGGAGTCGAGCAGCGCGTCGCAGCGCCGCTCCGATTCGCGCAGGGCGGTTTCCAGGCGGCGTACCTGGCGGCGTGTCTGCAGCGAGTCGAACTCGCGCTGCAGCACCGCGATCAGCTGCTTCGGCTGGGTGCGCGAAGCCACGCTGCGGGCGCCGCCGGCGAACAGGTCCGCCACCACCTGGTTGTCGATCGTGTTGACCAGGCCCAGCAGCGAATAGTCGCGGCCGTAGGCATCGAGCACCTTGACCACCTCCTCCAAGCTGATGCTGGTAATCGCCGGGTCGAACATCACCACGTCCGGTTCCAGCTCGTTCACCGCGGCCTGCATCTGTTCCACGTTGGTGGCGCGGGCCGGCCGCACGGCAATCCCGGTGTTGCGCAGCAGGCTGATGATCTGCTCGGCCTCCTCCAGCGAGCTTTCGACGAAGAGGATCTTGATGACGAAATCTTTTTTCATGGGGCGTGATGCTGTCCGTTGACCATCGCGGGCGATGTGGAGCGGTCGGCGCACCCGGCCGCAGCGACTGTTTGTAACGGATTCCGTCAGCAGCCGCCAGCGGGAAAATCATGCAACGGGCGCCACTGCCGCTTTACAGGGGTCGTTTGGAGGCGTCGCCGCCCACCTCACGCACCAGCCGGGGCACCAGGTAGCCCGGCAGGTGGGTGCGCAGCGCTTCGACCAGGACCAGGGCGCGGTGGTCGTCGACCTCGAAGTGCGCAGCGCCCTGTACGCGATCGAGCTGGTGCAGGTAGTACGGCAGCACGCCGGCGGCGAACAACCGCTCGGACAGCTCCGCCAGCGCGTCGGCGTCGTCGTTGACCCCGCGCAGCAGCACCGACTGGTTCAGCACGGTGGCGCCGGTCGCGCGCAGCCGGGCGCAGGCGGCGTCGACGCTGGCGTCCAGTTCGTTGGCATGGTTCGCGTGCAGCACCACCACCTTCTGCAGCGGCAGCGCGCCCAGCCAGCCGGTGAAGGCGGCATCGATGCGCTCCGGCAGCACCACCGGCAGGCGGCTGTGGATGCGCAGGCGGATGACCTGCGGCAATTCGGCCAGGCCGCGACCCAGTTCCTCCAGCTTGGTGGTGGCCAGCGCCAGCGGGTCTCCGCCGGACAGGATCAGCTCGCTGATCGAGGGGTCCTGGCGCAGATGCTCCAGCGCCTGCTTCCACTGGCCGGCGGCGGCCATCTCCTCGCCATACGGGAAGTGCCGGCGGAAGCAGTAGCGACAGTTGATCGCGCAGCTGCCGCTGGCGATCAGCAGCGCGCGCCCGTGGTACTTGTGCAGCACGCCGCGCGCCTCGCGCGCTGCCATGTCGCCGACCGCATCGGTAACGAAGCCGGGCACCTCGTCCAGCTCGACCAGTTGCGGCAACACCTGCAGCAGCAGCGGATCGCGCGGATCGCCGTGGCGCATGCGGGCCACGAAGCCGCGCGGCACGCGCAGCTGGAAACCGGCGTCCGCCGGCGGCAGCTGGCCGGCGAGATGCTGCAGCCCGAGCAGGTCCAGCAGTTCGCCAGCATCGGTGACAGCCTCGCGCCACAGCTGGCGCCAGTCGGCGGCCGGGGCGTCCGGCGTAATGCGTGCGGCAGGGCTTGCGGTTATCATGTGTGGCCTTGTCTGGGCCGGCCGGCCCGTCAAACCATCTATTTTAGCCGCCGGCAGCGGCGCAAGGGCCCGTTTCGGGCCCTTGAACATTGAAATTCATATATCGGAGCGCACTGCATGGCCACCGCCGGTCTCAACGACGTCAAGAAGGGTATGAAGATCCTTCACAACAACGATCCGTGGATCATCACCGAAGCCGAGTTCATCAAGCCCGGCAAGGGCCAGGCGTTCACCCGCATCTTCATCCGCAACCTGAAGACGGGGCGCACCACCGAGCAGACGATGAAGTCCAGCGATTCGTTCGAGGTGGCGGACATCACCGACACCGACATGCAGTACCTGTACTCCGACGGCGAGTTCTGGCACTTCATGCACCAGGAATCGTTCGAGCAGCACCAGGCCGGCAAGACCGGCGTAGGCGACGCGGCGAAGTGGCTGAAGGGCGAGGAAGAGTGCGTGGTCACGCTGTTCAACGGCGAGATCATCGCGGTGCAGCCGCCGAACTTCGTCGAGCTGAAGATCACCGAGACCGATCCCGGCGTGCGCGGCGACACCTCCGGCGGCGGCGGCAAGCCGGCCACGCTGGAAACCGGCGCGGTGGTGCGCGTGCCGCTGTTCGTGGGCACCGACGAGGTGATCAAGGTCGACACCCGCACCGGCGAGTACGTCAGCCGCGTCAAGTGACGAACCGGCGCGCGGGCTGTGCCCGCGCCTTTGCCGGTTCGTCATCCCGGCGAAGGCCGGGATCCAGTGAAGTACTCGTGCGCAGCACACAAAACCCTTCACCCGGCTGCACGAGAACCCTGGACTCCGGCATTCGCCGGAATGACGATGCCGAGACATGACGATTCCGGGGCGGGCGCCGCAAGGTGCGCCGCCCCGTCTCGTATTTATCCTTTGCACAGTGAGTGAGCGATGAGCCAGATGCCTCCGCAGCCCGTCGACCTGATGATCGAAGCGCGCTGGGTCGTTCCGGTCGAGCCGCATGGCGTGGTGCTCGACAACCACGCCGTCGCCGTCGACGACGGCCGCATCGTGGCCGTGCTCCCCATGGCCGAGGCGCGTGCCGCCTACGCGCCGCGCGAGCGTGTTTTGCTTTCCGAGCATGTGCTGATTCCCGGCCTGGTCAACAGCCACACGCACAATCCGATGACCCTGCTGCGCGGCCTCGCCGACGACCTGCCGCTGATGGTGTGGCTGCAGCAGCACATCTGGCCGGCCGAGGCGAAGGTGCTGGGGCCGGAGTTCGTGCGTGATGGCGTGGAACTGGCGGTGGCCGAGATGCTGCGCGGTGGCACCACCTGCGCCAACGAGAACTACTTCTTCCCCGACGTGATCGGCGCCACCTACCGCAAGCTGGGCTTCCGCGCGGTGGTCGGCCTGCCGGTGATCGAGTTCCCCACCGCGTGGGCGAAGAGCCGGGACGAATACTTCGAGCGCGCCAGCGAGGTGTACGACAGTTTCCGCGGCGATGTCCTGATCAGCACCGCGTTCGCACCGCATGCGCCGTATACGGTGTCGGACGAGAGCTTCGAGCGGATCCGCGTGCTGTCCGACCAGCTCGACATCCCGGTGCATCTGCACACGCACGAGACCGCGCACGAGGTCGAGGACGAGAAGGCCAGGAGCGGGCTGCGCCCGTTCCAGCGGCTGCAGAAGCTGGGCCTGGTCAACGACCGCCTGATCGCGGTGCACATGACCCAGCTGACCGACGGCGAGATCGCCGCCTGCGCCGCCGCCGGCGTGTCGGTGGTGCATTGCCCGGAGTCCAATCTCAAGCTCGCCTCCGGCTTCTGCCCGGCGGAAAAACTGCGCGCCGCCGGGGTCAATCTGGCGCTGGGCACCGACGGCTGCGCCTCCAACAACGACCTGGACATGTTCGGCGAGATGCGCACCGCCGCGCTGCTGGCCAAGGCGGTGGCCGGCGATGCCGCCGCGTTCGATGCGGCGTTCGCACTGCGTGCGGCCACGCTCAACGGCGCGAAGGCGGTCGGGCTGGAAGCGAGGATCGGCTCCATCGAGGTCGGCAAGCAGGCCGATTTCGCCGCCGTGCGCTTGAGCGACCTGGAAACCCAGCCACTGTTCCATGTCATCTCGCAGCTGGTCTACGCCACCGGCCGCCACCAGGTCAGCGACGTGTGGATCGCCGGCAAGCGCAAGCTGGCCGCGCGCGAGCTGGTCGGCATGGACACTGCCGCGATCCTGGAGCGCACGCGCGCCTGGCGCGAACGCATCGCCTCGGCTTGAACCGGAGTCCCTCGATGAACCGTTACCTGGTCCTGCTGATCCGCCGGCCGCAGCTCGATCCCGCCGCGGTGCCGCTGCATCTGGCCTTCCTGGAAGGTTTGCGCAAGGAGGGCCGGGTCGAGCTGTCCGGCGGCTTCAGCGACAAGTCCGGCGGCGCCTATCTGCTGCGTGCGGCCGACCTGGCCGAGGCGACCGCACTGGTGCACCGCGATCCGGCCCACGTCAGTGGCGGTTGGGACATCACGGTGTATGAATGGCAGGCCTGAACTTTTGCGCTCATCCATGAGCGCGAGAGTCAAGAAGCGGCCATCCATGGCCGCACTTTTCAACAAGGCTTGCGCTAATCCATGAGCGGGTGAATCAACAGGCAGTCATCCATGGCCGTACTTTCCAATAAACTCATGGGCTCACCGTGGACTCGAACATGACCACCGCCAACGTCAACCCCGCCGAGATCGCCCGCTTCGACAGCCTGGCGGCACGCTGGTGGGATCCCGACGGCGAGTCGCGCCCACTGCACGACCTCAACCCGGTGCGCGCTGCCTATGTCGCCGCGCGCGTCGACCTGCGCGGGGCGAAGGTCGCCGACGTCGGTTGCGGCGGCGGCCTGCTCAGCGAGGCGCTGGCGCGTGCTGGCGCAAAGGTCACCGGCATCGACCTGGGCGGGAAGGTGATCGAGGTCGCGAAGCTGCACCTGCACGAATCCGGCCTCGCCGTCGATTATCGCGTGCAGTCCTCGTCCGAATTGGCGGCGGCCGAGCCGGCGAGCTTCGACGCGGTGTGCTGCATGGAACTGGTCGAGCACGTACCCGACCCGCGGGCGCTGGTAAACGACCTGGCCGCGATGGTGAAGCCGGGCGGCCGGTTGTTCATGTCCACCCTCAACCGCACGCCGGCCGCGTTCGGCGCGGCGATCGTGGGCGCGGAATACCTGATGCGCCTGCTGCCGCGCGGCACGCACCACTACGCGCAGTTCCTGAAACCGTCCGAGCTGGGCCGCCTGTTGCGCCACGCCGGGCTGGAGCTGGAGGACGTCTCCGGGCTGGCCTACAACCCGCTCAGCCGCAAGGCCTGGCTGAGTTCGATCACCGCGGTCAACTACGTGCTCAGCGCGCATAAACCGGCATGAAGCCCCTGCCCGAAAACATCCAGGGCGTGCTGTTCGACCTGGACGGTACCCTGCTCGACAGCGCTCCCGACCTGTACGCCGCGCTGCTGGCACAGTGTGCGGAAGAAGACACGCCGCCGCCGCCGTATGCGCCGGTGCGCGAGGTGGTCTCGCGCGGCGCACGTGCCGTGCTGCGCTGTGCGTTCGCCGCACGTGGCGAGCCGGCGCTGGAGGCGCTGGTGCCGCGTTACCTGCAGCTGTACCAGGACGTGATGGCGCGGCAGACGCGCGCGTTCGACGGCATCGACGATCTGCTGGCGCGCATCGAGGCGCACGGCCTGCGCTGGGGCATCGTCACCAACAAGGCGGGCTTCCTCGCTGACGAACTGGTGGCCCGCATCGGCTGGGCCGGGCGCGCTGGCGCGGTGGTCTCGGGCGATACGCTGGCGGTAAAGAAGCCGGACCCGGCGCCGGTGCTGCTGGCCTGCGAGCGTGCCGGCGTGGCGCCTGCACAAAGCCTGTTCGTCGGCGACGACCGCCGCGACGTGCAGGCTGGAGCGGCTGCCGGTCTGTACACGGTGGCGGTGAGCTGGGGCTACCTCGATGGCGGCGATCCCCACGGCTGGGGGGCCGACAAGGTGCTGGACCATCCGGCCGAACTGGCCGAACTGCTGAAATTGCAGTCGGTTCCGGCATGATCGAACTGGTCGAACAGAACGCGGTATTGCAGGGCTTCATCGACAAGTGGCTAGCGGTGCAGCCGCAGCAGCGCGTGGCGCTGGCCTTCGTCGATGGCCGGCGTTACCCCGGCCACGTTGCATTGGCCGCGCTGGAGCAGGAACTGCTCGGCGCCGCCTACGGCATCCGCGAACCGCTGGTGGCCACCGCCAAGCTCAACTGGTGGGCCGAGGAACTGGCCGGCGCGCCGGCCAGCGGCGGGCGTCACCCGCTGAGCCAGGTGCTGTTCGACGACGAGCGCGCGCATGCCATCGCCAGCGAGCTCTGGCTGGCGCCGGTGCTGGCCGCGATGGCGCAGCTGGAACAGGGCACCGCCGCCGATTTCCCCGCACAGATCGAAGCCGCGTTGCCGCTGCACGGCGCGCTGGCCGCGCTGGAAACCGCCTGGTGGTACGGTGCCGAGGCGTCGCCGGCGCGAGCGTCACGGGTCGCCGTGCTGAATCATCTGCTGCATGCGCTGGTGCGGCTGCAGCAGGATGTCGAGCGCGACCGCCTGCCGCTGCCGATGGCGTGCCTGGCGCGACATGGCCTGAGCCGCACGCAGTTGCGCACGGCCGGCGCGGCGCGACAGCAGGCGATCCGGGCGCAACTGGGCGACCTGCTGGCCAGCTGGCAGGAATCGTCCACGCTGGCCGGGCCGCTCAGCGTGTTCCGCGCGCTGGAATCGCGTCATGCCAGCAGCCTGGCGCGGCGGGCGGCGCGTGCCGGCGACGCGCTGGCAGTGCTGCAGACCGGCCAGCCGCGTACCGCGCTGACCACCGCGCTGCAGGCCTGGCAGGCGGCGCGTGCATGGCGCCGGTACGTGGCGTAAAACGGCCACGGACGCAGCGTTTCCGCCACGCCACTATTGCGCGGTCGCCTGCCTGCCCCAAGATTGTTTGCTTCACGGCGCCCGCTCGCCGATGCCAGGATTCCCCATCATGCCGAACCAGGAAAATACCGCCCGCTTGCTGCCCGATGTCGCCGTGCACGCGCAGCCGCATCTTGCCGGCGCGCTGGACTGGGTCGGCATGGCCGACATCCAGGTGCCGGTGCTGTTCGACGCCGGCGATGGCCAGGTGCAGCGTTCCAGCGCCCGGGTCGGCGCCTTCGTCAACCTGAGCCGGCCGGACAAGCGCGGCATCCACATGTCTCGGCTGTACCTGCAGGTCGAACAGGCGCTGAGCACGCAGACGCTGGATGCGTCGATGCTGCACGCGCTGCTGCGCGGCTTCCTCGATTCGCACAAGGATCTGTCCGACCGGGCCTGCCTCAGCATCCAGTTCGAGCACCTGGTGCGCCGCCCCGCGCTGAAAAGCGCCAACAGCGGCTGGCGCGCCTACCCGGTATGCATCGAGGCCAGCCTCACCAGCGACGAGTTCCTGCTCGAGTTCGGCACCGAGGTGGTCTATTCCTCTACCTGCCCGGCCTCGGCGGCGCTGTCGCGCCAGCTGATCCAGGACCAGTTCGCCAGCGACTTCGATGCCGGCCAGCCGCTCGGCCATGCCGCGGTGCTGGCCTGGCTCGGCAGCGAGCGCGGCATCGTCGCCACCCCGCATGCCCAGCGCAGCGTGGCGCGCCTGCGCATCCGCCTCGTGCCCGGCGCCGACTTCCACCTGATCGGCCTGATCGATCGCGTCGAGCATGCGCTCGGCACGCCGGTGCAGACCGCGGTGAAGCGCGAAGACGAACAGGCCTTCGCGCTGGCCAACGGCGGCAACCTGATGTTCTGCGAGGATGCCGCCCGACGCATCCAGAAGGCACTCGACGCCGACGCCGCGCTCGGCGATTTCCATGTCCGCGTCGAGCACCAGGAAAGCCTGCACCCGCACGATGCCGTGGCCTATGCGAGCAAGGGCGTGGAAGGCGGCTACGGCTCCACGCCGTAACGATCGCTGCCGCTTCGCCGGTCCGGCGTCGGCGGCCATCCCCGGCTAGCCGCGCTTCACGCGAGATGTGGCGGCCTGGCGGCGACGGGTCCGCATTCCAGAACGGTCAGTGCGCCTCGGGGGAATCCCCGTGGTGGCGACAGCGGGAGAAATGGAAGTGTTCGGGCACCGGATCCTCGCCGCCATCGCACAGTGGCTGGCAGCGCAGCACGCGCCAGACGGCCAGCAGGCTGCCACGCCATGGGCCGAAGCGGGTGACCGCAATCCGTGCATAATCGGAGCAACTGGGGTAGAAGCGGCAGCGCGGGCCGAGCAGGGGGCTGAGCCAGCGCTTGTACAAACGCAACATCCACAGTATCAATCGGGTCAGGACATTCACGGTGCCGGAGCGGCCAGCGACGGGTAGTGGTACAAGTATTCCAGATGCGAGCTTGCCGGTGTAGGACACATGGGCTATAACACCCGGCCGCCAAGGCCAAAAACGGTGAAGGGATATGGCGAAAACGACGCGTAGTTCGACCGCTGCCAAGGCGCAGAAGGGCAAGTCTCCGACAGGGAGCAGGGGCGCCAGGTCGAAAGCGGCCGCAGGCAGGGGACGGCCCGTGAAGAGTGCCGTCAAGGCCGCGCCGAAGAAGGCCGTCGCCAAGCCGGTAGCGGCGAAAAAGCCGGCCGCCAGGCCCGTGGCCAGGAAAGCCGCCGCCAAGTCGCCGGCGAAGAAGTCCGTCGTGAAGAAGGTGACGGTGAAGAAGCCCGCGGTGAAGAACGCGCCAACGAAGAAAGCCGTCGCGAAGAAGCCCGCCGTGAAGAAAGCTGTCGCGAAGAAGCTTGCCGTGAAGAAGCTTGCCGTGAAGAAGGTTGTCGTGAAGAAGCCTGCCGTGAAGAAGGTTGTCGCGAAGAAGCCTGCCGTTACGAACGCCAGGCCCGGGAGCGGCGCTGCGGTGAAGAAGGCCGCGAAGCCGGCAACCAAGGTGGTCGCCAAGAAGGCGGCACCGGAGAAGCCGGTGGCGAAATCCGCCGCCAAACCCGCAACCCGGCCGAACCCGCCGGCCGAACCAACTGCAAAATCCGTTGCCAAACCGGCAGCAGCCGCCGTCAACCACGTGTCCCCGGCGCCCGCCAGCACCCTGTTCAAGGGCAAGGTGGCGAGCGCAACCGCCATGGTGACCCCGCGTGCAACCCAAGGTGCCGCAGGTCATGCCCCTCCCCACAGAAGTCCGAAGAATTCGTCGTCCTCAATGAACAAATCCGCTGCAACGAAACTCGACAACGGCATCACCCGCGAAGATGGCCGGTATGCGCTGCCGTCCACCAGCATCATCAACCTGCCCAAGGGATACCACCCCTCGCTCGCCGAGGAGTACATGAACCCGATGCATCTGGCCTACTTCCGCAACAAGCTGCGCGACTGGCGCGATCAGCTGGTGGAAGAGTCGCGCCAGACCATGGACAACCTGCGCGAGGAAGTGCGTGACGTCGGCGACGAGGCCGAGCGCGCCACGCGTGAAACGGAGAACTCGCTGGAGCTGCGCACCCGCGACCGCTACCGCAAGCTGATCTCGAAGATCGACAAGGCACTGCGCCGGATCGAGGAGGGCAGCTACGGTTTCTGCGAGGAGACCGACGAGGAAATTGGCATCGACCGCCTCGATGCGCGCCCGATCGCCACGCTGTCGCTGGATGCGCAGGAGCGTCGCGAGCACCTGCAGAAGCAGATGGGCGACTGATCGCCGCGCCATCCCTGCGGCCGGGGATGGCGTCGTTGCCCGCATCCACCATCAACAACCCCCCCGAACCTGGCGGCTCGGGGGGTCTGTTTTTTCCAGGGCGGGCTCGCGCCCGCCGCGCTCGGCGCTAGAACTGGTAGCGCAAGATCAGGTTCGCGCCACGCGGTGCACCCGGCAGGTTGAGGTTCGGGCTGGTGCCGTGGGCGGACACGATGTAGCGCGTGTCGAACAGGTTGGTCAGGTTGAGCTGCAGCGAGACCGGTCCGGTGCGGTACTGCGCCATGAGGTCGGCGGTCACGTAGCCGGGCAGCGTCACCGTGTTGCCCGGGTTGGCCTGTCGCGCACCGACCAGGTTCAGGCCGCCGCCCAGCTGCCAGTGCTCCGCGAACGCGCGGGTGACCCACAGGTTGCCGCTGTTGCGGGGTGTGAGGGTGGCGCGCTTGCGCTGGACAGGACGCCCGGCATCCCTGGCCACGGAACGGGTGACGCGCGCATCCAGCCAGGCGTAGCCGGCGAGCAGGCGCCAGCCGTCCGCCAGGTCCGCGGCAGCGCTCAGCTCGACGCCGCGCGTGCGTTGCGTGCCGATCGTCAGCACTTTCTGCGTGACCGGATCGGTGGCCTTGATGCCGCTGCGCTCCAGCTCGAAGATCGCGGCGTTGAGGGTGACGCGCCCGTCCAGCAGGTCGTATTTCGCCCCGACCTCGGTGTTGTGCGTGCGCTCGGGGGCGATGTCCGCATTGCTCGCTGCGAGGGCGAACGCCTCGCCGGAAGGCTGGAACGAGCGACTCCAGGACACGTAGTAGGACTGCATGGCGGACGGCTGCCAGACCACGCCCACGCGCGGGCTCAGCGCCTTGTCGGTGCGCGCGAGGTTCCGCTGGCCCGGCAGGTGGTTTTCCGTCCTCTGGCGGAAGCGGTCGTAGCGCACGCCCAGCAGGGCTTTCCACTGCGAGCCCAGGCTCAGCAGATCCTGCAGGTAGACGGCGCTGGTGTCGAAGATGCCTAGGTTGTCGGCGGCTGGCGCGCGGGACACCTGCAGCGGCAGGACCGGCAGCACGGGATGGAACACGTCGACCACGGCCACGCCACTGGCGCTGCGATTGAGCTGGGCCTTATTCTGGCGCCCCAGCTCCAGGCCGTAGAGCAGGTCATGGCTGAGCGTGTCGCCGGCCAGGCGTTGGCTGAGTTCGGTCTGGTTGAACCAGCCGTGCTCGTGCCGGTCGACGTTGGAGCGGTTGAGCGAAACGGTTCGCGCGTTTTCGTTGACGCTGCCTGGCAGCGTGTTGTTGCGGTCGAGCTTGTAGTCGTACCAGCGCGTGGCGTTGCGCAGCGTCAGGTCGTCGCTGAAGGCGTGGGTCAGGGTCGCGGTGGTCGAGGTCACGGTCGACTCGCTGGTGTCGACGTCGCGCGCATTGGCCGCGCCGTAATAGGTCTCCCTCGGCACGTCGACCGGGCGCCCGTGCCAGGCCGGAATGCCGAAATCGGTGACGCGGCGGTCCTTCAGGTAATCGGCCTGCAGCAACAGCGTGGTGTTGCTGCCGGGATGCAGCAGCACCGAGGGGGCCACGGCGCGGCGCTTTAGGAACTGCTGGTCGCGATAGCCGTTGGCATCCTCGACCGCGCCGGTGAGGCGCCACGCATTGCCGGCGTCGCCGAAGCGCCGGCCGACGTCCAGCTCGCCGCGGCGATCGGCCCAGCTGCCGTAGCTGAGTGCGAGCTGGCCGCCATCGGTGCCCGGCTGCCGGGTGATGCGATTGATCAGGCCGCCCGACGAGCCGCGCCCGTACAGCACCGACGCCGGCCCCTTCAGCACCTCGATGCGCTCGATGTTGGAGAGGTCGCGGAAGTACAGCGCGTCGTCGCGCAGGCCGTCGACAAACTGGTCCGCGATCGCGGTGAAGCCGCGGATGGAAACCTGGTCGCGCTGGCCGTCACCGGTCGAGAAGCCGACGCCCGGCACGTTCTTCAGCGCGTCCTGGATCGAGGTGGCGTGCTGGTCGCGCAGCACGCTGGCCGGCACGACGTTCACCGTCTGCGGCACGTCGCGCAGGGCGGCGTCGATCCTGGTGGCGCTGGTGGCGTCCGGCACGCGGTAATCGCCGGGACGGGTGGCCTGCACGTTGACGCCGGGCAGCAGTTTGGCCTGGTCGGCGGAAGCGTCGGCAAAGGCCCGGGGCGAACCCAGGATGGCGAGCAGGGCGAGGGAGAGAGGCAGCAGGCGCATGGAGGAATCCTGGGCAGCAATGAGCCACGCGCGTCCCTCGCGGGGGCGCGATGAGCACACAAGGGATGGCGCCGGGCCGGCGTGGCGCTGGCTGGCTCAGACTGCGGCGAACGGATGGAGCGCTTTCATCGTTGTCGCCCGGGAGCGGCCAGCAAGATGTTGCGAATTATTCTCATTTTCACGAGTGTGTCAACACTGCATTGACTGACACGCCGTGCGGTGTGCGGCGAGCAGCGCTGCGGGTTGCAGGCAACGGCGAAGAGGGCGGAAAGCGCGTGGCGTCTCCGCTCCGTGCGATCAGCCCCCGCCGGCCCCGGCGGCATAGCCCTTCAGCTTGGCCAGCATCGCGGCCAGACCATTCGAGCGGGTCGGCGAGAGGTGCTTGGCCAGGCCGATCGTACCGATGAAGGCCGGCTCGGTGGCGAGAATCTCCGCCGCGGGGCGGTCGGAATAGACGCGCAGCACCAGGGCGATCAGGCCGGACACGATCGCCGAATCGCTGATCGCCTCGAAGTGCATCTTCGACGCGTTGCCGCTGGGCACCAGCCACACCATCGACTGGCAGCCGTGCACGCGGTACGCCTCGGTCTTGTATTCGTCCAGGAGCGGCGGCAGCTGCCGGCCGAGATCGATCAGGTACTGGTAGCGTTCGGTCCAGTCACCGAGGAAGGCGAATTCCTCGGCGATCTCCTGCTGCGCCTGCTCGGCGCTGGTGGTGGCAATGGCGTTCATGCGTCCATTATCGCGCGGAGCGGGGCGGGAAATGAAATGTGTAGGAGCGCACCCTGTGC
>NZ_AJXW01000016.1 GCF_000264375.1 Rhodanobacter thiooxydans LCS2
GCGATGCTCTTGGCTCCGTTCAACATCAGAGCATCGCACACAGGGCGCCTCCCGCAGGTGCGTCATGGCTTGGCGATGCTCCAGCGTGTGCCTTGCGCACTGTCCTCGATCGCGACGTTCATGGCCGCCAGTTCGTCGCGGATCGCGTCGGCGCGCGCGAAATCGCGGGCGGCGCGGGCGGCCTGGCGCTGTTGCAGCAGATCCTCGATGTGCGTCGCGTCGACCGTGCTCTCGCCGCGCCTGAACCAGGTTTCCGCATCCTGTTGCAGCAGGCCGAGCAGGGCGCCGCCGCCGAGCAGGGCGGCTTTCGCCTCGGCGCTGCCGGACTGGCGCGCGGCATCGGCCAGCACGGACAGCTCGGCCAGTGCCTGCGGCGTGTTGAGGTCGTCACACAGAGCTGCCTCGATGCGTTCCGGTACCGGCAGTTCGCCGGGCGGCAGTTCGACCGAGGCCAGGTCGCGCAGCACGCGATACCAGCCGTCCAGCGTGCCGGTCGCCTGGGCGATGGCCGCCTCGGACCAGTCCAGCGGCTGCCGGTAGTGCCCGCTGAGCAGGCGCAGGCGCAGCGCCTCGGGCGGATGCAGCTGCAGCAACTCGTGCACCAGCAGCACGTTGCCCAGCGACTTGGACATCTTGCGGCCGCCGAAGGTGAGCATGCCGTTGTGCATCCACCAGCGTGCGAACACCTTGCCGCCGTGCGCGCAGGTGGACTGGGCGATTTCGTTCTCGTGATGCGGGAACAGCAGGTCGACGCCGCCGGCGTGGATGTCGATGGTGTCGCCCAGGTGCGCCGCGCTCATCGCCGAGCATTCGATGTGCCAGCCCGGGCGGCCGCGACCCCACGGACTGTCCCAGCCGGGCAGTTCGGGCGTGGACGGTTTCCACAGCACGAAATCGCCGGCGTTGCGCTTGTACGGGGCCACCTCGACACGGGCGCCGGCGATCAGTTCCTCAGGGTCGCGGCCGGACAGTTCGCCGTAGGCCGGGAACGAGCCGACGTCGAACAGCACGTGGCCTTCGGCGGCATAGGCGTAGCCGTTGTCCAGCAAGTTTTCGATCATCGCGATGATCGGGCCGATATGGGTGGTGGCGCACGGCTCGACGTCCGGCGGCGCCACGCCGAGCCCGGCCATGTCCTCACGGTACGCCTGCGCGAAGCGGCCGGTGATCGCACCGATCGGCACGCCCTGCTGCTGCGCGGCGGCGTTGATCTTGTCGTCGACGTCGGTGATGTTGCGGGCGTACAGCACCCGCGGGTAGTGCCGGCGCAGCAGGCGCACCAGCACGTCGAACACCACCGGCCCGCGCGCATTGCCGATATGCACGTAGTTGTAGACGGTGGGGCCGCACAGATACATCGTCACGCGCTCGGGATCGAGCGGGGCGAACGGTTCGGTGCGGCGGGTCAGGCTGTTGTAGAGCGAAATCGGCATCGGTGGGATCCGCAACGAGGGGCCGGCCGGCGGCAGCGCGGCCAGCCCGGCATCTTAACAAGGTGTAAGCGGCCGAGTCGCGCAAGCGCCCGGGAGATGGGTTCTAAGGGTGTATTCAGCGTGAATTTGCTGGAATGCCGCCAGTACGGGTGCAAGTGCACCCGCAGTTTCCGAATTTTGGAGGTCACCATGACCAAACCATGGCTTTCCGCTCTGGTACTCGCCGTGATGGCTACCGGTGCCTACGCCCAGGATGGGCGTTACGCCAATGCTGACGACAATGCCCACTATGGTTGGGCCGACGTGCTGCGGGCCGATCCGGTGCAGGGCGTCACCCGCACCGAAGTGCCGCGCCAGGAATGCTACGAGCAGCCGGTGGTTCGCCGCGAAGGCGGCAACAACACGGCCGGCACGGTGCTGGGTGCGGTGATCGGCGGCGTGCTGGGCAACACCGTGGGCAAGGGCGACGGGCGCAAGGCGGCTACCGTCGCCGGCGCCGTGGCCGGCGGTGCGGTGGGCAACCGAGTGTCCAGCCGGGGTGGCGAGTACGAAACCACCCAGACCCAATGTCGCGAGGTCAGCTCGATCAGCGAGCAGCGCCGGATCATCGGTTACGACGTGGAATACCGTTATCGCGGTGAGGTGTATGTAAGGCGTCTGAGCTACGACCCTGGCGAGCGCCTGCGCGTGCGTGTGCGGGTCGATCCTGCCGACTGATGCGCTTTTTGCCTGCCAGCAGCAGCGCCGCCGCCCGTTGGCGGCGCTGTCGTTCAGGGGCATCGATTTTTTTGTTGCATGGCAGCGAAATTGCCGCCATGATGCGCGCTCGCCATCTGGATTCCGCGTGTCCACAGCCGTCTATACCGCCACCGTACTGACCAGCGCCCGCGCGGCCGCTGGCATGACGTCGCGTGCGCGCCGACCGCTGGACGGACATTTGGCCGGGTAGGCAGTCGCACGCGTTTCATGTGCATCGACGATAAACCCGGCTCTTGCGCCGGGTTTTTTTGTTTTTGGATGGAGTTAACCATGGCACCACGACATTTCATCACCACCCAGGATTACAGCCGCGCCGAGATCGACGCGCTGCTGGAGCAGGCCGCCGCGTTCAAGCGGGAAATGCGCGGCGGGCAACTGGCCGGCAAATCGATCGCGCTGCTGTTCTTCAACCCGTCGATGCGCACCCGCACCAGCTTCGAACTGGGCGCGTTCCAGCTTGGCGGCCACGCCATCGTGCTGGCGCCGGGCAAGGACGCGTGGCCCATCGAGTTCGAGGTAGGCACTGTGATGGACGGCGACACCGAGGAGCACATTGCCGAGGTGGCGCGCGTGCTCAGCCGTTACGTCGACCTGATCGCGGTGCGCGCGTTCCCGAAATTCCAGGACTGGGCGGTCGATCGCCAGGACAAGGTGATCAAGGCCTTCGCACAGTACGCCACGGTGCCGGTGATCAACATGGAGACGATCACCCATCCCTGCCAGGAGCTTGCCCACGCGCTGGCGCTGAAGGAGCACCTGGGCGACCTCACCAGGAAGAAGTATGTGCTCACCTGGACCTACCATCCGAAGCCGCTGAACACCGCGGTGGCGAACTCGGCGCTGCTGATCGCCACCAAGATGGGCATGGACGTGACCCTGCTGTGCCCCACCCCGGACTACGTACTGGACGAGCGCTACATGGCGTTTGGCCGTCTGAACGCCGAGCAGAACGGCGGCTCGCTGAAGGTCAGCCACGACATCGAGGAAGCCTACGCCGGCGCTGACGTGGTCTACGCCAAGAGCTGGGGCGCGCTGCCGTTCTTCGGCCGCTGGGAGCAGGAGAAGCCGATCCGCGAGGCGCACAAGCATTTCATCGTGGACGAGGCGAAGATGACGCTGACTAACCACGGCCTGTTCAGCCACTGCCTGCCGCTGCGCCGCAACGTCAAGGCCACCGATGCGGTGATGGACGCGCCGTACTGCATTGCCATCGACGAGGCCGAGAACCGCCTGCACGTGCAGAAGGCGGTGATGGCGTCGCTGCTGGCGTAGCGGGGAATAGGGATTCGATTGCCGCCGGAGCTTTCATGTATACGCCGAAGCATTTCGCTGAAACACGCGTCGAGGTTCTGCACGAGCTGATTCGTGCCTGTCCGTTCGCCACCATGGTGGCGAACACGGCCGACGGCATGGTCGCCAATCATCTGCCGTTCGAGCTGGTCGGCGGCCTGCTGCATGGCCATGTCGCCCGCGGCAACGAGCTGGCGCGACTGGACGGCGCCGAGGTGCTGCTGATATTCCAGGGCCCGGACGGCTACATCAGCCCGAACTGGTATCCGACCAAGCAGGAGACGCATCGCGAGGTGCCGACCTGGAACTATGCGGTGGTGCATGTGCATGGCCGCCTGCGCGTGATCGACGATGCCGGCTGGTTGCGTCGCCTGCTGGAAACCCTGACCAATCGCCACGAAGCGGGCCAGCCGCAGCCGTGGAAGATCACCGATGCGCCGGAAGACCACATCGAGAAGTCGCTGCATGCGATCGTCGGCCTCGAAGTCGCAATCGAGCGCATCGAGGGCAAGTTCAAGCTCAACCAGAACCACCCCGCGCGTAATCGCGCAGGCGTGATCGCCGGCCTGCGCGAGCGCGACGGCGATGGCGACGCGGAACTGGCTGCGTTGATGGCCCTGCAGGAGGAGTCGAAGGCATGAACCACCCGCATCGTTACCTCGTCGACGTGGAGTGGACCGGCAACCTCGGCACGGGCACGGACGGCTATCGCAACTACAGCCGCGACCATGTGATCCGCGTTGCGGGGAAGCCCGAGCTGGCCGGCTCGTCCGATCCGACGTTCCGCGGCGACGCCGCCAGGCACAACCCCGAGGACATGCTGGTAGCCGCGTTGTCGGCTTGCCACATGCTGTCCTACCTGCACATGGCCACCGTGGCCGGCGTGGTGGTGACGGCCTACACCGACGCCGCCGAAGGCACGATGGTCACCGAAGGCGACGGCGGCCGCTTCGCCGAAGTGGTGCTGCATCCGGTGGTGACGATCAGCGCCGCCAGCGATCCGGCCAGGGCCGAGGCGGCGCACGAAACCGCCCACCACGCCTGCTTCATCGCCAACTCCGTGAATTTCCCGGTGCGCTGCGAACCGCGCATCGTTGTCGCATCCATCTGACCGTTTTTCTTTTCAGGATCTGCAAGCCATGAGCAAAGACATCGTCCTCGCCTTCTCCGGCGGCCTCGACACCAGCTTCTGCGTGCCTTATCTGCAGGAGCGCGGCTGGGCCGTGCATACGGTGTTCGCCGACACCGGCGGCGTGGATGCCGAGGAGCGCGCCTTCATCGAGAGCCGCGCGAAGGAACTGGGCGTGGCCAGCCACGTCACCGTGGACGGCGGCCCGGCCATCTGGAACGGTTTCGTCAAGCCGTTCGTGTGGGCGGGCGAGGGCTACCAGGGCCAGTACCCGCTGCTGGTATCCGACCGTTACCTGATCGTCGAAGCCGCGCTGAAGCGCGCCGCCGAACTGGGCACGAAGGCGATCGCGCACGGCTGCACCGGCATGGGCAACGACCAGGTACGTTTCGACCTGGCGGTGAAGGCGCTGGGCGACTACCAGATCGTGGCGCCGATCCGCGAGATCCAGAAGGAACACACGCAGACGCGCGCCTACGAACAGAAGTTCCTGGAAGAGCGCGGCTTCGGCGTGCGCGCCAAGCAGCAGGCCTACACCATCAACGAGAACCTGCTCGGCCTGACCATGTCCGGCGGCGAGATCGACAAGTGGCAGGCGCCCGGCGCCGGTGCGGTGGGCTGGTGCAAGCCGCGCGCCGAATGGCCGTCCAAGCCGCTGCAGGTGAAGATCGGCTTCGTCAATGGCGAGGCGGTGGCGCTGGACGGAGAAAAGCTCGCCGGCCACAAGATGCTGGCGAAGTTGAACGGCCTGTTCGCCGCCTATGGCGTGGGCCGCGGCCTCTACACCGGCGACACCACCATCGGCCTGAAGGGCCGCATCATCTTCGAAGCGCCTGGCCTCACGGTGCTGCTTGCCGCGCATCGCGCGCTGGAAGAGGCGGTGCTCAGCAAGCAGCAGAACCGCTTCAAGCCGGAGGTGGCCCGCAAGTGGGTGGAGCTGGTCTACGAGGGCTTCTTCCACGATCCGCTGAAGACCGACCTGGAAGCGTTCCTGGCCTCCAGCCAGTCCACCGTCAACGGCACCGTGACGCTGGAGACGAGTGGCGGCAGCGTGGGTGCGGTGGCTGTGGAGTCGAAGCACATCCTCAACGCCAAGGGCGCCACCTATGCGCAGTCGGCCGACTGGGGCGTGGCGGAGGCCGAAGGCTTCATCAAGCTGTTCGGCATGAGCAGCACGCTGTGGGCCGAGGTCAATCGGGCGGCGGGCAAGGGCTGAGCATATGGGTGTCCTGCGGGTCAACACGGACAAGGACAGCCTCGACATCGGGCTGATCCATCGTTTCCTCTCCACCGAGGCCTATTGGAGCCGCGGCATTCCGCGCGCGACGGTGGAACGGGCGATCGAAGGTTCGCTGTGCTTCGGCGGTTACCTGGACGGACGCCAGGTGGCGTTCGCACGCGTGGTCACCGACGGCGCCACCTTCGGTTATCTCGCGGACGTGTTCGTGTTGCCGGACTGTCGCGGGCAAGGCCATTCCAAGGCGCTGATGGCGGAGGTGATGGCGCATCCGCAGTTGCAGGGCCTGCGCCGTCTCAGCCTGGCTACCCGCGACGCGCATGGGCTGTATGCCAGCTTCGGTTTCGCCGCACCGGCGCGGCCGGAATCATTGATGGAAAAACTCGATCCGGACGTCTACATGAGGACGCCAGGCAGGACATGAATCCGCTACTTACCTCCACTCTGGAACACCTGAAGGCGCTGGTCGGCTTCGACACGCGCAACCCGCCGCGCGCGATCGACACCGGCGGCATCTTCGACTACCTGCGCGCGCAGTTGCCTGGTTTCACGGTGACGGTGACCGACTTCGGTGCCGGTGCAGTGGCCTTGCATGCGGTGCGCGGCGAGCCGAAGTTGCTGTTCAACGTGCACCTGGACACGGTGCCGGATTCGCCGGCATGGACGGCCGACCCGCATGTGCTGCGGGTCACCGACGATCGCGCGATCGGCCTCGGCGCTTGCGACATCAAGGGCGCGGCGGCCGCGCTGCTGGCGGTGGCGAAGGCCAGCGATGGCCCGCTGGCGCTGCTGTTCACCACCGACGAAGAGGCCAACGATGCGCGCTGTATCGCCGGCTTCCTGCGCGTTTTGCCCCCTCTCACCCGCAAGGGGACTCCCTCAGGGTCGCCTCCGGGAGAGGGCCGGGGAAAGGGTACGGGCGAAGCGGGAGATCCGGCTTCGAGCGCACCCTCACCCCAACCCCTCTCACCCGCAAGGGGACTCCCTCAGGGTCGCCGGCGGGAGAGGGGCTATCAAGCGGTGATCGTGGCCGAGCCCACCAGGGGCGAAGCAGTGCTGGCCCATCGCGGCATCCAGTCGGTGCTGATGCGTTTCGCCGGCCAGGCCGGGCATGCCTCGGGCGAGCAGAAGCCCGGTGACAGCGCCTTGCATCAGGCGGTGCGCTGGGGCGATGCGGCGCTGGACTTCGTCGCGGGGCAGGCGCACGAGCGCTTCGGCGGCCTGACCGGCCTGCGCTTCAATATCGGCCGCATCGAAGGCGGCATCAAGGCGAACATGATCGCGCCGACGGCGGAAGTGCGCTTCGGTTTTCGCGCCTTGCCCACGATGAATCCGGACCACCTGCTGATCCGTTTCCGCAATCTGGTGGAACCACAGCCGGTGGAATTCACCGAGACTTTCCGTGGTGCCACCTTGCCGGCCGGCGACACCGCGCGTGCGGAGGAACATCGACTGGCGGCACGCGACCTCGCCGACGGGTTGGGCATTCCGATCGGCAATGCGGTGGATTTCTGGACCGAGGCCGCGCTGTTCTCCGCCGCAGGCTGCACCGCCTTCGTCTACGGCCCCGGCGACATCGCCCAGGCGCACAGCGCCGACGAGTGGGTCGCGCTGGAGCAGCTGCAGCATTACGCACAAACGATTTTCCGGATCATCAACAATGGACACGGCTAAGCACAACACCCGCAAGACCATCGTGCGCCTGCTCTCGAGCATGGGCAGTGCGAAGGAAATCCAGCAGTACCTGAAGCGCTTTTCCGAAGTCGACGCCAAGCGCTTCGCCGTGGTCAAGGTCGGCGGCGCGGTGCTGCGCGACGAGCTGACCGACCTCGCCTCGTCGCTCACCTTCCTGCAGCAGGTGGGGTTGACCCCGATCGTGCTGCACGGCGCCGGCCCGCAGCTCGATGAGGAGCTGGCCGCCGCCGGCATCGAGAAACAGACCGTGGGCGGCCTGCGCGTGACCTCGCCGAAGGCACTGGGTATCGTGCGTCGCGTGTTCATGCAGCAGAACCTGAAACTGGTCGAAGCACTGCAGTCGATGGATACCCGCGCCACCGCGGTGCCGTCGGGCGTATTCATGGCCAGCTACCTCGACCGCGACGCCCTGGGGCTGGTCGGCAAGGTGCAGAGCATCAACCTGGCGCCGATCGAAGCCAGCCTGCGCGCGAACTCGATCCCGGTGATCGCCAGCCTCGGCGAAACCGACGAAGGGCAGATCCTCAACGTCAACGCCGACGTCGCCGCCAACGAACTGGTGCGCGTGCTGCAGCCGTACAAGATCGTGTTCCTCACCGGCACCGGCGGCCTGCTCGACGGCGACGGCAAGGTGATCGACTCGATCAACCTCAGCACCGAGTTCGAGCACCTGATGGCGCAGCCGTGGATCAACGGCGGCATGCGCCTGAAGATCGAGCAGATCGCCGACCTGCTGGCCGACCTGCCGCTGACCTCGTCGGTGTCGATCACCCGGCCGTCCGAACTGGCCAAGGAATTGTTCACCCACAAGGGTTCGGGCACGCTGGTGCGGCGTGGCGAGAAGGTGCTGCACTTCGACTCGTGGCAGGGCGTGGATCTCGCGCGCATGCGCACGCTGATCGAATCCAGCTTCGGCCGCGCGCTGGTGGCGGACTACTTCGAGCGCACCCGGCCGTACCGCATCTACGTCAGCGAGAACTACCGTGCCGCGATGATCCTCACCATGGAAGGCGACCTGCCGTACCTGGACAAGTTCGCCGTGCTCGACGACGCGCAGGGCGAAGGCCTGGGCCGCGCCGTGTGGCAAGTAATGCGCGAGGAGAACCCGCGGCTGTTCTGGCGCTCGCGCCACCACAACCAGGTCAACATCTTCTACTACGCCGAGTCCGACGGCTGCCTCAAGCAGCCGCGCTGGAAGGTGTTCTGGTACGGCCTGGACGGCAATTTCGACACCATCGCCGGCTGTGTGGCGCATTGCGCACAACGCCAGCCGACGTTGGTGGGGTGAAAAGCATCAACTCCCTCCTCTGCGAAGCAGGGGAGGGTTGGGCGACCGAAGGGAGTCCTTTGGGTGTGGGGTCGCTCTTGATCTTGGCGGAAGATAAAAAGCCTCACCCCCTCCAACCTCCCCCTGCTTTGCAGGGGGAGGAGTAGAAAAATTGCAGGAGTGAATCGGTGACACACGACATGAAAACCATCGGCATCGTCGGCGCGCGCGGCCATACCGGCATGGAGCTGATCCGCCTGATCGCGGCGCATTCTGCGCTGGAGCTGGCTTTCGTCTCCTCGCGTGAACTGGATGGCCAGCGCGTGGCCGACCATGTCGACGGTTTCGCCGGCGAACTGCGCTACGAGAACCTTGATTCCGAGGCTGTGGCCGCCCAGCGCGCCGACGTGGTGATCCTGGCGCTGCCGAACGACAAGGCGGCGCCGTACGTGGCGGCGATCGACGCGGCGAAACCGGACACGCTGATCCTCGATCTTTCCGCTGACTACCGTTTCGATCCGTCGTGGTACTACGGCCTGCCCGAACTCACCCGCGGGCAGTGGCGCGGCGAAAAAAGGATCAGCAACCCCGGCTGCTACGCCACCGCGATGGAACTCTCCATCGCACCGCTGAAGGACCTGCTGGCCGCGCCGCCGGTGTGCTTCGGCGTATCCGGCTATTCCGGCGCCGGCACCACGCCGTCGGACAAGAACGATCCGGAAAAGCTGCGCGACAACCTGATGCCGTACGCGCTCACCGGCCACATGCACGAGAAGGAGGCCAGCTTCCGGCTCGGCATCCCGGTGGAGTTCATGCCGCACGTGGCGCCGCACTTCCGCGGCCTCACCGTCACCACCAACCTGTACCTCACCCGCCCGCTGAAACGCGAGGACGTGCTGCAGCGTTTCCATGCGGCCTACGATGGCGAGAACCTGGTCAGCGTGACCGACGAGGCACCGTGGGTTAGTCGCGTTGCGCACAAGCACTATGCCGAGATTGGCGGCTTTGCCGTCTCGGCCAACGGCAAGCGGGTGGTGGTCGTGGCCACCCTGGACAATCTGTTGAAAGGCGCGGCGACGCAGGCCATGCAGAACATCAACCGCGCGATCGGCGTGGACGAATACACCGCCATCCCGCTGCCGTTGTAGGAGCCCGCTGGCGGGCGATGCTCTTGTTCCAGAGCGTTCCAATAAAAAGCATCGCCCGCCAGCGGGCTCCTACATGAAAGAACCAGGACACCACCATGACCCAACCCCTCTGGCAAAAATCCAACATCAAGATCGACGCGAAGATCATGCAGTTCCTCGCCGGCGACGACGTGCTGCTGGACCGCGAGTTCTTCCTGCACGACATCACCGCCAGCAAGGCGCACGTGGAAGGACTGGCCAACATCGGCGTGGTCGACGCCGACGAAGTGGCCGCGCTGAAGCGCGAGCTGGATGCGCTGGCCGACGATTTCGCCAGCGGCGCGTTCGTGCTGGACGAGCGCCACGAGGATGGCCATTCGGCGATCGAGGCGCGCCTCACCGAACGCCTCGGCGACGCCGGCCGCCGCGTGCACACCGGGCGCAGCCGCAACGACCAGATCCTGGTGGCCACGCGCTTGTGGCTGAAGGACAAACTGGGCGCGCTGGAAACGCATTGCCGCGCCATCGCCCAGATCTGCCTCGACCGCGCCGCGCAGCCAGCCGTGCCGCTGCCGGGCTACACCCATCTGCAGCGCGCGGTGGTGTCGTCTACTGCAATGTGGTTCGCCGGCTTCGCCGAAGGCTTCATCGACAACGCGTTGCGCGCCCGCCAGACGATGGCGCTGATCGACGCCAACCCGCTCGGCACGGCCGCCGGCTACGGCGTGAACCTGAAGCTGGACCGCGAACACACCACGCAGGCACTCGGCTTCGCACGCATGCAGCTCAGCCCGATCTACGCGCAGCTGTCGCGCGGCAAGTTCGAGATGGCCGTGCTGGAGGCGATCGGCGGCGCGCTGCTCGATCTGCGCCGGCTGGCCTGGGACCTGTCGCTGTTCACCACCGCCGAGTTCAACTTCGTCAAGCTGCCGGCCGAGTACACCACCGGCAGCTCGATCATGCCGAACAAGCGCAACCCCGACGTGATCGAACTGCTGCGCGCCAGCTATGCCAGCGTGGCCGCCGCGCGTACCGAGATCGAGCAGTTGCTGTCGCTGCCTTCCGGCTACCAGCGCGACCTGCAGTTCTCCAAGGGCTCGATCTTCCATGGCGTGCGCCATGGCCTGATGGCGCTGGAACTGGTGCCCGACTTGCTGGCACGTTTCGGGTGGAACGAAGACGCGATGCGCGCCGCGATCGAGCCGGCGATGTACGCCACTGACGTGGCGATCGAGCAGGCCGCCGCCGGCGTGCCGTTCCGCGACGCCTATCGCGCCGCCGCGGAGGCCGCGGCATCCGCCGGGCAGGGACGTACGCCGGAACGCAGCCTCGCCGCGCGCGTGTCGCCGGGCGCCGGCAACGACCTGCGGCTGGATGAACTGCACGCGCGTTTGCGCGCACTTGACGACTGATTGGGAGCATGGGCATGACGGTGACCGACACGACCAGCGCGCGCACCGAACTGCCCAGCCACGCGTTGCCGCCATGGCGCCGCGCCGTACTGAAAGTGGGCAGCAACCTGCTCGCCGCCGACGGCGGCGGCCTCACGCCGCGTCATGCGGCAGCCCTGGCTGCCTTCGTGGATGCCAGCCATGCCGACGGCCGCCAGGTCGTGCTGGTGTCGTCTGGCGCGGTGGCGGCGGGGCGCGCGCTGCTGCGTCAGCACGCGTCCGGCGGCGGCGGGCTCGCCGCGCGGCAGGCGCTGGCCGCGCTGGGTCAGGCACCGATGGTCGCGTTGTGGCAGTCGTTGTCCGCGCGGCCGGTGGCGCAGGTGCTGCTGACCCACGACGACCTGCGCAACCGCCGCCGCTACCTCAACGCACGCGCCACCCTGCGCGAGCTGCTGCAGCTCGGCGTGCTGCCGGTGGTCAACGAGAACGACACCGTCTCGGTGGACGAATTGAAACTCGGCGACAACGACAACCTCGCCGCCATCGTTGCCGCGCTGGTCGATGCCGACCTGCTGTTGATCGCCTCCGACGTCGATGCGCTATACAGCGCCGACCCGCGACGCAATCCCGCGGGCGTGCCGATCGCGCAGGTGGCGGCGCTGACTCCCGAGATCGTGGCGATGGCCGGCGACAGCGGCAGCGCCGCCGGCACCGGCGGCATGCGCACCAAGCTGCAGGCGGCGGCGAAGGCGGCTGCCGCCGGCATCCCCACCGCCTTGTTCGGCGGGCGCGCGGCGGCCACCGTGCAGGCGCTGCAGCGCGGGCAGCTGCACGGTACTTTGATCGCCGCGGCGTCCACACGCCTGCAGGCGCGCAAGTACTGGCTGCGCCACGCGCCTGCCGCGCCGGGCCGCATCCGCATCGACGCGGGTGCCGCGAAGGCGCTGGCCGGTGGGCGCGTCTCGCTGCTGCCGGGCGGCGTGGTCGGCGCCGACGGCGAGTTCCACCGCGGCGACCTGGTCGAGGTCGTCGACACGGACGGCGCCGCCGTCGCGCGCGGACTCAGCCAGTACGGCGCCGCCGAGGTGCGCCGTCTGGCTGGCCGGCACAGCCGCGAGATTGACGGCGTGCTCGGCTACAGCTACGGCGACGAGGTGGTGCATCGCGACGACCTCGTCACCATGAACCGTCCGGTGGCATCCGGACAGGAGATCGGCGCATGAGCACGATCAGGGAACAGGCACAGGCCTGCCGCGACGCGGCGCAGGTAGTCGCCGGGCTCGACACGATGACCAAGCGCGCGCTGTTGCGCGACATGGCAGCAGCGCTGGAGGCGCAGTCCGCTGCGGTGCTGGCGGCCAACGCTGAAGACATGCGCCAGGCCACGGCGAAAGGTGTGCAGGGCGCCATGCTCGACCGGCTGCGGCTGGACCAGTCACGCGTGGCCGGCATCGCCGGCGCGCTGCGCGAAGTGGCCGAATTGCCCGATCCGGTCGGCGTGACGACCCGCCGCGAGACGCGGCCGAATGGCCTGTCGATCGAACGCGTGCGCATCCCGCTCGGTGTGATTGCGATGATCTACGAGGCGCGCCCCAACGTCACCGCCGATGCCGCCGCGCTGTGCCTGATGGCCGGCAACGCGGTGATCCTGCGCGGCGGTTCCGAGGCGATCCACTCCAACCTCGCCATCGCCGCCGCCCTGCACGCCGCGCTGCGCGCGCATGGCGTGCCCGAGGCCGCCGTCACCGTGCTCGACGACCTGAGCCGCGAGGCGATGGTCGAACTGCTGCAGCTCGGCGACCTCATCGACCTGGCCATCCCGCGTGGCGGCGAAGGCTTGATCCGCTTCGTCACCGAGCACGCACGCGTGCCGGTGATCAAGCACTACAAGGGCGTGTGCCACCTGTACGTGGACCGCGCCGCCGATCTCGAGCTGGCGCTGGGTCTGCTGATCGACGGCAAGACCTCGCGTCCCGGCGTGTGCAACGCACTGGAAACCATGCTGGTGCATCGCGACGTCGCCGCCGCCTTCCTGCCCCGCGCGGCGCAGGCGCTGCGCGAACGCGGCGTGGAACTGCGCGGCGACGACGCCAGCCGCGCGCTGGTGCCCGCCATGCACGCGGCGACCGACGACGACTACGCCGCCGAATTCCTCGACCTGATCCTCGCCGTGCGCGTGGTCGATGACCTCGACGCAGCGATCGCCCATATCCGCCGCTACGGCTCCGACCACACCGAAGTCATCGCCACCGCCGATGAAGCCGCCGCGCGACGCTTCGTGCGGGCGATCCGCTCCGCCGTGGTGATGGTCAACGCCTCCTCCCGCTTCAGCGACGGCGGCGAACTCGGCCTCGGCGCCGAGATCGGCATCTCCACCACACGCCTGCACACCTACGGTCCGATGGGGGCCGAGGCGCTCACCATCGAGCGCTTCGTGGTGCGCGGGGAGGGGCAGGTGCGGCATCCGCAGAGCCGAACGCAGTGTTGAATGTTCACTATCCGCAGCCAGAAGCGGGCACGCCTTCTACCTTCCCTTGAGAGGCCACCGGTGTCCTCCAGGAAGTCGACGTGGTTCGGCACCTTGCCCATCCTGAACTTCAGTCCTTGATAGACTGCGACAACAGGGGTTTTGCGCACATGAACGGCGAAATGGACCAGTCGACTGGGGTGAAGGTTCTCAAGTCGCTTTGGGAAAGAACGCCCGAAGGGAAGTGGGGAATCACCGATCTCCACGGGATCGATCTCCACCCCAACTCGGGCTGCGAACCGGACTTTTTCACCATTGCCAATCGCATGGAGATGATGTCGAAGAACCCAAGAGGAAGGACCATGGAGGAACTCGTCCAGACCATGGGTTCCACTAACCTGATCCTGAAGCAGAGCATTGTGCCTGTCGTGGCCCTGGTTGCTGGTTCGCCCGCATTTAGGGTTATCGGCACCGCCTTCGTCGTCAGTGCATCTGGACTAGTGATGACTGCGGGCCACGTCCTCATGGATCCAGAAGACTCAGGCTACGGAAACGTGACTAACGACAACGGCGCCCTTCGCTTTGATCGAAACCTCCAGATGGGAGTTCTGTTGCCGCTCCACCCCGCCGTACACGGACAAGGTGCCATTCAATTCGCCCCGTTCGAATTGTGTGCTTACTGGGGTGGCTGGAAGGTGAGTCCACTGTTCCACGAACGGGACAGGATGGAGCTAGATACGGATGTTGCCGTATGTCGTCTGCCTCCACATCCCTCCGGAGCTTATCAGCCGCTAAATCTGTCTCTGCGTCCCATGGAAGTGTCTGAGAAGGTGTTCGCCATAGGCTATGCAGAAATGAAGAATATTCCTGTCCGCTACGAAGGCGGCCGCGTGGTGTTGAGCCACTTCAAACAAGACTTGTATGTCTCTGTAGGCACCACCACCACCGTCCATTACGACAACCGAGAGACGCGAAGCGCGACCACTCCGGGGCCATGCTTCGAGTTCGAAGCAAAGATTCCAGGGAAAATGAGCGGAAGCCCGATCCTTGGAGGCGACGGCGCTGTCATCCGAGGGGTCGTCAGCAAGAGCTTTTCGGGCGAGCGCAGCGCTTCCGGCGCCCTTCTTGGCCCCGCAATGCACCTTCCCGTCTTCGGTCACCGGAGCATAAAGGACATGATGCTCGATGGATCTGAGGGCATCCCCCTAATTCAAGGCGCCGGCCTCTAACCGAATTGAAGCAGCCGTAACCCGCTGCTTACACCCAGCGAGCCGACCGGAAAGTCTGGCGGGAAGCTTCCAAAAGGGCCGGACGATGTCCGCTTTGAGTCGAAGTGGACATAGTCGATCAACGTGTCGGCCGTATCCGCCCCGACTCCACGCTCGCACCGCCTCCGCAAGCGCCATGCGCAGCGGCGCCAGCGCAGGGACCGCAGGCCGGAGAGTCGCCGCCCGCTGGTGGCTGCGCGAGATTTCTTGCGCAGCGCCCATGCCTTCCGCATTCATGGTCGAGGGCTACAATCCGGCCTTGATACTCCTGAAGGCAGCGGTCATCGATGACAGGCGCAGACCAGGAACCCGCCGTGCGCTGCCGCGGCCTGACCAAGCACTATGGTTCGGGCAACGAGCGCGTGGATGCGCTGCGCGGCGTCGATCTCGATGTGCGCATCGGGGAATTGCTGATGCTGGTGGGGCCGTCCGGTTGTGGCAAGACCACGCTGATCTCGATCATCACCACGATCCTCGACCAGGATGGCGGCAGCTGTGAGGTGCTGGGTCGTGACGTCGGCCACATGACGGAGGCGGAGCGCACGCACTTTCGCGGCAAGAGCATCGGCTTCGTCTTCCAGGCCTTCAACCTGCTGCCGGCGCTCACGGCGGTGGAGAACGTGTCGGTGCCGTTGCTGATATCCGGCGTGGCGCGGGAGGTGGCCGAGCAGCGTGCCAGGTCCGTGCTTGAGGAAGTCGGGCTGGGCGCGCGCGCCGATGCGCTGCCGCGCAAGCTCAGCGGCGGACAGCAGCAGCGCGTCGCCATCGGGCGCGCGCTGGTGCACGATCCGAAACTGGTGGTGTGCGACGAACCGACCAGCAACCTCGACGCGAAGACGGGACACGAGATGATGAACATTCTGCGTGGCGTGGCCCGCGCGTCAGACCGGGCGCTGATCGTGGTCACGCACGACAACCGGACCTTCGAATACGCCGACCGCATGGCGCACATGGAGGACGGGCGGATCATCGACGTCAGCGAGGGCGGGCGGCGGGGGGAGCAGTCGTGATGGCACCATTCGAGAAGCGGATCTACCTGCTGGCCGGCCTGGCGCTGGCCGGCGCAATCATCGCGGTGGCGGTGGTCTTCCGCTCCGGCGATTCGACCGTGGTGACGACCTCGGCCGCGCCGGTCGAGCAGGTGCCGTTTACGGACTATGTGGTCGGCACCGGCATCACCGAAACCGGCCTGGGCAACGTGTCGGTCGGCACCGCCGTGGCCGGGGTGGTGAGCGCGATCGACGTGCGACCGGGCGACGAGGTCGAGGCCGGCGCTCCGCTGTTCAGCATCGACGACCGCGACCTGCAGGCGCGCCTGGGCGTGGCCAAGGCCGATGTCCGGCTGGCCCGGGCGGCGCTGGCGAGGCCCGCGCACCGGCTGGATTACCTCACGAATCTGCAGCGCCTCGACAAGTCCGCCCTCAGCGTCGAGGCGCTGACCAACGCCAAGGACGACATGGAGGCGGCCGCCTCCGCGGTGGAGACGGCTGCGGCGACCGAGCAGCAGATCGAAGTCGATATCGCCCGCGCGGTGGCTCATGCCCCCATCGCCGGACGTATCCTGCAGGTCAACGTGCGGGTGGGCGAGTTCGCGCCGGCGGGCGAGGTGGCGAAGCCGCTGGTGCTGATCGGCGACGACAAGCGCATGTACCTGCGCGTGGACATCGACGAGAACGACGCGTGGCGCGTCCGTCCGCGCACACAGGCGCGTGCGTTCGTGCGCGGCAATCCCCGCCTGTCCATCCCGCTGCGCTTCGAGTACATCGAGCCGTATGTCACCCCCAAGACGTCGCTGACCGGGCTGAGCACGGAGCGCACCGACGTCCGCGTGCTGCAGGTGATCTACAGCTTCGAGCGCGGCACGCTGCCGGTGTACCTCGGGCAGCAGATGGATGCCTTCATCGAGGTGGCCGCCGCGCCGGGCAAGCCGGCGGGCGGACAGCGCTGATGTTCCGCATCGCGCTGAAGATGCTGGCGGCGGATCGCGCGAAGTTCGTGGGGCTGTTGTTCGGGATCGCGTTCACCTCCTTCCTGGTCACCTTCGCCGCCTCGTATTTCTGCGGCTTCATGACCAATGGCTTCGCGCTGATTTCCGAGAACGGCGCCACCGACGTGTGGGTGATGGACCCGGCGGTGCAGTCGGTGGAGCAGACCATCAACATGCCGGCCTCCGCGCTGGACCGGGTGCGCAGCGTCGAGGGCGTCAGCCGTGCGGTGCCGCTGGCGCTGGGCAACGCGGACGTGCGTTTCCCCAACGGACAGTTTCAGACCTTCCAGGTGATCGGCGTGGACGATGCATCGCTGGCCGGCGCGCCGGTGGTGCCCGGACGGAATCCCGACGAGCTGCGCGCGCGCGCTGCGGTGATCGTCGACGCCGGCGGCACCAGCGGCAAGCTGGAGACGCCGGCGCTGCCGCAGGACCAGTGGCCGCACGACGGCGCGCACCTGGATGCGCCGACGCGCGAGTTGCGCAGCGGTGACGAGCTGCTGGTCAACGAGCACCTGGTGCGCGTGCTGGGCCAGTCCTCGACCCTGCCGCGTTTCCCACCGCGGCCGCTGCTCTACACCACGCTGTCCAACGCGTTGCTCATCCTGCCGGTGGAGCCGCATACGCTG
This sequence comes from Rhodanobacter thiooxydans LCS2, assembly GCF_000264375.1. GTDB lineage: Bacteria > Pseudomonadota > Gammaproteobacteria > Xanthomonadales > Rhodanobacteraceae > Rhodanobacter > Rhodanobacter thiooxydans. Next base: position 17,680 of record NZ_AJXW01000016.1, read on the forward strand.
ACCTTCGTGATGGCGCGGACCGTGGCGGGCGTCTCGCCGCGCGAGGTGGCCTGGCGCATCGAGCTGCGCACGGGCCTGCGCGCGCGCACTACGGCGGATTTCAAGTCCGACACGGTGCGCTGGTTCCTGGTCAACTCCGAGGACGTCGGCGACATCGCGGCGATGCTCATGCTGGCGATGACTATGGGCTTCGGCGTTACCGGCGTCATGCTCTACATGTTCACCTACGAGCACCAGAGCCAGTACGCCGTGCTCAAGGCGCTGGGCACGCCGTCGGGAACGTTGACCGCGATGGTGCTGGCGCAGGCCGCGATGTGCGCCTTGCTGGGCACCGGCATGGGCCTGGGGCTGTGCGGCCTCGCCGGGGAGGTTGTGCTGCGGCTGGGCTTCCCGTTCCGGATGATGTGGTTCACCCCGCTGGCGGGGCTGCTGGGCGTCGTCGTGGTGAGCGTGGTGGCCGCGCTGATCAGCGTGCGCCCGGTGGTGAAGCTGCAACCGGCGGTGGTGTTTGCCGGGCGGTGAGCTGTTCGCGGCGGGTGCCCGAGCCGCGAGTTCCTCTTGTCCCTGCAGGTTTTTGCGATTGATCTGCATCAGGGCGAGGTTTGCCTGCATGCCTAGACTTGAAGGGTTCCAGCCATGCAGGTCGCATGACTGGCGACCTCGACACGCGCCCAGGTTTCCCGCGACGTGTGCCATATCCTCACCGGGAGAAGGCCATCGTGGCAGCAGCCGTGCAGGGCGCGGGCATCGCAGACCGTGATGCCACGCAGGAACAAACCAGCGAGCAGGATGATCGTGCGCTTGCCGCGGTCTTCAAGGCCTACACCATCAGCGCCACGTGCTGGCTGCTGTTCGGTACCGCGGTGGGCCTGCTGCTGGCGTTCAAGTTCGGTGCGCCGGATTTCTGGGCGGAGAAATACCTGACGTTCGGCCGGCTGCGCCCGATCCATACCAACAGCGTGTTCTACGGCTTCGCCAGCATCGGCCTGGTGGGCACGGCGTTCTACGTCACCGCGCGCAGTTGCGGTACGCGGCTCTACAGCACGCGGCTCGCATGGCTCGGCCTGTGGCTGTTCAACATTGCCGCGCTGACCGGCACCATCGCGCTCGATCTCGGTTACAACTGGGGCGACCTCGAATACCGCGAGTGGCCGTGGCCGATCCGGCTGGTGCTCCTCGCCGCGCTGCTGGTCACGGTGTGGAACCTGCTGGCGACGATCGCGCGGCGTGCATCGCACGACATCTACCTGTCCAACTGGTACATCATCGGCGGCTTCCTGTGGACCTGCGTGATCTGCCTGGTGGCGATCCTGCCGTGGTACCAGCAGGGCCTGGGTCAGGTGGCCATCTCCGGCTACTTCATGCACAACGCGGTGGGCATGTGGTTCACGCCGCTGGCGCTGGGGTTGTTCTACTACGCGATACCGAAGGTGCTGAACCGGCCGATCTATTCCTACGCGCTGGGCGTGCTGGCGTTCTGGACCAACCTGGTGTTCTACCCGATGCTGGGCGGGCACCACTTCCTGTTCAGTCCGCTGCCATGGTGGCTGCAGACCACCGCGATCATCTGCAGCGTGGGCATGCTGGTGCCGGTACTGGGCGGCAGCGCGAACTTCCTGCTGACCATGCGTGGGCGCTACCACGGCCGCATCGAGTCGTACCCGCTGGCGTTCCTGTTCATTGGCGTGCTGTGCTACCTGGTCGGTTCCACCCAGGGCACGGTCGAGGCGCTGCGTTCGCTGCAGGCGGTATGGCACTTCACCAGTTTCACCGTGGGCCACTCGCACCTGACCATGTACGGCTTCGTCAGCTTCGCGGTGTGGGGCGCCATCTACGCGCTGCTGCCGCTGGCCACCGGCAAGAACCCGGGGCGGCTCGGCGTGGCGACGCATTTCTGGCTGGCGCTGGTCGGCATGTCGATCTACGTGATCGCGCTGTCGATCGGCGGCACGCTGCAGGGGCTGGACTGGGTGCGCGGCGTGCCGTTCATCCAGTCGGTGGCCGAGATGGCGCCGTACTACCTGTGGCGCGGCGTGGGCGGCATCCTGATGTTCCTGTCGCACCTGGTGTTCGCCTGGAACGTGTGGCGCATGACTGCGGGCAAGCCGGGCAACGCGCCCTCGCCGATCATGGAGCCCGAAGGAGCGGCGGCATGAACCCGACGCGGAAAATGTGGGTGATCTTCGGCGGCGCGCTCGCGCTGTACGTATTGATCGTGATGCTGATCGCGGTGATCCCGGCGATCGACCTGTCGCACACCGCGCCCGGGCCCGGCGTGCAGCCGCTGACGCCGCTGCACGTGCAGGGCCGCGAGGTGTTCGCCGGCAACGGCTGCGGCTACTGCCACACCCAGCAGGTGCGTCCCCTGACGGAGGACAAGGTGTTCGGCCGTCCCTCCGCGCCCGGCGATTTCAGCTACCAGACGCCGGAGCTGCTCGGCTCGGAACGTACCGGCCCCGACCTCACCAATGTGGGCAAGGTGAAGCCCAGCGACGTGTGGCAGTACATCCACCTGTACGACCCGCGCGCGGTGGTGCCGCAGTCGATCATGCCGAACTTCAGGTTCCTGTTCCGCGTGGTGGACCAGTTGCCTGCGGGCGAGACGGCGGTGCCGCTGCCGGCGAAGTTCGCGCCGGCGCACGGCTACGTGGTGCCCACGCCGCAGGCGAAGGCGCTGGTGGCGTACCTGCTGTCGCTGAAGCAGCAACCGATCCCGGGTTATGTGGCGCCTGCCGAGGCCGCACCCGCCGCGGCCCCGACTGCCGCCGTGGCCCCGGCGGCTGCGGGTGGTTATGCCTATGACGCCGCCAAGGGCCAGGCCCTGTTCGAGGCCAATTGCGCGGCCTGCCATCAGGCCAGCGGCGCGGGCGTGCCGGGCGCGTTCCCGCCGCTCAAGGGCAATGCCGCGGTGGCCAGTGACGATCCGGGCCTGCATCTTCGTACCGTGCTGCACGGTGCCAGCGGCGTCGTGATCGACGGCGTGAAGTATTCCAGCGTGATGCCGCCGTTCGCCGCGCAATTGAGCGACGCGGACATCGCCAACATCGCCAACTACGAGCGCTCCTCATGGGGCAATCATGGTAAGCCGGTGACGGCGGCCGAGGTGGCGACGCTGCGTGCCGGCAGCAAGTGAGGCGGAGGCAATCATGCACAACATGCTGATGGGACCCCTGTGGGGCATCATCGCGGTGGCGGTGGTGGTCGGAGTGGTGACGCTGGCGTGCTTCATCGCGATGTTCAGGTACCTGGCGCATCCGGGCGAATCCAGCCCGGATCATCCGAAGTATTCCATCCTGCGTCGGGATCGTTGAGGAAGACCGCCATGCCCAACCCGCACGTCCGCGTTTACATCGACGACGACCCGGCGCCGGTCATCGATCACGAATTGCCCACCCAGCTCGAACTGGACACGCGCCAGCTGGCGGATGGCCCGCATCGCCTGATCGTGCGCGCGGAGGACCAGAACGGCATCGAGGGCGTGGAGGAGATCCCGTTCCACGTGCAGAACGGTCCCGGCATCATGGTGACCGGCCTGAAGCCGGGCTCGACCCAGAGCGGCAAGCTGCAATTGAAGGTGGATGCGTTCAGCGCCGGCGACCCGTTCGACCCACGCCGCGCCGAGGCACGCTCGGCCATCCCGACCTGGGTATGGGTGCTGTTCCTGTTCGTGATCGCCTGGATCATCTTCTACGCAGCCACCGAATGGGCCATCCCGGCGAAGTACCAGAGCACGCCGACGTTCGGCACTCCGGCGGCCAGCGCACCGGCCGCACCGCCGGCGGGTGCGGCGCGCTAGCGGTTCGCGCGTATTTCCGCCATTGCGGCGCCGACCACGCCCAGGTCATCACCACTGCCAATGAAGCGGCCGTGCGGCGCTTCGTGCAGGTGATCCGCTCGTGGTCATGGTCAGTGCTTCCTCGTACTTCGGTGATGGCGATGAACTGGGCCTGGGCGCCGGGATCGGCATCTCCACCGCGCGGCTGCCTGCGGGCCGATGCTTTGTAGGTTGGGCTGAGTGCAGCGATGCCCAACATCGAGGTCATCGTCATCGTTGGGGTTCGCTTGTGCTCACCCCAACCTACGCGCTGCTGCCAGTGTTTGTGTGATGTCTGTGACATCGGGAGGCGGATTCAACTTTGAA
>NZ_AJXW01000017.1 GCF_000264375.1 Rhodanobacter thiooxydans LCS2
CAATTCGTTCAAGGCGGACGGGACAGCTCCTACGCTTTAGTGGACACCCTGAACTAACTTTTCAGGAGTCCACGAGATGCCCAAGCCAGGGCCACGAACCACCTACCGCTATACCGATCAGTTCAAGGCAACCGCCGTCCGTCTGAGCCAGCTGCCCGGCGTGGCAGTGGGTGACGTCGCCGCGTCGCTTTACATCCATCCGTTCATGCTGTCTCGTTGTCGCAAACAGGCGCGCGAGGGTTTGATCATGACCAAGGGTGTGGCAGTCGACAAAGAAGTGGCGGCAGAGCTCAAGGAGCTGCGCCGGGTGAAGAAGGCCTACGTGCGGCTGAAGGTCGAGCATGACCTTTTAAAAAAAGCGATCGCGTTCACTTCCGCTCCAAGGCCGACATCTTCGCCTTCATCCGTCAGCAAAATCAGCACCCGGTGAGGTGGTTGTGCCGGCTGTACGGCGTCAGTCCGAGCGGGTACTACGCCTGGCGCGATCGCCCGGCCAGCGCGCGGGCGCAGGAAGATGTGCGCCTGCTTGAGCGCATTCGCCAGGTACACAACGAGGGCGAACAGACCTATGGCAGTCCGCGCGTCCACGCCGGCCTGCAACGCGACGGCGAGTCGGTCGGGCGGCGACGGATTGAGCGTCTGATGCGCGATCACGCCATCCGCGGCTGTTCGGCGGATCTGTATCGACGTTGCCCGGGGGTCGATCGCTTCTTCGCCAGCGTCGACAACCGGATTCACGAGCTGACCGTGGATCGGCCTGATCAGGTCTGGGTCACCGACGTCACCTACCTCAAAGTGTCGGGAACGTGGCGCTACCTGGCCACGGTCATGGATCGCTACTCGCGGCGTTTGCTGGGGTGGTCGCTGGGAACGGACAGGACCTCCCGGCTGACCCGCCGGGCGCTGGCCGCCGCCTTGCGCCAACGCAAGCCACCGGCTGGCACGTTGTTGCACAGCGATCGCGGCGTCGAGTTCCTGGCCGGCGACTTCAAGCAGGCTCTGGCTAGCGCCGGGTTGGTGCAGAGCGTGAACCGACCCCATCGCATGACCGACAACGCGCACATGGAGTCGTGGAACAAGTCCATGAAATCGGACATGTACCACCGCCAGTGGTTCAGCACCGAATCGTCGTTGCGAGCCGCCGTACGAAACTACATCGATTTCTACAACACCAAGCGCTTACACTCCGCCTTGGGCTATCGTTCTCCCATCGAGTTCGAGGCTCACGCGGCTAACCCACCGGTGTCCACTTTTGCGTAGGAACTCTCTCGCCACTCCGGGAGTCGAACCGGATTCGTGCATGCCGTTGATCCTGCCACCCGCTGCGAGGGTGCCGATGATAGGCGCGCCACGCGTGCACACGACGCCAAGGCCGGCCGGGTGCGCAGCCGCCTAGAAAACCAGCCGCGCCCCCAGCATCCAGGTACGGCCCGGACCCGGTTCGAAGTAGCGCCCGTTGCTGTCGTTGACGATCACCGAACCGATGTAGCGGCGGTCGCCCAGATTGTCCACGCGGGCACTGAGCTGCAGTCGCGTGGACGCCGCCAGGGCGAACGTGTAGCCGACGTCCACGCCCACCAGGGCATAACCGGCGGCCTGCTGGGTCGCGGTGTCGTTGACGGTGACCGCGCCGACGCCGGTCACATCCAGGCCTTCCTGCCAGCCGAGTTCGCCGCCGTGCCGGATGCGCAGCGAGCCATAGTTTTCGGGCACGCCCGGCATGCGGGTACCGCGCGCCACCGGCACGGTGGCTGCGCTGCATGGCGTGGCGCGGCAGGCGAGGAACGCGCTGCGGAAGCGCGCCTGCAGGTGGGTGAAGCCGGCGCTGATCCGCCAGTGGTCCGCCAACTGGCCGTCCAGGGAAAGCTCGACGCCCTGGCGCCGCGTGTCGCCGACATTGCGGTAGGTCGAACGGCCGTTCCGGTTGGTCCCCACCGCCAGCTCGTCGCGCGTGTCGGCGCGGAACAGCGCCGTGTCGAAGGCCAGTCCACGCGTGACCTGCCACTTGGCGCCCAGCTCCAGGTTGCGGCTGCGCGCCGGGCGCAGGTCGAAGGCCATGCCGGGCCGGCCATCGCTGCGGTAGCCGAGTTCGTTGAAGCTCGGCGTTTCGAAACCCTTGCCGTAGCTGGCGTAGAGCCGCAGGTTGTCGCTGGGTCGGAAGCCCAGCCCGAGCACCGGCGTGGTGGCCGTGTAGTTCTTGCTGCCGCTGTCGTTTGGATTGGTCGCCGTGACGTAGTGGTCGCGTGCGCGGAAGCGCACGTCGTCGTGCCGCACGCCGAGCAGCAGCGACCATGATTTGGCGAAGTGCCAGTACCACTGCGCGTACTCGTCGACGCTGTGGACGTTGTCGTCCTCGTTGCGCCGCAGCGCGCCGGTCACCCCCAGCGTGCCGCCGACGAAATTCTCGTAGCCACGGCGATGCTGCCATTGCCCGTCGGCGCTCGCACCCAGCACGAACTCGTAGTCGCGGCCGGCCAGCTGGCCGCTGCGGGTCCAGCGCGCGTCGAGGCCGCCGTAGTCAGTGTCCAGCGCCACCACGCCGCCGGCCGAAAGCGGATTCCGCTGGGCACTCACCGGAATCGACTGGTACTGCCGGATGCGGCGCTGGCCACCATAGCCCATCACCCGCAACTGATCGTCGCTGTCCAGCTGCTGTTCGTAGACGGCGCCGAGCTGGTTCTGCAGGATGCTCTTGCGGGTGTTGTACTGGTTGGCGACTGCAGCAACCTGCCGCGGGTCGGCATCGACTTGCGCCCGGGTGAGTCCGAGCGGGTCCTGCGACACCGGCTGGTTCAGGCGGTTCGCCACGATGGTGAGCTTCTTGCCGTCGCCCAGGTCCACCCCGAACCTGGCGTTGTCCGATTCGCGGCGCACCCGGCTGTGCCGCCGATAGCCGCCGGAAAGAAACAGCGAGCCGGCGACGTTGTAGTCGACGCGCCCCACCGTGCCGCGCGTGTCGACGCTGTAGCGAAACGTGTCGTTGCTGCCGGCGTTCACGCCCAGCGTGGTCACCGGCACCGGCGTGCCCTCGGCGCTCCACAGCTGCACCACGCCGCCGGCGGCGTTGCCGTACAGCACCGAGAACGGACCGCGCAGTATTTCCACCCGCTCGGCCGAATCGAAATTGAAGTGCGAGACCTGGCCCTGTCCATCCGGCAGCGTCGCCGGGATGCCGTCCACATACAGGCGGATGCTGCGCACGCCGAACGTCGCGCGCGAACCGAAGCCGCGTATCGAGATCTGCGCATCCTGCGCATAGTTTTGCCGGTCGCGCGCAAGGATGCCCGGCACGCCGACCAACGACTCGGAAAGATTCACGCCCGGCTGGCCGGATGCAGCCGGCTCGATCTGCACCATGCTGAGTGCGGCAGGCAGGTCGAACGGAGGAATATCCATGCGGATCGCCGTGACCTGCACCGCGGGCAAGGTCGTCGGTTTCGCGCGCGCGGCCGCCGTCTCCTGCGCGGCGACCCGTGGCGAAGCGAGTCCGAGGCAAGACAACGCCGCGACGATGGTCAGGGCGTGACAGTCGAAAAATCGCGGGCACATGTTCGCCAGTGTGTCATGAAGCGCGACGACCAGTGCATGTCATGCGCGCATCACGCACGCGTCACGCAATCGCACACAACATGGCGGGTAGCGGCACGGTTTCCTGCAACTGCCCACGCCTCTTCGAGGCGAGAGGAGTTGTGGATGGAGGAGGCACGCCATTCCGCTTGACGACCACTTCTCCCTTCGCCCCGACGCGGATCGTTCCCCGCTGTCCATAGTGTTCTTCCTGCCAAGGAGCTGCCCGTGAACACCGCACCACATCGTTCCGTCCTGGCCAACGCGGTCTATGGCCTGCTCAATCCCCTGCCGTTCGGCTTCTTCGTCGCCGCGCTGATTTTCGACATCCTCTATGTGCGGACCGCCGGTGTGTTGTGGAACAAGGGCGCCGCCTGGCTGATCGTGTTCGGCCTACTGCTCGCGATCATCCCGCGCTTCGTCAGCCTCGCCCAGGTCTGGATCACCTCCCGGCAGCTCGCCCAGCGCGCCGACAAGCTGGACTTCTGGCTCAACCTGCTCGCCATCGTCGTGGCGATCTTCAATGCCTTCGCGCACAGCCGCGACGCCTACGCGGTGGTGCCCACCGGCGTGTGGCTGTCGACAATCACCGTGCTCCTGCTGGCCATCGCCCAAGTGCTGATGGCCGTACACGATTCCGCCCGCGAAGGAGTCCAGCCATGAACAAGCCCGTCCTTCACGGCCTGCTGGCGCTGGCCGCCGCGCTACTCCTGGCCGGCTGCAGCGGCAAGGCGTCGTATCAGCCCGCACAACAGTCGGGCGACGCTCCGCCGCTGCCCGCCGCCCGCAACTTCCTGGTCCCGCCGATGCAGGTCCCCCGCTACGCTGGCTGGAAGCAGGGCCAGACGCCCAAGGTGGCGCCGGGGCTCAAGATCGAGAAGATCGCCAGCGGACTCAAGCACCCGCGCCAGCTCTACACCCTTCCCAACGGCGACGTGCTGGTGGTGGAATCCAACGGCCCCGGTTCCGAGCCGGTGACCACGCCGAAGCAGCTGATCGCCAACAAGGTCAAGAACCTGTCGGGCAAGGGCGCCAAGGGCGGCAACCGGATCACCCTGCTGCGCCACGACGGGAATGCGGGCGGCGAATGGGAGAAGCACGTCTTCATCGAGCACCTGCACTCGCCGTTCGGCGTGGCGCTGATCGGCGACACCTTGTACGTGGCCAACACCGACGCGATCGTGAAGTTCCCCTACGTCACGGGCGAAACGCAGATCACCACGCCCGGCGTGGAGTTCACCGACCTGCCGGCCACCATCAACCACCACTGGACCAAGGCGATGGCGGCCAGCCCGGACGGCAGCAAGCTGTATGTCGGAGTCGGCTCCAACAGCAACATCACCGAGAACGGCATCGATCAGGAATATCGGCGCGCGGTCGTGCTCGAGGTGGACGTGGCCAGTGCCAGCAGCCGGATCTATGCCTCGGGTCTGCGCAATCCGACCGGGGTGCAGATCGAGCCGCACACGGGCAAGCCCTGGGCGATCGTCAATGAGCGCGATGAGATTGGCGCGGACCTGGTGCCCGACTATCTGACTTCGGTCCAGCCGGGTGGTTTCTATGGCTGGCCATACAGCTACTACGGCCAGCACGTGGACAGCCGCGTCATGCCGCAGCGGCCCGACCTGGTGGCGAAGGCGATCAAGCCCGACTACGCGCTGGGCTCGCACGTCGCAGCGCTCGGGCTGCTGTTCTCCGACACCAACGCGCTGCCGGAGAAGTATCAACATGGTGCTTTCGTCGGCGAGCACGGCAGCTGGGACCGCTCGCCGCTGAGCGGCTACGCCGTCGTCCACGTCGCGTTCGTGGACGGCAAGCCGACTGGCGTCCCCGAGCCGCTCGTCACCGGCTTCTACTCGGACGACGAGTCAGAGCTGTACGGCGCACCGGTCGGCCTGGCACAGGACAAGGACGGCGCGCTGTTGATCGCGGACGATGTCGGCGACGCGGTGTGGCGGGTCACCGCCGCCTCGCCCGGCACGCCCTGACCCAGGCGTGCGAGGCAGAAGCAGAGCGAAAAAACCCCCGATGAATCGGGGGTTTATGGATGAAATCAGTACAAGGACGGCCTAAGGTATGTCCTAGAACGGAATATCGTCGTCCGCGAAGCCGTTGTCGGCCGGAGCCGGCGCCGGGGACTGGCTCGGCGCGTTGCCATAGTCGCCGCCGCGCGACTGGCCACCACCGTAGCTGCCGCCGCCCTGGCGCTGGCCACCCTGTGGGCGCTCGCGCTGGTAGCCGCCGCCGGCGCCGCCTTCACCGCCGGGGCCACCAAGCATCTGCATGTCGCTGGCGATGATGTCGGTGGAGTAGCGCTCGATGCCTTGCTTGTCGGTGTACTTGTCGGTGCGCAGCGAACCTTCGATATAGACCTGGCGGCCCTTCTTCAGGTATTCGCCGGCGATCTCGGCCAGCCGGCCGAAGATCTTCACCCGATGCCATTCGGTACGCTCCTGCTTCTCGCCGCTCTGCTTGTCGGTCCACGACTCGGTGGTGGCCAGGTTGAAGCTGCAGATGGCGGTACCGCCGCCGGTGTGGCGCATTTCGGGGTCCGCGCCAAGGTTGCCGACCAGGATGACTTTGTTGACGCCACGTGCCATGGGAGTGTCCTCGTTGAGCCGGCCGCAAGTCTGCGTTGGGTTGCGCCCGGAGTGATGGATCGGGCTGGCTATGATAACCGCGGCGGTCGACGAATCCAGCGGCCACCGACCCGCACCCCTGCCAGCCGCGGGCGGCCCCGGCGGTCGGCTCAGGCCCGCGCGCCGTCGGGGGGCGAGGTCGCCGCAGCCGCCTCCGGCAGACGCTCCACGCCATAGCCGGCGGCGTCCCACGCCTCCAGCCCGCCCTGCAGCGGGCGCACCCGCCTGTAGCCCTGGGCCATCAGCAGCTTCGCCGCCCGCGCCGCGGAGACCTCGTTCGGGCAGTTGCAATAGACCACCAGCTCGCGGTCCAGCGGCACGCCACGCAGCACCTGCTCAAGGCCGCCATCGTCGACGAGCAAAGCGCCAGGCACCACCCGCGTATCGAGCTGGCGCGTCTGTGCCGGTCGTACGTCGACCACCACCGGGGCGTGCCCGTCGGCGATCTTGCGGTACAGCTCGTCCACCGAGATGCGCGCCATCCGCAGCGTGCGCAGCAGGCGCTGGCGACGCCACCAACGCAGCAGCACGTAAAGCACCAGCAGCACCGCCAGCAACTCGATCGCCAGCGTGCCGGCGCTGGCGATGGCGGCCAGCAGGCTGTCCACCTGCGCGGCGAACAGATAGCCGAGCCCGACCGCCAGGGAAGCCCACCACAGCGAACCCAGCCCGTCGAACAGCACGAACACCGGCAGCCGCAAGCCCATCGCGCCGACCAGCGAGGACGACACCGTCGACAGCCCCGGCACGAACTTGGCGACCAGCAGCACCCGGCCGCGCCAGCGCTGGAACTGCAGCTCGGAGCGCGCCACACACGAATCCGGCGACAGCGAGATGCGGCACAGCAGGCGCATCACCCCGGCACCGTAGCGCCGGCCGGCAGCGAACCAGGCCAGGTCGCCCAGCACCGCGCCCGCCACCGCCGCACCGATCGCCGCCGCCGGCGCCAGCTCCCCGCCTGCCGCCAGCGTGCCGGCCACCACCATGGTCGGCACCGCCGGCAGCGGTGCGCCGAGCTGGGTCAGCAGCACATTGAGGAACACCAGCAGCACGCCGTATTCGGCGATCAGCGCAATGATTTCATGGGCCATCGGGCGGTTCTCGGCTCGCGGACCAGCGGGTCGCGGCAACCCATGATTGGGCCGCCTCACCGCTATTGCAAACCCCGCCGCGGCAGCGGCGGCCGCCATCGCTCCTAGGCGAGGCGCGCCTGCGTCGTCGCGGCGCGACGAGTGATCCGGCGCGCGCCGGAGACCACCAACGGCAGCCACAGCAGGGTCAGCGCCGCGGCGCAGACGAACACGCCGTTCGGGCCGAGGCGGCCCAGCGCGATGCCGCCGAGCGCGCCGCCCACGAATGCGCCGATGAACTGGCTGGTCGAATACGCACCCATCGCCGCGCCGCGCAGCTGCTCAGGCGCCAGCCGCGAGACCAGACTGGGCAGCGCCGCCTCCAGCAGGTTGAAGGCGGAGAAAAATACCGCCGCGGCCACGCCGAATGCCGCCAAGTGGCGGCCGGACAGCGCGAAGCCGAGCAGCGCCAGCCCGATCACCACCACGCACACCGTGACGATGCGCAGGCTTTGCGCCACTTCACGCATGTGGTGCATGGTGGCGCCCATCACGAACGCGGCCACCGTCATCACCGGCAGGTACAGCTCCCAGTGCCGGTTCACCGGCAGGTGCAGCGTGTCGGCCAGCAGCAGCGGCAGGCCGACGAAGCTGGCGGTGAGCAGCGCGTGCAGGAAGAACACCGAGCCGTTCAGCACCAGCATGCGGCCGTCGCGCAGCATCGCCAGCACCTGGCCGAGACCGGCCGCAGCCGGCGCACGCGCATGCGCCGGCGTGGGCACGATCAGCCACAGCAGCGCCAGCGAGGCCAGCGCCAGGATCGAGGTGGCGCCGAACAGCCCCGGCAGCCCGGCGACCGCCTCCAGCGGTGGCCCCAGGATCAGCGCCAGCAGGAACGCCAGCCCGATCGACACGCCGATGATGCCCATCGCCTTGCTGCGGTTTTCCTCCGCCGTGAGATCCGCCGCCAGGGCGATGCCGGCACCGGCCACCGCGCCCATGCCCTGCACCGCGCGTCCGACTGCGATGCCGGCCAGCGTGTGCGACATCGCCGCGATCAGGCCGCCGATGGCGAACAATACCAGCCCGATGGTGATCGCCGGCTTGCGCCCGATCCGGTCCGACAGCAGCCCCAGCGGAATCTGCAGCAGCACCTGGCCGATGCCGTACACGCCCAGCGCCAGCCCGATCATGAAACCGGTGGCGTCAGGCATCGCCTTCGCGTACAGCGAGAACACCGGCATGATCAGGAACAGCCCGAACAGGCGCAGGCTGATCACGCAGGCGAGGGTCAGTGCGCTGCGCAGTTCGAGGCTGGAGAGTTTGCTCACTGGGAGAGGCACGTCGCCAAAGACATTCCCGGCATTATAGATGGTGCCGCGCGCGGCGACTGTGGCGACATGTCGCGGCGCAAAATGCTGCAGGCCCTATAATCCGCGAAGCGACACACACGCACCCGAAGCCCCCATGACCACGATGACCGCCGACGCCACCCGCCCCGCCGACTTCGCCCAGGTGCGCGACCTCGCCGCCGCCGACATGCAGCGGGTCGATGCGCTGATCCGCCAGCGGCTGTCTTCCGACGTGGTGCTGATCAACCAGATCGCCGACCACATCATCGCCGGCGGCGGCAAGCGGCTGCGCCCGATGCTGCACGTGCTGGCCGCCGGCGCCGCCGGCTACCGCGGCGATCGCCACGTCAAGCTCGCCGCGATCATCGAGTTCATCCACACCTCCACCCTGTTGCACGACGACGTGGTCGACGAGTCCGACCTGCGCCGCGGCCGCAAGACCGCGAATGCGCTGTGGGGCAATGCCGCCAGCGTGCTGGTCGGCGATTTCCTGTACTCGCGCTCGTTCCAGTTGATGGTGGAACTGGACGACATGCGCATCATGCGCATCCTCGCCGACACCACCAACACGATCGCCGAGGGCGAAGTGCTGCAGCTGCTCAACATCGGCAACGCCGACGTCAGCGAGGCTGCCTACCTGGCGGTGATCGAACGCAAGACCGCCGTGCTGTTCGCCGCCGCCACCGAACTGGGTGGCCTGCTCGGCGGCCTGTCCGATGGCGAAGTGGCCGCACTGCGCCGCTACGGCATGGAACTGGGCTACGCGTTCCAGATCGCCGACGACCTGCTCGACTACACCAGCGACGCCGGCACCCTGGGCAAGAACATCGGCGACGACCTTGCCGAAGGCAAGCCGACCCTGCCGTTGATCTACGCACTGGAGAAGGCTAACCCGGAACAGGCGCAGTCGCTGCGCCACGCGATCGAGCACGGCGGGCTCGACTCGCTGGACCGCATCATCGCCTCGATCCGCGATTCCGGCGCGCTGGAACGCACCCGCGAGCGCGCCCTGCTGCATGCCCGCGCCGCCCGCGTGGCTCTCGCCGCGTTGCCGACGTCGGCGCATCGCGATGCCTTGGCGACCTTGGCCGAGTATTCGGTGCAACGTACGTACTGAACATTTGCCATTGGCGCGAAGCCTGTCTGTCCGCGCGCATTTGTAGGAGGGCGCTTGCGCGCGATGCTCTTGCTCGTGTTCCTGGCGTGATCAAAACCAAGAGCGGTCGATCGCTTTCGGCGCACGAAAGCTGTTGCTTCTGCAGCTTTTCGCTCTGAACGAAACAAAAGCATCGCGCACAGAGTGCGCCCCTACAGGGGATACGCAAGAGAGCAGTAACTCGGCCACCGAAGGCAGGTGAAAGCTGTTCGCCTCCGCAACTCGCGCCCCGGAGTGCCGCTACAACCAAGGGAGCCTCCAATGGGCAAGGCGCACCCCACAGCGCCGCCATCAACCGTTTCCATTGGATCACCCGCGGAAACCCATTGTTCAGCCGCCAGCGCTGGCAGCTGCGCCGCCGATCGGCCAGACTTCACGATATGTTCCGACTGCGCCCAACCCGCTGGCTGTGGTGTCTCGCGGCAACCCTGCTGCCGCTGGCGTCGGCACACGCCGCCGCGGACGGCTGGCGCTACGACACAGTGCACAGCCAGGTCGTCTTCAGCATCAGCCACAACGGCTATTCGCGGCCGTTCGGGCGGCTGCACATCGCGCGCGGCTGGCTGCGTTTCGATCCGGACGACTGGAGCACCGCCGCCACCGAGCTGGACATTGACCTGGCCGGCCTGGACATGGGCGACACCGACTGGAACCAGGCCGTGTGCAAGCCGGCGCTGCTCGACTGCGCGAACCACCGCTACGCGCACTTCCGCAGCACCGGAGTGGAGCGCAAGGATGAGCGCCACGGCGTGCTGCACGGGGAGCTGAGCCTGCACGGCGTCACCCGCCCGCTGCAGTTGGCGTTCACCTTCAACCGCGCCGCCCGGACCCTCTATGAATCGCACGAGGTAGCCGGCTTCTCCGCCACCGCCAGCCTGGACCGCAACGACTTCGGCATCACCGCCAACCGCAACTCGATCGGCGCCAATGTCAGTGTGTGGCTGGAACTGGAGACAATCCGCGACGACCACACCGTTCCACCACGCAAGGAAACACCATGAGCCTGCGCAGCAGCGACCGCCGGTGGGGTTCGGTCGCCAAGTTCTTCCACTGGATCATCGCGCTGGGCATCCTCGGCAACGGACTGTTCGGCCTGCTGATGGACCTGGCCAGCTCGCCGATGCAGAAGATCAACTGGCTGGCCCTGCACAAGTCGATCGGCCTCACCGTGCTGGCGCTGGTGCTGCTGCGCATCGCCTGGCGCTGGACCGACCGCCGCCCGGCCGAGGAACCGGCGCCGCGCTGGCAGCAGCTCGCGGCGCATGCCGCGCATGGCGCGCTGTACGTGCTGATCGTGCTGCTGCCGCTCAGCGGCTGGTGGTTCAACTCGGTCACCGGCAAGCCGCTGCAGTGGTTCAAGCTGTTCAACCTGCCGGCGCTGGCGCAGAAGAACGACGCGCTGCGCGATTTCGCGCACGGCGTGCACGAGTACCTGTTCTGGTTCCTCATCCTGGTGCTGGTGGCGCATGTCGGCGGCGCGCTGAAACACCACCTGCTCGACCATGACAATACGCTGCGCCGGATGTTGCCGTTCGGCCGCCTGCGCGCCCCACCTGCTTCCGAAGGAGACTCCCGATGAAACGCCTTGCCACCCTGCTGCTGGCGCTCGCCCTGCCCGGGCTCGTTGCAGCCACCGACTACACCGTACAGCCGGCGTCCAGCACGCTCGGCTTCAGCAACACCTTCCAGGGCGAGTCGTTCAACGGCCACTTCGGCCAGTGGACCGCCGCGATCAGCTACGACCCGGCCAATCTCGCCGCGTCGAAGTTCGACGTGGAAGTGACCCTGGCCAGCGTGAAGACCGGCGACAGCGACCGCGACGGCGCACTGCCCGGCACGGATTTCTTCGACGTGGCGAAATTCCCCAAGGCGCATTTCGTCACCACCGGCTTCCGCCAGAGCGGCGGCAAGGTGATCGCCGACGGCACGCTCACCCTGCGCGGCGTGACCAAACCGGTGAGCCTCGACGTGACGTTCAAGCCGCAGGGCAGCGGCGCCACGCTGGACGTGGCCGGCACCGTGAAGCGGCTGGATTTCAACGTGGGCACCGGAGATTACGCCGACACCTCGGTGATCGGCGGCGAGGTGAAGGTGACCGCGCACCTGCAGCTGGCCGCGAAGTAAGCCGCCGCGGTGGCGCGCGACACGCTGTGGCTACGCCTGCGCGGCTGGCTCGGCCCCGGCCGCCACCTGACCGCGCCGCCGCCCCGCGGCAGCACCGGCCCGACCCAGGTCGCCGACAGCCTGCGCGCGCTGCTGGACGACCCGACCATTCCGGCCGTAGTGCGCGGCGAGCTGGCCGGCGACTTCGCCCGCATCGAGGCCATGCTGGACCGCCTCGAACGCGGCGAGCTGCACGTTGCCGTGTTCGGCCGCGTCTCCACCGGCAAGTCGGCGCTGGGCAATGCGCTGCTCGGCCGCGAGGCGTTCGCGGTGGGCGTGCTCCATGGCACCACCACCGACGCCGACCATGCGCCGCTTGACGAGGCGCAGCACGACGGCCTGGTGCTGATCGACACGCCCGGCATCAATGAGCTGGACGGCGAAGCGCGCGAGCGATTGGCGTTCGAGGTGGCCGAGGTCAGCGACCTGGTGGTGTTCGTCGGCGACGGCGACCTCACCCGCGAAGAACTCGACGCGCTGAAAACGCTCGCCGCCACCCAGCGACCGCTGCTGCTGGCACTGAACAAGGCCGACCGCTACGGCCACGATGAACTGAACACTCTGCTGCAGCACCTGCGCCTGCGCGTGGCCGGGCTGGTGCGCGCGGAAGACGTGCTGGCGGTGGCCGCGCGGCCGGCGCCGCAACGGGTCGTCGAAGTCGACCCACGCGGCCACGAGCAGATCCGCGAGCAGGCACGCATGCCCGACGTCGCCGCCCTGCGCGAACGCCTGCTGGCGATCGCCGTGCGCGAGGGCAAGACGCTCTCGGCGATCAACGCTGGCCTTTACGCCGGCCGGCTCACCGACCAGGTCAGCGCGCGCATCGCGCAGACCCGGCAGGCGGTGGCCGCGAAACTGATCCGCCAATACTGTCTCGCCAAGGGCGTGGCGGTGGCGCTGAATCCGATTCCGGTGGCCGACCTGCTCGCTGCGGCCGGGCTGGACGCGGCGATGGTGGTGCAGCTGTCGCGCGTCTACGGCCTGCCCCTGACCCGCGCCGAATCCGGCCGGCTGGTGGCGGTGATCTCTGCGCAACTGGCCGCTTTGATGGGCGCGATCTGGGGCATGCAGCTGGTCGCCTCGGCCTTGAAAGGCATGAGCGCCGGCCTGTCGGTTCTGGTTACCGCCGCCGCGCAGGGCGCACTGGGCTGGTATGCCACCGTCCTGATCGGCCGCGCCGCCGAACGCTATCTGGTCGCCGGCAAGTCCTGGGGTGAAGCCGGCGCCAAGCGCGCCGTCGCCGACATCGTCGCCGGGCTCGATCGCGACTCGATCCTGCGTGAGGCGCGCGAGGAGATCCTCAAGCGGCTGAAAGCCCGCCGCGTCTAGCTTCGTGTTCCTCCCCCTGCTTGCGACCGAAGGAAGTCCCTTGGGGCAGGGGGAGGTCAGGAGGGGGTAAGGCTTTTGACTTTAGATCAAGAGCGAACCCCACCCTCCCCAAAGGGATTCCCTTCGGTCACAACCCTCCCCTGCTGCGCAGGGGAGGGAGTTCATTTCTCCAGGAACGCACGCACCGCCGCCGCATCGAACGGCCAGTCCAGCTCGCGGCCGTCGCGCACGTCGCGCAATACCGGAACGCGGGTACCGTAGCGCCGTTCCAGTTCGCCCGAATCATCCACCCACACGCTGTCGAAATCTGGCGCGCATGCCTCGGCCATCACCGCCAGGGCGAAATCGCACAGGTGGCAGTAGTCACGCTGGTACAGGATCAGGTCGGACATGCGCTTGCGAATGGACTGCCAAAACCAGGGGTGCCGCGTAGAATAGCCGGTTCACCCACTTAGCCAGCAGCACATCCATGGCCGTCAGCGTATTCGACCTGTTCAAGATCGGCATCGGGCCGTCCTCCTCGCATACGGTGGGGCCGATGCGCGCTGCCGCGCGCTTCGCCGAACACTGGCTGGAGGAGAAGGGCGTGCTCGACCGCGTCGCCCGCGTGCGCGCCGAGCTGTACGGTTCGCTGGCGATGACCGGCCGCGGCCACGGCACCGACAAGGCCGTGCTGTTGGGCTTCGAAGGCCAGCATCCCGACACGGTCGACCCGGACCAGATCCCCGCCACCCTGGAGCGCATCCGCGGCACCAGCCGCATCCACTTGCTCGGCAAGCGCGAGATCGCGTTCGACGAAAAGGCCGACCTCGTCTTCAACAAGCGCCAGAAGCTGCCGTTCCACACCAACGGCATGCGCTTCTCCGCCTACGACGTCGACGGCAACGAGCTGGCCAGCCGCGACTACTACTCGGTCGGCGGCGGCTTCGTGGTCAACACCGACGAGGCGGCCGAAGACCGCATCGTCGCCGACACCACCGCGCAGCCCTACCCGTTTTCTAGTGGCGACGAGATGCTGGCGTTGTGCAAGCAGCACGGCCTGACCATCGCCCAGCTGATGATGGCGAACGAAAGCGTGTGGCGCACGGAGGCGGAAACCCGCGCCGGCCTGCTGACCATCTGGCAGGCGATGAAGGACTGCGTCACCCGCGGCCTGCGCTCGCCCGGCACCCTGCCCGGCGGCCTGCACGTCGCGCGCCGCGCGCCGGCGATGGCCGAGGAACTGCGCAACCAGCCCGAGGCCGCGCTGAAGGACCCGCTGACCATCCTCGACTGGGTGAACCTCTACGCGCTCGCCGTCAACGAGGAAAACGCCGCCGGCGGCCGCGTAGTCACCGCGCCCACCAACGGCGCCGCCGGCATCGTGCCCGCGGTCGGCCACTACTACCTGCGCTTCTGCCCGAAGGCGGACGAGAACGGCATCATCGACTACCTGCTCACCGCCGCCGCCATCGGCATCCTGTACAAGGAGAACGCGTCGATCTCCGGGGCCGAAGTGGGCTGCCAGGGCGAAGTCGGCGTGGCCTGCTCGATGGCCGCCGGCGGCCTCACCGCCGCGCTCGGCGGCAACGTGATGCAGGTCGAGAACGCCGCCGAAATCGGCATGGAGCACAACCTCGGCCTCACCTGCGACCCGATCGGCGGCCTGGTGCAGATCCCCTGCATCGAGCGCAACGCGATGGGCTCGGTGAAGGCGATCAACGCCAGCCGCATGGCGCTGAAGAGCGACGGCAAGCACCGCGTCTCGCTCGACAAGGTCATCAAGACCATGCGCGACACCGGCCGCGACATGAAGGACAAGTACAAGGAAACCTCGCGCGGCGGCCTCGCGGTCAATGTGATCGAATGCTGAGGCCCATTCTGTAGGAGCCCGCTCGCGGGCGATGCTCTTCGGCCACACGACGAAAACAGCATCTCGCACAAGTGCGTTCCTACAAAAACCGGTGTACTTCGAGCTAGGACTTGCGGCGCGGCAACTTGGCGCCCACCACCGGCTTGGTCGGGCGCGACCGTCTCGAAGGTGCCGCCGCGAAGGCCATGATCACCTCGCATACGGCCTTCTGCTGCGTCGCTGGCAGTGTACGGTAGATGCCGAAAACCTTATGGTCGTCGTAAACAGGCGCGTCTTCCCTGACCTGCCGGGTCGCGCGACCACCACGCAGTGCGCGATCGCCGAACAGCAGGAAGCAGGGATCGGCCTTCAGCCAGTCCGCCAGCGCGACCAGCTTTTCGTACTCGGGAATCGCGTTGCCATTCAGCCAGCGCGAAGCGGTCGTAAAGGTCACCGAGGCACCGTTGAACCGCACGTTGAACTGCGTGGACAGCACGACGGGGCGCGGGTCGTAGCCCTGCGCAACCATCGCGGCAGCCAGGCGTTTCGAGAATTCGGCGCGTTCGTTGCTCATTCCTTGGCAACTTACCGACCACCCCGCCTACCAGTTAACGTATAGAGTTCACTATGATTGACGTTTGACGTTAATCATGGGGAACGATCGCGTGGCCAAGTCCCTGTTGGAACAGCTCCCCGAGATCGTCGCCCGCGGGCGGCAGCAGGCCGAGAAGATCCTGGAGAGCCTGGAAGGGCGGCACCGGGTCAGTCTGCAGACGCGCGAGTGGGTACTGCCGTCGAAGGACACGCGCGACAGCGACTGGATCGCCGCGGCGAACCGACGGGCGCACCTGGGCGAGGAAGGCACGGCCGACTGGACCAACCGGCTGATCTACGGCGACAACCTGCTGGCGATGGCCGCGCTCTTGGCCGGCGACGAACACACGCCCAGCCTGCGCGGCAAGGTCGACCTGATCTACATCGATCCACCGTTCGACTCCAAGGCCGACTACCGCACCAAGGTTTCGCTGCCTGGCGGCCCCTCTCGGCCATCCATGGCCTCCGGGGGCCTCGGGCTCCTGCCCATCGTGGAGCTGGAGCAGCGGCCCACGGCCATGGAGCAATTTGCCTATTCCGACACTTGGTCCGGAGGCACTGCGTCATACTTGGAGATGATCACGCCGCGGTTGATCCTGATGCGGGAACTACTGAGCGATAGTGGGTCCATGTATGCGCATCTGGATTGGCATGTAGGACATTACGTCAAGGTGGTGATGGATGAAATTTTTGGCAAGGATTTTTTCGCCAATGAAATTGTATGGCAACGAACTGGTGCCCATAACGACTCCAACAGATTTGGCAACATCCACGACATCCTGTTCTTTTACGGGAAAACCCATTCCCGATCTTTTTTCCAAACGCATACTCCGTACGACGAGGAGTATATACAAGATCGTTTCAGGAACGCCGAGGAAGAAACAGGTCGGCGCTATTGGCTCAATACCGCGACAGCTGCCGGTCCTGGGCCTGCTCGTTTCTTCAATGGAGAGCTCAGAAGTCCTCCGCCGGGAACCCATTGGCGGTACAGCCAAGAAACCATTGACGAGCTAATCAATAAGGGAAAGATCGTCTTTTCCAAAACCGGAATGCCTTACGTCAAGCAATATCTTGACGAAAGCCCCGGGAGACCTGTCCAGTCAGTATGGACAGACATAAAAATGACGAAGTCCGGCGCGGAAAGGCTGAACTACGCGACACAAAAGCCTGAAGCCTTGTTGGAACGAATTATCCGCAGCTCTTGCCCAGAAGGCGGCCTCATCGCTGACTTCAACGGCGGCTCCGGCACCACCGCTGCCGTCGCTGAAAAACTAGGACGTCGCTGGATCACCACCGACCTCGGCAAGCCGGCCTGCATGATCATGCGCAAGCGGCTGATCGACCAGGGCGCCAAGCCATTCCTGTACCAGGCGATCGGCGACTACCAGGTCGAGGTGGCGAAGAGCGCGATGGGGCGCAGCTTCCGCGTCGGCGACCTGTCCGGCATCGTGCTGTCGCTGTACGGCGCGCTGCCGCTGCAGCCGGAGGACAACCCGCTGCGCAATCTCGGCGCGGTGGTCTACGGCGGCCAGAAGACCCTGGTACTGGTCGATTCGCCGAACAAGCTCACCGGCGACGCCACCCTGCGCAAGGCGATCGCCCAGCGCGACCACCTGCTCGGCGGTTGGGATCGAGTGGTGGTGCTGGGCTGGAATTTCGAGCCGTCGATCGGCCGGAGCATCACCGCGCTGAACGATGCGCGCCTGGAAGTGCTGGTGATTCCGCCCGACCTGCTCGACCGCCTGCGCAAGAGGGGCGGCATCGAGAAGCTGCGCGGGCAGGTGCGCTTCTCCAGCCTGCAGTACCTGACGATCAAGCCGGTGCGGCGCGTACCCTCACCCCCAACCCCTCTCCCGCAGGAAGAGGGGAGCCAAGAACAGCTGCGGGTCACGCTGGACAATTACGTGCTGCTCTCGCCCGAGGCGATCAACCTCGACGACGACAACCGCAAGAAGCTGCTCAAGGTGGCCAACGCCGAACCGCTGGCGCTGATTGAATACTGGGCGGTCGACCCCGACTACGACGGACAGGTGTTCCGCTCGGTATGGCAGGACTACCGCGGCAACACCGCCAACGATGACGACCCGCTGCGGGTGGTGACCAGCGCCGAGTTCAGCGTGCCGCGCAAGGCCGGCGAACGCCGGGTGTGCGTGCGCGTGGTCGATGTGTTCGGCTTCGAGGCTGAAGTGGTGCAGGTGGTGGCGGAGCCGAAGGCATGAGCGTCGCCGACAACCCGATGGCGCTCGCCGCCGCCCTTACCCGCCGCGCCGAGCAGCTGTGCATCGGCCTGGAGCAGGGCATCGCCGACATCTACGAGCTGGTGACGCCAGTGACCGCCGAGCTGTTGCGCTGGTGGTTCGGCGAGGATGCCTGCCAGTCGCGCACGTTCAATTTCCACCCCGGCCAGAAGCAGGCGATCCTCAACGTGATCGTGGCGCACGAGGTGCTGGACAGTCCGAACCTGAAGAACCTGTACGAGCAGGTCTGCGCCGAAGCGCTGCTGGAAGGCACGCGGCTGGCCGACGTGGCGCAGGGCAGGCACCATCCGAAGTACTGCCTGAAGATGGCCACCGGCACCGGCAAGACCTGGGTGCTGCAGGCGCTGCTGGTGTGGCAGCTCTTGAACAAAACCGCGGCACTGGACGAGGGGCGCGACGACCCGCGTTTCACCCGCCGCTTCCTGATCGTGGCGCCGGGGCTGATCGTGTACGAACGGCTGCTCGACGCGTTCCTCGGCAAGGAGAACGAGGACAAGAGCCGCGACTTCGCCAGTTCCGACATCGCCAGCTACGCCCAGTTGTTCGCGCCGCCGGCGCGGCGCGAGCGCATCGCGCAGTTCGTGCGCGGCAACGTCTGCACCAAGACCGAGATCGGATTGAAGGCCACCGGCAACGGCATGATCGCGATCACCAACTGGCACCTGCTCAGTGAGGCCGAAGAGGAAATCGAAGAGGACAAGGCCGAGTGGATCGACGCGCCCGGCATGGTCGCCGATGCTTCCCGCGTCGCCTACGACGTATTGCCGCTGGTGCCCGGCCGTGCCGCCGGCAACAGCCTCGACGTGCTGGACCGGCGCTGGGTGCGCGGCAATGTGCTGAGCTACCTCGCCGACCTGCCCGAACTGATGGTGTTCAACGATGAGGCACACCACATCCACGAGCTGAAGTCGGGCGGCGAGACCACCGAGGTCGAGTGGCAGAAGAGCCTGTCGATCATCGCCGCCGGCAAAAGCCGCCGTTTCGTGCAGATGGATTTCTCGGCTACGCCGTACAACGACGTCGGTGGTGGCAGGAACCGGCGCAAGGTGTATTTCCCGCACATCGTGGTGGATTTCGACCTGAAGGACGCCATGCGGCTGGGCCTCGTGAAGTCGCTGGTGCTGGACAAGCGCAAGGAACTCGGCGCGCTGCCGCTGGAGTTCACCGCCGAGCGCGATGTCGACGGCAACGTGGCGCTTTCCGAAGGCCAGCGCGTGATGCTGCGCGCCGGACTGCAGAAGCTGCGCAAGCTGGAGGCGGATTTCGTCCGGCTCGACGCCACGCGCCATCCGAAGATGCTGGTGGTGTGCGAGGACACGAAAGTATCGCCGCTGGTCGCGCAGTTCCTGCTCGACGAAGGCCTGCATGACGAAGACGTCCTCACCGTCGACTCTGGCAGGAAGGCCGAACTGGGCGAGAAGGACTGGGCGCCATTGCGCCAGCGCCTGTTCAACGTGGACAGGCACGTGCAACCGCGAGTGATCGTCAGCGTGCTGATGCTGCGCGAGGGTTTCGACGTCAACAACATCTGCGTGATCGTGCCGCTGCGTTCGAGCCAGGCGCAGATCCTGCTGGAACAGACCATCGGCCGCGGCCTGCGACTGATGTGGCGCGACCCGGAATACGCCGACATCAAGCGCGAGAACCGCGAGCGGATCAACCACGGCGAGGAGCCGGGTTCGCTGATCGACATCCTGTCGATCGTCGAGCATCCGGCATTCCAGAGTTTCTACGACGAGTTGATGGCCGCAGGCCTGGTTGGCACCACCGGTGACGATGAAGGCAGCAGCACCGGCGACCTGATCGCCGCCGAACTCCGCGAAGGCTACGAAACGTACGACTTCGCGATCCCGTTCATCCTGCGCGAGGCGGACGAGAGCGTCGAGCACCTGCCGATCGACGCCGCCGCGCTGCAGCCGTTCACCTTGATGAGCCGCGCGAAGCTGGCCGAACTGCTCGGCAAGGGCGACACCTTTACCTCGCAGGACCTGCAGAGCACCACCTTGTTTGGCGACTACCGCGTCGATGGCGCAGCGATGAACGTCAGCGGCTACAACGAGCTGCTGTCGCGGCTGACCCGGCGGGTCAGCCAGGCGCTGAACCACCCGCTGCCGAAGGGCAACAAGGTTTCCCCCCACCTGGATCGCCCGTATCTGCAGATGAATACCGCGGCGCTGGCCACCGCGCTGGACGACTACATCCGCGAGCGGCTGTTCAGCGAATCCTTCGAGCCTTTCGAGGACGAGGGCTGGCGGCTGTTGCTGCTGCAGCCGGTGATCGAGCACATCGTGAGGATCTTCGGCCTTGCTCTTCATCGCTCCGAAGAACACACCACCACTGGAGCGACGGAAGTACGTCATCGTCACCTGTCCGAAGTGACGAAGCTGATGGTGCGCGAGAGCGCTTCGCTGGAAGTGTCCAAGTGCATCTACACGCGCCTGCCCTACCCCACCCGCAGCGGCGGTCTGGAACGGGCGTTCATCGAGTGGGCGCAGGCCGACGCCAGCGTGGAGGCGTTCTGCAAGATCAGCGAGAACCGGCACGACTTCGTGCGCCTGCGTTACGTCAAGGACGACGGCATGTCAGCGCTGTACATCCCCGACTTCCTGGTGCGTACGGGCGATGCTACCTACCTGGTCGAGACCAAGGCGCAGCAGCAGGTCAGCCATCCGAACGTGCAGCGCAAGCTGAAGGCCGCAACCACCTGGTGCGAGCGGATCAATGCGCTGGAGCCGGAGCAACGCGGCGGGCGCAGCTGGTATTACGCACTGGTCGGCGAATCGCTGTTCCACGACTGGCGCGAGAAAGGCGCCCGACTGGGCGAGTTGCTGGCGTTCTCACGGGCTCGCGCGGCACCCACGGCGCAGTCGCAGGGCGGCCTGGCGCTGGACAACTAAGTTCATCCCCACCGCCCAGTGCGCCGCGTCCCGCAGGAGCCCGCTCGCGGGCGATGCTTTTCGAATCCCGGCTTTCAACAGACGAATGTCTGGTCATCCCGGCCAAGAACATCGCCCGCGAACGGGCTCCTGCCAGCGGGGTCGTGCCGGGTCGTGACTGCTGCGGCGTGACACGGGACGGTCAATTCTGCAACCATCGGCCCCTTTCCGGCGCGCTGCGCGTCGACACGGGAACCCTCACATGACCCAAGAACGCGCGATCCGCCGCGATGTCGGCCCGTTCGCCCTGATGCTCACCGGCCTGGGCTCGATCATCGGCTCGGGCTGGTTGTTCGGCGCGTGGCGCGCGGCGCAGATCGCCGGCCCCGGCGCGATCTGGGCGTGGGTGATCGGCGCGGCGGTGATCCTCGCCATCGCGCTGACCTACGCCGAGCTGGGCGCGATGTTCCCCGAATCCGGCGGCATGGTGCGCTACGGCCACTACTCGCACGGTTCGCTGGTGGGCTTCATCGCGGCGTGGGCAAACTGGATCGCGATCGTCTCGGTGATCTCAGTGGAAGCCGAGGCTTCGGCGCAGTACATGTCGTCGTGGAAGTGGCAGTGGGCGAAAGACCTCTACCACCAGGCCCCCGGTGGCCACGGCGAGCTGAGCACCAATGGCCTGCTGATCGCCGCGGCGCTGGTGATCGTCTACTTCCTGCTGAACTTCTGGAGCGTGAAGCTGTTCGCGCGCTCGAACACCGCGATCACGCTGTTCAAGCTGGTAATTCCCGCGCTCACCGCGGTGCTGCTGATGATGACCGGTTTCCATCCGGAGAACTTCAGCGTCGGCATCCACGGCGAGGTGCATTCGACCGACTTCGCCTCGGTGCTCACCGCGGTGGCGATCGCCGGCATCGTGTTCAGCTTCAACGGTTTCCAGAGCCCGGTGAACCTCGCCGGCGAGGCGCGCAACCCGGGCAAGAGCATCCCGTTCGCGATCGTCTGCTCGATCGCGCTGGCCACGGTGATCTACGTGCTGCTGCAGGTGTCGTTCATCGGCGCGGTGCCGCGCGAAATGCTGGCGAACGTGGGCTGGCACGGCATCGACTTCAGCTCGCCGTTCGCGGATCTTGCGATCATCCTCGGCCTGCAGTGGCTGGCCACGCTGCTGTTCATCGACGCGGTGATTAGCCCCAGCGGTACCGGCATGACCTACACCGCCACCACCGCGCGCATGCTCTACGGCATGGAGCGCAACGGCACGCTGCCGAAGATCCTCGGCACTGTGCACCCGAAGTGGGGCGTGCCGCGCCCGGCGATGTGGGTGAACCTGGTGGTGTCGTTCCTGTTCCTGTTCTTCTTCCGCGGCTGGGGCACGCTGGCGGCGGTGATCTCGGTGGCCACGATCGTCTCCTACCTGACCGGCCCGGTCAGCGTGATGACCCTGCGCCGCACTGCGCCGGGTCTGCACCGCCCGCTGCGCCTGGCCGGCCTGCCGCTGCTGGCCGGCGTCGCCTTCGTCATGTCCACCGAGCTTTTGTACTGGGCCAGGTGGCCACTGACCGGCGAGATCATCCTGTTGATGGTCGTGGCGCTGCCGATCTACTTCTACTACCAGGCGAAGAGCGGCTGGCACGACTTCGGCCGCCAGCTGAAGGGCGCCTGGTGGCTGGTTGCCTACCTGCCGACGATCGCCTTTGTCTCCTGGGCCGGCAGCACCACCTTCGGCGGCAAGGGCTACCTGTCCTACGGCTGGGATCTGATGGTGGTGGCGGTGATCGGCCTGGTGTTCTACCTGTGGGGCGTGCGCTCGGGCTGGCGCACGCCGTCGGTGGAAGCAGCCGAGCTGGAGGCCGGCGCGCATCCGGATGCACCGTTGGTGCCGCCGGACGAACAGGCTGCCGAGCGCATCACCGGGCATTGAGCGGCCCTTGGCCGATGCCACGGAATGCGCGGCGACGAGCCGCGCGTTTTTGTTTTCAGCGAACGGCAGCTGTGCGCCACGCGTCGCCCAGCGACAACAGCATCAGCACGATCGCCAGCACCAGGTAGGCTCCGGCGAACTGCCACACGATGCTGCGCGAGGCCGCATCGAGCAGCCACGGCAAATAGATGCCGCCGGACGGTTCCACCGAGTGGATCACGCCGAACAGGCTCAGCGCCCCGCCCAGCAGCAGGATCAGCGCGGCGCGCCGCGGGCGGTGGTCGATGAGCGCCACCACGAAGCTGGCCCAGACCATCGCGGTGATGATGAAGCCATTGCCCAGCACGGTGATCACCGCCAGCTCGGAGATGCCGTGCGTGCCATCGTTGAACAGTCGGGCGAAGTGCTCCGGCGAGACGTAGGTCGGGTCGCTCAGCTTGATCGTCAGCATCCGCGCGATCGCCGGAAAGAAACTGAACACCACCGCGGCCGCGTAGCGCATCGGCGTCGCCTCGAATGCCTGCACGGTGATGCCGATCGCCACGAACACCAGGATCGGCGCCAGCACCGGCAGCGGCAGCAGCTCGACCAGGTTCGACAGATAGCCGAACACGCCGCCCAGCCCGACCACGATGCCGGTGAGCAGGGTGTAGCCGCTGCGCGCGCCCATCGCCTTGTACGACGGCTGGCCGATGTACGGCGTGGTCTGCGCCACGCCGCCGCAGAAGCCGGCCGCCAGCGTGGCCAGCGCCTCGACCAGCAGGATGTCGCGGGTGGAATAGTCATCACCGGCGGCGCGCGCACTCTCGGTGACGTTGATGCCGCCGACCACCATCAGCAGGCCGAACGGCAGGATCAGCGGCAGGTACGGCACGATGTACGCCAGCCCGTCCACCCACTGCAGCGTCGGCCACGGCAGCGCGAAACGCCACTGCCATGCCGTCGGCGCGTGGTAGCCCGCACCCAGCCAGCCCGACGGGCCGAGCCCGTAGTAGAGCAACGCACCGACCACGAACGCCACCAGCACCCCGGGCAGGCCGAACGGCATCCGCGCGTGCGCCAACAGCGCGTACAGCACCACGCCGAGCCCGGCGAATCCCACCACCGGCAGCTTGAGAATTTCCACCAGCGGCAGGAAGCCCATCAGCACCAGCGCGATGCCGGCGATCGAACCGAGCAGGCCTGCGCGCGGCACGTGCCGCTGCACCATCGCGCCGAAGAACGACAGCACGAACTTCAGCACGCCCATCACCACCAGCGACGCCATGCCCAGCTGCCAGGTCGCGATCGCGGCGGCGTGTTCGTCCATACCGCTTTGCTTGAAGCCGAGGAAGGCCGGGCCGAGCACCAGCAGCGCGATGCCGATGCTGGTGGGCGCATCCAGCCCCAGCGGCATCGCGGTGACGTCGTCGCGGCCGCTGCGCCGCGCCAGCCGG
This sequence comes from Rhodanobacter thiooxydans LCS2, assembly GCF_000264375.1. GTDB lineage: Bacteria > Pseudomonadota > Gammaproteobacteria > Xanthomonadales > Rhodanobacteraceae > Rhodanobacter > Rhodanobacter thiooxydans. The sequence continues at coordinate 24,199 of NZ_AJXW01000017.1, forward strand.
CGCGCCATCGCGGTATAGGCGAGGTTGCCAAGCAGCACGCCCAGCGCGGTGCCCGGAAACATGCGCAGGAACACGATGTCCGCGGGAAAGCCGAACAGGCCGATCAGCGCCGCGGCGAGGAAACCCATGATGGACAGGTTGTCCACCACCAGGCCGAGAAAGCCGTTGAGGTCGCCGGGGGCGAACCAGCGGTTGGCTGGTGTGTTCATGCGCGGCGCCTGCCCGGATGGATCGCGCGACCGCCATGCGGAGAAGCCGGCGCTACCGGCGAACGGGAATTCATCGAGTCACCTTCCTCTGCATCCGGACTTCCAGAAGAATGGGAGTATTGGCGGCAACGGCGCAGCGGCGCAACACGGGACCGCGACGGACATTGCCGCCGGGATTTCCACACTGTCGAAATCGCGGCATCCGATTCGTCGCTCCCGCAGACACCTCTCCCGCCACGCAAGGAAATCGTCCATGCCGTCCATGACCCGCACCGCCTTCGCCCTCGGCCTGCTCGCCCTGCTGTCGCTGGCCACCGCCCACGCCACCGAAGTGAAGTACCAGCTGGACCCCGACCACACCTACCCCAGCTTCGAGGCCGACCACCTCGGCGGGTTGTCGGTGTGGCGCGGCAAGTTCAACCACAGCAGCGGCACGGTGACGCTGGACAAGGCGGCCGGCAGCGGCACGCTGAACGTCGTGGTGGACATGAAGAGCGCCGACTTCGGCCAGGACCAGCTCAACCAGAAGGCGCAAGGCGAGGAGCTGTTCGACACGGCGAAGTATCCGCAAGCCATCTACCAGGGCCACCTCGCCGGCTTCGTCGACGGCAAGCCGACCCGCGTGGACGGCACGCTCACCCTGCTCGGCGTGACCCGTCCACTGCAATTGAAGATCGACAGCTTCAAGTGCATGCCGCATCCGATGCTGAAACGCGAACTGTGCGGCGCCGATGCGCTGGCCACGTTCCAGCGCGACGCCTTCGGCATGGACGCCGGCAAGGCCTACGGCTTCGACATGACGGTGACGCTGCGCATCCAGGTCGAGGCGATCGCCGAGGTGGATGCTGTGCGACGTTGATGCAAACTGTCTAAAACACTTTATATTAAGCTTTTATGGTTGATCATGGCCAATAAACCTATTTTAATGTATCCATAGGCCGATGTGAGGTAGGCTGCACCTATTTAATTGGGTAGCAGGAGTTCGTATGAACCCCCTCATCGTGCAGCTTCACCTGGATGGCCAGTGGCACGACGCCATGGAACTCATGTTCCTGCGCCCGGCCGACGGCCACGCCAGCCCCTGCACGCTGGGCTATCTGGACACCTACGTCGTGGCCCACCTGGACCGGCTCGGCGCCACGACCACGTTCGCCACCAGCGCGACGCTGCCGCTGGACTGGACCATCCGCACCGAGCCGCAGTGGCCGGCGTTCCTGTTCGACATCGAGCCGAGCGGCGCGGCGCGGCGCTTCTTGCTGCAACGCCTGGCCCTGCCGGTGCGGGCCGACGACGCAGCCACCGACCTGCAGTTGCTGGCGCAGTGCACGCCGGCGCCGGTCGGGCACCTGCGCATCAAATCCGCGTTCGGGGCACTGGCCGGGCCGTCGATCGGTTTCCCCATGGCCGAAGTGGTGGCCCGCGACGCGCGCTTTCTGGAGTATGCCTACGAACAGGGCGCGGCGATCGGCGGTGCCACCGGCGCCGGCGGCGAAGCCCCCAAGCTGCTGCTCACCGAGGATGCCGGCGGCCTGCTGCACCCGGATGCGACGCTGGACGACACACGGGCACGCCGACACTGGTTCGTGAAGTTCCCGCGCGGCGACGGCGGGCCGACCGACCAGGCGATCCTGCGCGCGGAACACTGCTACTACGGCGCATTGGCGAAGCTGGACATCGCCGTGGTCGGCGGCGACGCGATGCGGCTGGAAGAAGCGGGCCGCCCCAGCCTGTGGCTGCCGCGCTTCGACCGCGCCATCGACGCCGGTGCCGTGCGGCGCATCGCGGTGGAATCGGTCTACGCGCTGGCCGGCGTGACCCGCCCCGGCAGCTACATGACCCATCCGCAGGCAGTTGCCGCATTGGCTTCGGCCTGGACCGCCGCCGGCCAGGCCGGCGACGTGCCGGCGCTGCTGCGCGAATATCTGCGCCGCGACCTGCTCAACCTGGTGCTGGGCAATAGCGACAACCACGGCCGCAACACCGCGGTGCTGCGCCACGCCGACCGGCTGGAGCTGGCGCCCATCTACGACCTGGCGCCGATGGTGATGGACGAGGAAGGCATCTCGCGCACCACCAAGTGGCCCGCGCCGGTGGAGGTTGCCGGCGAGGTGGACTGGAGAGCTGCCTGCGCGACGCTGCAGCCATGGGGCGACCCGCAGCGGCTGTTCGACGACCTGCGCGCGGACGCCGAAACACTGCGCGCGCTGCCCGACCTGCTGCATGACTTCGGATTGCCGCAAGCCGTGTTCAATCATCCGCGCATCGCGCTGGGCACCTTGGACGCACGCCTGCGCCGCGGGGAGTTGCTGGCATGAGCATCTCACTCGCCGATCGCCAGGCCCTGCTGGCCCAATTGCAGGCGGAACTGCTGGACGGCCGCACCGGCATCGGCGCGGCCGTACGCCGGTTGCGCACCGAACTGACCGGCCTGCGCCAGGACCAGTTCGCCCGCATGTGCCGGATCTCGCTCAACACCCTGCAGCAACTCGAGCACGACCAGGGCAACCCCACCGTGCGCACGCTCAATGCAGTGTTCGCGCCGTTCGGCATGCGCGTGGGCATCGTGCCGCGCACGCCACCGGCCGCCACCGACGCAAGACCCTGAGGCTCAGCCCAGCGCCAGCACGTCCCCCAGCAGCGCTTGCGCGGTCACCTCCGGCCCGGCACCCGGACCCTGGATCACCAGCGGCTGGGCGTGGTAGCGGGTAGTGGTGAGCGCGAACTGGTTGTCGGTGCCGTACAGCCGCGCGGCCGGGTGGGTGAGCGGCACTTCGGCCAGGCCGACGCGGGCATGCCCGCGCTGGTTGAGCCGGGCCAGGAAGCGCAGCACGCAGCCGCGCGATTTCGCCTCGGCATGGCGCGCCGCCAGCGGTACGTCGAGTTCGGCCAGCCGCGCCAGGAACGCCTCGGTATCCAGTTCGCGCAGCGACGCGGGCACCAGGCCTTCCACCTGCACCTCGTCGGTGCCCAGCGCGAAGCCGGCGTTGCGGGCGATGATCAAGAGCTTGCGCGCCACGTCCTCGCCGGACAGGTCCGAGCGCGGATCGGGTTCGGTATAGCCGAGATGGCGCGCCTCGCGCAGCAGCTCGGAGAACGGACGGCTGCCGTCGTACTGGTTGAACAGCCACGACAGCGAACCGGAGAAGACACCTTCCAGGGTGAGCAGGCCGTCGCCGCAGGTACGCAGGCGGCGCAGGGTGGACAGCACCGGCAGGCCGGCACCCACCGTGGCCGAGTCGCCGTAGCGGCCGCCATTCGCCAGCGCCGCCTGCAGTGCGCGCCAGCCGGAGAGTTCGCCGCCGGCCAGCGCCTTGTTCGCGGTGACCACGTGGTAGCCGTGCGCCAGCCACTCGGCGTGGCGCGCGGCCAGCGTCGTGCTGGCGGTGGCATCGATGATCACCTTCACCGCCGCGCCGCTGGCGTCCAGCGCGGTGAGCAGACTGGCGTTGTCGCGCGGGACACCGTGCTGGTTCAGCTGCTCGCGCAGGTTGCGTCGGGCCAGGCTGGCCGGATCGGTCTGCTGGCGCCGCGAGTTCGCCGCGCCGACCAGCCGCAGCGAACCCGCGGCGGCGGTGTTGAGCAGCTTCAGCAGCGCGCCGCCGACCACGCCGGTGCCGAGCAGCACGATCGCGATGGTGGAGGAGGCTTCGCTCCGGACGCCCGCCGCGCGCTCGGCCAGCACCGCGCTCATGCCAGCACCCGGCGTTTGGACGTCTGTACGGCGGCGGCGCGGACCAGCGCCGCGTCGAGATCGCGCAGCAGGTCGTCGCCGTCCTCGATGCCCACCGACAGCCGCAGCAGGCTGTCGGCGATGCCGGCGGTGCGGCGCGCCTCCGGTGCCATCGCGGCATGGGTCATGGTGGCCGGGTGCGCGATCAGGCTTTCCACGCCGCCCAGCGACTCGGCCAGCGAGAAATACTGCAAGCCGTCGACGAAGGCCTCGATCTGCGCCACGTCGCCGTCCAGCTCGAAGCTCAGCATCGCGCCGAAACCCTGCTGCTGGCGCGCCGCCAGCGCATGACCGGGATGGCTGGCCAGGCCGGGGTACCAGACCTTGCGCACGGCGGCGTGCGCGTCCAGCCGTTCGGCGATGCGCGCAGCGCTTTCCTGGTGCTGGCGCAACCGCACGCCGAGCGTGCGCAGGCCGCGCAGGGTCAGGTAGCTGTCGAACGGCGCGCCGGTGAGGCCGTTGCAGTTGGCCCACCACTTCAGCTGCTCGGCCAGCGCCGCGTCGCGCGCCACCGCCGCGCCGCCGACCACGTCGCTGTGGCCGTTGATGTACTTGGTGGTGGAGTGCACCACCACGTCGGCGCCGAGCAGCAGCGGCTGCTGCAGCGCCGGCGACAGGAAGGTGTTGTCCACCACCAGCAGGGCACCCACCGCGTGCGCCGCCTGCGCCACATGGCGGATGTCGGTGATCCGTAGCAGCGGGTTCGATGGCGTCTCCACCCACACCAGCGCCGGCTTCTTCGCCAGGCCGGCGGCCAGCGCCACGCTGTCGGTGAGGTCGGCGAACTCGACCTGGAAGCGGCCCTTCTTCGCCCATGCGTCGAGCAGCCGCCAGGTGCCGCCGTAGCAGTCATGCGCCGCCAGCACGGTGGCGCCGGCCGGCACCAGCTCCAGCGCCAGCGCCACCGCCGACATGCCGCTGGAGGTCACCACCGCGCCGGCGCCCTGCTCCAGCTCCGCCAGCGCCTCGCCGAGCAGGTCGCGGGTGGGGTTGCCGCTGCGCGAGTAGTCGTAGGCGCGCTTGCGACCGAAGCCGGCGAAGCTGTAGTTGGTCGACAGGTGCAGCGCGGGCACCACGGCGCCGTGCTGGGTGTCGCTCTCGATGCCGGCGCGCACGGCGCGGGTACAGGGGGCGGGCTCGGTCATCTCGATCTCCAGGTCTTTCGTCAGTCGGTGAATGCAGGTTCTTGGGTAGGGGGGGCACTGCCCGCCAGCTGTTCGACGATGCGTGTGGCTCGGGAGCGGCGGGCAATGCCCGCCCTACGAAGGCAGTGCACGCGGCTACGCGAGCGCTTCGCGCAGCAGCGGCGCGAGCTGTTCGGGTTCCTTCAGGAAGGCGTCGTGGCCGTACGGCGATTCGACCACCTCAAGCGTGGCCGGCCCATGCAGGCGGCGCTGCAGTTCGCACAGGTCGGCCAGCGGCACCAGCCGGTCGGAGGGGAAGCCGATCAGCGTGGCCGGGACAGGAATCCGCTCGGGCTGCACGTCGTGCAGGTCGATCGACTCGGACAGCGCAAGGAAGCGGTCCGCGTCGAAGCGCTCGACGAAACGGCGGCCCTGGTGCGCCAGGTAATCCTCGACCGGGAAGTGGAAGCGTTCCTCGCGCCACTCCGGGCCGCCAGCGAAACGCCGGCCGAACTCGGCGCTGCCGCGATAGGTGGTGATCGCCAGCTGGCGCGCCAGCGCCAGTGCCTCGTCGGCGTGGCCGCTGGCCTGGCCCAGCCGCACGATGCCGCGCTGCACGCTGCGCTGCGCGGTGCTGAGCGGATGCGGCCGGTGCGCGCCGGCCAGCAGCAGCAGGCGCCCGACGCTGCGCGGATGCCGCGCGGCGAACGCCAGCGCCACCATCGCGCCATAGGACGAACCGACGAAGGCATGCGCCTGCACGATGCCCAGTTCGCCGAGCAGCGCGGCCAGCGCGTCGGCCTGATCCTCGCTGGAAACCGAACCGGCGCCGAGCCGGTCCGGGCTGAGCCAGTCGATCGACAGCACGCGCCAGCGTTCCAGGTCGATCGCCGCGCCGCGGCCGACCAGCGCCTGCCACCAGCCCGGTGCCGCGGCGGTATCCAGCGCGGTGACGTCACGGTCGGCCGAGATGCCGCCCTGCACGATCACGGTGGGCGCGCCCGCCGCCCCGCACCACAGGTAGTCCACGTCCACCTCGCGCGGGCCGCTGCCGTACTTCGGGCTGAGCCGCAGCCGGCGCGTGCCGCGCTGGGTGGCCAGCCTCGCGCGCGGTTCGGGGGCGAGGGGGAAGGCGGTGGCTACGGCTTCGCTGCTGCGGGCTTCGGGCTGGAACGTCATGGAACTCTCTCCGGTCGGCATCGCCCTGCGAAGTACCGGAAAGGTCGCCAGCCCCGGTTTCGGCGGCAGACCGCCGCGAGCCGGATGACGCCCATCTTCCGGTGGGTGCCGCAGCACCTCCGCAGGAGTTGGCACCGTGGCGGAAACGCTCCGCAGGTTGCCCCGGCTTCAAAGGGCCTGTCCCTCAGCCGGTCTCGATGAGTGGGCGGATATTGAATGTTGTGAGGCATCCTGTCAATAGACGTCTAAACGTCTAGGTGTATATATGCCTATCTAACCATGTCATCCGTCGTACCGGTCCTGGGACTGAAGGAAATCCCTTTGGGATGCGGCAGGAAAGGAGCAGAATCGACATTCCTCCACCAAACCTTCATCCATGAGTATCCAGCCCGACCTCTCCACCGCCATCGGTCGCACCCCGCTGCTGCGCCTGCGCCACGCCTCCGCCTTGACCGGCTGCGAGATCCTGGGCAAGGCCGAGTTCCTCAACCCAGGTGGCTCGATCAAGGACCGCACCGCGCTGGGCCTGCTGCTGGACGCCGAGCGGCGCGGGCAAATCCGCCCCCGAGGCCGCATCGTCGAGGGCACCGCCGGCAATACCGGGATCGGGCTGGCCCTGCTTGGTGCCAGTCGCGGCTACCGCACCACCATCTTCATGCCGGACACGCAGAGCCGCGAGAAGATCGACGCGCTGCGCATCGCCGGCGCCGAGGTGCGGCTGGTGCCCGCGGTGCCGTACAAGGACCCGAACCACTACGCGCACCAGGCGCGCGCCCATGCCGAGGCGGCGAACGCGGCCGACCCGGGCAGCGCGTGGTTCGCCGACCAGTTCGACAACACCGCCAACCGCGACTGGCACGAGACCAGCACCGGGCCGGAGATCTGGGACGATGCCGGCGGCCGCGTCGACGGCTTCGTCTGCGCCGCCGGCACCGGCGGCACCCTGGCCGGTGTGGGGCGCGCGCTGAAGGCACGCAATCCACAGGTGCGCATCGCACTGGCCGACCCGGCCGGCTCGGCACTGGCCAGCTATATCAACACCGGCGAGCTGGTCGCCAGCGGCAACTCGATCAGCGAGGGCATCGGCTCCAGCCGGGTCACCGCGAACTTCGACGGCGCGCCCATCGACCTGGCCTGGTCGATTCCCGACGACGAATCGGTGCCGCTGCTGCACCGCCTGCTGGCCGAAGAGGGCTGGTGCACCGGCGGTTCCAGCGGCGTCAACCTGGCCGGCGCGATCCGCCTCGCCCGCGAACTCGGCCCCGGCCATACCATCGTCACCGTGCTCGCCGACGCCGGCACGCGCTACCAGGCCAAGCTGTTCAACCCGGCGTTCCTGCGCAGCAAGAGCATCCCGGTGCCGGACTGGCTGGCCACGGCCTTCCCGTAGGAGCCCGCTCGCGGGCGATGCCTTCAAAGCCGGGATTTGGGATTCGGAATTCGGGATTCGCAGGAGCAATCGCCCGCAAGCGGGCTCCCACAAAACCAGCGCTGCCTTGCCTGCGTCCTGCTAACGTATCCGGATGACTCCCTCCCCCGACACGTCCGCGCTGCACGACCGGCTGCAGCGCGACGGCTTCGCCTTCGTCACCGCCGACATCGTGCGCACGCTGCTGGAAGCGCCGACGCTGGGCGACTGGCCCGCGTTCGCCGACAGCTGGAACGACCTGGCGCCGGACACCTACCTCGCCGCCAGCGGTCGCCACCGGCGCCGCCGGCATGCCACGTTTTCCGTCGACGCCAATGGCGGCATCCGCCGCGAGGCGCATCAGCCGCACTTCCAGAGCCTCAAATACAACCCGCTGCAGGGCGACATCCAGCGCTGGTTCGAGCCGGTGCTGCCGGCCATCGCCAACGGCGCCAGCCTGCGCCGCATCCTCGGTTTCTGCCGTGACTGCTTCGGCGCGCTGGCCCCGGCTGTCAGCCGCTGGCATGTCGAGGTGCATCAGTTCCGCATCGAGGCGCGTGCGGATGAGGCCGGCGAACCCACCCCCGAGGGCGTGCACCGCGACGGCGTCGACTACGTGCTGGTGCTGTTGATCGACCGCGAGAACATCGAGCGCGGCACCACCACCATCCATGCGCCGGACGGCCGCGAGCTGGGCAGCTTCACCCTCGCCCACGCCTTCGACGCGGCGCTGGTCGACGACCACCGCGTGTTCCACGGCGTCACTCCGGTCACGCCGCTCGACCCGCAGCAGCCGGCGCACCGTGACGTGCTGGTGGTGACCTTCAGACGCGACGCCGCGCCAGCCTGAAGGCCGCGTCCGAAGTCCGATTGCGGGCAGGCATCCCGGCTGCAACACTGCACGCCAGCCATCCTTCTAGCCAGCCGGGGAACTCAGCATGTCCACCGCCGCCAACATCGTGATCGCGTTGATCGCGCTGCTGCACGTCTGGTTCCTGATCCTGGAGATGTTCCTGTGGACGCGGCCTTCCGGCCGCCGCGCGTTCGGTACCACGGCGGAATTCGCGGAACAATCAAAGGCGCTGGCCGCCAACCAGGGCCTGTACAACGGCTTCCTCGCCGTAGGCCTGGCCTGGGGCCTGCTGCTTGGGAACGGGGGTGCCGGCTTCAGCGTGAAGGTGTTCTTCCTCGCCTGCGTGCTGGTCGCCGGCATTTATGGCGGACTGACCGCGGCGCGGAAGATCCTGTTGTTCCAGGCCCTGCCTGCAGCGGTCGCGCTGGTGCTGATCCACCTGGTCTGACGGCGCGCCAGCCCATGACTTCCCTTCCGCGCGAAACGGTCGGCCAGCGCTACGATCCGGTCCTGATGCAGCGTGCCCGCGAGAAAAGCTGGGCCGCGCTGCACGGCATCCGCGCGCGCATGCGGGTGGGCATCAGCGAGGACGAGGCGAAGATCGAGGCGGCCGACGTGTTCCGCGAACTGGGTGTCGATCGGCTGTGGCACCCGGCGATCATCCGCATCGGCACGAACACCGTGAAGACCTACCGGCAGCGCTCCGACCCCGGCGTGCGGCTGGGCAAGAACGACAGCTACTTCATCGACCTCGGCCTGGTGTTCGAGGGCCACGAGGGCGATGTGGGCGACAGCTTCGTGGTCGGCCACGCGCCGCAACGGCAGGCCTGCGCGCAGGCGGCGCGCGCGCTGTTCGGCGAAGTGGCCGCGGCGTGGCGAGCACAGGGGCTGAGCGGCCAGGCGCTGTATGCGTTGGCCGGCGAACGCGCCGAGGCGATGGGCTGGCGGCTCAACCATGCGATCAAGGGCCACCGGGTCGGCGACTTCCCGCACGCGATCCACAAAGGCGGCGACCTCGGCGAACTGGAGGCGTCGCCATCGAGCGGATTGTGGATACTGGAAATCCAGATTGCGCATCCAACCGAACCGTTCGGCGCGTTCCATGAGGACCTGCTGTCAGTGTGAGTCGTCCTCGGGCCCTGGCGATCTTGCACAAAGGCAGCGCCCAAAAAGGACTACCCTGATCGGCATCCGGTACGGCGTCGACGCTGCAGCCTCGAAGTCATTTCCGCATTGAAAAAGTCCGCAACAGGCAGCATTTTGGCTGTCACTTGGCTGTGTTCGTGCAGCCCTCTCCGGAGTCCAGCCCGTGGCCCGCAAGAAACCTCTGACCCTCTATCGCAACATCGGCATCATTGCGCACATCGACGCGGGCAAGACCACGACCACCGAGCGCATCCTCTACTACACCGGGCGCAAGCACCAGATCGTCGACGTGCACGACACCAAGGACGGCAAGGGCTCCACCACCACCGACTACATGGAGCAGGAGCGCAAGCGTGGCATCACGATCCAGTCGGCGGCGGTGACCGCGGAGTGGAAGGGCCACCAGATCAACGTGATCGACACTCCGGGACACGTCGACTTCACCATCGAAGTGAACCGCTCGCTGCGCGTGCTGGACGGCGCGGTGGTGGTGTTCGACGGCGTCGCCGGGGTGGAGCCGCAGACCGAGACCAACTGGCGCCTGGCCGACCAGTACAAGGTGCCGCGGCTTTGCTACGTCAACAAGATGGACCGCATCGGCGCGAATTTCGCGCACTGCGTGCAGGGCATCCGTGAGCGCCTGGGCGCCCACGTGCTGCTGTGCCAGGTGCCGCTGGGCAGCAGCGACGAGTTCGTCGGCATGGCCGACCTGGTCGCCGGCGTGGGCTACCTGTGGGCCTCCGACGACAAGGACAGCGTGTGGGAAACCGTGCCGCTGGAACAACTGGAGGATCGCCTCACGTTCGGCGCCAGCGCCGACAACGCGTGGATCGCCGACCTGCCGAAGCTGCGCCAGGACCTGCTTGAAACCGCGCTGGCGCTGGACGACGACGCGTTCGAGCGCCTGCTGAACACCGGCGGGTTCGACCCGGCTGTGCTGAAGCGCTGCATCCGCCAGGGCACCGTCACCGGCGCGCTGGTGCCGGTGCTGTGCGGCTCGTCGTACAAGAACAAGGGCGTGCAGCAGCTGCTCGACGCGGTGGTCGATTATCTTCCGTACCCGGGCGAGAACGGCGGCATCGCGCTGGTCGACGAGGACGGCCACGTCATCGGCGAGCAGGTGGTCACCGACGACGCGCCGGCGCGCGCGCTGGCGTTCAAGGTGATCAACGACCAGTTCGGGACGCTCACCTTCTGCCGCATCTATTCGGGCGTGATCAACAAGGGCGACACCCTGCTCAACGTCACCCGCGGCAGGAAGGAGCGCGTGGGCCGCATCGTCGAGGTGCAGGCCGACCACACCCGGGAAATCGACGAGGTGCGCGCCGGCGACATCTGCGCGTTCGTCTCGATGAAGGACACCGAGACCGGCGATTCGCTGTCCGATCCGACACACCCGGCACTGCTCGAGCGCATGCGCTTTCCCGACCCGGTGATCAGCGTGTCGGTCGAGCCGAAGAACCGCGACGACGTCGACAAGCTGTCCAGCGCGCTCTACAAGATGGTCAAGGCCGACCCGTCGCTGAAGCTGGAAGTGGACCAGGAAACCGGCGAGACCGTGCTCAAGGGCATGGGCGAGCTGCACCTGGAGGTGACCATCGACCGCATGCGCACCGAGCTGGGGGTGGAGGCGAACATGGGCAAGCCGCGGGTCAGCTTCCGCGAGGCGTTCGGCAAGACCGTCGAGCACACCTACACACACAAGAAGCAGACTGGCGGCAGCGGCCAGTTCGCCGAGGTCACCATGATCTTCGAGCCTGGCGAACCGGGTTCGGGCGTGGTGTTCTCCGACGAGGTAGTCGGCGGCCGCGTGCCGCGCGAGTACATCCCGGCGGTCGAGCATTCGGTCAGGGCCGAAGCGCAGGAAGGCCAGGTCGCCGGCTACGAGGTGGTCGACTTCAAGGCGCGCCTGATCGACGGCAAGTACCACGACGTCGACTCCTCTGCGCTGGCGTTCGAGATCGCCACGCGGCAGTGCTTCCGCGAGGCGCAGAAGCTCTCCAGGCCGAAGCTGCTGGAGCCGATCATGCGGCTCGAAGTGGTGATGGAGGCAGACTACCTCGGCGACGTCATCGGAGACATCAACCGCCGCCGCGGCACGGTCAGCGACCAGGGCCACAAGGGCAGCTCCGCCTTCGTGCAGGGCTTCGTGCCGCTGGCCGAGATGTTCGGCTACATCAACTTCCTGCGCTCGGCCACCCGCGGCCGCGGCACCTTCAGCATGGAGTTCGACCACTACCAGGAGGTGCCCACCGGCATGGTGGAGAAACTGATGGAGAAGGAAGCGAAGTAGCGCCGCGCGCGCCGCTGCGATGCTGCATTGCAACGGCACGCTGCCGTACTCCCTCGAACATGTATGCAGGAAAAATGGGGCTGGACACGCCGGCATGGCCTGGCAGTAGCATAGGCCGGTCGCGGAGCCGCCTCCGTCGGCGCCCGAGTGCCGGGTGGGGCACTCGCCATTCCGATTGAGGGACGCCATGAGTTCTTTCTGCATGTCGCAGGCGCCGCGTGCGCCGTTCGCCCGTTTCCGTCTGCGGCCGCTGGCCGCCTCCTGCGCGGCCGTGCTGTTTGGCCTGGCGCTGAGCGCTTCGGCCTCAGCCCAGCAAACACAGCCGCAACAGCAACCGACCGACAACCAGGCCGCGCCGGCCAAGCCGGACAGCAAGACCGTCGAGAAGAAGAACAAGAAATCCGAGAACACGGTCAGCGACCTCGACGCGGTTGTCGTCACCGGCATCCGCGCCAGCATCGAGAACTCGCTGAAGGCGAAACAGAACTCCGACAACATCATCGAAGCGATCTCGGCCGAGGACATCGGCAAGCTGCCCGATGCGAGCATCGCCGAAAGCCTGTCGCGCGTGCCGGGCGTAGCTACCCAGCGCCAGAACGGCCGCGCCAACATGATCTCGATCCGCGGCCTGGACCCCGGTTTCGCCGGCACCACGCTGAACGGGCGCGAGCAGGCCACGATCGGCGAGAACCGCGGCGTCGAATACGACCAGTACCCGTCCGAGCTGATCAGCGGCGTGGCGATCTACAAGACGCCCGACGCCAGCCTGATTGGCCAGGGCCTGTCCGGCACCGTCGACCTGCACACGATCCATCCGCTGGACCTGCCCAACCGCGCCTTCGCGGTGAACCTGCGCGGCGAGCACACCACCAATGGCGACCTCAACCCGGGCGGCGGCATCGGCGACATGGGCCACCGTGCCAGCATCTCCTACATCGACCAGTTCTTCGATCACACGCTGGGTATCGCGGTGGGCTTCGCCCACCTCGACTCGCCGATCCAGGAAAAACAGTACCAGGCCTGGTGGTGGAGTATGAACAACGGCCCGGGCAGCATTGAAGCCCCATGGCCCGAGGGATGGAGTGGTCCACACACGCCCGGCATGCCCGACGGCGTGATCTCGCAGGAAGGCATGCAGTTGCGCGCGCAGTCGATGCGCCAGAAACGCAGCGGCCTGATGACGGTGCTGGAATGGGCGCCGGGCGACCACTACCACTCCACCCTGGACCTGTACTACTCCAACTTCGGCGACAAGACGTTCAAGAACGGCGCGCAGTGGTCAAGCAGCCCGTGGGACAACGTCAGCTACTCCAACGTCGGCGTCACGCCGGCGCAGCCCTACCCGATCGTCACCTCCGGCACGATCAGCGGCATCGCGCCGATCCTGCAGAACGAGTACACCAAGGAACACGACAAGCTGTTCTCAGCCGGCTGGAACAACCAGTACGACTTCGGCAACGGCTGGACGGCCACTGCCGACCTTTCGTACTCCAGCGCGAAGAAGAAGCTGCACGACGCCTACCTGTTCACCGGCCTGGCCGGCGGCGCGTTCACCAGCGTCGACTTCCGCACCCCGGCTGGCAACGGCTACCCCTGGTTCTCGCCGGCGGTGAACCTGGCCGATCCGTCGCTGGTGGTGTTCACCGACCCGGATGGCTACGGCTACAACGGCCGCCAGGAGTTCGACACCCAGAAGGACACCATCAAGGCCGTGCGGCTGGAGGTGAGCCACCCGCTGGGCTGGATCTTCAGCAGCATGAACCTGGGCGTGAACTACTCCGACCGCACCAAGACCAAGCGGGCCGACGTGCAGTTCGCCTGGTTGAACGGCAACGGGTCCACCCAGGGCACCTACGACAACCACTTCAGTACGCCGGTGAACTCGGGCTTCCTGTGGTCGCCGACCACGCTCGGCTACGGCGGCATCCCGGGCATACTCAGCTACGACGTGCTGGGCGCGCTGGCCAATCAATTCTACCTGACTCAGCGCAACGGCAAGGACGACTGGAGCCGCAACTACACGGTGAAGGAAAAGGTGCCGGTCGCCTACGTCAAGCTCAACATCGACACCGCGCTGGGCGACGTGCCCCTGCGCGGCAACGTAGGCGTGCAGTTCGTGCGCACCGACCAGTCCTCGACCGCGCTGCAGACCAACGGTGACACCCTGGTCGGGCGCATCAGCGATGGCGCCAAGTACAACAACGTGCTGCCCAGCCTGAACCTGGTGGCCCAGCTCACCGACCGCCAGTACCTGCGCTTCGGCTTCGCCAAGACCATGGCGCGCGGGCGCATCGACGACGAGAAGGTCGCCACCTCGGCCGGCCTGTCGAAGATCCAGAGCGGCCCCGGCGCAGGCCAGGTGCTGTGGTCCGGCAGCGGCGGCAACCCGAAGCTGAAGCCGTACGTTGCGGTCGGCACCGACCTGTCCTACGAGTTCTACTTCGGCAAGTCCAGCTACCTCGCCGCGGCGGCGTTCCACAAGAACCTGTTGAACTACATCTACAGCCAGACCACGCTCAACTACGACTTCTCGAACTACACTAACGACAACCCCACGCTCACCCCGACCAGCAACATTGGCTCGTTCACCCGCCCCGCGAACGGTACCGGCGGCAAGATGGACGGCCTGGAGCTGTCCGGTGCGCTCGAAGGCGGCCTGCTGGCGAGCGCGCTGGACGGCTTCGGCGTGCAGGCCAACTTCTCGCTGACCAACAGCAGCATCTCGCAAAAGGTCATTGGGTCCATCCCCGGCCTGGATCCGCCTACAACCTTGCCCGGCCTGTCGCGCAAGGTCGCCAACCTGGCGGTTTACTACGAGAAGTACGGCTGGTCGGTGCGCGTGGCCGAGCGCTACCGCTCGTCCTTCACCGGCGAGGCAGTGGCCCGGTTCGACCAGCTCGACTACACCAAAGTACTGGCCAACCGGCAGACCGACTTCCAGCTCGGCTACGCCTTCACTGAGGGCAACTGGAGCGGCCTATCCCTGCTACTGCAGGTGAGCAACCTCACCAACACGCCCGACAAGTCCGTGCAGATCTCCGGCCTGCCGAACAACGTGCAGGTAACGAGCCCGAAGGAGTACGACACCTGGGGCCGCACGGTGCTGTTCGGCGTGAACTACAAGCTGTAGGCGACCTGGCAAGCGCGGGAGAGCCATGGAACCCGGGGAGCGATCCCCGGGTTTTTCATGGGCACCCGTCAGACGGAAAGATGCTCGTACAGGATCACCGCGCCCACCCCGATCAGGATAACGCCGCCGATGATCTCTGCGCGGCGGCCGACCATCGCGCTCAGCACATGGCCGAGCATGATGCCCAGCGTGACCATGCTGAACGTGCACAGGCCGATCACCACGGCCACCATGGCGATCGAGACGTCGACGAAGGCCAGCCCCACGCCCACCGCCAGCGCGTCGATGCTGGTGGACAGGCCGGTGATGGCGAGGCCGACGATGCCGTGCTTCTTCGCCTCGTCGACCGGCTCGCCCGAATCCGGCTGCACGCCGGCCCAGATCATGTGCAGGCCCAGCACCAGCAGCAGGCCGAAGGCGATCCAGTGGTCCCAGGCCTCGATATAGCGCGCGGCGCCCTTGCCCAGCAGCCAGCCGATCACTGGCGTGATCGCCTCGATCACGCCGAAGATCAGGCCGGCGCGCATGGCCTGGGACAGCCGCGGACGCGTCATGGCGGCGCCCTTGCCGATCGCCGCGGCGAACGCGTCGGTGGACATGGCGAAACCGAGCAGCAGGATGGAAACGGGATTCATGGGTTGCCATTCGGTCGGGCCAGGCGCAACGGCACGACGGCGCGCCCGACCGTCGTGGCGCCGTCAGCCGTTGGTCTCGCCAACCAGGATCGGTGTCTTCGCCACGGCAGCTTGCTGCCGAGCATGTTGACGAAGACGCCCCGCGCGAACGAGGCAGGCTACTCCCCAAGGGGTATCGCGCCGGCGGCAGCACCGCCAGCGCGGCGGCAAGGTTAACACGACCACGCGGCGAATCCGGCATGTGCAGGCAGCGGAGCCGCCGCGCATACTCGGGCTCCGTTCACGACCTGCACAGGCAAACTCACATGGGATCAGCACGCACACTCGGACTCACCGCCACGGCCATGCTGGTCTTCTGCACCGGCATCGGCACGGCGCATGCCGGCAGCGCTGCCGAAGCATTGCCCGAGACCATGGCCATGCTGAAACACGCCATCAGCATCCCTACCGTCGAGGACCAGCATCAGGTGCCGGTGCTAGCCGCGTACCTCGCCGACAAGCTCAAGGCCGCAGGCTTCGCCGCCGGCGACATCGAGATCATCCCGGTGGGCGAAACCGCCGCACTGGTCGCGCGCTATCGCGGCACCGGTGAAGGCAAGCCGATCCTGCTGTCCGGGCACATGGACGTGGTGGCGGCCAAGCGCCAGGACTGGACCCGCGACCCGTTCACCCTGATCGAGCAGAACGGCTACCTCTACGGCCGCGGCACCGCCGACATGAAGACTGCGGTGGTGGTGCTGGTGGAAACGCTGATCCGGCTCAAACGCGAGGGTTTCAAGCCGCGCCACGACCTGATCCTGCTGCTGTCCGGCGACGAGGAGACCGCGATGGCCTCGACCCGCGAGCTGGCGAAGCGCTACCACGACGCCGAATTCCTGCTCAACGCCGATGCCGGCGGCGGCACCCTGGACCCGGCCAGCGGCAAGCCCGTGGTCTACCAGATCCAGGCGGCCGAGAAGACCTATGCGGACTTCCGCATCACCCTCACCTCGCCCGGCGGCCACTCCAGCGAACCGACCGCGGACAACGCGATCTACCGCCTCGCCAAGGTGATCGACCGCGTAGGCGGTTATGCCTTTCCGCCGATGATCAACGACATCACCCGAGCCTCGCTGCGTGCCACCGGCGCCCACACGCCCGGCGCACTCGGCGCGGCGATGACGCGCTTTGCCGCCCATCCGGACGACGCCGCCGCAGCCGCCACCATCTCCGCCGATCCGGCCTACGTCGGGCAGATCCGCACCACCTGCGTGGCGACCATGCTCAACGGCGGCCACGCACTCAACGCATTGCCGCAAAGCGCCAGCGTCAACGTCAACTGCCGCATCTTCCCCGGCACGCCGGTCGACAGCGTGCGCGACACGCTGGTCAAGGTGATCGACGACAAATCCGCCAGCGTCACCGTGCTGTCGCCCCCGCCGGTGGCCAGCCCCGCCTCGCCGCTGCGCCCGGACGTGATCGCCGCCGTCACCGACGCCGTGCACGCCCGCTTCCCCGGCGTGGAAGTGGTGCCCGGCATGTCCGCCGGCGCCTCCGACAGCATGTACTTCCGCAACGCCGGCGTCCCCAGCTACGGCATCGACGCCTCCTTCACCAAACCCGACGACAGCTTCGCCCACGGCCTCAACGAAAAACTGCCCGCGTCGGAAGTCGAAGCCGGGCTGGAGTTCTGGCATCGGGTGCTGGTGCAGTTGGCGAAGTGAGTTGACCGGAAGAACTGGCGTCACGCCGCCCATGATCTCGGACAAACGTTGGAACAGCTAAGCCCGACTCCGTTTTCGTGGTGCGGCGTGCGACCAGCCGCCACAGGCATTGGCCGGATTCGTTCAATTTATCATCGGATGATATATAGTCATGTCAAAGGAAGACGCAGGACTGGAAACGCTGCTGTTGCTCAACGGCGAGATCTACGATCAGGGCAATGGTTGCTGGATCAAGATCGAGGCATGGCGTGTCGAGGTGAACGAGCATGTGCCGCACGGCATACGCTACGCGCTGACATTGCATGACCGCTACGGCACGCGGTTACTCGGTTTCGACAATGCGCATGCCGTCAGGCCGCCGAAGCGCAAGCGTCATGCAGGCCGGCGTCTGGCCTACGACCACCGCCATCGTCACGTCAGCGACAAGGGCGTACCGTACGAATTCGCCAGCCCACAGCAACTGCTGGAGGATTTCTTCAACGAAGTCGACCGCGTACTTGAGGAAACGAAGTCATGAAAAAGCTGGTCATCGGCATCGCCTCCCAGCAAGCCATCCGCGCCCGCGCACTGGCCGTTGCACGCGGCGATCATCAGCCACGCCCCGGCGAGCCGAAGGTCTGGTTCACCTCCATGCGCTCGCTGGCCGAAGTGTTGTCCGATGACAACCGCGCGTTGCTGCGTGTCATCCGGGAACAGAAGCCCGCGTCACTGACCCAGCTCGCGGAACTCACCGGCCGCGCACCCAGCAATCTTTCGCGGACGCTCAAGACGATGGAACGGTATGGCCTGGTCGAGATGCGCCGCACGCTGCGCAACGTGCAGCCCATCGCCACGGCCAGCGAATTCGTGATTCAGGCGGCGTAGCTTGGCTTGTTAAAAAGTCGACTCTGACCCCTGGCCCTAAAATCCAGGCCGCCGAGAAGACCTACGCGGACTTTCGCATCAGCCTCACCTCACCTGGCGGCCACTCCAGCGAGCCCACCGCGGACAACGCGATCTACCGCCTGGCGCGCATCATCGACCGCGTCGCCGGCTACCAGTTTCCGCCGCAGAGCAACGAGATCACGCGCGCCTCGCTGCGTGCGCTCGGCGCGCACACGCCCGGACCGCTCGGTGCGGCGATGACGCAGTTCGCCGCCCACCCCGACGATGGCGCCGCCGCGGCCACCATCTCGGCCGACCCCGCCTACGTCGGGCAGATCCGCACCACCTGCGTGGCTACCATGCTCAACGGCGGCCACGCGCTCAACGCGCTGCCGCAAAGCGCCAGCGTCAACATCAACTGCCGCATCTTCCCCGGCACGCCGGTCGACAGCGTGCGCGACACCCTGGTCAAGGTGATCGACGACCAGTCCGCCAGCGTGACCGTACTACAGCCTCCGCCGGTGGCCAGCCCCGCCTCGCCGCTGCGCCAGGACGTAATCGCCGCCGTCACCGACGCCGTGCACCAGCGCTACCCCGGCGTGGACGTGGTGCCCGGCATGTCCGCCGGCGCCTCCGACAGCATGTACTTCCGCAACGCCGGCGTTCCCAGCTACGGCATCGACGCCGCCTTCACCAAACCCGACGACACCTTCGCCCACGGCCTCAACGAAAAGCTGCCCGCGTCGGAAGTCGAGGCGGGGCTGGAGTTCTGGCATCGGGTGCTGGTGCAGTTGGCGAAGTGAGGCAGATGGCCGAGCCGCTGTAACGTCTGTTCTCCTCCCGAAGTAACCGCTCAGAAGTGCACTCTGACCCGGGTTTTGGAGCAAACTTCATTGCGGCTGCTAAGCGTGTGGGGCTCCTGCCTAACAACTCGTTCAAG
>NZ_AJXW01000018.1 GCF_000264375.1 Rhodanobacter thiooxydans LCS2
AGGCGGACGGCTTCGCCGCCGCCTAACTCCAGCGTCAGGCGTCGCACCATGACAAAGAAGATCGTCCTCACCTTCAAAGATGATGCAAAAGACGAACTCTTCGCCCGCTCGGAGAGAATGGTAAGAACAGGACCGCCATTCAAACTTGCGGGCACTGGCCGTTCCGTCCAATTCCTAAGAGGCGTATTTTCTCGCGCCTCTCTTTGTGTCCCAGCTTTCTACTATTTCCTTGGCGCCGCTTCCGCACATGACGCCGCAAAAGAATCGAACGATTACCCGTTCAAGGTTGCTCAGAGCTACTCCGCATTCTCGGATCTCAACACGCTGACTCTTAGCTGTCGAAAGCTCTTTGATAGCGCCTCAAAACCAGACCTCACCGGCGCCAATTTTTCCAAAACATCTGATGTCACTCTTACTGAGCACGCAGAGTACTGGGCAAAGATTTCTACGCGCAGCATGGAAGAATGCTATACGGCCCTAAGTTTTCTGCGTCGATTCTTCTCTGAGTGCTCAAAAAGCGAAACGGAACTGCTTCGATCCGACGGTCAGCTCCAGAAGCGAATTGGACTTCTAGTTCAACACGCCAACCGCGCTGCCGCGCACCTTTCACTGGAAGATTACTCGCTGGACATAATTGACCTCGCGCATTTCGCCGCAGCGTGTACCGTCATTGGCGAGATCGTGAGAAGTTTCGATAGCCCAGACCTGGGGCCGGACTACTTCAACAAGCTGGACACCGCCTCATATCAGGCCGCGCAGCGCGTCTTCCCACAGATCGCCAAGTTTCAGATGTTCGTATCCTGGAATATCGAGCAACAAGCACGTCTTTATTGGCAGTGGGGGGAGGACAATGGTCTGCACATGCTGCTCAATCAGATTCAACACGCTATCGGCGGCGAACCCAAAGGCGACGCCTAACATGTCGTTCAGGCCGAACCCGCTTCGCGGGTCGGCTTAATTCTGGTGTTGACCGTCCGCTTCTGGCCGAACTGAGACATTCGCACGCTCGGGGAATGGCACTCAAGAAACTGAACTCTGGCAACCGGCTCTTTCGCCACCGCGCAGCGGTGGCGTACCGAGTGCGCGCCAGGATGGCGCGCTGCTCTACCCGGGGCCCCTGTGCGGCGGTGAGGCGGGGACGACAGGCCGCCTAGCGGGCGTTGCCAGGGATGGCAACGCCTTTTCGCACGGGCAGGATGCCCGTTCGAAAAGTCCGGCCCCGCCTCACGGACTTGCCGGGCAGGATGTCCGGCAAGCGCCAAGCGGGGTGGCCTTTCTCTTTGGTTACTTTCTCTTTGGCCACGCAAAGAGAAAGTAACTCGGGCGCCAACGGCGCACGAAAGCTCTTGCTTTCAGCAAGGGCCACCCCTGATCCACGCTACAATTACCGGTTCGCGCTCAAGCCGACCCACTCCCCATGCCCTCGCATCTGCAAGAAACCCGCCGCCGCCGCACCTTCGCCATCGTCAGCCATCCTGACGCGGGCAAGACCACGCTGACCGAGAAACTGCTCCTGTTCGGCGGCGCGATCCAGATGGCCGGCTCGGTGAAGAGCCGCAAGACGTCGCGCAGCGCCACCTCGGACTGGATGGCGCTGGAGAAGGAGCGCGGCATCTCGGTGACCTCGTCGGTGATGCAGTTCCCGTACGAGGGCAAGATCGTCAACCTGCTGGACACGCCGGGACACGCGGATTTCTCCGAGGACACCTACCGCGTGCTGACCGCGGTGGACTCGGCGCTGATGGTGATCGACTGCGCCAAGGGCGTGGAGGAGCGCACGATCAAGCTGATGGAGGTGTGCCGCCTGCGCGACACGCCGATCATGACCTTCATCAACAAGCTCGACCGCGAGGGCCGCTCGCCGATCGAGCTGCTGGACGAGGTGGAGTCGGTGCTGGGCATCGCCTGCGCCCCGCTGACCTGGCCGATCGGCATGGGCAAACGGCTGAAGGGCGTGTACCACCTGGCGCTGGACGAGGTGCACATCTTCGAGCAGGGCAAGAATTTCACCCGGCAGGATTCGACCATCTTTCAGGGGCTCGACGCGCCCGGTCTGGCCGAGAAGATCGGTGCCGAGGCGATGCGCGAGCTGCGCGAGGAACTGGAGCTCGTGCAGGGCGCCGCACCTTCGTTCGATATCGACGAGTACCTGGCCGGCCGGCAGACGCCGGTGTTCTTCGGCTCGGCGGTGAACAACTTCGGCGTGCAGCTGCTGCTGGACTTCTTCGTCGAACACGCGCCCAGCCCGCGTCCGCGGGCCACCACCACGCGCGAGATCCAGCCGGAGGAAGAGAAGCTCTCCGGCTTCGTGTTCAAGATCCAGGCCAACATGGACCCGGCGCATCGCGACCGCGTGGCGTTCATGCGTGTGTGCTCGGGCACCTACGCGGCCGGCATGAAGATGATCCAGACCCGCACCGGCAAGGAAGTGCGCATCGCCAACGCGCTGACCTTCATGGCCAGCGACCGCGAGATCGTGGAGACCGCCTACCCCGGCGACGTGATCGGCCTGCACAACCACGGCACCATCGCCATCGGCGACACCTTCACCGAGGGCGAGAACGTCAGCTTCACCGGCATCCCGAACTTCGCTCCCGAACTCTTCCGCCGTGCGCGGCTGCGCGACCCGCTGAAGATGAAGGCGCTGCACAAGGGCCTGGCGCAGCTCTCCGAGGAAGGCGCCACCCAGTTCTTCCGTCCGCTGATGTCCAACGACCTGATCCTGGGCGCGGTCGGCGTGCTGCAGTTCGAGGTGGTCGCCTACCGGCTGAAGGACGAATACAACGTGGACGCCAGCTTCGAGCCGGTGACGGTGACCACCGCGCGCTGGGTGCACTGCGACGACCCGAAGAAGCTGGAGGAATTCCGCGAGAAGAACGCGATGAACCTCGCGCTGGACGCAGCCGGCGAACTGGTCTACATCGCGCCGACGCGGGTCAACCTGCAGCTGGCGCAGGAGCGCTGGCCGCAGGTGCGCTTCGCCGCCACCCGCGAGCACGCGGCGGCGGTGGAGCTGTAGCCGCAACGCCACCGCACTGCTAACGTGCGGGGCTTTGCCGGGGGAGCCACGCATGCACGACCACGCCATCGCCTTCACCACGCCGCCCGGAGCGCCACGCCAGCGGCGCTGGCTGCTTTCCCCGCCGGGGCGGATTGCGATCTTCGTGGCCTGGCTGGTCGGCCTCATGGTGATGCTGCGGTTCGGCTTCCTCGCGCTGGGCATGGGCCAGGGCACGCCGATCCTGCAGCAGAACCTGGCGCAGTTCGTCGCCCGTGCGCTGGTGCCGCTGGCGGCTTACCTGATCCTGGTGAAGCTGGTCGAGCGCCGGGCGCTCATCGAGCTGGCGCCACGCTCGCTGTTGCCGCAGGGCCTGCTCGGGGCGCTGGGCGGGCTGCTGCTGTTCAGCGCCGTGGTGGCCGTGCTGTGGCTGGTCGGCAGCTACCACGTGAGCGCGTTCCAGCCGCATGCGCCATGGTTGGGCGCGTTGCTGGTGGTGGGTCTGGGCGCGGGCATCGGCGAGGAGATCGTCTTCCGCGGCGTGCTGTTCCGCATCGTGGAGGAAGGCCTGGGCACCTGGTGGGCGCTGGGCATTTCCGCGCTGCTGTTTGGCGCCATCCACGCTGCCAACCCCGGCGCCACGCTGTGGAGTTCGGCGGCCATCGCGATCGAGGCCGGTCTGCTGTTCGGCATGGTCTACCACGTGACCCGCTCGCTGCCGGTGTGCATGGGCCTGCATGCAGCATGGAATTTCGCCCAGGGCACGATCTACGGCATTCCGGTTTCCGGCACCGCGGCCGACGGCTGGCTGGTCTCCACCCGCAGCGGCCCGGACTGGCTTACCGGCGGCGCGTTCGGTGCCGAGGCATCGGTGGTGGCACTGGCGCTGTGTACCTTGGGCACGACCGGCCTGCTGGTCGTGGCGCGGCGGCGCGGCTCGATCGTGCCGCCGGTCTGGCGCCGCCGATGAGCCGGTGACTGCCCATGCCAGCCCTGGCGCCAGCCATGCAACAGGCGCGCAAACTGCGATGATTCCCGCATGCCCGTGAACCGAACACCCAATACGTGGCTGGCCAACCAGCCGCTGCAGCACAAGATCATGCTGGCCATCGGCCTGCTGCTGGGGCTGTTCCTGCTGGCCAACGCGCTCACCCTGCACTCGCTGCGCCAGCAGGAGGACGACCGGGGCTGGGCGACGCATACCTACCAGGTGCTGCTTCAGCTGGACCACGTGCTGCAATCGATGCAGGCCAGCCAGGTGGGCGCCCGCGGCTACCTGCTGACCCAGGATGCCGCACAACGCTACGCCTTCGAGAGCGCCAACCGGGATCTGGGCACCGATCTCGCGCGGCTGCGTGGACTGATGTCGGACAGCCCACTGCAGCTGTCGCGCATCGACAAGGTGGAGGAAACTGCACAACTGTGGCAGCGCGAGTTCCGTAGTGGAGTGATCGATGCTCTTGCCGGTCTGGGCACGCTCGACCCCGCACAGGCCGCGCTGCAGCGGCAACGCATCCAGTCCGACTACCTGAAACACCGCAGCATCAGCGCGAAGGAGATCGAGGACGTCATCACGCAGATGACGCTGGACGAGGGGCGGCTGTTGTCCATGCGCAACCAGCGCCTGGACCGGACCATCGCCATCACCCGCACGGTCGACATCGTGGCGGCCGCGCTCGCCATCCTGTTCGGCCTGGCGGTGATCCGGCTGACCCTGCGCCTGGTCACCCGCCCGCTGCGCGGCCTGACCGATCTGCTGACCCGGCTGGCGAACCATGACCACGACTTCGAGATTCATCGGCTCGAACGCCGCGACGAGATCGGCGAGATCGCGCGCGCATTGCAGGTGTTCAAGCAGATGTCGGTGGACACCCAGACGCAGAGCTGGATCAAGGAACAAGTGTCCGATGTTGCCCACCTGCTGCTGCAGGCCACCACGCACAAGGAGTTTGCGCAGTGGCTCACCAGCGCGCTGGTGCCGCTGTGCAAGGTCGGCGTGGGCCTGTTCTATTCCTACGACGACGCCCGCCAGCGGCTCGACCTGATCGGCAGCTATGGTCTGCGCCTGAGCAATCGTTCGGCCGACCAGTACCTGCCGGGCGAGGGACTGGTCGGCCAGTGCGCGATCGAGCGCAAGCCGATCATCCTGGACGACGTGCCGGCCGACTACCTGCGCATCGACTCCGGCAGCGGCGAGGCGCTGCCGGGCCACATCGTAATCCTGCCGGTGCTGTACCGCGACACCCTGATCGGCGTGCTGGAACTGGCCGGCTTCACCCCGCCGACCCCGCTGCTGCGACAGTTGCTGGACGAACTGCTGCCGCTGGTGGCGCTGAGCCTGGAGAACCTCAACCGCACGGTCAGCGTGCAGGGTCTTCTGCTGCGCACGCAGGAGCAGGCCGACGAGCTGCGCGTATCCGAACTGGTGATGCGCCAGCAGAAGGAGGTGCTGCGCGACAACAACGACGCCCTGCAGGCGAAAACCGAAGAACTGGAGGAGCAATCCCGGCGGCTGATCGCCTCCGAAGAGGAACTGCGCATACAGGCCGGCGAGCTGCAGGCGTCGAACGAGGAACTGCGCGAGAAGACCGACAGCCTCAACCGGCAGAAGTACGTGCTGGAGGACCTGCAGCAGGAAACCGCCGACAAGGCCGCCGAACTGGCACGTGCCAGCCAGTACAAGTCCGAGTTCCTCGCCAACATGTCGCACGAGCTGCGCACGCCGCTGAACAGCCTGCTGATCCTGTCGCGCGACCTGGCCGGCAACGCCGGCGGCAACCTGGACGCGGAGCAGGTCGAGTCGGCGCGGATCATCCATGACGCCGGCAACGCCCTGCTGCACCTGATCAACGACATCCTCGACCTGTCCAAGATCGAGGCCGGCAAGATGGCGCTGGTGATCGACGAGCTGCCGCTGGCCGAGCTGTTGCAGCGCCTGCGCCGCACCTTCGCCCACGTCGCCGCGCAGAAATCGCTGGGGTTGACGCTGGAGGTCGAAGCCGGGCTGCCGGCCACCCTGCGCACGGATTGCGCCCGGCTGGAACAGATCGCCAACAACCTGCTCGGCAATGCCTTCAAGTTCACCGCCGAAGGCGCGGTGGGCCTGCACATCGGTCGTCCGGACCAGCTCGACGTGCCCGACCCGCTGCAGGGCCAGCCGCTGCTGGCACTGACCGTCAGCGACACCGGCATCGGCATCCCTGCCGACAAGCTCGAACGCATCTTCAACGCGTTCGAGCAGGTGGACGCCGGCACCAGCCGGCAGTTCGGCGGCACCGGCCTGGGCCTGGCCATTTCGCGGCGGATGGCGAGGATGCTCGGCGGCGACCTGGTCGTGCGCAGCGAACCGGGTTGCGGCAGCCGCTTCACCGTGCTGTTGCCGGAGGAGCCGCCGGCGACCGCGTCGGCGCAGTCGGAGGCCGCGCCCGACCGGCAGGACGCCGCACCGTATGCCGTGACCGTCACCACCACCGCCCAGCCGGCCGCCGGCGGCGGCGGCGAACTGGCCGGCCGCCGCGTGCTGCTGGTGGACGACGACATGCGCAACCTGTTCGCGCTGTCCAAGGTGCTGCGCGGCTGGGGCATGCAGGTGAGCCTGGCGCAGGACGGCGCCAAGGCGCTGCGCATGCTGGCCGACGAGGCGATGCCGGAGCTGCTGCTGATCGACATCATGATGCCGGGCATGGACGGCTACGAGATGATCCGCACGATCCGTGCGCAACCGCGCTACGGCACCCTGCCGATCATCGCGCTGACCGCCAAGGCGATGCACGGCGACCGCGAGAAGTGCCTGGCCATGGGCGCCAGCGACTACCTGTCCAAGCCGATCGACCTCGACCGCCTGGCGGCCACCATGCTGGCCTGGCTGCGTCGCTGAGTACGACGGCATTCATGCCCCGCCGGCTGCAAGGGTTAAGGTTAAGCCCAAGCCTGCCTGTCTGGTGAACACGATGCTGCCGAAGATCCTTGTCGTCGACGACACCGCCGCCAACCTGGTCGCCATGCGCCGCCTGCTCGCCCACAGCGGCGCGGAACTGCTTGAGGCGCGCAGCGGCAACGAGGCGCTGGCACTGTGCCTGGACCACGAGTTCGCGCTGATCCTGCTCGACGTCAACATGCCCGACATGGACGGCTTCGAGGTGGCCGCCCTGCTCGGCAGCGCCGAGCACCTGCGCGACACCCCGATCATCTTCGTCACCGCCGCCTACGCCGACGACCTGAGCCGGCTCAAGGGTTACCACTCCGGCGCGGTCGACTACATCGCCAAGCCGATCAACGACGCGATCCTGCAGTCGAAGGTGCGCGTGTTCCTGGAGCTGTACACGGCACGCATGAAGCTGCAGCAGGCGCTGGACGAGCTGGCCGAGCGCAACCGGCAACTGACCCGGGAAATCGCCGAACGCAAGCTGATGGAGGCAATGGTGCGCCATCAGGCCCAGCACGACCCCTTGACCGGCCTGCCGAACCGCATCCTGTTCCAGGACCGCCTGTACGGCGCGATCCAGCGCGCGAACCGCCACCAGAGCAGGTTCGCCCTAGCCAGCATCGACCTCGACGGCTTCAAGCAGGTCAACGACGTCCACGGCCACGCCGCCGGCGATGCCCTGCTGCAGGAGATCGCCGCGCGGTTGTCGGCGCAGCTGCGCAGCAACGACACGGTGGCGCGACTGGGCGGCGACGAATTCGCGCTGCTGCTGGAGGACGTTGAGGATCCCCAGCTGGCGCTGCAGCTGGGCGAGAAGTTGTGCAGGGCGCTGGGCGAGCCTTATGTGCTCAGCGTCGGCGGCCAGCCGATCGAGGTGCAGGTCGGCGCCAGCATCGGCATCGCGCCCTACCGGCCGGATACGGCCGACGATGCCGATGAGCGGCTGATGCAGGCGGCCGACCACGCCATGTACGCAGCCAAGCGCAGCGGCAAGGGCCGCTGCGTGCTGGCAGACTGAGCCGACGCCGGCTGCCTGTTCAGCCGCGCTTGCGCGGCGATACCCACATCAGCACGCGCGCCCGGAACACCATCTCGCCCGCGTCGTCGGCCACCTCCACCTTCACCGGCCACTCGTAGCCGTCGCCAGAAACGGGCGCGGCCAGCTCCGGCGTGGCGATGCCGTGCATCGTGCCCACCGCCTTCTTCAGGTATTCGACCGACATGCCCTTGGGAATCCAGCGCATGTCCGCCGGAATCGTCGCATCGGTCATCACCCCGGCGGCCAGCTCGGCCAGGTTGCACAGCGCGATCGCATGCACGGTGCCGAGGTGGTTGTGCACGCGGCGCCGGTCGCGGATGCGCGCCTCGCAGCGTCCCGGCTCCAGCACCACGAAGCGCGGCGCGATGGTGGCGAAGTACGGCGCCCTGAAGCAGATCAGCCGCGAGTACAGCCCGCGCCCGCCCGGCCACGGCGCCAGCCGGCGGTACAGTGCCAGCGCCGCGCTCACGTCGCCGCCCAGGGCGTGAGCGGCAGGGCGAACGGCACCGCGCCCAGCACGAACAACCCGGTCAGCACACGCAGCAGCAGCTTGTTGTGGCGCAGGAACACGAATTGCTCGACCAGCCGCCCCAGCCAGAACAGCGCCATGCCCGCCAGCAGCGCATGACCCAGCCGCGTCGCCAGCAGCTCGCCGGGCAGCCAGAAGCACAGCGCGGCCACGCCGAGGAACACGTAGATCAGGCGCAGGTTGAGGATCTGCGTCACCGCGCGCGTGGCCACGTCCGTCTGGCGCAGCGCGGCCGGCCAGTCGAACAGCTTCCAGAACGCCAGGTGGAACGCGGCGAAAGCCAGGCTGTGCGCACCGCACAGGTAGATCCGGGTTTCGCCGCGCATGACTCAGTCGGCCCCGGCCGACGCCCGGCGCGCGTCCGCGCGGGTCACCGCCGCGCGCAGCTCATCGGTGTCGAAGTCGTCCACCGAGATGAACTCGAACACGCCTTCGCGCACGCGCCTGAGCAGGCCCGCCTCGGCCGCCGAGATCACCCCGGCCTGCTGCGCCTCGGTGAGCTGGTCAAGGTAATCGTGTGCCTTGAACTGCCCCGCCTTCTGCGCCTTGCCGAACTTGCGATCGACCGGCTCGGCAGCGATTACATCGGGCAACAGCGCCTTCATGCGGCCGATCGTATTGTTCGCCGTGGGTGTGGTGTAGACCCAGTCGGTGAGGCGATCGAGCGCGTCGTTCGGCGCGGTGAGCAGCGCGGCGACGCGGCGGCCGAGGCGATCCGACGGCGGCACTTCGCGCCGGCCCAGCGGGAACACCAGCGCGCGCAGCAGCCACGCCACCGGACGCACCGGGAAGTTGCGGATCGCGCCGTCCAGCGCGTTCTGGATCAACCACATGCACTGGTGGAAGCCCCAGGCCAGGAACGGGCGGTCCGCCTCCGGCCGGCCGGTGTCCTCGTAGCGCTTGAGCATGGCGCTGGCGATGTACAGGTAGCTCAGCACGTCGCCCAGCCGCGCGGAGAGCTTCTCCTTGAACTTCAGCTTGCCGCCGAGCACGCCCATGAACACGTCGGCGGTGAGCGCCAGCGCGGCCGAGTAGCGGTCGAGCTTGCGATAGTAGCGGCGGGTGTAGGCATCACCGGCGGTCTCGCCCAGGCGCGCACCGGAGAGGCCCATGGCGAAGCTGCGCACCGCGTTGGAGATGCCG
>NZ_AJXW01000019.1 GCF_000264375.1 Rhodanobacter thiooxydans LCS2
CGCACCGCGTTGGAGATGCCGAAGCCGATGTGGCCGAACAGCAGCCGGTCGAACGTCTTCAGCTGCTCGCCGCGATCGGCGATCGACAGCGCCTGCATTTCCTTCAGCACGTACGGATGGCAGCGGATCGCGCCCTGGCCGAAGATCATCAGGCTGCGCGTCATGATGTTGGCGCCCTCCACCGTGATCGCGATCGGCACCGCCGACCAGCCGCGGCCGGCGTAGTTCTTCGGACCCAGCTGC
>NZ_AJXW01000020.1 GCF_000264375.1 Rhodanobacter thiooxydans LCS2
GAAAGCATTAGACCAGTACAGATAGCGCGCATGGCTGTTCCGATTCCCTATTCGCGATTCTCGATGCCCTTCTGTTCGTGGGCCTTCGCCATGGCGTCCTTCAGTTCCTTCGGCATGTAGGTCTCGTCATGCTTGGCCAGCACCTCGGTGGCGACGAAGCGGGCGCCGTCCATGTGGCCGGTGGCGATCACCGACTGGTTGTCGCGGAACAGGTCGGGCAGGATCCCGGTGTATTCCACCGGCATCGCGCCGCCGGCGTCGACCACGGTGAAAGTGACCTTGAGCGAATCGCTGGAGCGCTGGATCGAGCCGGCCTTGACCATGCCGCCGAGCCGGAAGGTGTTGTAGCTGGCGGCCTCGCCCGACTGCACCTGGCTCGGGGTGAGCAGGTAGTTCATGTTGTTCTGCAGCGCCAGCACGACCAGCACGGCCGCGACGGCCGCCGCGGCGAGGATGGCCAGCACGATGGTGAGTCGGCGCTTGCGGGTGGGGTTCATGGGCATGGTGGTCGACCGCCCCGCTCAGGGGGACGCTGGAGTGGAAAGGGGTTTGCGTTCCTGTCGCGCGCTCTGACGCGCCAGGCGGGCACGAAGTTCCGCCAGCACGCGGCGGCGACGCAGGCGCGGCGCCAGGGTGTCGGCGAGCAGCACGGCGAAGAACAGCGCGTAGGCCGGCCACACGTAGGCCGCGTAGCCGCCCATCGCGAGAAATTGCTGCAGGGCATTCATCGGCTGGCCTCGTCTTCGGCGATCTTGCGCACCCAGTCCTTGCCGCCTTCCAGCGCCAGCAGGTCAGTGCGTGCACGACTGAACAGGCTGGCGAGGTAGTAGAACTTGGTCGCCAGGGTCATCGTCAGCAGCGGCCACAGCATGTCCGCGGAGATCTTCGACTGGCCGAACACGTTGACCGTGCTGCCCTGGTGCAGGGTGTTCCACCAGTTCACCGAGAAATGCACGATCGGCACGTTGATGATGCCGATGATGGCCAGGAACGCGGCGGCGCGCGCGCCCTGGCGGCGATCCTCGAACGCGTGGTACAGGCCGATCACACCCAGGAACAGGAACAGCAGCACCAGCTCGGAGGTGAGCCGCGCGTCCCAGGTCCACCAGGTGCCCCACATCGGCTTGCCCCACAGCGAGCCGGTGACCAGGGTGATGAAGGTGAACGCCGCGCCGATCGGCGCCGACTCCATCGCAACCACCTCGGCCAGCTTGATCCGCCACACCAGCGCGACGAACGAGGCCACGCCCATCACCGCATAGATGAACATGCTCATCCACGCGCTGGGCACGTGGATGAAGATGATCCGGTAGGCATCGGCCTGCTGGTAGTCGGCTGGCGCCAGCACCAGCCCGCCGTACAGCCCGATCGCGCCGAGCAGCAGCGCCAGCGCCATCGCCCACGGCTGCAGCGCGCCGGCGAAGCGGTAGAACGTCGGCGGCGAGCCGAGCTTGTGCAACCAGAGCGGAATCCAGCTAGCCATAACCGATCAAGCGTCCAGGGCAATACGAAGGGCCGCCGCGCAGGCCAACGGCGCCAGCACCACGGCCAGCACCAGCGCGGCCGCGAGCCAGGCGACCGGCGCGAGCCACGGCAAACCCTGTTGGGCGGCCGCCACGGCGCCGGCGGCAAAGATCACTGCCGGCACGCAAAGCGGCAGCAACATCAAGGCGAGCAGCATACCAGAGCGCCGGGTGCCGGCCGTCAGCGCGACCAGTACCGCACCGAGCAGGCTGAGCAGCGGCGTGGCCAGCACCAGCGCCAGCAGCAGCACCGGAATCACCACGCCGGGCAGGTGCAGCATCGCGGCCATCAGCGGCGCGATCACGATCAGCGGCAGCGCGGTGGCAAGCCAGTGGGCGAGGATCTTCATGCCCAGCATCAGCGCCAGCGGCTGCGGCGCCAGCACCAACTGCTCCAGCGAGCCGTCCTCGATGTCGCTGGCGAACATCGCATCCAGCGCCAGCAGCATCGCCAGCAGCACGGTGACCAGCACCACGCCGCCGGCGATCCGCTGCAGCAAGGTGTCTTCCGGCCCCAGCGCGAACGGGAACAGCATGGTCACGATCAGCGCGTACAGCACCGGCATCGCGATGTCACCGCGTCGGCGCCAGGCGAGGGTGAGGTCGCGGCGCAGCATCGCGGCGCAGGCGCTGGCGAGGCTGGGGCGGTTCATCATTGTGCTCCTCCACCTGCTTGTCCGAATTCCTTCGGTCGCAGGGGAGGGAGTCTACGCATGGAATTCCCGGCGTTAATCATGCATACGGATCCGTCGCGGCTCGCCGCCGTGGAAGCTCACCGTGCCGTGGCTGGTGACCATTGCCGCGCCGCCGGTGTCGGTGTGGCTTTCCAGCAAGTCGTTCACCAGGGCGATGCCGATGCGGTCGAGGTTCGCGTACGGCTCGTCGAGCAGCCACAGGCTGGCCGGCAGCAGCAGCAGGCGGGCCAGCGCGGCGCGCTTCTTCTGGCCGGCGGACAGCCGGCGCACCGGTTCGTCTTCGTAGCCGCGCAGGCCGATCCGCGCCAGTACCGAGGCCGCGCCGGCGCCTTCGCGCATCCCGTGCAGGCCGGCGGCGATACGCAGATTTTCCCGCGGGCTGAGATCGGCTTTCAGGCCGAGCTGGTGGCCGAGGAACAGGATCTCGCCGGCGCAGCGGTCGCGCTGCATCGGCTCGCCGCGCCAGTGCAACTCGCCGGCGCTGATGTGCAGCAACCCCGCCAGCATGCGCAGCAGGGTGGTCTTGCCGCTGCCGTTGTCGCCTTCGACCAGGGCCAGCTCGCCCGCATGCAGACGAAAATCCAGCGGTGCGAACACCGGCTCATCCTGGCGAAAGAAGCTCAAGGCCCGTGCTTCGAGCAGGGGCAGGGCGGTATCGGCGGCGGTCATCGCCTTGATTGTCCGCAATGCCGAGGGCGCTTGTCCATGCGGCGCACCGCCGCTGCGCAGGTCAGTCCAGCAGCCTCAGCCGGGCGACGCCACCGGCTTCGCCGTGCACGTAGGCCAATTGCCCGTGGATACGGGCCAGCCGGTCCAGGGTTAGGGCGTCCGCCCCGATGGCGAACAGGCTGGGTTCGCTCCAGCCGGAGGCGCCCACCCCGATGGCCGGGCGGACGTCGACGCCGGGCTGGGCCTGCAGCGCGGCCAGCAGTTCGCGCTGGGCGGCGAGGTTCTCCGTCGGCGGGCGCCGGCGCGCCTGCGGATTCCATGCCGTGATGAAGGCCCAGGGGCGCGAACCGACCGCGTCGGCGAGCTGGGCCGGCAACGGCAGGTCCACGCGAATCGTCGCCCACGTCACGGTGTCCAGGCAGACGTGGTAGGCGGTGGCGTGAAACGCCTCGAGCAGGGCCTCATCCATGGCGCAGCCTCGGCAGTGGCTCCAGCTTCGCCTGGAACAGCCGCGCCGCAGCGTCGAGGTCGACCTCCGCCGCGTTCGGCGTTTCGCGCAGCAGCTGTTCCAGCAACTGGTCTTGCGCACGACCGCGTTCGAGCGCGTAGGCGTAGGGCACGTGGGTGAAGGTGACCAGGCGATAGCGCGCCATGTAGTGGCCGGGGATGCGCTCGGCCAGCTTCGCGCCCAGCTCGCGCTTGGCCAGGTAGTGCGGATCGGCCACCGAGTCGCGCATCTCCACGTAGTTCTCCAGCGCCATCGCGGCGATCGCGTCGGCGTTCGGCTGGCGCACGCGCTGGAATTCGGCGAACACCCCGGCGCTGTCGTCCGGCGCCGCGGCCAGCAGGTCGGCCAACACCACGGTGTCCTCGAAGCCGCAGTTCATGCCCTGGCCGTGGAACGGCACGATAGCGTGCGCGGCGTCGCCGACCAGCAGCGCGCGGCCATCCAGGTGCCAGCGTTCGAGGTACAGCGTGGACAGCGTGCCCACTGGATGGCTGTCGAAATCCTCGTCGAAGCGCGGGATCAGCGGCAGCAGGTCGGGGAAGTCGGCGGCGAAGAAGGCGCGCGCCGCGGCGGCGTCGGGCAGGCTGGCGAAGCTCGGCGCGGCGCCCTGTGCTGGCAGGAACAAGGTGACGGTGAAACTGCCCTCGCTGTTCGGCAGCGCGATGCACATGTAGCCGCCGCGCGGCCAGATGTGCAGCGCGTGCGGCTCCAGCGCGAACTGCTCGCGGCCGCCGGTGCGCTGCGCCAGCCCGGGTGGCAGCTCGCCGGCCGGGGGGATCTCCAGTTCCTTGTAGCCGTGGCCGAGCGACTCGATGCGCTCGCCCAGCGGCACCTGCGCGTTCATCGCCGCGCGCAGCGCGGAGCCGGCGCCGTCGGCGCCGATCAGCAGGCCGCCGTCGCGTTCGCGGTGCACGCCGGCCTCGTCGGCAAGCCGGATGCGCTGGCGCCCGAAATTGGCGCCGACCAGCGACTGGCCGAAGTGGAAGCTTGCGCCGGCTGCCTCGGCGGCATCCAGCAGCAGCATGTTCAGCGCGCCGCGCGAGACCGACCAGATCACCTCGCTGTCGTCCACGCCGTAGCGCTGCAGGCCGCTGTGGCCACCCGGTGCGTGCACCATGCGCCCGCGCATCATCACCGCCTGCTGCAGCACGTCGTCGGCCAGGCCGGCACTGCGCAACGCCTGCAGGCCACGCTCGGCCAGCGCCAGGTTGATCGAGCGGCCGCCAAGGAAACCACTCAGCCGCGGGTCGGGTCGCTTCTCGAACACCTTGACCGCAAAACCGCGCCGGGCCAGTTGCTGCGCCAGCAACGCGCCGACCAGGCCGCCGCCGATGAGGGTGATGGTTTGCTGCGCCATGCTGCGGTCCGTAGAAGGAGTCCGCACACTGTTCCGCAAGCGCCGCGGGACTGCAATCCCGGGTAAACCACGAGTTGTGCCGGAGGAGTTCAGTCCGGGGGAGGGTGTCCGGATGAGCCGGCATGGCTGCCACGGCAACGAAAAGGGCCGGCCCTGGTGGGCCGGCCCTTCCTGGTCACACTTGCCGGTTGCTTACAGGCAGGTCACGCCGACGGCGTTGAACGCCGCCGCCACGTCGCTGCGGGAGTACGCGTAGTCGACTGCAGCGGTTTGCACGCCGCAGGCGCCGGAGTTGAACGTGGAAGTGGCCGTCCAGTACATCGCGTTGGCGCGCGCGAACACCTCGAAGGCCTTCTTCGTGTTCCAGTTGGCCGTCTTCGCCAGCGTGCAGAACGCCTTGTTGTACACGCCGCTGGAGTAGTGCACGTCCATGGTGGAGGTGAAGTTGGCGGCGTTGTCGATCGAGCGGCCGTCCTGGGTCGGCGTGCACATCCAGCGTAGCGCGGTGCCGGTTTTCATGATGTCGGCGCCGACCAGCCAGTCGTTGCCGCCGCGGTCGTAGTATTCGGCCGCTTCGCCGGCCATGTCCGAGAACGCCTCGTTGATGCCGCCGGACTGGCCGGAGTACTGCAGGTTGGAGTGCTGCTCGGTGAAGCCGTGGCTGACTTCATGGCTGGTCACGTCCAGCGAGGTCAGCGGGTAGAAGTAGCTGGCGCCGTCACCGAAGTTCATCGACGAGCCGTTCCAGAACGCGTTCTCGTAGTTGCGGCCGTAATGCACGTTCATCACCAGCGAGAAGGTCAGCGGCGGCGCGCCGAGCCAGGTATTGTACATGTCGTGCACGACGCCGCCGAAATGGTGTGCGTCGTTGATCGGCGAATAGGCGCCGTTCACGCCGTCGCCGCTGCTGTTCGGGCAGATGAAGCTCCACAACGTACCCGTGCGGGTGCTGCCGGCCATGTTGTTGGTCTTCACGTTCGCGTTCTGCATGTAGCAGGTGGAGCCGGACTGGGTGACCGCCAGCGAGGCGTAGTTGGTGCCGTAGAAATACTGGCCGGTCTTCAGGTTGCCGCCGGCGCCGGTGGCGAGCGCGGGAGTGCCGGTGACGGTGCCGCCGCCCGGCTTGCCCTTGGTGGTGAGCCCTTCCCAGGCCTGGATCACTTCGCCGGTGTTGGCGTCGATGATCGCCATCGGGCGCGTCGGGCCGTTGCCGCGGTCGACGAAGAACGAGCTGAGGTAGGCGAGGCGGGCGCGGTTGCCCTCGGCATAGACGTACAGATCGTTCTTCGCGTTCTGGATGTCGCTGTCCTGGATGCCGTTGACGCCGATGCCAAGCGGCAGCAGGCCGGCGTGTTCGCGCAGCAGGGCCGTGGCACGGGCACCATTGATGGCGGGGGCGACCGATGCGACGTCGCGGCCGATACCGCGAGAAATTTCGCCGCTGACGCCGAGCACGTTGCCGCTGCCGTCGCGCTCCACCACGACCTGGCGGCCGTACACGGGCACGCCGCGGAAAGTCTGTTGCTCGCGGGTCTTGAAGGTCCCGTGGGCGGTCCGCGCCTGCAGGCGCGGCGACAGCGAGGCATCGGCTTCCAGGCCGATGCGGCTGGCCAGGGCGGCAGGCGCGATCTGGCCCATGGATTGGGCCTGGACGCGGGCATGCGTGGCAGCGCCGGCGTCGGACATGGCGGCCAGGCCGACGGCGCCCAACAGCGCCGCGGCGAGTGGTTTGTGCATCATCTGTGTTTCCCCTCCTCATGATTGGAAAGACGCACCCGCTGGGTGCGTCTTGCGGTCCGGCGTGCGAGAAGTCCCCCCCAGGACGGCAACCGGATCGCAGGAAGTTACGGCCATGGCCGGTCCGAGTCAATGCAGCCGGTCGGCGTTGGCGGTGGCCGGCGGCGTGGCGGCGCGGGTTCCGACCGGCTGGCTCAGAAGCTCATGAAATAGCCGCCGTTCACCGGCAGGTTGACGCCGGTGAGGTAGCCGGCGTCGTCGGCGGCGAGGAAGGCCACGGCGCGGGCGATGTCGGCGGGCGAGCCGAGGCGGCCGACCGGAATGGCGGCAATGATCTGCGCGCGGATCTCGTCCGCTACCGCGGCCACCATCGGGGTGTCGCAGTAGCCGGGCGAGACGGTGTTGACGGTGACGCCCTTGCGCGCAGTCTCGCGCGCCAGCGCCATGCTGAAGCCGTGCACGCCGGCCTTGGCGGCGGAATAGTTGGTCTGGCCGAACTGGCCGGTCTGGCCGTTCACCGAGCTGATGTTGACGATGCGCCCGAAGCCGCGCGCGGTCATGTCCTCGACCACCTGGCGGCACATGTTGAACACGCCGTCCAGGTTCACCTGCAGCAGCTCGTGCCACTGCTGCGGAGTCATCTTGCGCAGGCTGGCGTCGCGGGTGATGCCGGCGGCGTTGACCAGGATGTCGATGCCGCCGTGCTGCTGTTCGACCCGTTCGACCAGTTGTCGGCAGCCGTCGAAGTCGCTGACGTCGACCGGCTCGAACGCGATGGCGCCGCCGAAGTCGGCGACCTCATCGTGGAAGGCGGCCACGCGCTCCGCGCGCGAAGCCAGGTCCAGCGCGATCACCTTGCGCCCGGCGCGGGCCAGCTGACGGCAGATTTCCGTGCCGAGGCCGCCGATGCCACCGGTGACCAGGGCGAGGCGTGAAGAAGGGTCGGTGCGAGTCATGTTCGGGGTCATCGGTGCGCTCATGCCGCATGGCAGCACGTGCTGTGCTGCAGCGACCAGAATGGGGTGCAAACGAACGGCGCGCCGAAGCGCGCCGTGGGAGTCAGGTGCCTCAGCCGGATTTCTTGCCGCTGCGGCTGGGCGCCGCCGGGGTGGGCATGACCTTGGCGGCGGTATCCATCAGCCCCCGCTGCAGCGCCTGGAACGCGGCGAGGTTGCGTTCGGTGAGATCGTTCAGCGTGTTCCAGGGGGTTTGCCCCATCAGGCTGTTGAGCTGGCTGCGGAACTGGTTCTGCTGGTCGAGGAAGACCTGCAGGCTGCGCTCCAGGTAAGGACCCATGAAACCCTGCAGCGAGTCGCCGTAGAAGCGGATGATCTGGCTGAGCAACTGTGGCGACAGCATCGGCTGTCCCTTGTCCTCGTGCTCGGAGATGATCTGCAGCAGCACCGAACGGGTCAGGTCCTCGCCGGTCTTGGCGTCGCGGACTTCAAAGTCCTCGTTGTCCAGGACCAGCTGGCGGACCTCCTCCAGCGTGATGTAGCTGGAGATCTCGGTGTCGTACAGACGCCGGTTTGGATACTTCTTGATAGTGCGCTTTGTTTGTGCCATGCGGCGAACGCTAGCAGAAGATATTGCGCCGCACCAGCCGGCGGCGATTTTTCATGCTGCGGCCGTTGGCCGCAGCATTTTCAGGGCAGGCACCTCAATGACCGACCGCGCCGCCAGCGCTGCCGAACGGCGGCCGGGCGAACCACAGCACCGGGATCAGCAGCATGAACAGGATCGCGCAGGCCCAGAACACGTCGTTCACCGCCAGGGTCAGCGCCTCGCGCGTCAGCAGCTGATCGATCAGGCCCAGGCTCTGCGTGTGCGACAGTCCGCCATGCGTCAGCTGGCCGAGGAACCCGGTGGTGGCCGGGTGGCCCGGGCTGACGTACTCGGTGAGGCTGGCGTGGTGCGAGTCGCCGCGGTGCTGCCACAGCGTCACCATGGCTGCGGTGGACACGCTGGAACCGATCGTGCGGCAGAAGTTGGCCAGGCCGGTGGCGCTGGCGATCTGCTCCATCGGCAGGCCGGACAAGTAGACCTGGTTCAGCGGGATGAAGAAGCACGGGATCGCCAGACCCATCACGAAGCGCGGCGCCACCAGGGCGGCGAACGAGGCCGAGCTGTCGAAGGTGGAGAACCAGTACGCGGTGCCGGCGAACACCAGGAACGAAAACGTCACCACCGCGCGCAGGTCCAGCCGGTGCATATTCTTGCCCAGCACCGGCGCGATCAGGAACGCCAGCACGCCAACCGGCGCGGTGGCCAGGCCGGCCCAGGTGGCGGTGTAGCCCAGGGTGATCTGCAGCCACAGCGGGAACACCACGTTGATGCCGAAGAACGCGAACATGCCCAGCGACAGGCTGACCACGCCGACGGTGAAGTTGCGCTGCTTGAACAGCGACAAATCCACCACCGGGTGCTTGGCGTGCAGTTCCCACACGATCAGGAAGGTGATGCAGACCAGCGCGACCAGGCCCAGCGTGAGGATCATCGGCGAGGCGAACCAGTCGTGGTCGTTGCCGTTGTCCAGCATGAACTGCAGGCAGCCCACGCCGACCACCAGCAGGGCCAGGCCGATCATGTCGATCGGTGCCTTGACCGTCTTCGTCTCGCGCTTGCGCAGCAGGCCCCAGGTGACCACCGCCGCCGCCAGTCCAACCGGCAGGTTGATGTAGAAGATCCACGGCCAGGAGAAGTTGTCGGTGAGCCAGCCGCCCAGGATCGGGCCGAAGATCGGCGCCACCACCACCGTCATCGCCCACAGCGCCAGCGCGATGCCTTGCTTTTCCTTCGGATAGTTCGCCAGCAGCAGGGTCAGCGACAGCGCCACCATCGGGCCGGAGCCGGCACCCTGCAGCAGGCGGCCGATCACCAGCACCGGCATGCTGGTGGCCATGCCGCACAGCATCGAGAAGATCACGAACAGCAGCACCGAGCCGACGAAAGTCTTCACTTCGCCGAAGCGGCGCGCCAGCCAGCCGGTCAGCGGCTGCATGATCGCGCTGGCCAGTGCGTAGGAGCTGATCGTCCAGGTGCCTTCGCTGGGGCTCACGCCAAGGCTGCCGGCGATGTGCGGCACGGAGACGTTGACGATCGTCATGTCCAGCACCTCCATGAAGGTGCTGAACGCGACGGCGACGGTGAGCAGCGCCAACGGTGCGCCGCGCAGCGGCTTCAGCGGGGCGTCGGGTGCGGCATCGTTCGGCGTGGCGGCCATGAGGGTGCGGCTCAGTTCGCGGCGGCGGGTTGGGGCAGGTTGGCGCGGATGATCTGCTCCGTTTCCACGTCGGCCTTGCTGGCCATCTGGTCATACACGTCGGTCTGCGCCACCGGTTGCTGCGCCGGCGCGTTCGCCAGCACGCCGCCGCGGTCGTTGCGGATGTCGACGGTGACGTCGGTGGACAGGCCGATGCGCAGCGGGTGCCGCTCCAGCTCCTGGTTGTCCAGCGCGATGCGCACGGGCACGCGCTGCACCACCTTGATCCAGTTGCCGGTGGCGTTCTGCGCCGGCAGCAGCGAGAACACGCTGCCGGTGCCGGCGCCCAGGCCGACCACCTTGCCGTGGTAGACGGCGTTGCCGCCGTACAGGTCGGAGACGATCTTCACCGGCTGGCCGATGCGGATGTGGCGCAGCTGGCCTTCCTTGAAGTTGGCGTCGATCCACAGATCGTGCAGCGGCACCACGGTCATCAGCTGCTGGCCCGGCTGCACGCTGTTGCCCAGTTGCACGCTGCGCTCGGCCACGTAGCCGGAGACCGGCGCATAGATCGCGTTGCGCTGCGCGGCGACCCAGGCGGCGCGGAAGTTCGCGCGGGCCTGCAGCACCACCGGGTTCTGTGCCACGTCGGTGCCTTCGATCGCGGCGTGCGCGGCGGCGGCCTGCGCCTCGGCGGCGTTCACCGCGGCGCGTGCCTGCTCCACCCCGTCGCGCAGGTGCTGCACGATCTCCGGCGATTCGGCCTGGGCGGCGATCAGCGGCAGGCGCCGCTGCAGGTCCGCCTCGGCCTTCTTCAGGTCGAGCTTGGCGGCGACCACCTGGGCGTCGGCGCTGCTGGCCGAGCTGGTCTGCTGGCGCACCCCGCGCACGGCCTGGGCCAGCGCGCTGCGTGCCTGCGCCAGGCGGGTGTCGGCGTCGGTGCTGTCCAGCTTCACCAGCACCTGGCCGGCCTCGACGTGCTGGGTGTCGTCGGCGAGGATCGCCACCACGGTGCCCGGCACCTGCGCCGAGATCGCCACCTGGTTGCCGCCGACGTAGGCGTTGTCGGTGGTCTCGCGGGTGGAGAGCACGAAGAACCACAGCAGAAACCAGGCCAGCGCGGCAAGGATGAACACGCCGGCCACGATCAGCAGCGTGCGCCGGCGCTTGGCCGGATCCTTCGCGGCCATGCCGCTGTCGTTGGCGGAGCTGGTGGCGGAATCAGTGGCGCTCATGGAGAGTGGCTCCGGCGGTAACAGAAGAGGAGGCGGCGGCATCGGCGACGCGGTAGCCGCCGCCAAGCGCCTTGATCAGGGCCAGGTCGGTGCTCACCGCCTGCGCCTGCAACTGGGCAGCGGCGTCGCGTTGCTGCAGCAGCGCGGCTTGTGCGGCCAGGCTTTCGCGCAGGTCGCGCACACCCTGGCGGGCCCGCGCCTGAGCATTCGTCAGCAGTTGCTGATCGGCGTCGAGCTGGGCCTGCTGTTCGCGCCGGCGCGCGGCGAGCTGTTCGGCGCCCAGCGCCTGCGCGGCCACTTCGCGTGCGGCGGCCAGCACGGCGCCGTCGTACTGAGCCACGGCGGCGTCGAGCTGGGCCTTGCTCACGCCGTGGTTCGCCTCGAGCGCGCCGCCAGTGAAGATCGGCAGATGCACCGCCGGGGTCAGTTCGAAGGCGCGGCTGCCGGCGGTGAACAGCTTGCCCATGTCGATGCTGGACAGGCCGGCCAGGACGGTAAGGCTGATGTCGGGGAAGAACTCGGCGCGCGCGGCGTCGGTCTGCTTCAGCGCGGCCTCGACCTGCCAGCGGCTGGCGGCGATGTCGGGGCGGCGCGCGATCAGGTCCAGGCCACCGTTCGCCGGCACGCCGCGTTCGATCGCCGGCAAGGGACGCGCCTGCAGTTCGGGCAGTTCGACCGGCGCCACGCCGAGCAGCGAGGCCAGCGCGGCGCGGCGGATCTGCGCCGAACCGTCGAGCGCCACGCGCATCTCGCGCACCGCGGCCAGCTGGGCGCGGGCCTTCTGCGCTTCGTCGGGCAGGTCCACGCCCTGCCGCACGCGCAGCTCGGCGATATGGGCGAACTGCTGCTGGGTGGCCAGCAACTGGTCGGCCAGTTGCAGCCGCACCTGGTCGGCCTGCCAGCCGAAGTAGGTGTCGGCGACGGCGTACTGGATCGCCAGCGCGGCGGCGCTGCGCTGCGCTTCGGCGGCGCGCGTCTGGTCCAGCGCGGCTTCCATCGTCGCGCGCTTCTTGCCCCACCAGTCGAAGTCGTACTGCAGCTGCACGCCGAGGTCGGCCTGGTTGTACCAGCTGAAACCGAGGAACTGGTTCGGGATCAGGCCGTGGTCGCTCAGCCGCTCGCGCATCACCTGCGCGCTGCCGTCGACCGTGAGCCCGAGTTGCGCGGCGGCCAGCTTTGCCGACTGCTCGGCACTGCGCACGCGGCTCTGCGCCAGCGCCAGGTCCGGCGACTGCCGCATGGCGCGCTCGA
The DNA here is from genome assembly GCF_000264375.1 of Rhodanobacter thiooxydans LCS2. Taxonomy (GTDB): domain Bacteria; phylum Pseudomonadota; class Gammaproteobacteria; order Xanthomonadales; family Rhodanobacteraceae; genus Rhodanobacter; species Rhodanobacter thiooxydans. The sequence continues at coordinate 12,178 of NZ_AJXW01000020.1, forward strand.
TCAAGCCGTCCAGCTGCGGGTCGTCATACTGGCGCCACCATTCGGCGGCCGGCCAGCCGGCGCGTGCGGGAGCCTGCAGGCCTGCCAGCGGCACCTCGTCGCGCAGCGCGGGTTCGCCCAGCCGGGCCGGTGCGGCGGCACAACCGGCCAGCACCAGCGCCAACGCGGCGACCAGCACCGTGCGGGCGCGGAGCGGGGCATGCTTCATCGGGATGTCCTTCATGGGAGGCGACTTTCGTCCAACTGGTCGAGGTTGCCGGCCAGCTTGCGCAGCAGACGATCGAGATGGCGTTTGTCGGTGTCGCTGAAACCGGTGAACATGGTGGCGACGCGAGGAAATATCGGCGGCAGCATCTTCTGCACGAAACGCCGTCCGGCCGGCGTGATGCGGATCAGCACGCGGCGGCGGTCCTCCTCGCTGCCGCCGCGGATGATCAGCCCGCGCTTGACCAGCGCGTTCGCGATGCGGGTCATGTTGGTGGCGCCCTGCGAGGTGTACTCGCACAGCTCGCCCGGGGTCGAGCTGCCGTCCGGGCGGCTGTACAGGATCATCAGGGTCAGGAATTCGCTGTGGTTGAGCTTGTGCGGCTTCAGCTTGAATTCGAGCTCTTCCTCGATGTCCTCACCGAGCATCATCATCAGACGGCATAGCCGCGCTTCGAGCGCGGGTATCTGCGGGATGATCCGGCTCACCCGGTCGACGCCTTCGTCCATCATCGAGATGCAGTTGGTCAGACGCGCCATTTCACTGACTCATATTCCACCAATGAAATAAAAAGTAACAAGCCCGCGGCGAGGCTTGCAAGTGACGAATGGCACGGTCAGCCGAGCCCGAACAGGCGGCGGGCGTTGGCGCTGGTGGCGGCGGCGACGTCGGCCTCCGTTTCGCCGCGCAGCATGGCCACGCAGTGCAGCACCTCGGCGACGTGGGCCGGTTCGTTGCGCTCGCCCCGATGAGCGGCGCCGGGCTGGTCCGGGGCGTCGCTTTCCAGCAGCAGGTGCTCGATCGGCATGCCCGCCACGATCCGGCGCAGACGCTGCGCGCGTTCGTAGGTCACCGGACCGCCGATGCCGAGGTGGAAGCCCAGCTCCCACAACTGTCGTGCCTGCTGCTCGCTGCCGGAAAAACTGTGCACCACGCCGCGCCGGTTGCCGCTGCGGCGCAGGGTCAGGGTGACTTCCTCCAGTGCGCCGCGGGCATGCACGATCACCGGCAGGTCGTGCTCGCGGGCCAATTGCAGCTGGCGCGAGAAGTAGCGGCGCTGCAGCTCATGGTCGGGAGTGTCCAGGTGGAAATCCAGGCCGATCTCGCCGACCGCCACCGGATGGTTTTCGTTCAGCCAGGCGGCCAGCGCGTCGACCTGTTTTGGCGCGTGCGCGGTCAGGAACAGCGGGTGCAGCCCGTAGGCGGGGTAGGCACCGGGGTGGCGGGCGCAGAGCTGGCGGATCCGCGGCCAGCTTGGGGCATCGACGGCGGGCACCACCAGCGTGGTGACGCCGCTGCGCCGGGCGCGTTCGACGACCGCCTCCTGGTCGTTGGCAAACGCCTCGTCGTCGAGGTGCACGTGGCTGTCGACGAGCGGGCACGGGTTGCGTTTTTCGTGCACTGGCAGAGAGTCCCGCGTGGCTGGCGTGAAGATAATGTAACGAGCGTGAGCTAGCTGCGATTCAGTTGTATAACCGTTCAATGGCCACGCAGGTATTTGCGCCGGTGCCGAGGGGCATCCCGCCATGCCGCCAAACAAAACAGAGGAGAGGATCGTGATGAACAGGTTGACAGCCAATGTACTCAATGTCGCCATCGCGGCGGTACTCGCGACTGGCCTATCGGCCTGCAACCGCAATGCGGATGCGGGCGCTTCCAATGCCTCTGCCGACGCGGGCAGCAGTGCGGGTGCGGATGCCGGGGTGAAGTATGCCAAGGTGGTCAGCGTCGACCCGGTGCGTTCGACGGTGAACAATCCGAAGCAGGTCTGCCATGACGAGACGGTCACGCACACCGCGCCGCCGAAGGACGAGAACCGCATCGCGGGTACCGCGATCGGCGCCGTCGTTGGCGGCCTCGTCGGCAACCAGGTCGGTGGCGGCAAGGGCAAGACGCTGGCCACGGTGGCTGGTGCGGTCGGCGGCGGCTATGCCGGCAACCGCATCCAGGCCAGCCGCCAGCATGCCCAGGTCAGTTCGACGGTGGAGCGCAAGTGCGAAACCGTCAACAACACCAGCAGCAAGATCGTCGGTTACGACGTCCGTTATGAATACAACGGCGTCACCCGCACCGTGCGGATGGATCATGACCCGGGCGACCGGGTGCAGGTGCAGGAAGGCGTGACGGCTGTGTCCGACGCCCACTGAAGCAACCCATGACATAAGGAAGCGACCTCATGAATGCTCTGACCAGCAAGTTCGCCCTGGCTGCCGCGCTGACTGCCGGCCTCGCCCTCGCCGGCTGCGCCACCTCGCCGTATGGCACCAATGGCAACTACAACCGCGGCTACCAGGGGCAGCAGGGCAGCCAGGGTTACGGCGACCGCAACGCGCGCTGCCAGGTTTGCGGCGTGGTGCAGGAAGTGCAGCAGGTCTACCTCGACGGCAGCAGCGGCAACGGCGGCACGCTGGGCGCGATCATCGGCGCGGTGGCCGGCGGGGTGCTCGGCAACACGGTCGGCAAGGGCGATGGCCGCAAGGCCGCCACCGTGGCCGGCGCGGTGGCCGGCGGCGTCGTCGGCAACCAGGTCGGCAAGCGCAACAGCGGCAGCGACGTCGCCTGGCGCATTGTGGTACGACTGGACGACGGTCAGTACGCCACGGTGACCCAGCGCGAGAACCCCGGCGTCCGCAGTGGCGACTATGTCGAGGTGCGCGGCGATCATGTCTATGCGCGCTGAGTAGTTCACGTACGGACGTCTGGGCGTCCAAATGAAAAGGCCCTCGGAAGAGGGCCTTTTTTATTCACGGTTGATCGCAGGATTGTTGGGAGGTGCAGTCAGGGACGGCTGTCCGTTTGACTCTCGCGATCATGGGTGATCGCAAAGGCGAGTCCTCAGTTCACCGCGTAGAATGCATGCTCGCCGATGGTCACGCTGGGGCGGTTGTGCGACCAGGCCGGCGAGACTGCGGTCGTGGCGAAGTGGTCGGCGCGGGGCACCAGTATGCGGCGCTGCGCCACCGGCAGTTGCCAGTTCTGGATCGACATGCCGGCCACCTGCCACGCCTTGCCGAAGGCTTCCAGGTTGGTGATCTCGAACGAGCCTGGTGTGGTCGTGGTGGCGAACTGGTGAGGCGAGCTCACCACCTTGCACACGGTGTTGCCCCAGCGACCGCGGTCGCGGCGACGCAGCGCCACTTCCGCCACGGCGAGCTGACCGTTGGTCGACTCGCTGCGCGCCTCGAGGTAGACAGTGGTGGCCAGGCAAGCCTGGTCGGCGACGGGCTGGGGCATCAGGGTCGTCAGCCACAACAGCATGGAAAGTTTCATGGTTCTGCCTCCAACGTGCTGTACGCGCGAAGCAGACCGCGGCTTCGAACGCCGTTGCGGTGGACGGGCGGGCAGGCCGTTCCACCTGGATCAATCGCCATGGCCGAAACTTGTGGCCATGACGCTTTGCCACGGGACTGTGGCGGGTCGAGCGGCAGGTCATGCCGATCGGGGGAGCTTGATGTTGTCGGGCGTTGCGCGGCCGTTCGGCCGTGTTGCCTTCGACACGACGCACTCGTTGGCTGCGAGGCGATGTTCCATCCGGCGTTGTTTCTGCCGGGTCGCGCCGATTCGGATTCTTCCGGTTCGTCGCGTGTATCGGCACCCCGTGTTCCGGGTGCCGCGATATTCGATCGGCGGAGCCTAGTGGCGGAATTCGCTGCTGGCAAGTGCCGAGGAAGCGAAGTTCAGTCGACGCTCACGATCCGTTGACGAGTGCTGCACGCGCGATTCACCTGCGTCCACAGTTTCATCGCTCACGCTGGCCACGACGTGACGATGCCGAGTGCGAGATCATCGTCGAATGGCTGCGAATGCGCGTCGGAAAGCTGCGCCGCGATGTCGTCGGCAAGTACGACGAGTGCCTCGCTGCCGTCGTTCATCGCGACCACGTCGAGCACGCAACCGACCATGCGCCCGTCACGATGCAACGCGTTGCCGGCAGTCGTTGCTTGCGACAAAGTGACGCGATGCAGATGGCGTTTGTGTCCCCCGCGAAAATGCAGCCGCGCGACGATTTCCTGGCCCGGGTAACAACCCTTGTCGATGGCGACGGCCTGCAGGCGGTGCAACGACAGGGCCGGCGGCAACAGCTCGCCCAGCAAAGGCGTCGGCAGCCACGGCCAGCCAGCATGCAGTTGCATCAGGCGCCACGCGTCGTCGCCCGCACCGACGGCGCCGATGCGCAGGCTGTGCGTGTCGCCACCGAGCGACACGCTTTCGCCGTCGTCGATAACCGCATGCAGCGACAATGCCGGGCCGGTGGCGAGTGCGCGCGGCGGCAGCGCCGTCACGGCAAGTTTCGCGCGGAACACGAAGCGACGCAGTGCATCGGTCATCTCCGCGGCATCGCCTCCACGCAGCAGCAGCAGGTAGCGCTCGTCGGCGAGCCGGGCCAGATGGAACAGTGCGCGCACGCGTCCTTGCGGATCGAGCCATGCACTGAATTGCCAGTGGCCGGTGGCGAGTGAGTTGACGGCGCTGCTGAATTGCGCCTGCGCAAAAGCCGTCGCGTCGGGGCCTTCGAGCAGCAGGGTTTCGGCGGGAAGAAGTGTCGGCATGAGGTTGACGGAGTTGGGGGCAGGCGGATCGCGCCACAAGTGGTGACGCGATGGTTCGGTGTCGTCGATGCGGCGTGCATGGTTGTACTGCATTGCCGCAAGTATTAACCTTTGCCGGCTTTCAAAAACCATGTCCGATACCTCCTCTCCAGCCGAATCCACACCAGTTTCCGTTCCGGCGGAAACGACAGCCGTGCCTGCGGGCCCGGCAGCGGGCAAGGCGTCGGAGGAGCGACCGGCTCCGGATCCCACGCGTTACGGTGATTGGGAAAAGAACGGACGCTGTATCGACTTCTGAACGGTCGCGCGGCGCATGTCGCCGTCGCTATCAGGACAGGGGAAGGTGCGGCATGGGCACCAGCGATTCCACACAGGATAGCCGCCATGGCAGATACGCAACGACCGCTCTCCCCCCATATTCAGGTCTATCGCTGGCAAGTGCAGATGGTGAGTTCCATCCTGCATCGCGCCACCGGCATCGCGCTGGCCATCGGCACTGTGCTGGTGGTGTGGGGGATTCTGGCGCTGGCCTCCGGAGAGGCGGCTTTCGTGCAGTTCAGAACCTGCATCGGCAGCCCGCTTGGCCTGATCCTCCTGCTGGGTTGGAGCTGGGCGCTCAGCTATCACCTGTGCAACGGCATCCGCCACCTGGTGCAGGACACCGGCGCGGGCTACGCGATCCCGCAGTTCGTGCGTTCGAGCTGGTTGTCGGTGATTGGCAGCGTCGTGCTGACGGTCGTCATCTGGGCCTTCGTACTGATTGGAGGTGCGGCATGAACCTGCGCGTGGGTACCGACGACGTGCGCAGCCAGCTGCGCCATCCGATGAAGTTCGCGCGAGGCCTCGGCTCCGCGAAGCACGGCGTGGATCACTGGTGGGTGCAGCGCGTCACTGCCGCGGCGCTGATCGTGCTCGGCCTGTGGTTCCTCATCACAGTGCTGTCGCTGCTGCATGCCGACTACGCCGTGGCGAGGGCTGCGGTGGCGAAGCCGTGGAATGCATTGCTGCTGATTCTGTTCGTGGTCACCGCGTTCTGGCACGCCGTGCTCGGCCTGCAGGTGGTGATCGAGGATTACGTGCACACCCGCTGGAAGGAAGTGGTGCTGCTGGTGGCGATCAAGTTCCTCGCGGTGCTGGGCGCGCTTGCGGGCGTGCTGGCCGTGCTGCGCATCGCATTGGGAGTCTGAGACCGTGGAAAGCTACAAGATCCAGCAGCACAAGTATGACGTGGTGGTGGTCGGCGCCGGCGGCGCCGGTCTGCGCGCTACTTTCGGCCTTGCCGAGAAGGGCCTCAAGGCCGCCTGCGTCACCAAGGTGTTTCCCACCCGTTCGCACACCGTGGCGGCGCAGGGCGGCATCGCCGCCGCGCTCGGCAACATGGGCGAGGACGACTGGCGCTTCCACTTCTACGACACCGTGAAGGGCGGCGACTGGCTGGGCGACCAGGACGCGATCGAATACATGTGCAAGAACGCGCCGCAGTCGGTGATCGAGCTGGAGCATTACGGCGTGCCGTTCTCGCGCACCGAGGACGGTCACATCTACCAGCGCCCGTTCGGCGGCATGACCACGCATTATGGCAAGGGCACCGCGCAGCGCACCTGCGCGGCCGCAGACCGCACCGGCCACGCCATCCTGCACACGCTGTACCAGCAGGCACTGGCGCATGACGCCACGTTCTTCGTGGAGTACTTCGCCACCGACCTGATCTTCGACGAGGAAGGCGTGTGCCGCGGCGTGCTGGCGCTGGACATGAACGAGGGCACGCTGCACGTGTTCCGCGGCCAGGCCGTGGTGCTGGCCACCGGCGGCTATGGCCGCGCCTATTTCAGCGCCACTTCGGCGCACACCTGCACCGGCGACGGTGGCGGCATGGTGCTGCGCGCGGGCCTGGCGCTGCAGGACATGGAGTTCGTGCAGTTCCATCCCACCGGCATCTACGGTGCCGGGTGCCTGATCACCGAGGGCGTGCGCGGCGAAGGTGGCTACCTCACCAATTCCAACGGCGAGCGCTTCATGGAGCGCTATGCGCCCAGCGCCAAGGACCTGGCCTCGCGCGACGTGGTCAGCCGGGCCATCACCATCGAGATCCGCGAAGGCCGCGGCGTAGGCGAGCACAAGGACCACGCCTTCCTCAACCTGATGCATCTGGGCCCCGAGGTGATCCACGAGCGGCTGCCCGGCATCGCCGAATCGGCGCGCATCTTCGCCGGCGTGGACGTGACCCGCGAGCCGATCCCGATCCTGCCCACCGTGCACTACAACATGGGCGGCATCCCCACCAACTACCACGGCGAAGTGGTGCAGAAGAAGGGTGACGACGTCGACGCCGTGGTGCCGGGCCTGTTCGCCATCGGCGAGGCCGCCTGCGTGTCGGTGCACGGCGGCAACCGCCTCGGCTCCAACTCGCTGCTCGACCTGGTGGTGTTCGGCCGTGCGGTCGCGCACCGCTGCGCCGAACTGATCCAGCCCGGCGCCGCGCACAAGGACCTGCCGGCCAGCGCGCTGGACCAGGCGCTGGCGCGCTTCGACGGCCTGCGCCATGCCAACGGCGAGCTGCCCACCGCGCAGATCCGCCTCGACATGCAGCGCACCATGCAGGCGGACGCCGCGGTGTTCCGCACCGGCGAGACACTGAAGGAAGGCTGCACGAAGATCGACAAGGTGCATGACTCGTTCAAGCAGGTGAAGGTCAGCGACCGCTCGATGGTGTGGAACTCCGACCTGATCGAGACGCTGGAGCTGGCCAACCTGCTCGACCAGGCGGTGGCCACCATGCACTCGGCCGAGCAGCGCCCGGAGAGCCGCGGCGCCCATGCGCGCGAGGACTTCCCCGAGCGCAACGACGCCGAGTGGATGAAGCACACCCTGGTGAAGGTGGACGAACACGGCAAGACCAGCTTCGACTATCGCCCGGTACATATGTTCACCCTGACCGACGAGGTCGAGGTGGTGCCGCCGAAGAAGCGCGTTTACTGATACCGGACTGGAGAGCTACTGTGGCAGAGTTTTCGCTACCCAAGAATTCCAAGATCCAGCCGGGCAAGCACTGGCCGGCGAAGGACGCGAAGAAGCCGCGCACCTTCCGCGTCTACCGCTGGAGTCCGGACGACGACCAGAACCCGCGCATCGACACCTACGAGGTCGACCTGGCCGCGTGCGGCCCGATGGTGCTGGACGCGTTGCTGAAGATCAAGAACGAGATCGACCCCACGCTCACCTTGCGCCGCTCCTGCCGCGAGGGCATCTGCGGTTCGTGCGCGATGAACATCGACGGCACCAACACGCTGGCGTGCATCTGCGCGATCGACAAGATGGCCGCGGGCGACGTGAAGATCTACCCGCTGCCGCACATGCCGGTGGTGAAGGACCTGGTGCCCGACCTCACCCACTTCTACGCGCAGTACGCGTCGATCAAGCCGTGGATCCGCACGCAGAGCGCGGTGCCCGACAAGGAGCGCCTGCAGTCGCCGGAAGACCGCAAGAAGCTCGACGGCCTGTACGAGTGCATCCTGTGCGCGTGCTGCTCCACCAGCTGCCCGAGCTACTGGTGGAACGGCGACAAGTACCTGGGCCCGGCGATCCTGCTGCAGGCCCAGCGCTGGATCGTCGACTCGCGCGACGAAGCCACCGGCGAACGCCTGGACGACCTGGAAGACCCGTTCAAGCTGTACCGCTGCCACACCATCATGAACTGCACGCGCACCTGCCCGAAGGGCCTCAACCCGGCCAAGGCGATCGCGGAGATCAAGAAGCTGATGGTGGAGCGCCGCTCGGTCTGAGCGCGCTGCCCACGTTCCGCACGCGACAGGCCGCCAAGCGCGGCCTGTCGCGTTCTGGCGCAACGGCTACACTTCGCATGCATGGACAACGACCGAGCCTGGTGATGGATGAAGCACGCATCAAGCGCCTGCGCTGGCGCGCCCGCCGCGGCACCCGTGAGCTGGACGCCCTGTTTGGCGGCTGGCTGGACGATCGCTTTGCCGGTGCCGACGAAGCGCAGCGGCAGGCATTCGACGAACTGCTCGACGTGCAGGATCCGGACCTGTGGGACTGGGTGATGGGCCATGCGCGTCCGCAGCGGGCGGACTGGCAGGCGATCATCGATGACATCCGCGCCCGCCATCGGCTTTGAGTACCGGCCGTCGCGATGGCTGCGGCGCGCCCTCGTGCTGGTGGCAGCGCTGGCCCTGCTCGCAGTGGGGTTGAGCGCACTGCCGAGATGGCTGGAACTGCTGCTGGCGATGCTGGTGGTGCTGACGACCTGGCAGGCGCTGCGCCGCGTGGCCGGCAGCCCGGTTGTGGCGGCCGGCTGGAGCGCCGGGCATGCCTGGACCTTGCGCCTGCGCGATCATGCCGACGTCCCGGCCACGCTGTCCTCGTTCCGCGTGCTCGGCGTATTCGTGCTGCTGCGCCTGCATACGGCGGAGCGCGGCACGCAGGTGCTGCTGCTGGCGCCGGACAACAGCGACGCGGACATTCGCCGGCGCCTGCGCATGCGGCTGGCCACGATCCAGCCGGGCGAGGCGCTGCCGCGACTGTGAGCGGCCGGCAACTTTGCCGCTGCAGCACGGTCCGAGCGAATGCCCGATAATGGGTGACCGGGCAGCCGCCCTGCGATTCCCACCAGCGACCCGCCCATGTTCCGACCGCTCGAACTTTTCATCGGCCTGCGCTACACCCGCGCCAAGCGGCGCAACCAGTTCATCTCTTTCATCTCCACCGTGTCGATCGTGTGCATCGCGATCAGCGTGATCGCGCTGATCACGGTGATGTCGGTGATGAACGGCTTCGACTACCAGATGCGCTCGCGCATCCTCGGCGCGATCTCGCATGCCACCGTGTCCGGCGTCGGCGAGAGCGTGCAGGACTGGCCGCGCGCGCTGAAGATCGCCGAAGCCAACCCGCACGTGCTGGGCGCCGCGCCGTACGTGGAGAGCGAGGCGATGCTGCTGGCACGACGCTCCAGCGGCGCGCTGGTGCGCGGCGTCGAGCCGACGCAGGAACCGAAGGTCGTCGACATCGACAAGCACATGCTTGAAGGCAAGCTCGGCGAACTGACCCCGGGCAGCTGGAACATCGTGCTGGGCCGCGAACTGGCGATGACGCTCGGCGTCACCGTGGGCGACCGCGTCACCATGGCGGTACAGCAGCTGCGTGCCACGCCGATGGGCAGCGTGCCGCGGATGCGCAGCTTTCACGTGGTGGGCACCTTCGAGCTGGGCATGGAGCAGTTCGACTCCGGCCTGGCGCTGGTCAACATGAGCGACGCCGAGAAACTCAACGAATTGAGCGGCCCCACCGGCATCCGCCTGAAGCTCGACGACCTGTTCAACGCCCGTCCGGTCGCGCGCGAGCTGGCCGACCAGCTCGGCCAGGTCTACCGGGTGCAGACCTGGATGGACACCAACGCGAACCTGTTCGCCGCGCTGTCGATGGAAAAGATGGTGATGTTCATCATCCTGTCGCTGATCATCCTGGTGGCGGTGATCAACCTGATCTCGATGCTGATGATGCTGGTCACCGACAAGCAGGCCGACATCGCGATCCTGCGCACGCTCGGCGCCACGCCGCGCAGCATCATGGGCATCTTCATGGTGCAGGGCGTACTGGTCGGCTTCGTCGGCATCGGCTTCGGCGTGGGCTTCGGCTCGCTGCTGTCGTGGAAGCTGCCGGGCATCATCAAGTGGATCGAGCACACCTTCCACGTCACCTTCCTGTCGCCGGACGTCTACTACATCAGCGAGGTGCCAAGCCGGCTCCTTTGGCACGACGTAGGCTGGACCGCGCTGCTGACCTTCGCGTTCTCGCTGCTGGCCACCCTCTATCCCGCGTGGCGCGCTTCGCGCACGCAGCCGGCGCAGGCGCTGCGCTATGAATAAGGCCGTCATGAAACCCGCCACCGAACATGTGCTGCGCGCCAGCGGCGTTGCCAAGACCTACGCCGAGGGCGGCCTGCGCACCGAGGTGCTGAGTGACGTCAACTTCACCCTGAGGCGCGGCGAGACGATGGCGATCGTCGGTGCTTCCGGTTCGGGCAAGAGCACCCTGCTGCACATCATCGGCGGCCTGGATACGCTGACCGCCGGCGAGGTGGAAGTGGACGGCCGCGTGCTGTCGAAGCTGTCCGACGCGGAGCGCGGGCGCGTACGCAACCGCTCGCTCGGCTTCATCTACCAGTTCCACCATTTGCTGCCCGAGTTCACCGCGCTGGAGAACGTGTGCATGCCGCTGCTGATCCGCGGCACCGCGATCGCCGAGGCGCAGAAGCAGGCCGCAGCCTTGCTGGAACGTGTCGGGCTGGGTGGTCGCACGCACCACAAGCCGTCCGAACTGTCCGGCGGCGAGCGCCAGCGCTGTGCGGTGGCGCGCGCGCTGGTGACACGCCCCGCCTGCGTGCTCGGCGACGAGCCCACCGGCAACCTCGACGAGGGCAATGCCGCGCAGGTCTACGCGTTGATGCTGGAACTCAACCGCGAGATCGGCACCAGCTTCGTGCTGGTCACCCATGATCCGCACCTGGCGGCAAAGATGGATCGCACCCTGGTGCTGCACAACGGCGTGCTGCGGGAAAGCCCGGGGGCCTGACGCTGCGCTCCTCACCCTGTATGCAGGGGGAGGCTGGTTGGGGTAACCCGGGCTTGCGGCAGGATCAAGAGCCACCCCTCCCGGACCCTCCCCTGCTGGGCAGGGGAGGGGACCCATCCTGACGGGTTCGGCAAGTCGTCTGGGTGAGCGCCTACGCGTTTTTCATCCTCATCGTCGCGCGCGTCACGTTAGGCTCGGCTTCTTCCAGGAAGGGACGGGCCGGCGGCATGACGCGAACGACGGCAATCATGGCGGCGCCGGCCTTGCTGGCCGGCGTGCTGCTGGTGCAATGGTTGCCGCAATTGCCGCCGTCCTGGTGCCTGGGCTTGCTGTTGCTGATGGCCGGAGGGCTGGCCTGGCGCTACCCGCGCTGGCGCTGGCTGGCGTGGCTGCTGGCCGGCATCGCCTGGGCGGCCTGGCGTGGTGGTCTGGCGATGGAGGCACGCCTGCCGCGGGCGCTGGAAGGGCGCGATCTTGCGGTCATCGGCACGATCGCCGAGCTGCCGCTGGCGCAGCCGGACGCCAGCCGCTTCACGTTACAGGTGGAGCGGGCCACGCTGGATGGCCAGCCGGTTGCGCTGCGCGGCCGCGTCACGGTGGCCTGGTACGAGGATGCGCCGCCGCTGCAGCCGTGCTCGCGCTGGCGGCTGTCGCTGCGCCTGAAGCGGCCGCGCGGGCTGCTCGACCCCGGTGGCGCCGACAGCGAGCGCTCGGCGCTGGAGCGCGGCATCGTCGCCACCGGCTACGTCCGCGACGATCCGGACAACGCGCCGCTCGCTGGCGCACGCTGGTGCGTCGACGGCGTGCGCGACGCGGTGGCCCGTGGCATCGCGGCGCGCGTGCGCGACCGGCATGATGCCGCCTTGCTGCAAGCGTTCACGGTTGGCGACACGCGCGGGCTGCGGCAGCGCGACTGGGCGGTGGCGCGCGCGAATGGCGTATCGCATCTGATCGCGATTTCCGGCTTCCACGTCGGCGTGGCGGCGGTGTTCGGGGTGGGACTGGCCTGGCTGGTTTACGCGTTGTGGCCGCGGCTGGGCCTGCGCCTGCCGCGACCGCAGGCGCAGGCTGCCGCGGCGTTGCTGGTGGCCGCGCTGTACAGCGCGCTGGCCGGCTTCGGCTTGCCCACGGTGCGCACCCTGCTGATGATCGCGGTGGTGACGCTGGCGCGCTGCAGCCGCCGCGGCGCGAGCGGTGCGCATTCGCTGGCGCTGGCGCTGATTGCGATCCTGCTGGCCGATCCGCTGGCGGTGCTGGCGGCCGGATTCTGGCTGTCGTTCGTGGGCGTGGCGTTCCTGATGCTGTGCCTGCAGTCGCGCGGCCGCGGCCTGCGCGCGTTCCTGCACGAGTTGTCGGCGGGGCAACTGCTGATGACGGTGGCGCTGCTGCCGCTGACCCTGTGGTTCTTCGGTCAGGCCTCGCTGGTGGGCGCGTTGTCCAACCTGGTCGCGGTGCCGCTGGTCAGCTTCGTGATCGTGCCGTGCGCCTTGTCCGGCATGCTGCTGCTCGGCCTGTGCCCGCCGCTGGCCGCGCCGGTGCTGTGGCTGGCCGCGCGCATTGCGCACGCGCAATGGTGGCTGCTGGAGCAGATGGCAGGTTGGCCCGGCGCGCAGTGGTACCTGCCGGCGGTGCAGGCGCATGCGCTGCTGCTGGCCGTGCTCGGCGCGCTGTGGCTGTTCCTGCCGCGTGGCGTGCCACTGCGCTGGCTTGGCCTGCTGCTGTTCCTGCCGCTGCTGTGGCCGCCGAACCCGTCACCGCCGGAGGGGGCGTTCAAGGTCTGGGTGCTCGACGTGGGGCAGGGCCAGTCGGTGCTGCTGCGCACCCGCAGTCACCTGCTGGTGTACGACGCCGGCGCGCGCTACCCGTCCGGCTTCGACCTGGGCGAGGCGGTGGTGCTGCCGTCGATCCATGCGCTGGGCTTGGATCGGGTGGACATGCTGATGGTCAGCCACGGTGACAACGACCACGCCGGCGGTGCCGAGGCGGTGGCGAAGGCGTTTCCGCGGGCGTCGCGCTACGCCGGCGAGCCGTCGCGGCTGCAGGTGCCGATGCAGCAGTGCGTGGCCGGTCAGGCGTGGCAGTGGGACGGCGTGCGCTTTCGCGTGCTGAACCCGGTTCCCGGTGCGGGCGATCGCGACAACGACAGCTCCTGCGTGCTGCTGGTCGAGGGCGGCGGCGGACGCCTGCTGCTGACCGGCGACATCAGCGCCGCGGTGGAGCCGCAGGTGGCGGCGGCGCTCGGCCCGGGGCCGCCGACGGTGCTGCTGGTACCGCATCACGGCAGTGGGACCTCATCCGGCGCCGCCTTCATCGCCGCTGTGCAGCCGCGTCTGGCGCTGGTGTCGGCGGGTTGGCGCAACCGTTTCGGCCACCCCAGGGCGCAGGTGCTGGCGCGCTACGCCGACGCGCAGGTGCCGGTGTTCGACACGGCCCGGCAGGGTGCGATGGCGCTGGATTTCTCCGCCGACGCGCCGCCGCGGCGCGAGCCGGGCTGGCGTCAGCGACAGGCGCGCTACTGGCGCGAATGAGCCGCGGCGGGGAATGCCACGCATGCCGCAGTACGACGGGGCGACGCTGCTATCATGCGCGCTCCTGTCAGGTCGCGCGTCGGGGTCGAAAAGTGCTGGAAATTCTGATGGCTGGCGGGTGGGCGATGGTGCCCATCCTGATCTCCTCGGCGATTGCCCTGGCGATCGTGCTGGAGCGCTGGTGGACGCTGCGCCGCAAGTCGGTGCTGCCGCCGGGCCTGGGCGACGAGGTGCGCCAGTGGGCGCGCTCCGGCCAGCTCGACCCGCAGCATCTCGAGAACCTGGCCAACGGCTCGCCGCTGGGCGAACTGCTGGCCTCCGCCCTGGTGGTGCGCCGGCAGTCACGCGAGCTGATCAAGGAGCGCATCGAGGATACCGGCCGGCATGTGGTTCACCGGATGGAGCGCTACCTCAACACGCTCGGCACGATCGCGTTGATCGGCCCGCTGCTGGGCCTGTTCGGCACGGTGATCGGCCTGATCCGCATGTTCATGGAAGTAATGGCCGGCGGCATCGGTGATCCGGCCCGGATGGCCGGCGGCATCGGCGAGGCGCTGATCTGCACTGCCTCGGGCCTGACCGTGGCGATCCCCGCCTACGTGCTGCACCGCTACTTCCGCTCGCGCGTGGCTGGCTACCGCATAGAGATGGAAAAGCAGGCCACGGCGCTGCTCGACGACCTGACCCTGGCCCCCGCTGCAGCCACCGCACCGGTGCGGCCGCGGCGCACGCCGTCGACGACCGCACCGAGCGCGGGCTGAGGCGCACCGATGCGTATCGGCAACGACCGCCGCGGCGACGAGTTCGAGATCAACGTGATCCCGTTGATCGACGTGCTGCTGACCCTGCTGATGTTCTTCGTGCTGACCAGCACGTTCATCCAGCACTCGCGCATGCAGGTCACCCTGCCGCAGGCGAGCACACCGGACCGCGACCTGGATACGCAGGCACTCACCATCATGATCGACCGCGATGGTCGCTTCTACGTCGGCAGCGATGAGGTGATGGGCGAGGGCATCGAGGCGCTGAAGCAGACCATCGCGCGCAATGCGGGCGACGATCGCGCGCGGCCAGTGACGATCCGCGCCGACGCAATGACGCCCAACCAGAACGTGGTCACCGCGATGGACGCGTTGGGCCAGCTCGGCTTCACCCGGCTGTCGATTGCCACGACGCCGAGCAAGCCGGGTAACGGCCGGTGAGCAGCGGCAGGATCGGTGTGTGGGATGCCGAGAGTCGGCGCGTCTACAAGCGCCTGCTTGGCTACACCCGGCCTTACTGGGCAGTGGGCCTGATCGCACTGGTCGGCATGGCGGTGGACGGCGGTGGCCTGGCGGTTTTCACCAACCTGCTCAGGCCGATGTTCGACGAGCTGTTTCTGAACAAGGATCCGTACCTGATTTTCTGGATGCCGATCTGGATCCTGGCCATCTTCGCGATTCGCGGCATCGGCACTTTCGTCAGCAGCTACGGCATCTCCTACATCGGACGCAACATCGTGCAGGCGATACAGCACGACGTGTTTGCCTCCTATCTGCGCCTGCCGGCGACCTTCTTCGGCCGCGAGCCGTCCGGCCAGCAGATTTCCCGCATCACCTATACCAGCGAACAGGTCGCCTCGGCCTCGACCGATGCGGTGAAGATCGCGGTGACCGAAGGCGTCACCGTGATCGGCATGTTCTACGTGATGTTGCACAACAGTGCCTACCTCACGCTGGCGCTGCTGGTAATGATCCCGGCGATCATGCTGATCGCCACCGTGGTCAGTCGGCGCTACCGGCAGATCAGCCGGCGCATCCAGGGCAGCATGGGTTCGGTCACCGGTACGGTGGAGGAATCGGTCGGTGCCCATCGCGAGGTGCGCATCTACGGCGGCCAGCAGCATGAAGCGACCCGTTTCGACGAGGTCACCCATCGCGCGCGCCGGCTCAACCTGAAGATTGCGGCAACCAATGCCAGCTCGAGCACCGCGATCCAGACGGTGGCGGCGTTCGCGCTCGCGGTGCTGGTGTTCCTGGGCACGCGGCCGGGTGTCATCGATCAGATTTCTTCGGGCGTTTTCATCGCCGTGCTCACCGCGATGGGCGCCATGATGCCGTCACTGAAGCGTCTGGCCACCGTACAGGCGAACATCCAGCGAGGGATCTCCGCGGCGGAGGATCTGTTCGAGGTCATCGACATGCCACCGGAGCTCGACCAAGGCTCGCGCGAGCTGGTGCGTACGCGTGGCGATCTGCGCTTCCAGGATGTGCGCCTGACTTACCCGAGCAATGATTTCGAGGCGCTGCGTGGCGTCGACCTGCATTGCGCGCCCGGTACGGTGACCGCCCTGGTCGGCCGCTCCGGCAGCGGCAAGAGCAGCCTGGCCAGCCTGCTGCCGCGCTTCTACGAGCCCAGCGCCGGGCGCATCGTGCTGGACGGTGAGGACTACCGGGAGTACACGCTGGCCTCACTACGCCGGCAGATTGCCTGGGTCGGGCAAAGCGTGGTGCTGTTCGACGACACCGTGGCCAACAACATCGCCTACGGCGAGCTGGCAGGGGCCAGCGAGGCGGACATCGTGGCCGCCGCCGAGGCGGCGAACGCGATGGAGTTCATCGCGCGCCTGCCACAGGGCATCCACACGCCGATCGGGCAGAGCGGCAACACGCTATCCGGCGGACAGCGCCAGCGCATCGCGATCGCCCGCGCGATCCTCAAGAACGCGCCGATCCTGGTGCTGGACGAGGCCACCAGCGCGCTCGATACCGAATCGGAGCAGCTGATCCAGCAGGCGCTGCACCGACTGATGCGCGACCGCACCACGCTGGTGATCGCGCACCGCCTGTCCACCGTGGAAGGTGCCGACCAGATCGCGGTGATGGAGCAGGGCCGCATCATCGAGCGCGGCACGCACGCCGAGCTGGTCGCGCTGGACGGACAGTACGCTGCGCTGCACCGGATGCAGTTCCACGATGCGATCAACCAGGGCAGCGACTGAGGCCATTCCATGGCGCTGATCGACACGCTCGAATCGGCCTGGTACGGCAACGGCCGTGCCCCATGGTGGACGGCGCCGCTGGCAGCGCTGTACGGCGGCGTGATCCGCCTGCGCGGCACGCTTTACCGGCGCGGCTGGTTGCGCAGCGTGCGTCTGCCGGTGCCGGTGGTGGTCATCGGCAACCTCACGGTGGGGGGCACTGGCAAGACGCCGTTGACGATCGCGCTGGCCCGCGCCCTGCGCGAGCGCGGTTGCCGGCCCGGCGTGGTCAGTCGCGGCTACGGCGGCAGCCAGCGCGAACCGCAGCTGCTCGGCGATGCGCCTGACCCGGCGCAGGTCGGCGACGAACCCTGCCTGATCCGTGCCGGCGGCGTGGCGGTGGCGGTGGGACGCGACCGCCCCGCGGCGGCGCAGCTGCTGCTGGATGCCGGCTGCGACGTGCTGATCGCCGACGACGGCCTGCAGCATTACCACCTGGCGCGCGACGTGGAAGTCTGCGTGATCGACGGCGTGCGTCGTTTCGGCAACCGCCGGTTGCTGCCGGCCGGGCCGCTGCGCGAACCGCTGGACCGGCTGCGCTGCGTCGACCTGCGCGTGTGCAACGGCGGCGTGGCCGAAGCCGGCGAGTATCCGATGCAGTTGCGCGGCGGCGAGGCGGTGGCGCTGGACGGCGGCCGCACTCAGGCACTGGCGAACTTTGCCGGCCACCGCGTGCACGCGGTGGCGGCGATCGGCAATCCGCGGCGCTTCTTCGACAGCCTGCGCGGGCACGGCATCGAGGTGATCGGCCACGCGTTCGCCGACCATCACGATTTCGTCGCGGCCGAGCTGGATTTCGGCGATGGCCTGCCGCTGCTGATGACTGACAAGGATGCGGTCAAGTGCCGCCGTTTCGCCCGGCCGAACTGGTGGCGGGTGCCGGTGCAGGCGCAGCTGCCGGACGCGTTTTACGCGGAGTTGCTCGAACGGCTGGACGGTTTGCGCCGCGAAACGGGTTCGCCTGCCACGTAGACCCGGCGCGCCAGGCCGCCGCCGATCCAGTAGCACAGCTCGGCCGGCTGGCGCGCGTTCCACGCCACCAGGTCGGCGCGCTGGCCCACCGCCAGCGTGCCCCGATCGTGCAGCCCCAGGGCGCGGGCGGCGTTGACGGTGACCCCGCGCAGCGCTTCTTCCGGGGTGAGCCGGAACAGCGTGCAGGCCATGCCGGCGGCCAGCCGCAGCGACAGCAGCGGCGAGGTGCCGGGGTTGCAGTCGGTGGCGATCGCGATCGGTACGCGCTGTTCGCGCAGCGCCGCGACCGGCGGCAGTTGCGTCTCGCGCAGCGCGTAGAACGCGCCGGGCAGCAGCACCGCGACGGTGCCGGCCTGCGCCATGGCGGCGATGCCGACTGCGCTAAGGTGCTCCAGGTGATCGGCCGACAGCCCGCCGAATTCGGCGGCCAGGGCGGCGCCACCCCGGTCGGACAATTGCTCCGCGTGCAACTTCACCGGCAGGCCGAGCTGCGTCGCGCGCTCGAACACGCGACGGGTTTCCTCGCGGGTGAAGCCGATGCCTTCGCAGAACGCATCGACCGCATCGACCAGACCTTCGGCGGCGAGCGTGGGCAGCATGCTGTCTGTGACCAGCGCCACGTAGTCGTCGCGCCGCTCGCGGTATTCCGGCGGCAGCGCATGCAGGCCGAGGAAGCTGGTGCGTACCGTGAGGCCCAGCTCGCGGCCGAGCCGGCGCGCCACGCGCAGCATGCGGCGCTCGCTGTCCAGGTCCAGCCCGTAACCGGACTTGATCTCCAGCGTGGTCACACCGTCGGCGAGCAGTGCGCGGGCGCGTGGTAGCGATTGCGCGAACAACTGCTCCTCGCTGGCGGCGCGGGTGGCGTTGACGCTGGAGGTGATACCGCCGCCGGCGCGGGCGATGTCCTCGTAGCTGGCGCCGTTCAGGCGCAGCTCGAACTCGTGTGCGCGGTCGCCGCCAAATACCAGATGCGTGTGGCAGTCGACCAGCCCCGGCGTGACCAGCGCGCCGTCCAGCGATTCCACTTTCGCGGCGAGTGCGGCCGGGGCGTCCGGCAGATCGCCCTGCCGGCCGACCCAGGCGATACGGCCGTGGTGCAGCGCGATCGCACCTTGCTCGATCAGGCCGTATGGCGCGTCGCCGGCGAATGTGGCCAGGGTGGCGTTGAGCAGCAGTCGATCCCAGCGTGGTTCGTTCATGGCGTCCCGGTTCCGCGTGGGTGATGGAGTGATCGCGAGAGGCTTGCGGCCATGGCGCGATTATCGCAGACCGCGTATCCATCTGTAGAAGCCCGCCCGCGGGCGATGCTTTGGCTTGTCTTCGCGTCCGGAGCGAGGAGCTTTCAGAGCAAAAGCTTTCGTCCTCCTACGGAGGGCGAGTCACTTTCTCTCGCTTGCCCGAGAGAAAGTAACCAAAGAGAGGGCCCCCCCGCTCGGCGCTTGCCGCCCATCCATGGGCGGCAAGTCCGTGAGCCGGGGCCGGGCTTTTCGACAGCACATCCATGTGCTGTCGAAAAGGAACCGACATCCTGTCGGTTCCCGCTGCGCGGCCTGTCGTCCCCGACTCACCGCCGCGCAAGGGACCCCGGGTAGAGCAGCGGGCCATCCTGGCCCGCACTCGGTGGAAAAGCGGAAGGCCGAAGCAGCAGCAAGGCATTGCCTTGCGGTTGCTCTGCTCTTGATCTGGCTCTTCTGAAAAGTACGCGCAGGATGCGCGTCGCTCTACCCGGGGTCCCCTCTGCAGCGGCGGGCGGGCGGAGGAAAAGCCCGAAGGGTGGTTCGCATGGATGCGAACCAGTTTGGCGTCAGGGCAGGATGCCCTGTCGACAAACCCCGTAGCCCGACCGCGAACCTTGTGGGCAGGATGCCCACAAGGCGCGTAAGCGGGGTGGCCTTTCTCTTGGGTTACTTTCTCTTTGGCCACGCAAAGAGAAAGTAACTCGGTCGCCGAAGGCGATCGACCGCTTTTGATTTTGAATGCCGCGAGAGCAAGAGCATCGCGCACGACCGAAGGAGGTCCCTTGCGGACAAGGTGCGCCCTTGCAGCCACCACGTCGGGTCAGCGCGGCCGCCAGCGCGTCTCGTACAGGTCGAAGCGACGGTCCTTGAGGTTCTGTACCGCGCCGGCGTTGCGCGCGCTGGCCAGGCTTTCCAGGCGCAGGTCGGCGAACAGCACGGTCTCGATGTTCGGCGTGGAGTCCGCGGCGATGCCATCGCGTGCGAACGGGAAGTCGCTGGGCGTGAGGATGCAGCTCTGGCCGTACTGGATGTCGAAGTTGTTCACGCCGGGCAGGTTGCCCACGTTGCCCGACAGCACCACGTAGCACTGGTTCTCGATCGCCCGCGCCTGCGCGCAGTAGCGCACCCGCAGATAGCCCTCGCGCACGTCGGTGCAGAACGGCACGAACAGGATCAGCGCGCCCTGGTCGATCAGGTAGCGTGCCACCTCGGGGAACTCGGCGTCGTAGCAGATCATCACCCCGATCGGGCCACAGTCGGTCTGCACCGTGGCCGCGCTGTCGCCGCCGGTGATGTTCCACACGTTGCGCTCGCTCGGCGTGGGGTGCAGCTTCTCGCGCTCGTGGATGGAACCATCGCGCAGGCACACGTAGCAGACGTTGTGGATGTCACCGTTGGCCTGCTCGGTGGGATGCGTGCCGGCGATGATGTTGATGTTGTAATGGACGGCCAGACGGCTGAACAGTTCCTTCACCTGCGGCGTGTACTGGCTCAGCTTGCGGATCGACTCCACCGGCGACAGCTCGGTGTTCTCGATCGACAGCAGCTGCAACGTGATCAGCTCGGGGAAGGTGACGAAGTCGGCGCTGTAGTCGGCGGCGATGTCGGTGAAATACTCGACCTGGGTGGCGAATTCCTCGAACGACTTGATCCGCCGCTGCTGGTACTGCACCGAGGCCACCCGCACCGAGTCGGGCAGCAGCCGCGCCGAGGTGATCGACGGGATGTCGGGCTGATCGAGCAGTTGCGGATTGCGCCAGGCCAGGTGTACGGCGTAGCCCAGCGATTCGTGGTCGGACGGTACATAGGCGCGCAGCACGCCGATCACCTCGAAATCGTTGGCCAGCTGGAAGCTCAGCGTCTGGTCGCGGCGCCTGCCTTCTACCACGGCCTGCACGTAGGCCTCGGCGCTGCCGTAGCGCGCCATGTTCCGCGCCAGCCCCGGGATGCGCCCGCCGAACACGATGCCGCGCAGCTTGAGGTCGACGCACAGCCGCTTGCGCGCGCGGTACAGCCGCTGGCCGATGCGCATGCCGCGGTAGGCCGGGTGCACCACCACTTCCATGCCATACAGCCAGTTGCCGTCCGGCTTGTGGCGTGAGGCCATGCCGCCGCCGGTGATCTGCATCCAGGTGTGGGGACTGAGCGCGGCGGCCTCGTCGATGCGGAAGGTGGCGCAGTAGCCCACGATCACACCTTCGTACTCGACCACGAACTGGCCTTCCGGGAAGTGTGTCTGTTGCGAACGCAGCATCTCCGCCGAGTGGCCCCATTCGGGCGTGTAGATCCGCGCAGTGAGCTCCACCAGGGCCGGCACGTCGGTCGGAGTGGCCAGGCGCAGCCGCAGTTTCGGGGTGTTTTCGCTGGTCTTCCGGGTCATCGCCCGATTATGCCCGGCCCGGTCGATGGCGCAGGTGAAAGGGATTTCACGCGGCCGGTTACACTGCGCGCATCGTGCACGGGAGTCAGACCGATGAGTGACAGCGCCGCCATTGCCCAGTTCAAGGCCGACCACCTGTGGCAGGCGCATGGCTGGCAGGCCGATGCGACTTTCGGCGTGGCCGCCGACGGGCGCCTGCTGACGCCGACCGACGCGCCCGTCGAGACGCTGGGCCGCTGGGTGCTGCCGGGCATGCCGAACCTGCATTCGCACGCGTTCCAGCGCGCGATGGCCGGCCTGGCTGAGCGACGCGGACATGCTGGTGCGATCTTCCCTGATCGCGAAGATCAGAAAGCGGCGGCCCCTGGCCGCACTCCTCAAAAAAGCGAGGACAACTTCTGGAGCTGGCGCGAGACGATGTACGCATTCGCCGCCACGATCGGCCCGGACGAACTGCAGGCGATCGCCGCCCAGCTCTACGTGGAGATGCTCAAGGCTGGCTACACCAGCGTCTGCGAGTTCCACTATCTGCACCACCAGCCGGACGGCACACCGTACGCGCCGCCGGAGGCGATGTCGCTGGCGCTGATCGAGGCGGCGCGTGAGGCCGGCATCGGCCTGACCCTGCTGCCGGTGCTGTACATGAGCGGCGGTTTCGATGGCCGTGCGCTGAGTGCGCGCCAGCGCCGCTTCGGCCACGCGGTCGATGCCTGGCTGCGCCTGCTGGAAACGCTGCGCCGGCAGCAGAGCGATGAGGTGAGCGTGGGCATCGCGCTGCATTCGCTGCGCGCGGTGCCGGAGCCGGCGCTGCGCGAGGTGCTGGCCAGCGAGCTGGCGGCCAGCGGGCCGATCCACATCCACATCGCCGAGCAGGTCGGCGAAGTGCAGGACTGCCTGGCCACCCGCGGCGCGCGGCCGGTGGAATGGCTGTTCGATCACGCCGCGGTCGACGCGCGCTGGTGCCTGGTCCACGCCACCCACCTGACTGCGGCGGAAACCGCGCAGCTGGCGCGCAGCGGCGCGGTGGCCGGGCTGTGCCCGACCACCGAGGCGAACCTGGGCGACGGCCTGTTCCCGCTGGCCGACTACCTCGACGCCGGCGGCGCGCTCGGCATCGGCTCGGATTCGCACATCTCGATCTCGCCGGTGGAAGAACTGCGCTGGCTGGAATATGGCCAGCGCCTGGCCACCCGTCACCGCAACATCGCCGCGCGGCGCGAGGGCGACAGCGTGGGCGAGACGCTGTGGCGCGCCGCGCTGCGCGGCGGCGCCCGGGCCGCGGGGCGATCGCTCGGCGAACTGCGCGCCGACGCGCGCGCCGACCTGATCGTGCTGGACGACGCTTCGCCGCTGCTGGCCGCACGCGACGCCCGCTCGGCGCTGGACAGCTTCCTGTTCGCCGGCAACACGCCGCTGGTGCGCGACGTGATGGTGGGCGGGCGCTGGCAGGTGCGCGGTTTCCGCCATCGCGACGAGGAGCGCATCGCGGCGCGTTACCGCAGCGTGGTGGCGCGGCTGGCGGGCGGCTGATCCGGCCCGGTTCCGGCCTATGTCCCGGCACGCGCGATTGGGCTAGATTGCGCTGGCCGTACGCGCCGTCGCCGTCGGCGGTTTCCGAAACCACCAAGGGGAGAGTCCCATGCAAGCTTCTACCGATCTGGGCAAGCTGGTGCTTCGTGTCGTGCTGGGTGTGTTGATCCTGTTTCATGGGGTGTCCAAGCTGATCCACGGACCGGGCTACGTCATCGGCGTGGTGGCCGGAGCCGGCCTGCCGTCGTTCGTGGCCTACGGCGCATACGTGGGCGAGGTGGTGGCGCCGTTGCTGCTGCTGGTCGGGTACTGGACGCGGGCCGGTGCGCTGATCATCGTGGTCAACATGCTGTTTGCGATCGGACTGGTGCATATGGGCCAGCTCGCCACGCTGGCCGACACCGGCGGCTGGACGCTGGAACTGCAGGGCATGTTCCTCGGCACCGCGCTGGCGATCATGCTGCTCGGTGCGGGCCGCTACAGCCTCGGCGGCAATCACGGACGCTGGAACTGAGCGGACTTCCATCCGCCATCGTTTGACCGGAACGCCCGCCTGCAACGGCGGGCGTTTCGTATGCGCTCCCGTGGTCGTGCCCGGGTGCTTCGCAGGCGCGGCACGATTTGCCACACTCGACGTTTGGCCCGATGGCACCGCATGCGAACGAATGCCCTTGCCGCGGTGGGACTGGCGCTGTGCTCGGCGCTGTTCTTCACGCTCACCTACGTGCTCAACCGCAGCCTCGTCGCCGGCGGCGGGCATTGGGCGTGGGCGGTGATCCTGCGTTACCTGATCACGCTGCCGCTGCTGGCCATGGTGCTGCCGCTGCAGGGAGGGCTCGGCGAACTGCCGCGCGAACTGCGCCGGCATGCGCGGCCGTGGCTGCTGTGGAGCAGTGTGGGTTTCGTGCTGTTCGGCGTGCCGCTGACCTGGGCGGCCAGCAGCGGACCGTCGTGGCTGGTCGCCGGCAGCTTCCAGACCACCGTGCTGGCCGGGCCGCTGCTGGCGCCGCTGATCTATCGCGACGAGCGGCGCCGGCTGGCGTGGCGCACACTCGCGCTCGGGGCGCTGATCGTGGCCGGCGTGTTCGCGCTGCAGTGGGGCCATGCGCACGGGCAGCTGCGCGCTGGCGACTGGCTGGCGCTCGGCGCAGTGGTGCTGTCCGCGTTCGCCTATCCGCTGGGCAACCGCAAACTGCTGTTGCACCTGGAGCACTGCGACAGCCGGCTCAACGCGGTGCAGCGGGTGTTCGGCATGACGCTGTGCAGCTGGCCGTTGTGGCTGCTGTTCGCGCTGGCCGCGTGGTCCACCGTCGGGCCGCCCACGCTGCGCGAGGCGTTGCTGGCCGGCGGCGTGGCGTTGTCCTCGGGCACCATCGCCACGATCCTGTTCTTCCGCGCCACCGACATGGTGCGCCGCGAGCCGACCGCGCTGGCCGCGGTGGAAGCGATGCAGGCGGCGGAGCTGCTGTTCGCCACGCTGCTCGGCGTGCTGCTGCTCGGCGAGACGTGGCCGCACGGCTACGCTGCGTTCGGCGCGCTGGCGATCATCGTCGGCATCGCGCTGTTCGGCTGGGTCAGCGGGCGCGGCGCGGCCGGGCATGACGAGGAAGTGCGCGCGCTGCGCGGCGACCGCAGCGCCTGAAGGTGCATGACTGCCGGCACGTGCCGGCGCGATCACGACAGCGTATCCCTGAGCCCCCGAACCGCCTGCAGGAGAAGTCCGTGCCGACAGCCACCCCCGTTCCGCCGCGGCTCGCCCTCCTTTACGGCGGCTTCGTCGCCGGTTCACTCGACGTCCTTGCCGCGGCGCTGATCAACCGGGTCGATCCACTCATCATCCTGCGTGCGATCGCCAGCGGCCTGCTCGGCCGGCCCGCGTTCCAGGGCGGCTTGCCGGTCGCGGCGCTGGGCTTGCTGCTGCAGTGGGCAATGTCACTGCTGATTGCGGCGATCTTCGTGTTCGCCGCCCGGCGGATGGCCTGGCTGGGCCGGCGCTGGATCACGGCCGGCCTGCTTTATGGGGTGGTGGTGTTCGTGGTGATGGAGTACGTGGTGGTGCCGTTGTCCGCGGCGGCGAAACCGCATTTCACCGCGCTCTCGCTCGTCGAGAACCTGCTGGCGATGGGCCTGTTCGGCCTGATCGTGGCGTTCTTCGCCCGCGGGGTCGGGCGCCGTTCGCCGCAAGCCGCCTAGCCTGGCGACGCTGGAGCCGCCGGGCGCGAGCTACACTCGGCGTGATCGGGGCGTCGCGTGCTCCGGATTGAAAAGCGAGCCGATGACCGATCCTGCAGACGGGCTTGTCCACCATGGCACGCCCGCGTTCCGCCGCACCAACCTCGCGCTGTTCGCGGCGGGGCTGTCCACCTTCGGGCTGCTGTACTGCGTGCAGCCGCTGATGCCGCAGTTCAGCCACGACTACGCGGTGAGCGAAGCGGGGGCGGCGCTGTCGCTGTCGCTGACCACCGGTGTACTGGCGTTCGCGATGCTGTTTGCGGGCGGCGTGTCCGATACATTGGGGCGCAAGCCGGTGATGGTCGCCTCGCTGCTGGCGTCGGCGCTGCTGGTGCTGGTGAGCGCGCTGATGCCGGACTGGACCGCGCTGCTGGCGGTGCGCACGCTGCTCGGGCTCACCCTGAGCGGACTGCCGGCGGTGGCAATGACCTACCTCGGCGAGGAGATGGACGCCGAGTCGATCGGCCTGGGCATGGGCCTGTACATCAGCGGCAGCGCGGTCGGCGGCATGGGCGGGCGGCTGGTGTCCGGCGTGCTGGCCGACTTTTTCGGCTGGCGCATCGGCGTGGCGGTGGTGGGCGTGATCGGCCTCGCCTGCGCGCTGGCGTTCTGGCGCGCACTGCCTCCATCGCGGCATTTCACGGCGCGGCCGCTGCGCTGGCGCACGCTGCTGGGCCGCTTTGCCGGCATGTTCCGCGACCGCGGCCTGCCGTGGCTGTTCGTCGAGGGCTTCCTGCTGCTCGGCGCATTCGTCACCGTCTACAACTACCTCGGCTACCGGCTGATGGCGCCGCCGTACAAGCTGAGCCAGGCGGTGGTGGGGTCGATCTTCGCCATCTACCTGATCGGCACGTTCAGCTCGGCGTGGATGGGGCACCTGGCCGGCAAGCTCGGGCGGCGCAAGGTGTTGTGGACCGCGTTCGCGCTGATGCTGGCCGGCGTGGCGCTGACCGCGCTGCGGCCGTTGTCACTGATCATGCTCGGCATCGTGGCGATCACGTTCGGCTTCTTCGGCGGCCATTCCATCGTCAGCAGCTGGGTCGGCCGCCGCGCCGGCGCGGCGAAGGCGCAGGCCGCGTCGGTGTACCTGTTCTGCTACTACATGGGTTCAAGCATCGCCGGCGCCAGCGGCGGGTTGTTCTATGCATCGCACGGCTGGAACGGCGTGGCGCTGTTCACCGGCGTGCTGGTGCTGGCCGGCCTGGCGATCGCGCTGGGCCTGGTGCAGCTGAAGCCGCTGGTCGACGTGGCCACGCCGCCCACTCCGATGAGCAAGGGGGCGATGGGGTAGGAGCGCTATGCTCCTTCCCCTGCTGGCACCCCACCCCAATCCTCCCCTGCATGCAGGGGAGGGGGCAAGGGCTTCAACGCGTGGCTGGCTTCGTAGGGCGGGCACTGCCCGCCGCTGTTGTCGATAGCCGAAAGGCCGGCGGGCAGTGCCCGCTCTACGGCTGATGGTTTCAGTGCGCGGCGGGTTTCAGCATGCCTTTCACCGCCTCGTAGTCGCCGTCGTTCGCGGCGGCGGGAATGCCGAGGAGGTGGGTCATCAGCGGATAGACGTCCACGTTCGGAAATGCCGGCAGCTTCGCGTCGACGCGGAACGCGGGGCCGTATGCCACGAACAGCGCCTGCATCAGCGGCTCGGCATTGTCGTAGCCGTGCTCGCCCAGGCTCAGCCGGCCCTTGCGCTTCGCCGCGTAGTCGCTGGTGGTGATGCGCCAGTGCACGTTCGCCAGGCACAGCAGCTGCGGCACGCGCGGATTCCTGCCGTAGGCCAGCCGCGCCGGCATGCGGGTCTTGTCCCAGCACTGCATGTGCGGGTGCGGCTGCTCCAGGGTCTGCTCGACCTTCGCGAAATCCGCGCGCGCCTCGGCGCTGTCCGACGTCGGGTTGAAGCCGGCCAGGATGCCCATGCTCACCGTCTGTACCCGGTCGAGCGGGACCAGTTCGTCGATCATCACGCTGTTCGCCTCCGGCACCTCGGCCATGCCGTGGTCGGACAGCACGATAAGGTTGATCTGGTCGAACAGGCCGCGTTGCTTCAGCCCGTCGACCAGCTGCGCCAGCGCGGCGTCGGTGTCGCGCAGCGCGATGTTCACCTGCGCCGTGTCCGGGCCATAGACGTGGCCGGCGTGATCGACCTCGTCGAAGTACAGGGTGAGGAAGCCGGGCCGTTCGGCGGGCGGCAGGTCCAGCCACGCCAGCACCTGGTCCACCCGCTGCCCGGCCGTCACGCTGCCGTCGAACGGCTTCCAGTAGTCCGGGTGATGGCCGTGGATGTCCGCCTCCGAGCCCGGCCAGAACATGGTGGCGGTGCGCACGCCGTGCCGGTTCGCGGTCTCCCAGATCGGCGTACCCTCGGCCCACCAGCGGCCGTCGCTGACCGCCTTGCTGCTCAGCGAGAACTTGCCCAGCTGCGGATCGAACATGGAGTTGTTGACCACGCCGTGATGGTCGGGGGTGAGGCCGGTGACGAGGGTGTAGTGGTTCGGGAACGTCAGCGACGGGAACGCCGGCTGCATCGAGGCCGCCTGCACGCCGCCCTGCGCTAGCATCGCCAGCGCCGGGCTGAGCCCGCGTTGCAGGTAGTCGGGGCGATAGCCGTCGATCGAGATCAGCAGCAGCGACGCGGATTTGCCGGCCGGCGTCGCGATGGTGGTTGCCGGCGTGACCGGGCGTTGCGTGGCACAGCCGAAGCTGAATGCTGCCAGTGAACACAGCAGCAGGCGAAACAGGATTTTCATGCAGGGAACCTTACGATGGATTCAAGCCATCCTGCATGTTCGCTTACTGCCATGACCATTACACGTCTGTTCGGACACTTCCCGCTGCGGCACGTGTTGCTGGCCGGCGCTTGCGCGCTTGCCCCGCTGGGCGCGGCAAGCGCCTGGC
The DNA here is from genome assembly GCF_000264375.1 of Rhodanobacter thiooxydans LCS2. Lineage (GTDB taxonomy): Bacteria > Pseudomonadota > Gammaproteobacteria > Xanthomonadales > Rhodanobacteraceae > Rhodanobacter > Rhodanobacter thiooxydans. Next base: position 40,312 of record NZ_AJXW01000020.1, read on the forward strand.
AACAGTCCGGCACGCAGCCGGTGATTCAGCCGATACCGCCAAGCGTGCGGTTCCAGCAGGATGCACAACAGCAGCAGGTGCGCGACGAATTGCAGAAGAGCCAACAGCAGCAGCTGCTGCAGCAGGGCGTATCGGACAACGCAAAGCGCCCGATGACGGACGCCGCCCGCCGCCGACTCGACCGGGCCGATCGGGCACAACGCGATCGCGAGCGTGCCCGGCAACAGGACCTGCTCGACCGCGAACGCGATGCGTCGAGCCTGCCGCGGGTGGTGGTGCCGCAGTCGTTGCCGGCAGCGGCGCACAGCGGCGGCTGATCGAGCGCTTTGACGGCTGGCGGTTTGTAAGAGCGCACCCTGTGCGCGATGCTCTTCGTCACATGACGGAAAGCATCGCGCACAGGGTGCGCTCCTACAGGGATTTCGCTTCAGCCGAACAGGTCGCCGTGCGCGATGCGACGTTCCAGATCCAGCAGATAGCGCTTCGTCGGCAGGCCGCCGCCGAAGCCGGTGAGGCTGCCGTTCGCGCCGATCACCCGATGGCACGGCAGCACGATCGGCAACGGATTGCGCCCGTTCGCGGCGCCGACCGCGCGCACCGCCAGTGGCTTGTCGATGCGCCGGGCCAGTTCGCCGTAGCTGATCGTGACGCCGTACGGAATCCGCCCCAGCTCGTGCCATACCTCCAGCTGGAACGGCGTGCCGACCGGATGCAGCGGCAGTTCGAAGTGCTGCCGCTCGCCGGCGAAGTATTCCTGCAGTTGCACGCGGGCGAACTTCAGCGGCGCAACTGAGCGGACCCAGTCCGGGTACGGCCGCTTCGGGTGGCGTTCGCGCTCGAACCAGACCTCGCGCAGGCCGCGGCTGTCCGCGACCAGGCGCAGCGTGCCGACCGGGCTGTCCATCTCGTCGTAGTAAATCGTGTCGGGCATGTTCGTCATGCCATCGCCTCCGTTTTTTTTCGGCGTGCCGGCGACAACGTTTCCGATGCGCCGCGCCACAAATGGATGACGGCGTACGCGCGCCACGGGCGCCACGCGTTCGCGCGTTCGGTCAGCGCTTTCGTGCTGAGCGGTGCGGCGTCCGTCGCCGCCTCGCGGCGCAGAATCAGGTCCGCCGCCGGGAACGCATCCGGCGCGCTCAGCGCGCGCATCGCGATGTAGTGCGCCGTCCATGCGCCGATGCCGGGCAGCGCGACCCAGCGCGCCGCGAACTCGTCCAGCGACTGCTCCGCACGGAAGTCCACGCGGCCATCCAGCAGCGCCTGCGCCATGGTGTTGATCGTCGTCGCGCGCGCCGTGGTCAGGCCGATCTCGCGCAGGTCCGCCTGCGCCAGCGCAGCCGGCGTCGGGAACAGCCGCTCCAGCCCCGGCAACGGCCCGGCCGTCAACGGTTCGCCCCAGCGCTGCACGATGCGCGTCGCCAGCGTGCGTGCGGCCGCCACGCTGATCTGCTGGCCGAGGATCGCGCGCACCGCGATCTCGAAACCGTCCCAGCCGCCGGGCAGGCGCAGGCCGGGGTGGCGCGCCACCAGCGGGCCGAGCACGGCGTCGTGGCGGAACGTATCCGCGATCGCCTGCGGGTTCGCGTCCAGGTCGAACATCCGCCGCAGCGTCGTCACCACGCCGAGCAGCCGCGTTGGCTGCGGGCAGTGCAGTTGCAGCTGCAACGCGTGCTCGCCGCCCGGCCACGCACTGAGCCACAACCAGCCCGGTGCATCCGCCGGGCCGAACACGCGCGCGTAGCTGCGCGCATCGACAAGTTCCACGCCTGGCAGCGCGCGCGTACGCAGGAATGCGAGCAGGCCCGGAAAATCGTACGGCGGCCGATAGCCGAGCCGCAGCACCAGCGCCGCACCGGCCGCCGTGCGCGGATGCCGGCGCAGCTCGCGCGGCGCGATGCGGTTCGCCTGCGCGAACGCCGCGTTGAACCGGCGCAGGCTGCGGAAGCCGGACGCGAGCGCGACTTCCGTCACCGGCAGCGCGGTCTCCGTCAGCAGTTGTTTCGCGAACAGCAGCCGCCGCGTCGTGTGCACGCTGACCGGCGTTGCGCCGAGGCGCTCGACGAACAGCCGGCGCAGCTGCCGCGCACCGATGCCGACGCGTGCCGCCAGGGTGTCCAGCGACTGTTCCGCCAGCGTGCCGGCTTCGATCAGCTTCAGCGCACGCGCTACCACATGATCGCCGTGCTGCCACTGCTCGTTGCCCGGCGCCAGTTCCGGTCGGCAGCGCAGGCACGGCCGGAAGCCGGCCGCTTCCGCGGCGGCCGCATTCGGGTAGTAATGCACGTTCTCGCGCTTCGGCGCCGGCGCCGGGCATACCGGCCGGCAGTAGATGCCGGTGCTGCTCACCGCGGTGAAGAACAGCCCGTCGAAGCGGGCGTCGCGGCTGAGCCGGGCCTGTTCGCAGACATGCGGGGCGGGCAGGGTAGGCGGTTCGTTCATGGGCGCAGGCTAGCACCGCGGCGACAGCGTGACTCGCCGTTTTCGGACATCCATGCTGCGCGACGAGCCGGTCGGGGCGGCGGTTTCAACGGGCCAGGACATCAGTTCGCATGGGCGATCCACGCAAGCGTCGCGCGTGCTTCGGTGCAGTGCCTCACTTGACCGGCGCCATCAGGTGCTCGTACGGCGTGCCGGCCCGCATCAAGTACGGCGCGGCCGTGGCCGGATCCGCGCGGGTACCTCGGATCTGATGTTGGCCTGACAGCCTCCACCATGACTTGCGTCGGTCGTACCGGACTCCCACGGCGCGAGTCGATCAATCGCCCGCCATGCGGGCTGCTTCAGGCGGCCTGCGAAAACTTATGGCGAGCCGGTTGTAGGCATTCATCAGGCCGATGGCGATAGTCAGGTCGACCAGCTCCTTCTCGCCGAGTATTTCGGCCGCCCTCTGGAAGTCGTCGTCGGGCACCCCCGTTCGCGCCACTTGCGTTACCGACTCGGCCCAGGCGAGGGCCGCTCTTTCCTTCACGTCGAACAGCTCGCCGGCTTTGCGCCAGGCCTGGAGCAGCGCAAGTTTCTCGCCGGTCACCTCCCCCTTGATCAGGGCGCGTGCATGCAGATCCAGGCAGTAATGCGCAGCCATTGATCTGGCTCACCCGCAGGTAGACCAGATCGATCAGCCGCGTACCCACGCCGGACTTGCGCAACGTAGCCGTAGACGCCGCCGAGCACCTTGACTCCGGCCGGGGAGACCTTCATGTAATCGATGCGTTGTGACATGGAGCCCGCCTATTCTTGCGGGGTTGTCAGGGGCGTGTCGCCGGTGTCGACGATGAACACGGCGAGCAATTTGGCAGGGACGGACTTGCTCGCATTGCGGCTTATCCGATGATGCGCGCCGGGCTCTTCATAGAAACTCTGGCCCGCCGTGTAGACCCGCGCGGGCCCATCGTCGACCTGGCTTTCGATCGCACCCGATACGACATAGGCGTAGATGAAGGCCGACTTCGCGTGGATATGCGGTTGCGAGGCGCCGCCCGGGCGGTAGAGCACTTCGACGGCGACGAGGGACTTGCCAGGGATATTGGAGATCGCGTGCGAAAAGTTCGGCGCGACGGTTTCGCCCGGCGCATGTGCACTCGCCGGGGCCGTGAGCGACAGCGCGGTGATGGCGAGCAGGGTGGCGAAAATGGCCTTGGTTCTCATGGGGGACTCCTGGTGAATGCGACGCATCCTGCGCTTCATTTAGTCCACAAAAAAGAACCAAGAAGGGCATTTTTCGATATAGACCATGCGGCATGACCGCCGCGGTGCATATCAGGGTCGACGCCAGGATCACGCTGGCGAGCAGATTCGCCGCGGTGTCCTCGCCGCGATCAGCAGCGGCGCGCTCGCGCCGGGCGCAAGGCTTCCCTCGTGGATCGCCCTGGCGACCCAACTCGGAGTGGCCAGGGGCACGGTCAAATCCGCCTACAAGCGATTGGCCGGCGAACAAGTCATCGGCTCGTCGCGGGTGGCATGAAGGTGGCCGAGCATCCTGAAGGAGCGGGGCGGGTCGTTCCTCCGGCGGAAGCCGATGCGCCGCCGGCGCTATACGAGCATTTGCTCGCCGGTCCGGCCATCTTCCAGATGGCATACCCGCCCGCGATGGTTTTCCGACGGGCCTGCTTGCCCGCTTGCGTGCGCAAGCCGCCCGCGCCGAGGCCACTGCGCGCGCGGTCTATCCCGATCCGCGCGGTGAAATCGAACTGCGGCGTGAGAGCGCCGCGCATCTTGTGCTGGCCCCGGGGCGTCGAATGCCGCCCATCGCGGATCTTCATCACGGCGGGCTTCGCCGGTGCTCCCGGTACGACCCTGAGGGTGTTGGGCGCGGAAGGGCGCGAGGCCTGGAAGGGAAATCCCGGCTTCTTCCAGAGCCGCAAGGCGCTCGAGCTTGCCCGGCTCATTCCCGTCCCCATCCCGGTGGACGAGGATGGCGTCGACGTCTCCTGCGGCATGGAGAAGGCGCCCGCCGCCGCGCTGGCCCAGGTAACGCCGGGCCAGCAGGCGCCGCTCGGCACGACGCTGTCGCTCAAGAGGCGGATCAAATTGCTCGTCGGGGCTACCCGCACGGGAGCATGGATCACACCGGCATCGACGTACGGCCCACGGCGTCGTGAACCGCCTCCGGCCTGTGCCGGCCGCTGGCCTATACTCGGCGGTCTGACTTACCGGAGCCCTTCGTGATGAACGCCCCCACCCGCATCGACACCACCCGCACCGTCCGCGCACCGCGCGGCAGCGAGCTTTCCTGCAAGAGCTGGCTCAGCGAGGCGCCGTTCCGCATGCTGCAGAACAACCTCGATCCGGAGGTGGCGGAAAACCCGGCTGAGCTGGTGGTGTACGGCGGCATCGGGCGGGCGGCGCGCAACTGGGAGTGCTTCGACGCGATCCTGAAATCGTTGCGCGAACTGGAGGACGACGAGACCCTGCTGGTGCAGTCCGGCAAGCCGGTCGGCGTATTCCGCACGCACGCCGACGCGCCGCGCGTGCTGATCGCCAACTCCAACCTGGTGCCGCACTGGGCCACCTGGGAGCACTTCAACGAGCTCGATAAAAAGGGCCTGATGATGTACGGCCAGATGACCGCCGGCAGCTGGATCTACATCGGCTCGCAGGGCATCATCCAGGGCACCTACGAAACCTTCGTCGAGATGGGCCGCCAGCACTACGGCGGCAACCTGAAAGGGAAGTGGCTGCTCACCGCCGGCCTCGGCGGCATGGGCGCGGCGCAGCCGCTGGCCGCCTCGCTGGCCGGCATGTGCAGCCTCAACATCGAATGCCAGCAGAGCCGCATCGACTTCCGCCTGAAGACCCGCTACGTCGACGAGCAGGCCAGCAGCCTCGACGACGCGCTGGCGCGCATCGAGAAGTACACGAAAGCCGGCGAGGCGAAATCCGTCGCGCTGCTCGGCAACGCCGCCGACATCCTGCCGGAACTGGTCAAGCGCGGCGTGCGCCCCGACGCCGTCACCGACCAGACCAGCGCGCACGACCCGGTCAACGGCTACCTGCCGCAGGGCTGGACGCTGGAGCAGTGGTTCGAGCGCCGCAAGGCCGACCCGGTCGGCACCGCGCGCGCCGCCAAGCTGTCGATGAAGACCCACGTGGAGGCGATGCTCGCGTTCCACGCGCAGGGCATCCCCACCTTCGACTACGGCAACAACATCCGCCAGATGGCGCAGGACGTCGGCTGCGACAACGCGTTCGCATTCCCCGGCTTCGTGCCCGCCTACGTGCGCCCGCTGTTCTGCCGCGGCATCGGCCCGTTCCGCTGGGTCGCGCTGTCCGGCGATCCGGAAGACATCTACAAGACCGACCAGAAAGTGAAGGAGCTGATCCCCGACGACGAGCACCTGCACCGCTGGCTGGACATGGCGAAGGAGCGCATCAGTTTCCAGGGCCTGCCGGCACGGATCTGCTGGGTCGGGCTGGGGCTGCGCGACAAGCTCGGCCTGGCGTTCAACGAGATGGTGCGCAACGGCGAGTTGAAGGCGCCGGTGGTGATTGGGCGCGACCACCTCGACTCGGGCTCGGTGGCGTCACCGAATCGGGAGACCGAGGCGATGAAGGATGGCTCCGATGCGGTGTCGGATTGGCCGCTGCTCAATGCGATGCTGAATGTGGCGGGTGGGGCGACGTGGGTTTCGTTGCATCATGGCGGTGGGGTGGGGATGGGGTATTCGCAGCATTCGGGGGTGGTGATCGTGTGCGACGGCACGGCCGAGGCGGACAAGCGGATTGCGCGGGTGTTGTGGAACGATCCGGGGACTGGGGTGATGCGGCATGCGGATGCGGGGTATGACATCGCTGTCGAGTGTGCGAGGGAGCAGGGGTTGAAGTTGCCGATGGTTTGATCGCTAGGTAGTGCGCGAAATAAGAATTAGGGAGCGACAACAACATGAGTCTCACTGCCGCAAAAATATTAACAACCCTGAGCAAGCCTGCGATAACGTGGGTTGGTGGAATTCTGTCGAAATGGATAGATCGAAAATTAGAAAAATCGCAAGCTGAAAGGAAGGCTTGGGGGCAGATAACGACACGAGTTATCAATCAGACCAAGACGATGGCTGCTAGGTATATGAAGGTAACGACGGTTGCCTTCCCCAAGTTGGCGGTTCCTTTGCTGAAAATCTACGTTCCTCTTACGATTGAAGAGTCTGACCGAAAAAGTTTCAGGGTCGAGACCTTTCCTAATGAGCTTTTCGGTGGCGAGGGAAAAATTCTGCTGGTTGACTCTGCCGGAATGGGTAAGTCGACGATAGCAAAAATTATTTATATACATTCACTGGAAGAAGAAGAATTCCTTCCATTATTGATTGATCTCCGTAGGTTAACTGACGAGTCGATAGAAAAGGCATTACGAATCCAATTTGGTATTACTGCGAAGAACGAGGAGATTTTTTCTGAGTTTCTTCATGAGCAGCCGTTGCTGTACATTTTCGATGGCTTCGATGAGGTTATGGATGATTTTAAAGTAAAGGTGGCTAGAAATATCCGGGACTTCGTTGACCATGCGCCTTTAGCCAAATTTTTGCTGACGAGTAGACAAGAGACAATTTTTAGTAGTTTTACTGATTTTAGTCTATGTCATATCAGGGAATTAGAAAAAAGAGAGGCTTTTTCTCTAATTCAAAAATACGGTGACGCCTTTGATGCGAAAGATCCCGCAAAGGAGCTTTTGAATGAGCTCGATGCGAATCACAGCGAAGCGGTTGAGAGCTTCCTGAAGAACCCGCTTTTGACTTCACTTTTATTCAGGGCCTTTGAGTATCGTTCGGTAATTCCCGTTAAGCGTGGTGTTTTCTATCGCCAGGTATTTGATTCCCTTTTTGATACTCATGATCTAAATAAGGAAACGGGTTACGTCAGGGGGAAAAAAACTGGTTTGCATCATGATGATTTTCACAGGTCACTTCGCGGCATGGCTTCATTATTTCGTCAGAAGCGAGTTGTAGAAGTAAAAGAGGAGGATTTTCTTCAGATGGCAAGGCAAGTGCCATCGAATTTGTGCCCGGATCTGATATTTACTCCGAGCGACTTCTTGCATGATGCTCTACATGCTGTGCCAGTATTCGTTAGGGACGGTGCCTATGTGCGTTGGTCCCATAAGTCACTTCTTGATTATTTTCTGGCTGAATTTCTCCTTCGTGATTTTTCGGGCTCCAAGGAGGGAGCTCTCGAGAAAGTAGCGTTTAGCTTAGAGAGTTTCGCTAGTGAAAATTTCCTGACGCTGGTGCAGGAGGCTGACCCTTCGTTATTTGCCAAGGCGGTCACTGTTCCAGCGATAAAAGAAGTTCTGCAGCGTTATGAACGAATTAGGAAATTGGTGCCCAGTAGTATTAATCCAGATGCGGCCAATGAGGTGGCCAACCTTTTTATGGGTTATGAGGCCTGCTGCTTATCTGAAAGCTCGGATGTCAACTGGACGGACGATGGATTTGTAGCTTATGAAGGCATTGAGCGTGACGAATACTTTCCTCGAGTAAGCTTTCTTCTTGGTGCTAGGGGGCAAATCGTATTCCTGATACACAAGTCAATGGCAGCATTGCGTGTTCCTATGAAAATGGGTGCTCTTGCTCACGTTGCAAGGTTTATTCATCAACGTCCTGTCCGGATGGGGCGCCAAGATCAATACCGAGTACCAAATAACCCTGTCCCCTTGCTACATGGCTACTTAAAAAATGGCTTCGAGGGTGCGGATGAGGAGGTAAAGGATGTTTTAGACCTTACCGGTACGCAAGCGTTGGACATTCCGCTAGTTAAATCTTTGAGAGTTGCGCTACAAACACTTGAAGATACGGTTAATAGATCTGTTGGTGCTCGTGGCGGAGATATATTCTGAGTTGAGTGCGAAAAAGGTATCAGGGTGGAGGCTAACTGGGTCAGGGCCCAAAAACAGGGTTAGGTTCATTTATCCTTATCGGATGGGGAACAAGAAAAGGGGTCACCATTTCGCCGTCCGGGTCAATAGGCACGCACTTGCTCTTCCTCGGCGATGCCGAGGGCAAAAAAGGTGTCAGGGACAATTTTCGCCCGGCTACACACAAACAGGCAAATAAGGGGACGGAGGCAATTAAATCGCGATAATGGCCTCCGTCCCCCTTTAGCGTTCTTTGGTTCGGTCGATTTCAGTCCGGGTCCCTGTCGTAGTGCGCGATGCCCTTGGGCAACTGCACCCACGCGTGCCGGCGGCACTCGTAGACCGAGTCCTGCGGCGGCGGAAAGTTGGGGTCGGCGAAGGCGCCCACAGCCACCATCACGAAGGCGTCATTGCCTTCCTCGGTGTGGAACACCTGGCTGCCGCACACCGGGCAGAAGCGGAAACGGAAGGCCGCGCCCTGGTCGCCCGTGCGCACGAACTCGGTGGCCACGCCTTCGATCTTCCATGGCGCTGCATAGGCAGCCAGCGCCGCGAATACGCTGCCGGTGCGCTGCTGACAAGCCAGGCAGTGGCAGACGCCGGTGCCCAGCGTCTGACCTTGGACTTCGATACGCAGTTGTCCGCAATAGCAGGAGGCGGTGCGGCTTTCCATCGGACACCTCGGCGACGGCTTCGGGATGCTTCACGCACCGCGAGCGGTGGCGAAGCTATCACCTTGTAGTCTTGGCATCACGTCGCCGACAGGGCCGAAAGGCACCCTCGACCAGACCTCAGGGTCAGGTTCACTTATCCTCCGCTCGGAAGTGAACCTGCCCCCGTTCGGTTGCTGCTTCCACCCCCATCCGGGCTACCGCTTGGAAAATCAGGGGTCGGAGCGCACTTTCTTCGTTGAACGAGTCTTGAAAGGGCGACCCTGACTCCTGTTTCAGTTCCAACGTACCGCCAAGCGCAGGAGGCGGCGACAGGAGTTTTCAGAGTGCACTTTTAAAGTCGACTCTGACCCCGGTTTTCGGTCGTACGAATGGACGCTCAATCGGCGTCGCCGTCGCCGTCACCGCCGTGTTCCTGCACGGCTGCCGCAGAGGGGCTGGCAGCGCCGCTGCCCGTGGGGGCGCCTTGCCATTGCAGCCACCAGAATCCCAGCACACCCGCCAGCAGCAGGATGGCTACCGTCCGCCACGGGCTGCGCACGCCGTCCGCGGGCTGGCCGGACTTGCGCCCGGTGATCATGGCGCGCACCAGGTTTTCGCGATGCAGCCAGCTGGCCAGCACCACGCCGGCAATGTGCACGCCCACGATCAGCAGCATCAGGTTGGCCGCCACCTCATGGGTTTCCGCCACCCATTCGCCGGCGAGGTCGTTGTACGTGGTCCAGCCCGACGCCGCGACGACCACGGTCAGGCCCAGCAGGGCCAGAATGGCCAGCGCACCGGCCGGGTTGTGTCCGGTGTGGTGTTCCGGCCGACCTTGCAGCAGGGCGCGCACGTAGCGGGCAATGGCCCGGGGGCCGCGCACGAAGGTGGAAAAGCGCGCGTAGCGCGTGCCCAGCAAGCCCCAAACGATGCGAAAGGCCACCAGGCCGGCCATGGTGTAGCCCAGGGAGACGTGCAGCAGGCGCCAGCGTTCGCTCTCGGCCGACAGGTAGGCGCCGGCAAAACTCAGCACCATGAGCCAGTGGAAGACGCGAACCGGTGCGTCCCAGACCAGGATCGGGGCGGCAGCCGGCGTGTGCGCGGCGGCGGGCACGGCGTCCTCAACGGGGGATGCGGACATTGTCTTCATCGAAGTCTCCCTGGTCGGCCGTGGTGTGGCAGGCGATGCAGTTCGATGCGCTCTTGATGGAGGCGCGTTTCCAGGTGGCGGCAGATACCTCGTCGTGCTTGTGGATGAACCAGGCGGTGCGCGTGATGCGATCCTGTGGTGGCTCTTCGCGAACGCGCTTGTAGGTGCCGGCGTGCGCGTTGATCCAGCCCGACAGTTCCTTGACCGTAGCCGGATCCAGCGAGGCGTCCGTACCGAAGTGGTTGGGCAGGTTGTTCATGATCCGGTTCCACGACGCCGCCGGCATCAGGCTGGGGGGATAGGCAACGTGGCAGGCGGAGCATTCTTCCTTGTATTTGGGCGTCAGGGGCACCATGCGACCGTTGCCGTCCGCCAGGGCCGGCAGGGTCGGCAGGGCAAGGCCACTGGCGGCGAGCAGCCCCAGGGCAAGTCGGCCCATCCGGGTGTGTCGTGGGTGTGGCATGGGAAATCCTCCGTGAGAGTGAATGGAAATGCGGGTCTTCAGGGCTTGAGCGTCATCAGCCAGCTCAGCACATCGGCTTTTTCGCCGGCGGTGCATTCACGGCTCAGCACGTCTTTGCAGTTGCGGCGGAACCATTTCTCGGTTTTGGCCGGATCGGTAAAGCGCTCGGGATTGAAGGCCGGCGCCATGGCGCCTATGGGCTTGCCGGTGGAGGCGTGCTTGCCGGCCTGGGTGGGGACGGCGCCGTGGCAGGAGGAGCAGCTCCACTCGCCACCGTGCTTGCTGGTGAACAGTTGCTGCCCGCGGGCGGGCGAGGCGGGAGCCCCGGCCTGGGCCGTATAACCGGCCAATTGCTCGGCGGGCGTGGCGGCCTGGGCGGCCTGGGCGGCGGGCGCGAGGGCGGCACAGGCCAGCGTCAGGGCGGCGAGCGCGCGCGGAAAAGTGGCGGACAGAGAGAACAGGTTCATGGCAACTCCTTTTTTGACAAGGGTGCCGCCGGGTTCTTAGGGTTTTCTTAAGCGGCCATGGGCACCCTCAGCCGCGCTTAAGCCGGGAGGGCCAATATCCAGGCATTCACCAGCAACCCCAGGGAACTCCCTATGCACACCTGCCCTCGATCGCTTCATGTGCCAGAATTTCAACGTGGTTTGCGCCGCGTTGGTGCCGGTTGTCCTGGCGACCTTGCTGTCGGTGCCGGTCAGCCTGGACGGCCATCCGGGCGAGTTCCCGGTAGTTGCCGCACAGAGTGATCGCTACATGAGCTGATCGGCGCCGCGTCTCGTAGCGCCGTGGAGTCCGCACGGCTGGGTCGCGTGTCCATTTGTCCTTGATCCGGGGCGCAAACTCGGCGTGAACACCGAATGCGCGTTTGCCTACCCACTGCCTTGTTGCCATGAATTTCATTGAACTTCCTGATGATCCCGAAGACACGCAACACAGCCCCGAGGAGCGCGCAGCGGCGGCGTCGCGCAGCACCTGGGTCAGCGTCGGCGTAAATCTGGTGCTGACCGCCACGCAGATCGTGGTGGGCGTGTTCGCCAAGTCGCAGGGCCTGATCGCCGACGGTATCCATTCGCTGTCCGATCTGGTGGCGGACTTCGTCGTGCTGTTCGCTGGCCACTACAGCAAGAAGGACGCTGACGAGGACTACCCTTACGGCCACCAGCGTTTTGAGACGGCGGCGTCGCTCGTGCTGGGCAGCCTGCTGCTGGCCGTGGGTCTGGGCATGCTGTGGTCGGCCTTTCGCAAGCTGGAGGCGCCGGAAACTGTGCAGCAGGTGCGTGTGGTTGCCCTGTGGGTGGCCGCGGGTGCCCTGGTGGCGAAGGAAACGCTGTTTCGCTACATGCTGTCCGTGGCCAAGCGCGTGAAGTCCAGCATGCTGGTGGCCAATGCCTGGCACGCCCGTTCCGACGCGGCATCGTCACTGGTGGTGGGCGTGGGCATTGCCGGCAACCTGGCGGGCTACCCCATTCTTGACCCCCTTGCCGCGCTGATCGTGGGTCTCATGGTGACCAAAATGGGCTGGGAGTTTGCCCGGGATGCCCTGCATGACCTGATGGATCGGGCAGTGGACGAGCAGGAAGTGCAGGCCATTCGCCAGACGCTGCTGGAAACCCCCGGTATCAGCGGCGTGCACGACGTGCGTACGCGCAAGATGGGAGACATGATCGTGGTGGATGCGCACCTGGAGGTGGAGGCGTCCATCAGCGTGGAAGCAGGGCACGACATTGCGGTGGCGGCCCGCCAGCGGGTGCTGCAGCGCCACCGGGTCCTCAACCTGATGACCCACGTGGACCCGTGGAAGCGCCCTGAATCGCCCAGGGGATAAGGGCGGGGGGATAAGGGGACGGAGGTAATTAAATCCGGAGAACTACCCCGATCCCTTTTCTTCAACGATAGCGAGATCGCCCGATGGATGATCCCTGGCCGCCTGCCGGCAACGCCCGATCCCTTGATGCTGGTCAATTGACGCCCGAAGGCAACTGATACGCTGAAGCACCTGGTTGATGGCGGAGCATGCCATGGCACAGACCCATGCACCCCCGGGCGAGGGCTGGAACGAGAAGCTGCCGGACGGCACGACCGTGCGGATCCGCTCGATCAGCGAGCAGGATGCGGAGCTTGAGCTGGAGTTCCTCACCCATCTGTCGCCCGCATTTCGCAGTTCGCGCTTTCTCGGCCTGGTCCGCGACCCGACGCCGGAGGTGGCGCGCGAGCTCACCCGTCTCGACCCGGCCTGTGCCGTGGGCTTCATCGCGCTGGTCCCGCACGAGGGGCGCGAGCGGGAGATCGGCGCCGCGCAGTTTCATGTCAATGCCGCGGGCGACCGCTGCGATGCTTCGCTCACGGTGAGCGGCGAGTGGCGACAGCGCGGCGTCGGTTCGCTCTTGATGCGCCATCTGATCGCCGCGGCAAGGGCACGCGGCATGCGGCACATGCGCGCCTATGCCCCGAGCCGATCCGGCGGCGGCGATCGCCTTGCGGCGAACATCGGATTCCAGCGCCGCCTGGATCCGCGGGATCCGGCCACGGTGATCTACGACCTGAGCCTGGAATAGCAAGCGATCAGAAGGGACGCGGCCGATTGCCGGTGGTCCGCGGCATCATCGGTCACGTTCCCCTTTCGCCGTTCCCGGCCGCCCTGGGCCTTGCAGGGCGCGGCGGCGCTTGCTCCACCAGCGCAGCAAGCCGTACGACAGGCGGGTCTTTTCCTGGCCGACCGGCAGGTCGGTGTGGGCGAAGATCCACGACGATTTGCTGAACGCGATCTGCTGGGCGGGGTAGACGCTGCGGTGGCCGATGATGAGATAGGCGGCGACGCAGGCGCCGGCGACGTACAGCGTCGAATCGGCGCCGAACAGCTCGATGCCCATCAGGATGGCGGCGATCGGCGCGTTGGATGCCGAGGCGACCACGGCCACCAGCCCCACCGCCGCACCCAGCGCCGGCGCCAGCCCCAGCAGGTGCGCGAGCGCGCCGCCCAGCACGGCGCCGATCACGAACTGCGGGGTCACGATGCCGCCATAGAAGCCCGAGCCCAGCGTGATCGCCACCAGCAGGGCTTTCCACAGGAAACCCAGGTACGGCATCGTCTCGCCGTGCAGGGCGCGTTCCATGATCGGCAGGCTCAGCCCGAGGTAATCGGACGGCACGACCATGACCAGCAGGGCCAGCACCACGCCACCCAGCAGCGGCACCAGCGGCGGCCACAGCGCGTAGCGATCGCGCAGACGCCCGAACAGCCGCCTCGCCTGCTGCAGCAGCTCGACGAACACCCACGCGGCCGCGCCGCACAGGATGCCGATCAGCACGGTTTTCAGGAACAGCAGCTCGGTGAAGTCGCTGATGAAGGCGATGTGGTAGTGGGGGTAGGGCACGCCCAGGTATTTGCTGACCTGGAACGCGGTGACGCCGGCCACGATGCCGGGGAACAGGAAGTCGTGGCGGATGCGGCCGATCGCCAGCATCTCCACGCCGTAGATGGCGCCGGCGATCGGGGTACCGAACACGCTGGCGAAGCCGGCACTTACCCCGCACGCCAGCAGCCGTTTGCGCAGCTCGGGGTTCAGGTGCAGCACCCGGCCGATGCCGGCCGCCAGACTGGCGCCGATGTGCGAGCACGGCCCTTCCTTGCCGGCCGAGCCGCCGCAACCCAGGGTGATCAGCGCGGCGACCGGCTTCACCCACAGGGTGCGAAACGGCATCCTGCCGTGTTGCTCGTTCACCGCCACGATCGGCGAGTCGCTGTAGCCGCTGCGGCTCAGCCGATAGCCGTAATGCAGCAGCAGGCCGTTGGCGAAGCCGCCCACGACCAGCAGGCTCATCTGCACCCCCAGCGGCACGGCGTAGACGTGGCCCTCGGTGGCGAACAGCAGGTGGAGAAAGATGCTGCAACCCACGCCGACCACGACGCCGGTCAGCATCGACAGCACCAGCCACTGCACCACGGTTGCCAGCATCACGAGCGGTTCGGCGAGGCGTAGGCGTGGCATGGGCGTGGCACCGGACCGGGTGATGGCGGGGCTGCAAGTATAGAGAGGCGCCCCCGGCTTGATCAGAAGCAGGGAAGGCCGGGGCCGGACGGTGCAGGGAAGCCGAGTCGATTTTTTCTTGTAACCGGACGCAGGCCCTAGTTGTTCCCGGTGAACACCGCCAGCTGCGCGGCGAAGGCGCGCTGGTAGGCCGGCCGCGCTTCGCCGCGGGCGACGTAGGCGGCAAGGTTCGGGTAGTCGTCCAGCAGACCCGAGGGCTTCAGCCGCTGCAGCGTGTGCACCATCATGAGATCGCCTGCGCTGAACGCGCCGTCGAGCCAGTCGGCCTCGCCCAGGCGCACGGCAAGCTCGCCCAGCCGGGCGCGGATGCGCTGCTTGATGAGCGGCAGGCGTTCGGCGGTCCATGGCTGGTCGGCTTCGGCAAACTTGGCGGTCTGCAGTTCGAGGATCGGCAGCTCCATCGTGTTGAGCGCGGCGAACATCCACATGATGGCGCGCGCCCGGGCATTCGCCTCGACCGGCAGCAGGCCCGCATGGCGCTCGGCGATATGGAACACGATGGCACCGGACTCGAACAGCGCCAGCTCGCCTTCCTCGTAGGTGGGAATCTGCCCGAACGGGTGCAGCGCGCGGTGCGCGGGGCTCTTCATCGCCTTGAACGAGACGAGGCGAACCTCGTAAGGCTGACCCGTTTCTTCCAGCGCCCAGCGCACGCGCATGTCGCGCGCGAGGCCGCGGCCGCGATCGGGCGAGCTTTCAAAGGCGGTGATGGTGGGGATCATGGGTGGCTCCTGGTGGCTTGATGGGCAACGACGCCCGGCTGGCTTGTTCGCTCTCCCCGAGGGAGCGGCCGACGGCGGCCGTCGTCAGCCGCGCCGTGCCGCCTCGATCGCCGCGATGTCGATCTTCGTCATCTCCATCATGGCGTTGAACGCGCGCTTGGCGACGGCGGGGTCCGGGTCGGTGACCGCGGCCATCAGCGCGCGCGGGGTGATCTGCCACGACAGGCCCCACTTGTCCTTGCACCAGCCGCAGGCGCTGGCCTGGCCGCCATGGTCGATGATCGCGTGCCACAGGCGGTCGGTTTCGGCCTGGTCGTCGGTGGCCACCTGGAACGAGAACGCATCGGTGTGCGGGACGCCGGGGCCGCCGTTCATGCCCAGGCAGGGGATGCCCATCACGGTGAACTCCACCATCAGCACGTCGCCCTGCTTGCCCGCCGGATAGTCGCCCGGCGCGCGGTGGACGGCGCCCACGGCGCTGTCCGGAAACGTGCTGGCGTAGAACGTCGCGGCGTCCAGCGCGGTGCCGTCATACCAGAGGCAGATCGTGTTCTTGCTGCGCATGTCGTTACTCCAGGTCCAAGGGCGGTGAGGGTGCCGTTCATGCCTGCGACGAATGGCGAGCGTGTGGATCGACACGCGCCGCGCGGCCGGGGGCGTGTTCCGACGGCGCAGGAGGGCGGTGTCTGCTCAGTAGAACCGGATGCCCGGCCTGAGCACGAGCTGGAAGATCAGCAGCAAGGCCACGACGGCGGCGAACAGGTAGGCGAGCGGCCAGGCGGTCGCCGCGCCGTTGGCCGCGGTCCCGCGCGTGCGCCCGGCCCCCGCCTGGATCCAGGGTATGCCGGGCAGCACCACCAGCAGCGGCACGAGGACGACCTCCAGCCACTCGCGCGGGATGCGGAACGGGATGACCAGCGCGCTGGCGAGCAGGGCGGGCAGCGTCACGGTCCGGAACACGAACCGCGTGCGGGCGCCGGGGCTGGCGATGGCTGCCGGCGAATCCGCGATCGCGAGCGCAGGCTGGCGCAGCAGCAGGGCAACCAGCGGCATCAGACCGAGCGCGAGCAGGCCGGCGCCGAGGCGTGCGCCGGCGTCGAACTGCAGATAGCCCATCGCCATGCCGACGTCGCTGCCCGGGCTGAGCGCTCCGACGACGACCTGCGGCAGGGCCATGAAGCAGCCGCAATAGGCCAGCCAGAACAGCACCAGCCGGGTGCTGCCCGGCCATGGCCGCGGGCGCCGCAGCAGCCACAGGCAGCACAGGCCGACCGTCAGCGTCGCCAGCGCACCGGTGCCCTGGAACAGGGCGGCGAGCGGGTTCGTGCCTTCCCAGCTGTGGTTGTTGTGGTACAGGGTCGGCTGCAGGCCAGGCGTGAGCGCCTTCGGCAGCACCAGGGCCAGTTCCTGTAGGAAGAACGTCAGGTTGAAGGCCAGCACGTAGAGCAGGGTCGAGGCTGCCGTGAGGCGCCAGCCCGGGGCGGAAGTCGCGGGCGCAGCGTGCGGGGCGCGGGCGTAGATGAACCCGGCCAGCCCGAGCGCCAGCGGGCCGGCGACGATCGTCAGCGCGGCGGTGGCGAGTATCCAGGTCGGTCCGGCAGCCATCTTTGCGCGTCTCCTCGAGGATCGGCAGGCATGGTGCCGACCCCTGTCCGCAGTGTCGATAGGCCGGAAGGCCAGGGGCGATTGCCGGTCGGGCCCGTGGCCGCCCAAGGTAAGGCTGCGCGGACGAGGCCCGGAGCAGGCGCTTGTCCGTCGCGAAAAAGGCGCTCTCGGCACGCTTTTACGCGCCGGTCGCCACCTCGATGCACAGGCACGGATCGAACTGTGGGTTCTCGTTCACCCCGCCGACGCTGTAGCCGCGCGGGTTGCATACCACCCGGGTGCCGTTCGCCATGTAGTCGAAACTGTCGTGGGTGTGGCCGTGGACCCACAATACGGCGCGGCCCATCAACGCGCTGCAGTCGGACACGAAGGCGGCGCTGACCGGCGAAGCGGCAAAGCGCGGATGCACGCTGCGCGGGGTTGGCGCATGGTGGGTGATGACCACGGTCGACCCGGCGAACGGCTCTTCCAGCACGGCCGCAAGCCAGGCGTACTGTTCGGCGAACAGCGCGGCGGCGTCGGCGGGGGTGAACACGCTGCCGTCGGCGTTGCGGATGGCGGCGAAGTCGCGCATGAACTGCGCCGACGCCGTCATCGCAAGGTCCTTGCCCTCGGCGCCGAACAGCTCGAAATCCGTCCACAGGGTAGCGCCCACGAAGCGCACGCCGCCGATCGTGCAGGTGCCCTGATCCAGCAGCTGGACGCCGTGCTCGCGGGCGCTGCGGGCCAGCGCCTGGCGCACGTGCGGGATCGCGCCGCCGTAGAACTCGTGGTTGCCAGGGACGTACAGCACCGGGCGACCCAGGCCGGCCGCCCACTGCATCGCCTCGACCGCCGGGCGCCGGATGTCGCCGGCAAGGATCGTCACGTCCGCCATCACTTCGGGCGGCGGCATACCGTGCACGCTCAGGTGCAGGTCGGACAGGATGTGCAGGCGCATGCGGTGCTCCGTTGTCGACTATCGCGGCGCGCCCGGAGCCGGCAGGCTCGGGCGCGTCGATCAGGCATCCGCGGTCTCGGCGGCGTAGGCCTCGACCAGCGGCTGGTAATTCTCCATCGCCAGGAAACCGGCGTAGCTGTGCTTCGCCGGGGTCGATGCCCAGGGCAGCCGGGCATCGGTGCAGGTTTCGATGAACGGCACGAAGTCGGCGTGTGGGTCGAGCACCGAAGGGCGCAGGTTGACCAGCCAGTCGAGCCCGGCCGGGAGGGTCATCACCCACGACTTGCAGAACGCACAGTACAGGTGGCTGTGTTCCTCCTGCAGGCCGCCGCGGACCAGTTCGCCGGCGATTACCTCCACGCCGTCGGCGGGCAGCGCCAGCGACAGCGAGAACGCGCTGCCGGTCATCTTCTGGCAGCCGTGGCAGTGACACGCCATGCTGAGCATGGCCGGCTTGGTGACGCGCAGGCGCACGCGGCCGCAGCGGCAGGTGCCGGTGGCGGGAAGCGCGGACGGATAGGGCATGGCGGATCCTCGACAGGAAGACAGATGCGGGGCCGTGGTGCATGGCTGGCTGGTTCGCCGGGCCATCGTCGCACCGACGGCTGGCGCGCCGGGTGCTGGCTTCGCCCGCGACGCCATCGTCACGCCGCCTTGGCCCGGGCGCACCTAGGCTGACCTGCATCCTGCCATGAGATGCCGCCATGCCGACACTACGCCTGCGCCTGACCGGAAGCGACGATGACGTCCGGGCCGTGACCAACCTGTTGCAGAGTCTGGACGGCATCGAGCGCGTGGAGGAGGTCGCGGACATGATGGATCGCATGGACGACGCGGATTCCAGCTCCGCGGGCCTGAGCGACACCCACGGCCCCGACGCGCACGAGCTGGAGATCGAGGCACCGAACCCTTCCACCGCGCGCAAGGTGCGCGAGGCGGTCGAGGCGCTGGCGTTCGAGCTGGATGCGCTGGTGGAGTTCGAGGAAGAAGAGGAGTGAGCGGCCGCGCGGCTAGGCGGGCAGGCTGACCACCGGCATGAAGCCGCCGAAGATCATGCGTTTACCGTCGAACGGCATCTCGCTGGCGCCCGGCATGCGCGGGTCCTTCATGATCCGTTCCATGCCGGCGTCGCGGCTGGCCTTGTCGGGCCATTCGATCCAGGAGAACACCACCGATTCGCCCGCCCTGGCCTGCACGGCGCGGCGGAAGTCGGTGAGCTTGCCGTCGGGCACGTCGTCGCCCCAGCACTCCACCACCCGGGTGGCGCCGAACTCCAGGAACATGGCGTCGAAGTGGCGGGCGTGCGCGATGAACTGCTCGCGGTTGGCGTCGGGTACGGCAATCACGAAACCATCGACGTAGGACATGGTGGTCTCCTGCGCAAAACGGCGGCCGGCATGGCCGCCTTCCTGCTGACGACGAACAGGCGCATGCGGAATCGACACGGGCCGGCGTCGATCAGCCGCGGCGCCGGTCAGTCCGGAATGTCCGCTTCCACCAACTGGCCCAACAGCAGCACCGATTCCTGCCAGCCCAGGTAGCGCTGCTCTACCGGAATGACCTCCGGCACGCCTTCCTGCACCACCTGCACATCGGTGCCGCAGGACACCGCGCGCAGGGTGATGGTGGTGGTCATCTCGCCGGGCAGGCCGGGGTCGTCGAAGCGTTCGCTGTAGCGGATGCGTTCGCCCGGCACCAGCTCGCGGTAGGTGCCGCCGAAGCTGTGTCCGTGGCCGCTGGAGAAGTTGGTGAAGGTCATCCGGTGCTGGCCGCCGACCCGTGCGTCGAGCTCGTGCACCTTGCAGGTGAAGCCATTCGGCGGCAGCCACTTGGCGATCGCGCCGGCGTCGAGGAAGGCGCGGTAGATCCGCTCGGGCGGGGCGCGCAGCACGCGGTGCAGGCGGAGCGTGTTCGCGGTCATGGTGGTTTTCCGTGGCGGAGGACGGCCCTCACCCTGCACGACAAACGCGCAGGGCGAAGATCGACCGCCGCGTGGCCCTACCTGGAGGTGACCGCTGCCGTCTCCGCCGCCGTCCACAGCCTGGCCTCCGGCTTGCCGCCCAGCATCTGCGCACGCACCAGCGGGACCGGCGGGCCGCCGTAGCTGAGGAACTGGTCGTGGAACGCCTTCAGCGCGTTCGGGCCCGGGTGTGCGGCGATCCAGTCTTGGCGCAGCTGCATGATCATCAGCTTGCCCAGCGTGTAGTTCAGGTAGGCCGGGTCGTAGGTGCCGCGGGCGGCCTGCTGGCGGGCGTTGCCCGGGTCCTGGAAGGCCTTGTCGCGGAACATCTGCTCGGACTGGGCGACGGTCATGCCGCCGGTGTGCAGGCCGATGGCGGAGAGGTAGCGCACGTCGCGCAGCAGGGCGTTGGTGAGCTGGCCGATATGGACCTCCGGCGTGGCGCCGTCCAGCCCGGCGTCGAACATCATCTCCTCGGCGTAGTGCGCCCAGCCTTCGGAGAAGGCGTAGCCGACGAACAGCTGGCCGAATTTCCAGTGCGCGCGGTTGGCGTGCAGGAACTGCAGGAAGTGCCCCGGCCACACTTCGTGCGAAGAGGTGAACAGCAGGTCGGCCTTGCCCGGTATGTAGGCCAACTGGTCGGCCTTGCTCCAGGCCGGGTTTGGCGGGGCGATGTAATACACCGACGGCAGGTTCTTTTCGTACGGGCCGGGGATCTCGATGTAGGCGAAGTTCCAGCGATTGAACGGCGGCGCTTCCTCGACCTTGGCCTGCTCGGGACCGGGAATGGTCACCAGGTCCTTGTCGACGATGAACTGGCGCAGGCCCGCGAGTTGCGCACGTGCGCCTTCCACGGCGCCGCCGGCCGGCTTGTGCGCACCTTCCTTGTCGACGCACGCGCTCAGTGATTGGCCCGGCGCAAACTTGTCGCAGGCGGCCTTGAGCGCGTCGAGGTTGCGCTGCAGGTCCGACTCGCCGATCGCCTTGAGCCGGTCCAGCGGCAGGTCGACCAGCTCGGTGGCGTGCAGCATCCGGGAGAACTTCGCCGCGCCCAGCGCGTAGTCGTGGGTGGCATGGGGCTGCTGCGCCTTCAGCCAGTCGGCGAGATCCTGCGTGGCCTTGATCGCGGCGGCGTTGGACGCCTTGAAGCGGGCCTGCAGGGCGTCATCCTTGACCCCGGCGAAGATCGTCGGGACGTCGTTGCGGAAGAAGCTCGCGAACCCGCCGAAACTGTTCACGCCCAGCTCGATGTACGTCGCCGGCAGCGGCAGTTTGAAGTTCGCCTTGATCTGGGCGATCGCCTTGGGCAGCGCTTCCTGATAGGCGACGAACGCCGCCATGCGTTGCGGCAACGGCGCGTAGGGGCGTGTCAGGTACATGCTGGGCGACAGGTCGCCGGCGTAGAAGGCCGGGTTGCTGTACGGGAAGCCGGAGTCCTCCAGCCAGAACAGCTGGCCGTCGATCACCGCGAGCACGTAGTCGCGGTGGAAGCGGCCGCTCTGGTCGAGCCGGTCGTCGCCGAACGCGGCGAACCGGTTGCGCTCGGCATGCAGCCAGTCGGCATCCGCCTTCAGCGCGGTCGCACTGTAGTCGGGCAGCTTGCCGTCGAACTCGTGCTTGCCGGCGTTGGCGGCAAAGGTGGGGTAGCGCTTGAACATGCCGTCGATGAAGCCGTCGACGGCGGCATCCAGCCTGGCATTGTCGCTGGCCGTTGCCACGCTGGCAGGCGGTGTAGCGGCGGCGGGCGTGCGGGGAGCTTCCCGGTTGCAGCCGGCAACGAGTGCGGCGGTCGCCGCGGCGCACAGCGTGATGAGGTGGATCGGACGCATGCAGGTGGCTCCGTGGTAAGGACTGTCGAGAGTAGGTAGCGCGGTGGTCGAGTGCAACCTGCTTCGCGTCGATGTGCGGGCCTGCCTGGATCGGGTAGCGATGTCGCTTTGGCGGTGGGTGCGCACAAGCCCGCATCGGAAGGGCTGGCGGTTCCTGCCCGCCAACTGGCGGGTGATACTGGGCCATCACACGGTGCAAGGGGCGCGGCATGACGACCAGGCAATGGCTTATCGGGCTCGGAATGTTTCTGGCGGTGGCAGGCCTGGGTGGGACGGTTCCCAGTCACGCGGCCAGCGCCGGTGGCGAGGCCGCGGCGATCCGCCAGGTGATGGCGCAGCAGGCGGCGGCGTGGAACCGCGGCGACGTGGAAGGCTACATGCGCGGCTACAAGGACGCACCCGACACCACCTTCATCGGCAGCAGCGTGCGCAAGGGCTATCGCGGCATTCTCGACAGCTACCGCCAGCACTATGCGACGGCGCAGCAGATGGGCCGGCTCACCTTCTCCGAACTGGACGTGCGCCTGCTGCCAAGCGCCGGCGGCGAGCCGCGCTACGCCGTGGTGACCGGCCGTTTCCACCTCGACCGCGCGACGCACGGCGAGGTGGCGCAGGACGATGGCGTGTTCTCGCTGCTGTGGGAAAAGACCGCCGACGGCTGGAAGATCATTCTCGATCACACCAGCTGACTCGCCAGCTCACTTCTCCACGAAGGATTTCAGCCGCGCCAGCGCGTCGTCCCACTGGCTCGACACCAGATCGATGTAGTCGCGCAATTCGCCGATCGGCTGCGGGTTGAGGGCGTACAGGCTCTCGCGGCCGGCGCGCTCGCTGCGCACGACGCGGGCATCCTCGAGCACGCGCAGGTGCTTGCTGATCGCCTGCCGGGTCAGCGGCTGGCCGTCGCAGAGCTGGGTGATCGAGCGGCGCGACCCGTCGCACAGCCGGGTCACCAGCGCCAGCCGCGTGGGGTCGCCAAGCGCGGCGAACACCATGGCGGCCCGCGGCAGGCGCCGCGCCAGGCGCGAGCGTGCGCTAGCCGGCATGAGCGTCCGCCGCGGTGCCTTCGACGTGCTGGCGGATGTTCTCCATCTGGATGCCCCAGCCGTCGTCGTTCATGCGGAACGCCTCGGCGCGGCGGCTGGCCGGGATGCGCTCGAAGCCCGACTCGACCAGGGTCAGCACGGTGTTCTCGCCGTGCGCTTCGAGGTGCAACTCGACCAGGGTCGGCGGTTCGGCAGCGTAGTCCACGCCCGGCGCGATGGCATAGGGATGCCAGCTGAAGCTGAACAGCCGCTCCGGCTCCATCACCTGCACCACGGCGCGCCAGACGATATGCTCGTAGCCCGGCCAGGTGATGTGGCCGACCGCTTCCCGGCCGGGCTCGAACGGCCCGGACAGGTCGACGCGGAACCATGCGCCGAATTCGCGGTGGTCGGTCAGCGCGCGCCACACGCGCGATACCGGTGCCTTCAGCTCGATGCGCTTCTCGATGCGATCGTTCATGTGCCACCTCCGGGTTGCATGTGAGCTTGCGCCGGCAGATTGGGGAATGCAACTTTCTGGTTGCTTAAGAGAATGGCCTGGTGCCGGGTTGTCATGGCGTTCGGGCAGGGCGATATCATCGCCACCATGTCAAACCGGGGAGGGTGTCCGATGCGCATGAAAGCTGGGTGGCTTGGCCTGCTGTTGCCGGTGGCGGCTCTCGCGGCCGGGCCGTCACCATCGGCGGCGGTGCAGCCATGGGCGCCGCAGGGTGTGTCCAGCGAGCTGTTCGAGTCGCACCCCGCGTTCGACCCGCGCAACGGCGAGTTGTATTTTGTGCGCAGCTCGAAGACGTTCTCCGGCTGGCGCATCCTCACTTCGCGTTGCGACGGCGGGCGCTGGTCGGCGCCGGTGCCGCCGCCGTTCGCCGCGGCAGGCCTCGAGGCCGATCCGTGGTTCACGCCGGATGGCCGCAGCCTGTACTTCATCTCCACCCGCGCCAGCGGCAGCCAGCGCAGCAAGGATCTCGACATCTGGCGCGTGGACCGCGACGCGGGCGGCCGCTGGGGTGCGCCGGTGCGCCTGCCGGCGCCGGTGAATTCCGACGAGGCCGAATGGTTTCCGCGGCTCGCTGCGGACGGCTGGCTGTACTTCGGCTCGAACCGCTCCGGCGGGGCGGGCGGAAACGACATCTGGCGCGCCCGCGAAACCGCGCCCGGCCGGTGGAGGGTGGAGAACGTGGCGGCGCTCAACACCGCGGGCAACGAATACGAGCCGCTGCCGTCGCCAGACGGCAAGCGCATGATCGTGATGGCCGACGGCGGACTCTACCTCTCGCGGCTGGGTCCGCACGGCTGGTCGGCGAAGGAGAAGCTGGGGCCACAGGTCAACGCCAACGGCAGCGAGATCGGCGCGCTGTTCTCGCCCAGCGGAAGATCGCTGCTGTTCGCGCGCGACACCGGCGAGCCGAGGTCGGGCGAGTTCTTCGTGTGGCACCTGGATGGCGACGAGGCGTGGCCGCCGTCGTGCGGCACTACGCGGCAGCGTGGCTGAAGCACGCGCTACTCCAGCGACGCGGCTTCCGGCTGTCTGCTGGCCTGCAGGAAAGCCAGCGCTTCCTGGCAGGGCGCGTCGACCTTCAAGGTGAGCAGCGCGTCGGCACGGGTGCGGCCCAGCGTCACCGCGGCCACCGGCTTGCCGGCACGCGCGGCCGCGTCGACGAAGCGGTAGCCGGAATACACCATCAGCGAGGAACCCACCACCAGCACCGCATCGGCGGCCTGCCAGGCGCGCGTGGCGGCTTCCACGCGCTCGCGCGGCACCGCTTCGCCGAAGAACACCACGTCGGGTTTCACGATGCCGCCGCAGTGCGGGCAGGGCGGCACGTCGAAGCGGGCGAAGTCGTGGCCTTCCAGGTCGGCGTCGCCATCCGGCGCATCGCTGGCGTCGAGTTGCGCCCAGGCCGGATTGCGCTCGACCAGCATCTGCTGGAACGCGTCGCGGGCGAGCCGCCAGTCGCAGCTCATGCAGCGCACCTCGTCGAGGCGGCCATGCAGGTCGAGCACCCGCTCGCTGCCGGCGCGTTGGTGCAGGCGGTCCACGTTCTGCGTCACCAGCAACTCGACCTGTCCGCGCTGCTCCAGTTCGGCCAGCGCGCGATGCGTGGCGTTCGGCAGCGCACGGCCGAAACGCCGCCAGCCGACCATGCTGCGCGCCCAGTAACGCTGGCGCGTGGCCAGCTCATGCATGAAGGCGGCGTAGTTCACCGGCGGCGGGCGCTTCCACTGGCCGTCGCGATCGCGGTAGTCGGGAATGCCCGAGTCGGTACTGCAGCCCGCGCCGGTCAACACGAACAGGCGCGGGCTGGCCTCGATGAATTGCTGCAACGGAGTCATCGGCTGGATATGGGTGCGCGGCGGCTGGAAAACAGGGGCATGAAAACAAGCGAACAAGCGGCTGGATGGGAGGCATCTTCACCCAAAGGGATGCCTCTGGAGTAATTTTGGCCGGTTGGCGGGCCAGTGCCTGCCTTGCCAGGGGGAAATCGGACCATGCCTACGAAAACCCGTCGCCTCACACCTGCGTTGCCGAGGCCCGGCGCTCGCCGGAACATCCTGCTGGCGGTCGCGCTGGCCGGGCTGTGCGTGGTGTCGTCCGCCTTCGCCCAGCCGCCGCAGCTGTCGGCGCAGACGCTGCGGTTCGTGAAGTATGCGCAACCGCTGCTGGCGATTACCCATGTGCGGGTAATCGACGGCAACGGCACGCCGGCGCGGGAAAACCAGACGGTGCTGCTGCGCGACGGCCTGATCGCGGCGGTCGGAAGGCACGTGGCGCTGCCGAAGGGCGCGATCGTGGTCGACGGCAGCGGGCCTACGCTGATCCCCGGCCTGGTCGGCATGCACGACCACATGTTCTATCCGGCGCCGAAGGTGAACCCGGAGGCGAAGGAGGCGATCTACCCCGAGCAGGCATCGAGTTTTCCCAAGCTGTACCTGGCCGGCGGCGTCACCAGCATCCGCACCACCGGCAGCACCGAGCCGTATACCGACCTGGAGCTGAAGAAGGCGATCAACGCCGGCACCATCCCGGGGCCGAAGATGCACACCACCGGGCCATACCTGGAAGGCAAGGGCAGCTTCACGCCGCAGATGCACGAACTGACGGATGCGGCCGACGCCACCGACACGGTCAACTACTGGATCGGCGAAGGCGCCACTTCGTTCAAGGCGTACATGCACATCACCCGCGCCGAGCTGGCCGCGGCGATCGCGGCGGCGCACGCGAAGCACGTGCAGGTGACCGGTCATCTGTGCGCGATCGGTTTCACCGAGGCGGCCGAGCTTGGCATCGACGACCTGGAGCACGGCTTGCCGGTGGACACCGAGTTCAGCGCCGGCAAGCAGCCCGACGTCTGCCCCGACACCAAGGTCGCGCTGGCCCAGCTCGCTACGATGCGCGTGGACGATCCGCGCATCCAGCAGTTGATCAGGACCCTGGTGTCGAAGCACGTGGCAGTCACCTCGACCCTGCCGGTGTTCGAGACCTTCGTGCCTGGCCGCGCGTCGGTGGATCAGCGCGTGCTGGACGCGATGCTGCCGGAAACGCGGGTGGAATACCTGGCGAGCCGCGAGCGCATCGCCGGCATGCACGATTCGCCGTGGCCGAAGGTGTTCAAGCTGGAGCAGGATTTCGAGCATGCATTCGTGCAGCAGGGCGGCACCCTGCTGGCCGGCCTGGACCCCACCGGCTATGGCGGCGTGATCGCCGGCTACGGCGACCAGCGCGAAGTGGAACTGTTGGTCGAGGCCGGCTTCACTCCGCTGCAGGCGATCCAGATCGCCACCCTCAACGGCGCGCGCTTCATGGGCGAGGACCAGCGCATTGGCTCGATCGAGGTGGGCAAGGTCGCCGACCTGGTGCTGCTCGACGGCAACCCGGCGAAGAACATCAAGGACATCGAGCACGTCGCGCTGGTGTTCAAGGACGGTATGGGCTACGACCCGGCCAAGTTGGTGAAGGCGGCAAACGGCACGGTGGGCCTGCGCTAGCGCAGGCCCCTACCGGGTGCAGAGCACTTGAGTTTTTACGTCCCGGCCCGGACGATCGCCTGACTGCCGCGCCCCATGCGGGCGGACTCTTGCCTGAGGTCATGCATGCCAGCCACCACGCCGTTCCTGCGTATCGACACGGTCATCGTGCGCGTGCGCGATCTCGCCCAGGCCTTGCCGTGGTACCAGGGCTTGCTGGCGGTCGAGCCGGTCCATTTCGAAGGTGGCGAAGGATTGGCGGTGCTGCCGCTCGGCGATACCAGCCTCACGTTGTGGCAAAGCGAACTGGAAGACATGGGCCACGCCACGACGGGACGCGCGGGAACCTACCTCATTCTGGCAGTCGCGGATGCCGACGCCGCGCATGCTTTCGTGGCGGCTCACGGCGGGACACCCGAGCCCGTGGGGGCAGGCGCCGGCATGCGTTTTTTCGGCTTCACCGACCCGGACGGCAATTACCTGGAAGCCTGCCAGGTGCTGTGACTGGCGCCGCTGGCGCTGCAGCGGCGCGCTAGCATGGTGGCATGAACCCGGCCGAGCTCGACAACCCGTTCTGGTCCGCCTTGTGCAGCCGGCACCGGGCCATCGCGCTGCGCCACGGCGACGTGGCGCGTTATCCCGCCGCCTTTGCTCCCTTCCTCGGCGTGGCCAGCGCGGAGGCGGACATGACCGGGGCGCTGGCGTCGCTGGTCGAGCCGGGCGAGTCGGTCTACCTGCTGGGCGTGGCGCCGTCGTCGCCGCGCGGCGGGACGCTCGAGGCGTTCGCTCCGTTGGCGCAGATGGTGTGCCCGGCGCCGATGGCGGCCGTCGACGGCCCGCCGGTGATCGAGTTGACCGCGGCGCATCGCGCCGACGTGCTGGCGCTGACTGCGCTGGTGTATCCGCATTACTTCCGCCCGCGCACGATGGAGCTGGGCCGTTACTTCGGCATCTACCAGGACGGCCGGCTGGCGGCGCTGATCGGCGAGCGGCTGGGCATGGAGGCGCAGCAGGAGATCAGCGCAGTATGCACGCACCCCGACTTCATCGGCCGCGGCTACGCGCGCCGGCTGCTGGCGCTGCTGTCGAACGACAACCTCGAACGTGGCCGCCTGCCGTTCCTGCATGTGAGCCATGAGAACCGGCGCGCAGAGTCGATGTACGAGCGGATGGGTTATCGCCACCGGCGCGATATCGGTTTCTGGTCGTGGCACCGGGCACCGGGCGCCGGCGTGATCCGCCGCCTGGCCGCCTGAAACACGGCGCCCGCGGTGGCAGCGTCGGCGTCGCGCCGGCAGCGGCGGGTTGAACTCGCTGGCGGAGCAACTTACCGTGCGGGCTCCCCACCCCGCAGGAGCACCCAGTGACCCGGCTATCCGATTTCCCCGTCAGCACGCGTTGGCCAGCACGACACCCCGAGCGCATCCAGCTCTATTCGCTCAACACGCCGAACGGGGTGAAGGTATCGATCATGCTGGAGGAAACCGGGCTGCCGTACGAGTCGCATCTGGTCGACATCGGCAACGACGAGAGCCATACGCCGGAGTTCCTCGCGCTCAATCCCAACGGCAAGATCCCCGCGATCATCGACCCCGCCGGCCCCGGCGGCGAGCCGCTGGCGTTGTTCGAGTCGGGCGCGATCCTGCTGTACCTGGCGGAGAAGAGCGGCCAGTTCCTGCCCGCCGATCCGGCGCGGCGCTGGGAGACGATCCAGTGGCTGTTCTTCCAGATGGCCTCGATCGGGCCGATGTTCGGCCAGGTGGGCTTCTTCCACAAATACGCCGGCCGCGAGTACGAGGACAAGCGGCCGCTGGCGCGCTACGTCAACGAGTCGAAGCGCCTGCTCGGCGTGCTGGACGGGCGCCTCGCCGGGCGCGAGTGGATCATGGGCGACGAGTACAGCATCGCCGACATCGCCACGCTGGGCTGGGTCAACAACCTGATCACCTGGTACGAGGCGCGTGAGCTGGTCGACTACGACCGCTTCGCCCACGTCGGCGGCTGGCTCGAACGCGGCCTGGCGCGACCGGCGGTACACCGCGGGCTGCAGATTCCCAGCCGCGGCTGAACACGCGGTCCGGCGCGCAAGCGGACACATCGGGAAGGTCGTCATGGGCATGGTACTGGTCACCGGCGGGTCGGGTTTCATCGGCAGCCACTGCATCCTGCAACTGCTGGCTGCGGGGCATCGCGTACGCACCAGCGTACGCAGCCTCGGGCGCGAGGCCACGGTGCGCGCCATGCTGAAGCAAGGCGGGGCGGAGCCGGGCGAGCGGCTGTCCTTCGTCGAGGCCGACCTGGAGCGCGATGTCGGCTGGCCAGCGGCGGTGGCGGGTTGCGACTACGTGCTGCATGTGGCTTCGCCGTTCCCGCCGGACCTTCCGAAACATGAGGACGAACTGATCGTGCCTGCGCGCGAGGGCGCGCTGCGCGTGCTGCGTGCCGCGCGCGACGCCGGCGTGCGGCGCGTGGTGCTGACCTCCTCGTTCGCGGCGGTCGGCTACGGCCATGCGCCGCAAGCGGCGCCGTTCGACGAGACGGACTGGACCGACCTCGACGGCGAAGGCGTGCTGCCCTACGTCAAGTCCAAGACCCTCGCCGAGCGCGCCGCGTGGGATTTCATCGCGCGTGAAGGCGGCGCGCTGGAGTTAGCGGTGGTCAACCCGGTGGGCGTGTTCGGCCCGGTGCTGGGGCCGGACTATTCCACCTCGATCCTGCTGGTGCAGCGGTTGATGGACGGCGCCGTGCCCGGCTGCCCGCAAATGTGTTTCGGTGTGGTCGACGTGCGCGACGTGGCCGAGCTGCACCTGCGTGCGATGACCGACCCGGCCGCCGCGGGCGAGCGCTTCCTCGCCGTTGCGGGGGATTTCATGTGGATTCGCGAGATCGCCCGGACGCTGCGGCAGCGCTTGGGCGCATCGGCGCACCGGGTGCCCGGCCGGCAGTTGCCCAACTGGCTGGTGCGCCTGGCGGCGCTGCGCGACCCGGCGGTGCGGCAGATCCTGCCCGAGCTGGGCATGCACAAGAACGCCAGCGCCGCCAAGGCCAGGCGCGTGCTGGGCTGGTCGCCGCGCGCGCCGCAGGATGCCGTGGTCGCCAGCGCCGAGAGCCTGCTGCGCCTGGGTCTCCTGAAGGGCGGCGTGAAGGCCAGCGCCTAGCGTCGCCTTGCGGGACGAGATGCGTTCGCGCCGCCGCGCGCCAACTTGCGCACAATGCACCATCCGAGCCACGGAATCACCGGCATGCCACGACACCATCACGAACGACACCGTACCGACCGCATCGGCTGGCTGCGCGCCGCGGTGCTGGGCGCGAACGACGGCATCGTCTCGACCGCCAGCCTGGTGCTGGGCGTGGCCGCGGCGCACGCGAGCGGGCAGAACATCCTGGTCGCCGGCGTGGCCGGCTTGGTGGCCGGCGCGATGTCGATGGCGGCCGGTGAATACGTGTCGGTGCATTCGCAGGCCGACAGCGAACGCGCCGAACTGGAGCGCGAACACCACGAGCTGCAGACCCAGACGGAAGCTGAGCACCGCGAGCTGGCGACGATCTACGTCGGCCGCGGGCTCGACCCGCAGCTGGCGCGCCAGGTGGCCGACCAGCTGATGGCGCACGACGCGCTGGATGCCCACGCCCGCGACGAGCTGGGCATCACCGAGGCGCTGAAGGCACGGCCGCTGCAGGCGGCTGGCGCCTCGGCGTTGAGCTTTGCGGTGGGCGCCGCGCTGCCGTTGCTGGTGGTGGCGGTGGCGCCGGTGGCGAGCCTGCTGTGGCTGGTGTTCGCCACCTCGCTGGTATTCCTCGCCGTGCTCGGCGCGGTGGCAGCGTGGGCCGGCGGCGCGAAGATGGGCATCGGCGCCGCGCGCATCACGTTCTGGGGCGCGCTGGCGATGGCGGTCACCACCGGTGTGGGCATGCTGTTCGGCACCGCCGCCTAGCGCGGCGGTGGCCCGTCATTCGGTGGCCTGCTCGCCCGGGTGGTAGACCCGCTCGGTGTGCCCCTTCAGTTGCTCCGGCCAGAAGTACACCGTGCGCAGGTTGCCGGTGGTGTAGCGCTCGGCCTCATCGTTGAAGTGCTTCGAGCCGGGGTGCCCGCTCTCGCCGCCGGCGGTGATCGCGCGGGCGCTGACCTTCGGGCCGAACTCCACCACCGCCACGAAGCTGTTGCCGCTGGTGCCGTAATACTTCTTCGTGCCGGGCCAGCGGTGCGCGCCGAACGAGGCCAGCGAGCCCCAGCGTGAGGAGACGAACGGTACCGGGATGCTCGGTTTGGCGTCGTCGAATTTCTGCACGATGGCACCGTCATTGCGCTGGTAGCGGTTGACCTCGCCCCACGGCACGCCCCAGCTGCCGAAGTCCTGCTCCAGCCGGTCGGAGGCTTCGGCCAGCGTGTCCAGCCGCGTCCGCGCGCCGGCATCGCCGGCCATGTAGTCGTACACCGACTGGTCCTCGGACTCGGCTTCGGCGTGCACCTTGTCCCACAGCATGTCGCCCCAGAACACCGCCAGCGTGGTCGGCATCGAGGCGATACCCCAACGGTAGTCCCAGCTGCGCAGCAGCGCGACCTGGCCGGCCAGGCGGCCCTTGCGCGGGTCGTTGTCGGGCAGCATGTCGTAGTCGTGCACCAGCACCGGCACCAGTCGCGCGAACGCCGGCAGGTAGGAGTCGAATGCGGCGGTGATCAGCGAGGCCTTGCTGAAGTCGCGCACGCGGTCCAGCACGCGGGTGGCGTGGATGCCGCGCGGGTTCTCGCCGAAGGTATCCATGTAGCGCGGGTAGTCCGCCTGTTTCGGGCTGAACGCACCGGCGGCGGAGTACGGCCAGTTGTTGGTGTTCATGATCCAGCCGTTCGGCGGGTTGAGCAGGTGCGGCGCCTCGTCGAGCTTGTGCAGGCCCTGCCAGTCGGTGGCCGCGTCGCTGCCGTCCACCGGCTTGGTGTAGTCGAAGCGGTTGTCGCGCCGCGGGATGAACTGCGGGTGCAGGTACGCGATCTCGCCCTTGTCGTCGGCGAAGATGGTGTTGTTGGACGAGTTGGCCTTGAGCTCGGCCACTTTCAGGTAGCTGGCGTAGTCGCTGGCCTTAGTGCGCAGCCAGCTCTGCTCCAGCGCTTCCATCGGCTTGTTCATCAGCGCGATGGCGATCCACTTGCCGCCAGCCTCGCGCACGATCGGGCCGTGGTGGGTGAAATGCGCCTCGAAGGCGCGCGTGGCCATGCGGCCGTCCTTCGCGCGGTACGCCACGCGGATCGTGCGTGTGGTGACCGGCCGCAGTTCCTTGCCATAGCGGTAGAACAGCTGGCCGCCCTTGTGCACGATGGTTTCGGCGAACTCGTCGACCACGTCGGCGCCGGTGGAGGTGTGCATCCAGCCGATGTGCTGGTTGAAGCCCTGGTAGATGAAGAACTGGCCCCAGGTCACCGCGCCGTAGGCGTCCAGTCCTTCGTCACTGGACATCTGCAATTCGGAGCGGAAGAAGAACGAGGTGTGCGGGTTGATCCACAGCAGGGCATGGCCGTCGGCGGTGAGCTTGGGCGCGATCGCGAAGCCGTTGGAGCCAGTCGGCTCGATCCAGCTGGAGGGCGTATCCGCTTGCGCCAGCGCGGCGGGGTTGCGGCCGTAGAACGCTTCGAGCTGCTTCAGCGACACCCGCTCGATGTCGCCGCCGATGCTGCCCTCGCTGAAGCTGAGCGCCATCCACGGTTCGAAATGCTTGATGACGCGCGGATGCACATCCGGATGCGTGGCGAGGTAATAGTTGAGTCCATCGGCCCAGCTGTTCATCAGTGCCTGCAGCCAGGCCGGGCTCTTCGCGTACAGTGCCTGCAGTTCGGCCGGGTCGATGAACAGCTGCTGGCGCAGGTCGCTCCAGATCGCCGATTCACCCTCGGTCTCGGCCAGCCGGCCCAACGAGTTGAGGTAGTTCGTCTCGACCCGGTTGAAGTCGTCCTCGGCCTGGGCGTAGGCCATGCCGAACACCGCGTCGGCGTCGGTCCTGCTGTGCACATGGGCGATGCCCCAGTCGTCGCGGGTGATGGTGATCGCCTGAGCCTGTCGCTGCCAGCGCGCCTGTTCGGCGGGCGCGGCGCCCTGTGCGCTGGCAACCAGTCCATACGCGAGCAGCGCTGCGGCCAGCAGCAGGCGCAGCAGCTGCCGGCGATGTGTCTTCGGGCATGGATTCTTCGGGATGCGTGTGTGCATCGGTGGGTCGTCCCCTGGTGATGGTTTGTGCCACGGCGTTGCATGAAGTTGACCATCACTGGGCCGCGCTTGCAAAAAAGAGGGTGGCGGTGGCGCTTTGACGCATGCGCCGAAGGTCGTCTTGGCGGCGCGCGCCCGCGCGTCCAGAATACGTTTTTTGACCTGGCTGCAGCCTGCCGGCACACCCGGCGGCGCTTCCCGTGCCAGCCTTTCCGACGAGTCGAAAAACCATGACAGCACGCATTGCACATCCCGCCCTTGCCGAGCGTCGCATGTCGGCGGAACAGGCGGCCGAGCTGATCCTGCCGGGCATGACGGTGGGCATGAGCGGCTTTACCGGCGCCGGCTACCCCAAGGCCGTGCCGCTGGCGCTGGCCACGCGCATCGCCGCGGCGCACGATCGCGGCGACAAGTTCGCGTTGCGCATTCTCACCGGGGCCTCCACCGCGCCGGAACTGGACGGCGCGCTGGCCCGCGTGGGCGGCATCGACTTCCGCCTGCCGTACCAGTCCGACCCCGAGCTGCGCGCGCGCATCAATGCCGGCCAGATCGAGTACATGGACATCCACCTGGGCCAGGTGGCGCAGTACGCGTGGTGCGGCTTCCTCGGCAAGATCGACGTGGCGCTGGTCGAGGTCGCCGGCATCCTGCCGGACGGCCGGCTGGTGCCGTCCACCTCGGTGGGCAACAACAAGACCTGGCTGGACCTGGCCGACAAGGTGATCCTGGAGGTGAACCGGCGCCAGCCCGAAGGGCTCGACGGCATGCACGACATCTATTACGGCACCGCGTTGCCGCCGCACCGCAGGCCGATCCCGCTGCTGCAGCCAGGCGACCGCATCGGTGAGCCGTACCTGCGCTGCGACCTGGACAAGGTGGTCGCGGTGGTGGAGAGCGATGCGCCCGACCGGCTGGGCCGTTTCGCGCCGCCGGACGAGGCCTCGCGGCGCATCGCCGGGCACCTGGTGGAGTTTTTCCGCCACGAGATCGCCGCCGGGCGACTGGGCGAACAGCTGCTGCCGCTGCAGTCGGGCGTGGGCAACATCGCCAATGCGGTGCTGGGCGGCCTGCGCGAGGGCGGCTTCCGCGGCCTGACCGCGTTCACCGAGGTGATCCAGGACGGCATGCTGGAGCTGATCGGCGACGGCACCATCGCGATGGCCTCGGCCACCTCGCTGTCGCTGAGTCCCGAGGGGGTGGAGAAGTTCGTGCGCCGCATCGACTTCTACCGCCAGCACATCGTGCTGCGTCCGCAGGAGATGTCCAACCACGCCGAGCTGGTGCGCCGGCTCGGCTGCATCGCGATGAACGGCATGGTCGAGGCCGACATCTACGGCAACGTCAATTCCACCCACGTCGCCGGCAGCCGCATCATCAACGGCATCGGCGGCTCCGGTGATTTCGCCCGCAACGGTTTCCTGTCCTGCTTCATGAGCCCGAGCACGGCCAAGGGCGGCGCCATCTCGTCGCTCGTGCCGATGGTCAGCCACGTCGACCACACCGAGCACGACGTGGGCCTGGTGGTCACCGAGCAGGGCCTGGCCGACCTGCGCGGGCTGTCGCCGAAGCAGCGGGCGCGGGTGGTGATTGCGCAGTGCGCGCACCCGGACTACCGGCCGATGCTGCAGGACTACTTCGACCGCGCCTGTCGCGACAGCTATGGCAAGCACACCCCGCACCTGCTGAGCGAGGCGCTGTCCTGGCACCAGCGCTATCTGGACAGCGGCAGCATGCGCTGACCTTGTCGATTGGCGGGCGGGCCGTTCGTCGTGTCCCAGTGAGCCGGTGCGCCGGCTCCGCTTTGCCCACCCCACGACGAGGTCACCCCATGCAAATCCAGCCTTACCTGTTCTTCGACGGCCATTGCGAAGAGGCCATCGCGTTCTACCGCAAGGCGATCGCTGCCGAGGTGGTCATGCTGATGCGCTATGCCGACAACCCCGAAACCTCCTTCCAGTGCCCCGACGGCACGCAGCCGCCGGCGGACAAGGTGATGCACGCCTGTCTGCAGATCGGCGCCAGCCAGGTGCTGGTCTCGGACGGTTTCTGCGGCGGCCAGCTCAAGTTCGACGGCTTCTCGCTGGCGCTCACCGCCGATGACGACGTCGCCGCGAGGCGCCTGTTCGATGCGCTGGCCGACGGCGGTCAGGTGCAGCAGCCGCTGATGTCCACCTTCTTCGCCTCCAGCTTCGGCATGCTGGCCGACCGTTTCGGCGTGTCGTGGATGGTGATGGTGCCGAACACACCGGCCGGCTGACGGCGCAACGACAGCCGGATTGCCTGCCGCGGGCCCGCACGAGGAACCTGCTGCCACGGTGTGCATCAGATGACCGGGTGCGCCGTAATATCGGCTCATGCAGGTGGCTGAGATGGCAGAGGCAAAACCGGTCGTCGGGAGTGCGCAGCGGCGTACCGCCTTCGTACTGGCCGGTGGCGGCAGCCTCGGCGCGGTCGAGGTGGGCATGCTGCAGGCGCTGCTTGATTGGGGCGAGGCGCCGGCGTTCCTGGTCGGCGCCTCGGCCGGTGCGATCAACGCGGCGTATTTCGCCGGCGACCCGACTGCCGCCGGTGCGCGCGAACTGGAACGGATCTGGTGCGCGCTGACACGGCGTGAGGTGCTTCCGTTCAACCTGGGCAGCGTGTTCGGCCTGCTGCGCCGGCGTGATCATCTGGTGGATTCGTCCGGCCTGCGGCGCCTGCTTGAGCGCCACCTGCCTTATCGGCAGCTGGAGGATGCGGCCCTGCCGGTCCATCTGGTGGCGTCGGACATGCTGAACGGACGGGAGGTGCTGCTGTCCACGGGGCCGGTGGTCGACGCGGTGCTGGCCAGTGCTGCGATTCCGGGCGTGTATCCGCCGGTGCAGATCGACGGACGCTGGCTGGTCGATGGTGGCGTGGCCAACAACACGCCGATCTCGGTCGCGTTCGGCCTCGGTGCCACGCGCGTGATCGTGCTGCCTACCGGGTTTGCCTGTGCGCTCGAGCGGGCGCCGTCGGGTGCGGTCGCGCGCGCGATGCACGCGCTCAGCCTGCTGGTGGCGCGCCAGCTGGTGCAGGACGCCGATCGCTTTGCAGCGGATGCCACGGTGGAGCTGCGCATCGTGCCGAGCCTGTGCCCGCTCGATGTCTCGCCGTACGACTACTCCGCGGCGGCCCGACTCATCACCCGCGCCAGGACGGAGACTGACCGCTGGCTTGAAGGGGGTGGGCTGGATCGCGCCGGAACACCCCGGCAGTTGCGCGAGCACCACGACTGACCAACTCTGTCCTTGGGCATGCCTGCAGGCCGGCTGGCGTCAGCCATCCATCCCGACTTGCCGCCACTGGTCACCGGGTCGGTGCCATTCGTCACTGGTGGCTCGCGTGCGCGCATCGACGGGAGGGCGCCTGAGCACGCTGCCCCGGCAAACCACGCCGTACCGCGCTGCCCCCGAGTATCCCGGCGGCAGCGTGGTCGATGGCCGTGGAGTCCGACGCATGCTCAGGCAGACGGCGGCGATGCGCGCACGCCCAGCCAACCCTTGATCGCGGCGATGGTCAGCGGGATCGCGCCGAAAATGATGAACACCAGGTCGCCGGGCAGGCGCATCCATTCGATCAGGTGCGAGCGCGGACTGCCGATGTAGTCGAGCGAGCGGGCGTGCCAGTAGCCATGCTGGATCACGTCCCACACCTGCAGCACGCCGCTGGGGAACAGGCTGAACACCACCATCATGGCCAGGCCGATGTTGGTGCCCCAGAAGCCGGTCCGCACGTATTTCTCCATGCCGGCCCAACGCTCGTCGCTGCTGGTCTGGCGCAGCACGAACACCATCAGCGCCAGCGCCAGCATGCCGAACACGCCCATCATCGCCGCGTGGCCGTGGTTCGGCGTGAGCTGGGTGCCGACTTCGTAGTAGCTGACGATCGGCAGGTTGATCAGGAAGCCGAAGATGCCGGCGCCGACGAAGTTCCACACGCCCACCGCGATCAGGAAGTAGAACGTCCAGCGGTGCGGCACCGCCACCGACTTGCCGCAGATGTCGCACTTGCCGCGGGTGGTGCGCACGAAGTCCCACGCGTCCAGCGTGAGCAGGGTCAGCGGCACCACCTCCAGCACCGAGATCATCGCAGACATCGCCATGTTGACGCTGGTCTGCCCGGTGAAATACCAGTGGTGGCCGGTGCCGATCAGGCCGCCGAGGAAGTACAGGATGCCGTCCAGGTAGATCACCCGCAGCGCCACGTTGCGGCGAGTCAGCCCCAGTTGGTAGAAGGTCAGCGCCACGACGGTGGTGGCGAAGAACTCGAAGAAGCCCTCGACCCACAGGTGGATGATCCAGAATCGCCAGGTGTCGACCACGGTGTAGTTCGTCTTGGCGCCGAAGAACAGCGCGGGGATGTAGAACACCGGGATCGCCACCGTGGCGAACAGGAACATCTTCACCAGCGGCTTCGACTCCGGATTGGCCAGCGAACGCGGGCGCACCAGCAGCCACACCATGGCGAACCAGACCAGTAGGCCGACCACCAGCAGCAACTGCCAGAGGCGGCCCAGCTCCAGGAACTCCCAGCCCTGATTGCCCAGCCAGAACCACCACTTGCCGAGCACCTGCGAAATGCCCAGCCACTCGCCGAGCAGGCTGCCGCCGATCACCACCACGAACGCGCCGAACAGCAGGTGCACCCACGGTGCGAACCAGCGCGGCTCGTCGCTGCGCAGCGTGCGGCCGAGGAACAGCGCAGCGGCCACGTAGGCGGTGGCGATCCAGAAGATCGCCGTCTGCAGGTGCCAGGTGCGCATCAGGTTGCTGGGGAAGATCGTTTCCAGCTGGAAGCCGTAGAAGCTGCCCGGGTCGGCGCGATAATGTGCCGCCGCGCCGCCGACCAGGGTCTGCATCAGGAACAGCAGCGCCACCACCACGAAGAACTTCACCAGTGCGCGCTGGCCGGGACCGGTCACGCCCGGCAGCAGGTGCGGGTGGATGTGCTGGCCGCGGCTGATCCAGCCGAGGTAGTCGAACTTGCCGAACATCAGCAGCACCACGGCGATGCCGGCCAGCAGTACGATCAGGCTGAGCGCGCTCCACAGCAGCGCCCCTGGCACCGGTGTGTTGCCGACGGCGGGGTCGTAGGGGAAGTTGTTGGTGTAGGAGTAGTTTTCGCCGGGGCGGTTCGCCACCGAGGCCCAGGCCGCCCACGTCACGAACGCAGTGAACTGGTGCAGTTCGGTCGGGTCGGTGATCAGCCCGGCCTTGAGCCCGCCGTTGCGTTCCGGATGCAGGAAGTAGTCGGTCCAGTGGGGAACCTGCTGGTGGTACGCCGCCACCTCCGGTGCGGTCAGCTGCAGCGTGTCGCTGGCCGGATCGTAGCGATTGGTCTTCAGTTCCACCGCGGTCTCCGCGCGCACCGCCGCCTGCCGGGCCGGCGCCAGTTCGGCCAGCGGCTGGTGATACTGCTGCTGCGCGATGGCGTCGGTAGCGTCCTCGGCGAAGCGGTGCAGCGCCGCGGCCGAGTAGTCCGGACCGAGGTAGGCCCCGTGGCCCCAGATGCTGCCGTTGTCCATCAGGCCGTACTTCAGGAAAACCGCCTGGCCGTCGCGAATGTCGTCGCCGCTGAACAACTGGTTGCCCTGCACGTCCACTACATGGGCAGGAATCGGTGGGGCATTGCGGTAGGCCAGCGTGGTGATCGCGAGCAGCCCGGCGAAGCCCAGCACCATCACTATCAGCACCGTTCGCAGCCACCAGGGGGAGAGTTCCGGATCTTCCGCAGTCAATGGCTGGGCGGCGATGCTCATGGTGCTTCCCCTTCCGCGATGTGTGGGCGAGTATCGGGCGGCATCGGGGACGCAGTCGCCGCCGTGCTGGAGCCGGGTTGTGTCTGCTGCGGATTCACGCTGGATGGCGGCGGCAAGCTTTTTCTTCTTTCCGTGCAAGACGTGTGAAGGCTGTGCCGTACTGGCCAACCATCGGGGGATGGAGCCGGATGTGAAGCACCGCAATGGCCTTTGCACGGCACCGACGGCCACGGCTCCGACCGCGCACACCAGAGGGCGCCGCCACCAGGGTCATGCATCAGAGAGTTTCGGCATCACCGCGATGCCGGATGGCGGTCGGTATCGGAGCTTCTGCCTTCCGAGCCGGCCATCGACGCTGCAGTCCACTGCAGCACCATTGACGACCGAGGAAAAATCACATGCATACCGCTTTTGAGCGCACTGGCCCGTTGACCGAACTGAGCAGCTACCCGCAGTGGGCACAGGACATGGTGGCCGATTGCGCAGCTACCAAGCAGCGCGTCCTGGATCACGATATCTGGCAAATGATGATCGCCCTGCAGCTCGATGCAGAGTCCACCGGCAACTTCATGAGGGGCCTGTGGCCTTTCATCGAGCGGTTCCCGAGCTTCATGGCGCTGAACCTGCTGAAGACTCGCTATGGCCGCAGCCCGGGCGATGACATGGCCCGGCGCTGGCTAGTGCGCAATATCCGGGTGGAGCAGAACCACGCCGAGTATTGGCTGAACTGGGCCGAAGGTGCGGGTGTGCCGCGCGACGATCTGTTGCACCGGGCACCTCCGCATGGCACCGACGGACTTGTCCGCTGGTGCGAGGAGATCAGTGCACGAGGCACCTTGGCGGCCGGCATGGTGGCCACCAACTACGCGATCGAGGGCGTCACCGGGGAGTGGTCCCAGATGATCTACGCCAGCGAGAAATACCGGGAGAGCTTTGATCCTGTGACGAGGGTCTCCAGCCTGCGCTGGCTGCACCTGCATGCCGCCTACGATGACGTTCATCCGTGGGAAGCATTGGATATAGTGTGCACGCTGATGGGCGAAACTCCTCCGCC
The DNA here is from genome assembly GCF_000264375.1 of Rhodanobacter thiooxydans LCS2. GTDB lineage: Bacteria > Pseudomonadota > Gammaproteobacteria > Xanthomonadales > Rhodanobacteraceae > Rhodanobacter > Rhodanobacter thiooxydans. Next base: position 80,072 of record NZ_AJXW01000020.1, read on the forward strand.
CGATGACGTGGCACATCTGGCCGAGTGCATCAAGCGGAGCTACATGAGCATGATCCTGCTTGGTGACCGGTGCATCCGGTCGTGTCGCGACCTGTGGGTGGCTAAAGAAGCCGCAGCTTGAGTCGATACCCGGAACAGACTGTACCCATGGACGCAAGCTGCATCATCAATCGAATGGGCGGGCGATGCACTCCAGCGGCAACAGTTTGCAGAAACCTCTGACGCGGCACCTGCTGCCGCTGGCCTACGCGCTGGCAGTGGCGGTCGCGTTGATCATGGCGCTGACCTGGGGGGTGCTCCAGGTCCAGGTCACTCTCGCTGGTTTCCTCAACAGCGAGAGTGTCTGGTCCAAGGCGCAGAAGCAGGCTGTGATCGACCTGGACAACTACGCGCTCAATGGTAGTGCCGCGGACCTGGCCAGCTTCCGGAATCATCACGGGTTGCTCGAGTCCGACCGCTGGGGGCGCGATGCGATCATCGCTGGCAAATACAGCCACGAGGACATCACCCGCGTATTCGAGCGCGGCAACATCATGCCGGCGGCACAACTGGGCATGACTTTCATGCTGCGGCATTTTTCTGGTATGCCGCACATACGCGAGGCGCTTGCGGCCTGGCGTTCCACCGATGCATCGATCACCGAGCTCGGCACGATTGCGAATGAGCTGAATACCGCCTACCGTGCCGGCGGCGTGTCGCCGGCCGAGATCGCGCGGCAACGCGGGCGTATCAAGGCGCTGAACGACTACATGGAGCCGCGCACCGACCTGTTCTCGATCGAGGTCGTGAAGGGGGCCCTGTGGCTGGGTGAGCTGCTGTTCTGGGGCGTGCTGGGAGCGTTCCTGATCGCTGCGCTGCTGTGGCTGCGCATGGCGCGCCGCATCCTGGAAAGCATCCGCGGCAGCGAGGAGCGCTACCGCCTGCTGTTCGACAGCGCCGCCGACGCGATCGTGATGGTCGACGAGGCCAGCGGGCGGATCCTGGACGTCAACCGCACCGCTTCGGTGTGGACCGGACGCAGCCCGGGCGAATTGGTCGGTGACCGCTTCGTGCACCTGTTCATGCAATCCATGGCGGGACAGAAAACCGGGCAGGCCGCTGCCAACGTGCTGCTCGGGGCCAAGGGCCGCACCCGTCCAGTGGAAACGCAGACCAGCCTGGTCAACTGGGGCAGCCAGCCGGTGCGCCAGGCGATCATCCGCGACATCTCCGAGCGGGTGGCGCTGGAACGTGATCGGCGCATCGCTGCCGAGGCACTGGCCAGCATCGCCGAAGGCGTGCTCATCGCCGATGCCACACGGCAGGTGATTTCGGCCAATGCGGCGCATGCCGAGCTGACCGGTTTTACCGCCCAGGCGCTGCAAGGCAAGCGCCTCGACGACACCCGTCGCCTGCCCGGCGGCCAGCCGCTGCCGCCGTCGATCTGGGACAGCGTGGCGGCCGGCCACAACTGGATGGGCGAGGTGCTGAGCACGCGCAGCGACGGCAGCAGCTATCCCGAGCACCTCAGCCTCAGCACGATCCGCGATGCCGATGACCAGGTGGTCTACTACGTCGCCGTGCTCACCGACATCCATGAGGCGAAGGCGAACCAGCACCGGCTGGAACACATGGCGCGGCACGATCCGCTGACCGGCCTGGCCAACCGCGCCGAGTTCGAGCGGCACTGCGCCGAGGCGATCGCGGTGGCCGAACGCGAGCGGCTGGCGGTGGTGGTGCTGTTCATCGATCTGGATGCGTTCAAGATCGTCAACGACAGCTACAGCCATGCGATCGGCGACCGCCTGCTGGTCAAGGTGGCCGAACGGATCCGCCGGCAGCTGTCCGAAGGCGACGTGGCCGGGCGCATCGGCGGCGACGAGTTCACCGTGCTGATCCCGCGGCTGATCCTGCGCGAGGACGGCAGGGCGATCGTCAGCCGGTTGCTCGCCACCTTGTCCGAACCGTTCCTGGTGGACGACTACGAGATCGTGCTGAGCGCCAGCATCGGCGTGGCCGGCTATCCGCTGGACGGCGACAATGCGCTGGCGCTGATCGCGAACGCCGACGCGGCGATGTACGCGGCGAAAACCGAGGAACGCAATGCGTTCCGCTTCTACACGCCAATGATGCACGCCGATACCCGCCGGCGCCTGCAACTGGCCGCCGAGTTGCGCCAGGCGCTGGCGCGCAACGAGTTCCAGCTGGTGTTCCAGCCCAGCGTCGAGCTGCGCAGCGGCCGCATCGTGGCGGTGGAGGCGTTGCTGCGCTGGCAGCATCCGGAGCGCGGCGAGGTGCTGCCGGCGGAGTTCATCCCGGTGGCGGAGAGCCTGGGCCTGATCCGCCGCATCGACGAGTGGGTGATGCAGACTACCTGTGCGCAGATCCAGGCCTGGGACCTGGCCGGCGTGCCGCCGATCCGCGTGGCGGTGAACATTTCGGCGCGTTGGTTCGGCCACCCGGCCTTCGTCGACGGGATCAGCCGCAACCTGCAGTCGCGGCAGCTGGCGCCCCGGCGCCTGCTGCTGGAGATCACCGAGAGCGCGATGCTGCGCCTGGGCGACGACATCGAGCGCACCATGCAGACCCTGGACACGCTCGGCATCGCGGTAGCCATCGACGATTTCGGCACCGGCTATTCCTCCATGGCCTACCTCAAGCTGCCGGCGGTAACCTGCCTGAAGATCGACCGCTCCTTCATCATCGGACTGCCCGGCAACAGCAATGACGCGGCGATTGCCGGCGCGATCCTGGCGATGGCGAAGAGCCTCGGCCTGACCACGATCGCCGAAGGCATCGAGACCGAGGCGCAGCATGATTTCCTGCTGCGCAGCGGCTGCATCGAGGGGCAGGGCTACCTGTACTCCTACCCGCTGCGGCCCGAAGAGGTGCAGCATCTGCTGTGCCCGAACCAGCCACCGGTGCCGACGCGGCTGAAGCTGGTGCCGCCCAGGCGCAGTTGATCGGTGCCCCTGCATGGCGCCGGCCCGGCTGCCTTGATGTGCATCAGGGCAGGCGGCGGCACGGCGCAGGACACTGGCTGCAGTCCCGCCAGCCGCGCATCTTCTTCATGTCCAGCACTCATTCAGTTCCCGACGGCAGCAAATTCATCAGCCCGCAGGGCACCCGCGCGGTGAAGGGCGGGCAGAAGCCCAATACGCACAGCCATGAGCCCGACGTCGGCCGCAAGCCGCCGTGGCTGCGCGTGAAGCTGCCCAGCGGCGCGCACTACGAAGAAGTGGCCGACATCGTGCGCACGCACCAGCTCAACACCGTGTGCGCCGAATCCAAGTGCCCCAATATCGCCGAGTGCTGGGGTCGCGGCACTGCCACGCTGATGCTGATGGGCTCGGTGTGCACGCGTGCGTGCAAGTTCTGCTCGGTCAGCACCGGCAACCCGCAGGGCTGGCTCGATCCGCTGGAGCCGCTGCAGGTGGCCGACGCGGTGGCGCTGATGGGGCTGAAGTACGTGGTGCTGACCTCGGTCGATCGCGACGACCTCGCCGACGGCGGCGCAGCGCACTACGCCGCCTGCGTGCGGGCGATCCACCAGCGCGCGCCGCAGGCGGCGGTGGAGGCGCTGACCCCGGACTTCGCCGGCAACCACGACGCCGTGGCGGCCGTGCTCGACGCCGGCCTGGTCACCTACGCGCAGAACATCGAGACAGTGGAGCGGCTGACCCATGCCGTGCGCGATCCGCGCGCCGGCTATGCGCAGACGCTCGGCGTGCTGGCCTTCGCCAAGCGGCACGCGCCGCAGACGCTGACCAAGACCAGCCTGATGCTGGGCCTGGGCGAGACCGACGCGGAGATCGAGCGCACGCTGGACGATATACGCGGCGCCGACGTCGACGTCGTTACGCTGGGCCAGTACATGCGGCCCAGCCCGCACCACCTGCCGGTACAGCGTTTCGTCACGCCGGACGAGTTCCGCCATTACCGGGAACTGGCCCTCGGCAAGGGTTTCGTGGAGGCGGTCGCCGGACCGCTGGTTCGTTCGAGTTATCGCGCCGAACGCGTGCTGGAGCACAACAACCTGGGACTCTGACCTGGGCGCGACGGGCCGGTCCAATGCTTCGATGTCCACCGACATCAGGAGGTGCCGTCATGTTTACTTCCATTGCACATCGTTTCCCCCACCGCTCGCTGGTCGGGCCGGATTCCGCCGTGGCCGCGTCCGGCCGCAGGCCGCCCACACCGGAAGCCGATGAATCGGCGCTGGCGCGGGAGCGGCGCATCGACGACGAGCTCGCCCAGAGCTTCCCGGCCAGCGATCCGCCGAGCTGGGTGCTGGGCCCGGTGTCGAGGCGGCATTGAGTTTTCACCTGGTTCATCGAGGAGGATGGCATGGACACGACGATGTACCCGCAGTCGACCGCGGAACTGGGGCGCAAGCGGCGCGAACTGGCGCCCGCGCCGCTGGACGCGTTCAAGGCGTTCAGCGCCGCGGTGTTCGCCGACGGCGCGCTGCCGGCCGTCACCAAGCAGCTGATCGCAGTGGCGGTAGCGCATGTCACCCAGTGCCCCTATTGCATCAGGGGGCATACGGCCGGAGCCTTGAAGCAGGGCGCCAGCGAACAGCAGATCATGGAGGCCATCTGGGTGGCCGCCGAGATGCGCGCCGGTGGCGCCTACGCGCACTCGACGCTGGCGCTGGACGTGATGCAGCATGCGCACGACGCGCACGGGGCGGGCTGAAATGGCCGCGCGCTTCAGTACGGTATCGGACAGCATCCTCGATGCGGTGGGCGACACGCCGCTGCTGGAAATCGAGGGCGTCTACGCCAAGATCGAGTTCCTCAATCCCTCGGGTTCGATCAAGGCGCGCATCGCCAAGTACATGATCGAGCGGGCGGAGCAGGAAGGTTTGCTCAAGCCCGGCGACACCATCGTCGAGGCGACCAGCGGCAACACCGGCAATGCGCTGTCGATGGTGGCTGCGGTGAAGGGCTACCGCATGCTGGTGGTGATGCCCGAGGGCATGTCCAGCGAGCGCGTGGCGATCTCGCGGGCGTACGGCGCGGACGTGCTGTTCTGCGGCAACTTCCATGTCAACGAGGCGCTGGTGCGCGCGCAGCGGCTCGGCCAGCAGCCGGGCTATTTTTGCCCGGGCCAGTTCGAGTCGGAGTGGAACGTGGAGGAGAACCGGCTGCTGCTCGGGCCGGAGATCCTCGCCCAGCTACCAGCGGGCCGCTTACCGGATGCGCTGGTGCTGGGCGTGGGCACCGGCGGCACGCTGATCGGTGTGGGCCAGGCGTTCCGCGAGGTCAACCCGAACGTGCGGCTGTTCGCGATGGAGCCGTCAGAGTCGTGCACCATCCTCTGCGGCGAGATCGCCGCGCACACCATCGAGGGCATTTCCGACGGCTTCGTGCCGGGTATCTTCCAGCGTCACGCCACCCTGGTGAACGAGGTGTTGAGCGTGTCCAGCGCCGACGCGGTGCGCGAGATGAAGCGGCTGGCGCGCAGCTATGGTCTGTTCTGCGGGCCAAGCTCTGGCGCGCACCTGCTGGCGGCCAAGCGCGTGCGCGAGAACTTCCCCGAGCTGAAGACGGTGGTCACCGCGTTCTGCGATGAAGGCGAGAAGTATCTGCACGAATACTTCATGCAGCCCGCCGCCGTCGACGTGGGCGCCACGCACTTCCGCTGAAGCGCCGAGTCGGTCACCCGCAACCGGCGGTACGGCGCAGCCGCGTAGGGCGGGCACTGCCCGCCGGCTTTTCGCCACAATGAAAGAGTAAGGCGGCGGCCGGTGCGGCCCTGCGCAGCGGATATCGTCGGGAGCGGCGGGGAGTGCCCGCCCTACGAAACTGCGCCACGGAAAGGCGCTACAGCGGCGCGCAGTGGCGATTCAGCCATTCCAGGTCGGCGTCGTCCAGCAGCGGGCTGAGTGCGGCGCGCACGCTGGCGTGGTAGTCGTCCAGCCAGGCGCGTTCCTCCGGGTTGAGCAGGCCCGGTTCCAGCGCGCGGCGGTCGAACGGGCACATGGTCAGCGTCTCGAAGGCGAGGAATTCGCCGAACTCGGTACGGTCGGCCTCGACCACCACCGCCAGGTTCTCGTGGCGGATGCCGTGCCGGCCGGGCTTGTACAGGCCCGGTTCGATCGAGCTGATCATGCCCGGCTCCAGCGCCACCAGCGCGCCGCCCGTGACCGGCGGGCGGATCGACTGCGGCCCTTCGTGCACGTTCAGGAAGTAGCCCACGCCGTGGCCGGTGCCGTGGCCGTAATCCATGCCCGAAGCCCACAGCGGCGCACGCGCCAGCGCATCCAGCTGCGGGCCGCTGGCGCCCCTGGGGAAGCGCGCGCGCGACAACCCGATCATGCCCTTCAGCACCAGGGTGGCATCGCGGCGCTGCTCGGGCGTGGTCTCGCCCAGCGCCAGCACGCGGGTGATGTCGGTGGTGCCGCCCAGGTACTGGCCGCCGGAGTCGACCAGCAGCAAGCCCTTCGCCTGCAGCGTGCTGTGCGATTCCGGCGTGGCACGGTAATGCGGCAGCGCGCCGTTGGCCTGGTAGCCGGCGATGGTGGCGAAGCTCTCGCCGACCCAGCCGGGCTGGGCCGAGCGTTCCTCATGGAGCAGGGTGTCGACGTCCAGCTCGGTCACCGTCATGCCGGCGGCGAGGCGCTGCTCCAGCCGGCGGAAGGTGCGCACCAGCGCGGCGCCGTCGCGGCGCATCACGTCGCGGATGTGTTCCAGCTCGGCGGCACTCTTGACCGCCTTGAACGCGGTGCTCGGATTGGCTGCCTCGATGCGGGTGACGGTCGGTGCGATGGCGGCGGCGATCGAGCTGACCACCTTGCCGCTGTCCAGCAGCAGGCGGTTGTCCGCACCCAGCTCCTGCAGGGTCGAGGTGATCGCGGCGTAGTCGGCGATGCCGATGCCGTCAGCGGCCAGCTTCGCCACCAGCGCGTCGCTGAGCTTGGTGCGGCTCACGAACAGCATGGCGCGGCCATCGAGCTGCACCAGCAGGTGGGCCAGGAACACCGGATTGCACTCGACGTCGCTGCCGCGCAGGTTGGTCAGCCAGGCGATGTCGTCCAGGCTGGACAGCAGGTGGTGGGTGGCGCCGAGCTTGTGCATCGCCTTGCGCAGGCGGGCGAGCTTGTCGGCGCGCGGGATGCAGGCCCAGGCCAGCTCGTGCTCGACCACCGGCGCCTGCGGCAGCGCCGGGCGGTCCGTCCAGACTGCGCCGGGCAGGTCCAGGTCGATGCGCACCGAGGCGCCGGTGTCGGCAAGCCGGCGTTCGATCTGGTTGCGGGTAGCCACCGCCACGCTGTCGCCGGCCACGGCCAGCACGTCGCCCTCGTGCAGGTGCTGCTGCAGCCATTCGAGGTGTTCGGGCGTGTGCGGCACGCGCAGCTTCATCAGCGCAATGCCGCTGCCGGCCAGCTGCTGCTCGGCCTGCGCGAAATAGCGCGAGTCGGTCCACAGTCCGGCCTGCTCGCGAGCCACGATCAGGGTGCCGGCCGAGCCGGTGAAGCCGGACAGCCATTCGCGTGCGGCCCAGTGGGCGGGCAGGTATTCGGACAGGTGTGGGTCGGCGCTGGGAACAAGCACGGCGGCGACGCCGTGCTGCTGCATGGCCGCGCGCAGGGCGGCGAGACGGGCGAGGACGGGGTTGTTCATGTCCGAAATGCTAGCAGAGGGCGCCGGCGGCGTAGGGCGGGCAATGCCCGCCGCAGCCTGGTCAGCGCAGAGCTGGCGAGCAATGCCGGCCCTGCAGAGCGCTTCGCATCAGCCCGGAAATGAACCAAAGCCGGAGAATTCTTCGTTGCCATCTCGCAGTGCGGCGCTTCTGCAGCTAAAATGCCAATTTCCGCACGGCTGCTTTCCATGACCCCCCTGATTTTCGTCACCGGCGGTGTGGTGTCCTCGCTTGGCAAGGGCATTGCTGCGGCGTCGCTCGCTTCCATTCTCGAAGCGCGGGGCCTCTCGGTCACCATGATGAAGCTCGATCCCTACATCAATGTGGATCCGGGCACGATGAGTCCCTTCCAGCACGGCGAGGTCTACGTGACCGACGACGGCGCCGAAACCGACCTCGACCTCGGCCACTACGAGCGCTTCGTCCACACCCGCCTGACCGGCAAGAACTCGATCACCACCGGCAAGATCTACGAGAGCGTGATCCGCAAGGAACGCCGCGGCGACTACCTGGGCGCCACCGTGCAGGTGATCCCGCACATCACCGACGAAATCAAGCACTGCATCCACGAGGCCACCCGCGGCTTCGACGTGGCGCTGGTGGAGATCGGCGGCACGGTAGGTGACATCGAGTCGCTGCCATTCCTGGAGGCGATCCGCCAGCTGCGCATCGAGCACGGCCCGGAGAAGGTGGTGTTCATGCACCTCACCCTGGTGCCATACATCAAGGCCGCTGGCGAGATCAAGACCAAGCCCACCCAGCACTCGGTGAAGGAACTGCGCTCGATCGGCATCCAGCCGGACATCCTGCTGTGCCGCTGCGAGCAGCCGCTGCCCGAGAGCGAGCGGCGCAAGATCGCGCTGTTCACCAACGTGCCGGAAAACGCGGTGATCAGCGCCGCCGACGTGGACATCATCTACAAGCAGCCGCTGTACCTGCACCAGCAGGGGCTGGACGACATCGTGGTGAAGAAGCTCGGCCTGGACGCCAAGCCGGCGGACCTGTCCGCCTGGCAGCGCACGGTCGACGCGGTGGAGCATCCGAAGAGCGAGGTCACCGTCGCCATCGTCGGCAAGTACGTCGAGCACAAGGACGCCTACAAGTCGCTGGGCGAGGCGCTGCGCCACGGCGGCATCAAGCAGCTGACGCGGGTGAACCTGGACTGGGTCGACTCCGAGCAGGTGGAGGCCGAAGGCGCCGCCAAGGTGCTCGGCAAGGCCGATGCGATCCTGGTGCCCGGCGGCTTCGGCAAGCGCGGCTTCGAGGGCAAGGTGCTGGCGGCGAAATACGCGCGCGAGCACGGCGTGCCGTACTTCGGCATCTGCTACGGCATGCATGCGGCGGTGGTGGATTTCGCCCGCCACGTTGCCGGCCTGGAAGATGCGGACTCAAGCGAGAACGACCGCAACACGCCGAATCCGGTGATCGCGCTGATCACCGAATGGACCACCGCCAGCGGTGAAGTCGAGCAGCGCAGTGACCGCTCCGACTTCGGAGGCACCATGCGCCTGGGCGCGCAGGAGTGCCGCCTCAAGGCCGGCACGCTGGCGCGCGAGCTGTACGGCCAGGACGTGGTGCGCGAGCGTCATCGCCACCGCTACGAGTTCAACAACCGTTACCGCCAGCCGTTCGAGGACCTGGGCCTAGTGATCTCCGGCAAGTCGATGGACGACCTGCTGGTGGAGATCGTGGAGCTGCCGCAGCAGCAACATCCGTGGTTCCTCGGCTGCCAGGCGCACCCGGAGTTCACCTCGACCCCGCGTGACGGCCACCCGCTGTTCATCGGCTTCGTGCGCGCAGCGCGCGAGTTCAAGGCCGTGCGCGACGGCGAGAAGCTGGCGAAGGAGCATGTGGCATGAAGTTGTGCGGCTTCGAGGTCGGCTTGGACCGGCCGCTGTTCCTGATTGCCGGCCCCTGCGTGGTGGAGTCCGAGCAGCTGCAGCTGGACACTGCCGGCACGCTGAAGGAAATCACCGGTCGGCTCGGCGTGAACTTCATCTTCAAGTCCAGCTTCGACAAGGCGAACCGCTCCTCCGGCGACAGCTTCCGCGGGCCGGGCATGGAAGAAGGGTTGCGCATCCTGGGCGAAGTGAGGCGGCAGATCGGCGTGCCGGTGCTCACCGACGTGCACGAGTACACCCCGATGGACGAGGTGGCATCGGTGGTCGACGTGCTGCAGACGCCGGCGTTCCTGTGCCGGCAGACCGATTTCATCCAGAAGGTGGCGCGCGCCGGCAAGCCGGTGAACATCAAGAAGGGCCAGTTCCTGGCGCCGTGGGACATGAAGCACGTGGTGGCCAAGGCGAAAGCCGTCGGCAACGACGACATCATGGTGTGCGAGCGCGGCGCCAGCTTCGGCTACAACAACCTCGTCTCGGACATGCGCTCGCTCAGCGTGATGCGCGAGACCGGCTGCCCGGTGGTGTTCGACGCCACCCATTCGGTGCAGTTGCCGGGCGGGCAGGGCGCCAGCTCCGGCGGCCAGCGCGAGTTCGTGCCGGTGCTGGCGCGTGCCGCGGTCGCGGTGGGCGTGGCCGGGCTGTTCGCCGAGACCCATCCCAACCCCAGCAAGGCGTTGTCCGACGGCCCGAACGCCTGGCCGCTGGACAAGATGGAGGCGCTGCTGGAAATCCTGATGGAGCTGGATGCCGTGACCAAGCGGCACCGCTTCCTCGAACAAGACGTTTAACCACACCTGTAGGAGCGCGCTCGCGGGCGATGCCTTTTTGCCGGGATTTGGGATTCGGAAAAGCCAAGAGCAAAAGCATCGCCCGCGAGCGGGCTCCTACAAGTTCAATTCAATTGCTGACGACGGACCACCATGACCACCACGATCACCCGCATCCACGCCCGTGAAATCCTCGACTCGCGCGGCAACCCTACGCTGGAGGCCGAGGTCACCCTGGCCGGCGGCGGCTTCGGCCGCGCGGCGGTGCCCAGCGGCGCTTCCACCGGTTCGCGCGAGGCGGTCGAGCTGCGCGACGGCGACAAGTCGCGCTACGGCGGCAAGGGCGTGAAGAAGGCGGTGGCCAACGTCAACGGCGCCATCGCCAGCGCGCTGAAGGGTTTCGATGCGGCCAACCAGGGTGGCCTGGACGCCAAGCTGATCAACCTTGACGGCACGCCGAACAAGGGCAAGCTGGGCGCCAATGCGCTGCTTGGCGTCTCGATGGCAGCCGCCCATGCGGTGGCTGCCCAGCGCAAGCAGGCGCTGTGGCAGTACCTGGCAGAGATCAACGGCACGACCGGCAAGCCCGGTGCGCTGCCGGTGCCGATGATGAACATCATCAATGGTGGCGCACACGCCGACAACAACGTCGACGTGCAGGAGTTCATGGTCCTGCCGGTGGGCATGCCGAGCTTTGCCGAAGCGCTGCGTGCCGGCGCGGAGATCTTCCATGCGCTGAAGAGCGTACTGCATGGCCGCGGCCTTGCCACCGCGGTGGGCGACGAGGGCGGCTTCGCGCCGAACCTGCGCTCCAACGTCGAGGCAATCGACACCATCCTCGAAGCCATCCACAAGACCGGCTACAAGGTCGGCAGCGAGATCCTGCTCGGCCTCGACGCGGCCAGCTCGGAGTTCTACCGGAACGGCAAGTATGACCTCGCCGGCGAAGGCAAGCAGTACAGCTCGGCCGAGTTCGTCGATCTGCTGGCCGGCTGGGCGAAGCAGTACCCCATCGTCACCATCGAGGACGGCATGGCCGAAGGCGACTGGGACGGCTGGAAGCTGCTCACCGATGCGATCGGCGATCGCGTGCAGGTGGTCGGCGACGACCTGTTCGTGACCAACCCGGCGATCTTCCGCGAAGGCATCGAGAAGAAGATCGCCAACGCGATCCTGATCAAGGTGAACCAGATCGGCACGCTGTCCGAGACGCTGGAAGCGATCGCGATGGCCGACGCGGCGAAGTACGCGGCGGTGATCTCGCACCGCTCCGGCGAAACCGAGGACACCACCATCGCCGACATTGCCGTGGCCACCACCGCGACCCAGATCAAGACCGGCTCGCTGTGCCGCAGCGACCGCGTGGCGAAGTACAACCAGCTGCTGCGCATCGAGGAGGCGCTGGGCTCCGCCGCGCGCTACGCCGGCCGCGAGGCGTTCCCCAACCTGACCCGACTGCCCGGCTGAACGGTCGCCCATGCTGCGCTGGATCACCCTGGCTCTGCTCCTGCTGCTGATCGGTCTGCAGCTGAAGCTATGGACCGGCAGCGGCAGCATGCATGAGGTGGATGCCCTGCGCGTGGCGGTGAAGAAGCAGGCCGACGAGAACGCGAAGCTGCTGCAGCGCAACCAGGCGGTCGGTGCCGACGTGCTGGACCTGAAGCACGGCGACCAGGCGGTCGAGGCGCGTGCGCGCACCGAGCTGGGCCTGATCAAGCCGGGCGAGGTGTTCTACCAGGTGGTCGAGCAGCCGGCCCGCGCCGGCAGTGCGTTGCCGCCACCGCCGCCCGCCAAGCCTGCCGGGTCGCCATGAGCGCGCCGGCGCTGTGGTGCGTGGTGCCCGCCGCGGGGCGCGGCGCCCGGGTCGGCGGTGACTGCCCGAAACAATACCTGCCGCTGGCCGGGCGGCCATTGATCGCGCACACGCTGGAACGGCTGGCCGCGCATCCGCGGATCGGCGGCCTGCTGGTGACGCTGGCCGCCGGCGACGCGCACTGGCCCGGCATCGACAGGCTCAATGGCAAGCCGGTGCTGACCGCAGTCGGCGGCGCCGAGCGCAGCGATTCGGTACTGGCCGGGATCGATGCCTTGCCGGCATCGGTGGGCGCGGACGACTTCGTGCTGGTGCACGATGCCGCGCGGCCCTGCGTGCGGCTGGCCGACATCGCCAAGCTGATCGAACTGGTCGGCGCCGGTGACGGCGGCCTGCTCGGTGCGCCGCTGCGCGACACGCTGAAGCGGGCGGATGCGGCCGGGTGCAGCGCGCTGACCGAGCCGCGCGATCAGCGCTGGCGTGCCTTCACGCCGCAGATGTTCCGCCGTGGTCAACTGGCGACGGCGTTGCGCGAGGCGGCACGGCGCGGCGTGAACGTCAGCGACGAGGCGATGGCGATGGAGCAGGCCGGTTTTGCGCCGCTGCTGGTCGAAGGTGCCGAGGACAACATCAAGGTGACCACGGCGGCGGATTTCGCGCTGGCCGAGTTCCTGCTTTCCAGGACGACGTGATGCGCATAGGACAGGGTTTCGACGTACATGCATTCGGCGAGGGCGACCACGTCACCCTCGGCGGCGTGCGTGTGCCGCATCGCCGCGGCGTGGTGGCGCACTCGGACGGCGACGTGGTGATCCACGCGCTGTGCGACGCGATCTTCGGCGCGCTGGCGCTGGGCGACATCGGCCAGCACTTCCCGCCCACCGACGAGCGCTGGCGCGGCGCCGACAGCCGCCAGTTCCTGCGCCACGCGGCGATGCTGATGGCGCAGCACGGCTACACGCTGGGCAACGCCGATGTCACCGTGATCGGCGAAGCGCCGAAGGTCGGGCCGCACGCGCAGGCGATGCGCGGGAACCTCGCTGCCGACCTGGAATGCGAAATCGGCCGCATCAGCATCAAGGCCACCACTACCGAGAATCTCGGCTTCTGCGGCCGCGGCGAGGGCATTGCCGCGCAGGCATGCGTCCTGCTGGAACGCCTGTGACCGAGCTGGAAGCCCGCAGCGCCGCAAGCCGGCTGCACGACCAGCTCGAAACCATCGTCGACCTGCTGCACCGGCATGAGGAGGACGGCCGCCTGCCGGCCGAGGTGCTGGCGGACCTGCGCCAGCAGCTGGACGAGCTGCACCCGGCCGACATCGCCTTCATCCTCGAATCGCTGCCGCTGGACGACCGCCTCGCGGTTTGGCAGCTGGTGAAGGCCGACCGCGACGGCGAGATCCTGCTGGAAGTCTCCGACGCGGTGCGCGAGTCGCTGATCGCGGACATGGACCGCCACGAGATCCTCGCCGCGATCGAGCCGCTGGACGCGGACGAGCTGGCCGACCTGGTCGAGGACCTGCCCACCGCGGTGCTGCCGGAGCTGATGGCCAGCCTGGACACGCAGCAGCGCGAGCAGGTGCAGTCGGCGCTGTCCTACGAGGAGGACCAGGTCGGCGCGCTGATGGACTTCGAGATGGTTACCATCCGCGAGGACGTCAGTCTGGAGGTGGTGCTGCGCTACCTGCGGCGCTTCGACGAGCTGCCTGCGCAGACCGACAAGCTGTTCGTGATCAACCACGACAACCTGCTTACCGGCGTGCTGCCGCTGCACTGGCTGCTGGTGAACCCGCCGGAAAAAATGGTCAGCGCGGTGATGGCGCCGGACGTCAACACCTTCCATCCCACCGACGACGCGTACGACGTGGCGCAGGCGTTCGAGCGCTACGACCTGGTGACCGCGCCGGTGGTCGACGAGCGCGGCCACCTGATCGGCCGCATCACCATCGACGCCATGGTCGACGTGATCCGCGAGGAAGGCGAGAGCGAAGCGCTCAGTCGCGGCGGCCTGCGCGAAGAGGAAGATATCTTCGCCTCGGTGTGGGCTTCGCTGAAGAATCGCTGGGCGTGGCTGGCGATCAACCTGGTCACTGCCTTCATCGCCTCGCGCGTGATCGGCCTGTTCGAGGGCTCGATCGAGCGGCTGGTGGCGCTGGCCGCCTTGATGCCGATCGTGGCCGGCATCGGCGGCAACTCCGGCAACCAGACCACCACCATGATCGTGCGCGCGTTGGCGCTGAACCAGATCACCGCCGAGAGCGCGAAGCGGTTGTGGCGCAAGGAGCTGACCGTGTCGCTGCTGAACGGGCTGGTCTGGGGCGGGGTGATCGGTGTTGTCGCGTGGCTGCTGTACGACAGTGTCTCGCTGGGCCTGGTGATGACCGCGGCGATGACGCTGAACCTGCTGCTGGCGGCGTTCGCCGGCGTCGGCATTCCGGTGCTGATGACGAAGTTCGGCCGTGACCCGGCGCTGGGTTCCAGCGTGCTGATCACCGCGATGACCGACAGCGGCGGCTTTTTCATTTTCCTCGGCCTGGCCACGATCTTCCTGATGTAGGAGCCCGCTGGCGGGCGATGCTCTTAGCGGGGCTTCAAAGCAAGAGCATCGCCCGCCAGCGGGCTCCTACCGGAGATGCAGCCGTCCACCCACAGGATTTCGACGTGCAAGAACTTCCCCATGCCTTCGGCGAACCGCCCCTGACTGGCCGCCTGCGCGCCGCCCCCGAGGATTTCCAGGTCGAGGAGATCCTCGGCTACGACGCCGACGGCAGCGGCGAGCACGCCCTGCTGTGGGTGGAGAAGCGCGGCGCGAACACCGACTGGGTGGCGCGGGAGCTGGCGAAGTTCGCTGGCGTGCCGCCGGTCGCGGTGGGCTACGCGGGGCTGAAGGATCGCCACGCGGTGACCCGCCAGACGTTCTCGGTACAGCTGGCGGGCAAGCCCGATCCGGACTGGTCGGCTTTCCCGCATGTCGAAGTGAAGGTGCTGGCGGCGACGCGGCATTCACGCAAGCTCAAGCGCGGCGCGCTGCGCGGCAACCGTTTCGTGCTGGTGCTGCGCGAGGTGACGGGCGACCGCGCCGCGGCCGATCGCGTGCTCGAACAGATCGCCGCGCGCGGCGTACCGAATTATTTCGGCGAGCAGCGCTTTGGTCGCGAAGGCGGCAACGTGGCGCAGGCGCGGGAGATGTTCGCCGGTCGCAGGGTTGATCGCGACAAGCGCAGCTTCCTGCTCTCGGCGGCCCGGTCGCACATCTTCAATGGCGTGCTTGCCGCACGCGTGGAGCAGGGCGCCTGGGACTCGCCACTGGATGGCGAGATATGGTCGCTCGCCGGCTCGCGCTCCTGGTTCGGCCCGGAGCCGTTCAGCGAGGCGTTGGCCGAGCGGCTGGCGCGCGCGGACATCCATCCCTCCGGCCCGCTGTGGGGCCAGGGCGAACCGCCGAGCCAGGGTGAGGCTGGCGCACTGGAACGCGAGATCGCTGCGGGGAACAGCGACCTGACCGCCGGCCTCGCGGCAGCACGCATGGATCAGGAACGCCGCCCGCTGCGGCTGCTGCCGAAGGACCTGCGCTGGCGCTGGCTGCACGACGATGCGCTGGAGCTGTCGTTCGAGTTGCCGGCGGGCGCGTATGCCACGGTGGTGGTGCGCGAGCTGGCCTCATCGACTGCTGCTTGAACCGGTAACCGGCGCGATGCGCTGCATGACCTTGCCGTCACCGTCCAGGAAGGTCAGGCTCGGCGCGCCCGTATCGGGCACCTCCAGCAACAGTCGTTTATGCCCGGCGCCGTCCATCAAGGCGAGCCTGGCGACACCGTCATCATCACGTCCCACCCAGATGCGCCGATATCCTTGTCCGTTTTGCTGGCTGTCCGATACGGCCAGGCCGGCCATGCGGTCCTCGTGGTCGTCCACGCCGAGCAGCTGGACGACCTGGTTGGCGTTGTAGCGGTCGAACGACAGGCTGCCGCCGGAATCCACCACTTCGCCCCTGGCGTTGCGATGCCCGCCGAAGATCAGGCCGCCGGTCTCCGAGCCTTCGTCGTTGTAGAACAGCATGCCCGCCTGCGGGCGGTCGAAGGCTTGTTCGTGACCTTTCACGATGATGCCCGGCAGACGGGCGTGGTTGGAGATCACCATGCGCAGCGTGCCGTCGGGCTCGACGATGTTGATGCGTTGCACGTCCAGCGTGTCGAACTTCGTCCGCGAGACGGCGGCACCCAGGACCGTGGCGGCGAAGACGGCGGTAAGCACGCCGGAATAGATCATCAGGAAACGTTGGCCAGGCGGGCGCATGGGAGATCCTCGTTGGTGGCGCGATGGTCCGGGTGTGCCAGGAAAGTCAGCTCGAACGCAGCAGCACGATCACCGCGCCGGCGCCACCCAGCGCCGGCCGCGCCGAGGCGAACGCGATCACGTCGTCGCGCCGGCGCAGCAGGCGGTCGGTAAGGCCTTTCAACACCGGTCCAGCGGCTTTCGAGCGCAGACCCTTGCCGTGCACGATGCGCACGCAGCGCAGGCCGTGCTGCTTCGCCTCGGCCAGGAAGGCGACGATGCTGGCCTGCGCGGCGGCGGCGTTCATCTGGTGCAGGTCGAGGTCGTCCTGCACGCTGAACTGACCGCGCTTGAGCTGGCGCAGCAGCTTCGGCGGGTAGCCGTCGCGCAGATAACCCAACTCTTCACCTACTTCGAGCAGGGCCGGGTCGAACGCCATGTCCAGCAGTTCGCCGGGCACCGCGGCCTCGTCCGCGTCCAGCATGTGCGGGTGCGGTGCGGGTTTCGCTGCCGCCGGCGGCGCCGGCACCGGAGCCAGCGGGCGCACGTCGCCGATCGCTTCGCGGAACAGGCGGCTGTCGTCGTCATCGACCGGTGCAGATGGGCGGCGCTTCATGTCTGCATGCTAAGTCAAAGCACGTGCGTGGCGGGAAAGCGGATACACGCGATGTGAAACCCACGCCGCGCTCCGGTAAACTCGGCGGTTGTGGCGCGCACCGTGGGGTCATGGACCATGCGTGTCTGCAATCAGCTTTCGACGGAGCATCATGCGAGTTCTGGTCAGCAACGACGATGGCGTGGATGCAACTGGCATCCGCGTGCTTGCCGAACGTCTCGGCGAAGTGGCCCAGGTGACGGTGGTGGCGCCCGACCGCGACCGCTCCGGCGCCAGCAATTCGCTGACCCTCGATGCGCCGCTGCGCGTGCTGCCGATGGGCAACGGCTACTACCGGGTGGCCGGCACGCCCACCGATTGCGTGCACCTGGCGTTGTCCGGCCTGCTGGACGAAGAGCCCGACATGGTCGTCTCCGGCATCAACAATTCGGCCAACCTGGGCGACGATGTGATCTATTCCGGCACGGTGTCGGCGGCGATGGAAGGGCGCTTCCTCGGCTTGCCGGCGGTTGCGGTGTCGCTGGTCAGCCACGACCACAAGGGCGTCCACTACGACTCGGCGGCGAAGGCGGTGTTGCTGCTGATGCAGCGGCTGCTGGTCGATCCGCTGCCGGCCGACACCATCCTCAACGTCAACGTGCCGGACCGGCCGTGGGCGGAAATCGAAGGCTTCGAGGTCACCCGGCTCGGCCGCCGCCATCGTGCGGCGCCGTGCATCGCGCAGACCGATCCGCGCGGGCGGCCGATCTGGTGGATCGGTCCGGCCGGCGAAGTGGACGATGCCGGCCCCGGCACCGATTTCAATGCGGTGCGGCGCGGCTTCGTTTCCGTCACGCCGATCCATGTCGACCTGACCCGCTTCCAGGCGCTGGAAAAAGTCAGCAGCTGGATGCAGCCGCTGGGCGACGCCATGGCGGCAGGCCGCGCCAGCGACGATGAGGCGGCCTGAGCCATGACCACGTATCCATTGTCCGCCGCGGACCTGAAGGGCGAGGGGATGACCTCGCAGCGCGCACGCGATCGCCTGGTGGCGGTGCTGCAGGACAGCGGCATCCGCGATCCGCGGGTGATCGAGGTGATCCGCAACCTGCCGCGCCATCACTTCATCGATCAGGCGCTGCATTCGCGCGCCTATGAGAACGACGCATTGCCGATCGGCCACGGCCAGACCATCTCGCAACCATGGGTGGTGGCGCGCATGACCGAGGCGCTGCTGGAGTTCGGCGTGCCGCAGAAGGTGCTGGAGATCGGTACCGGCTCGGGCTACCAGGCCGCGGTGCTGGCGGCGCTGGTGCCGCAGGTGTTCACCGTGGAGCGGATCGAGGCCCTGCTGCGCCAGGCACGCCGGCGCTTCCGCCAGCTCGGCCTGACCAACCTGCGTTCGCGCTACGACGACGGCAAGCTCGGCTGGCCGGACGAGGCGCCATTCGACGCGATCATCCTCACCGCCGCCGGCGACACCATTCCCACCCGCATACTCGATCAGCTCAGCCCCACCGGCGTGCTGGTGGCACCGGTCGGTTCGCCCAGCCGGCAGACCCTGATCCGCATGCGCGGCGATGGCCACGGCGATTTCATCCAGGAGGAACTGGGCGCGGTCAGTTTCGTACCGCTGCTGGGCGGGATCGGCTGATGCGCCTGTTCGGAGCACTTTATGCGCGTGCGCTGAGCTGGGCACGCGAGCCGAGGGCGCTGTACTACCTGGCCGGGCTGAGCTTCGTCGAATCGTTCATCTTTCCGATTCCGCCGGAAGCGATGCTGGCGCCGATGATGCTGGGCAAGCGCCACAAGGCGTTCTTCTTCGCCAATCTCAGCCTGCTGTTCTCGCTGCTCGGCGCACTGGTGGGCTATATGCTCGGGCATTGGGCGTTCCATGCCCTGCGCCCGGTGCTGGATGCGCTGCACCTGCTGGCGCCGATCGAGCAGGGCGTGGCGACCCTGAGCCGGCAGATGGTCGAGCATCGCTGGGGCATGTACGGCGTGCTGATCCTGGCGGCGTTGCAGCCGGTGGTGCCGATGAAGTTCGTTACCTGGGCCTGCGGCATCATCGGCGTGCCGATCCTGCCGTTCCTGCTCTGCATCGGCCTGGGCCGCGGCAAGCGCGTGTGGCTGCTGGCGCTGCTGATTCGCCTGGTCGGCGAGCGTGCCGAACGGATCCTGCACGAAAACATCGAGCGGATCGGCTGGGCCGCCCTGGTGTTGCTGGCCTTGCTGCTGGGGTGGTGGTTCTGGTTGCACTGAGCCCGCGTGGCACGCAGCGCCGTCGCATGAAAAAGCCTGCCTGCCTCGGTATGCTGGTGCGCATGGACCGATATCTTTCGTGCTGTGCCATCCTCGCTGCGACTCTGCTGCTTGCCGGTTGCGGCACCATGCGCAGCTCGGTCGTGGTGGAGCCGACGGCCGGCGCCTACAGCGTGCACCGTCCCGCCGCTGTTGCCGCGACGCCGGCCCGCGCGCCGGTTCCCGGCAGCAGCTATGCGGTCATGAAGGGCGACACCCTGTATTCGATCGCGTTCCGCCAGGGCGTGGACTTCCGCGATCTGGCGCAATGGAACGGCATCGCCGCGCCGTACACGATCTGGCCCGGTCAGCGGCTGACGCTTTCGCCGCCAGCCAGGGCTGCCGCTGCACCGGTGGCGGTCACGCGCGGCCATGCCGGTGCTGCACCCACGGCGTCAGCGCCGGCGAACTCGGCGCCGGTGTTCGAGCCGATCGCGCCGGGCGCGCCGCCCGCCCGTTCATCCACATCGCCGAGCGCGCCGGTCGCCGCCACGGCGAGCGTGCCGCCGTCGGCAAAGCCGGCCGTGCCCGCCGCGGCGGCGACGTCGGTGGTGCCGGTGGCCGGCGTGCCGATGGCTGCGCCGGCGACCTTGCCGCCGCCGGCGCCTGCGGCAGCGGGCGTTTCACGCGTGACCAGCGGCGTACAGTGGCGCTGGCCCGCGAATGGCAACCTGGTGGGCCGCTTCCAGAGCGGCGATGCGATTCCCGGCATCGAGATCGCCGGCAAGTCCGGCGACGTGGTGCGCGCCGCCGCTGATGGCGTGGTGGTGTACAGCGGCAACGGCCTGGTCGGCTACGGCGAGCTGGTGATCATCAAGCACAATGACAGCTTCCTGTCCGCCTACGGCCACAACCGCAAGCGCCTGGTCAAGGAAGGTCAGCGGGTCAGCATGGGCCAGCAGATTGCCGAGATGGGTTCGACCGGTACCACCCGCGACGAGCTGGGATTCCAGATTCGCAAGGACGGCAATCCGGTCGATCCGCTGGGCTACCTGCCGCCGCGTTGATCGCGGTGGCAGCGGTCAGGCCGCCGGCAGGATGAACCCGGCAATCACCCGCCGCCCTTCACCGGCCAGCAGGTTATAGGTGCGAGCGGCGGCGGCGTTGTCCATCACCTCGATGCCGATGTTCTTGCGCAGGAAACCGGCCAAGAACGCGGCGGCCGGAAACGCCTGGCGCTCGCCGGTGCCCAGTAATACCAGCTCGGGCTGCAGCGCCAGCAGAGCCTCGACATGGCTGGCATCCAGCGCATCGGCCGCGGTAACCGACCAGTTTTCGACGGCGCGGTCGGGCGCCAGCAGGAAACTGCAGGTGATTTCGCGATCGATCACGGTGACGCTGCGCGCACCGACGCGGCGCACGTAGAGAAAGCCCTCGGGGCGTTCGAGTGACAGGTCCATCAGCGTGGCAAGGCGATCTTCGGTTCGTCGGTGTTGCGACGGAACAGCACCACGACATGGCCGATCTGATGGATCTGCTCGGCCCCGGTGCCCCGGGTCAGCGTGTCGATCTGGGCTTGCCGATCCTCCTTGTCGCCGCCGGACAGCTTCACCTTGACCAGCTCGTGGATCTCCAGCGCCAGACCCAGCTCCTTGACCACGGCTTCGCTGGCGCCCTTGTTGCCGAGCAGGACGACCGGGCTCAGGTCATGGGCAAGGCTGCGCAGGTAGCGGATCTGCGAGGGGGAAAGGGCCATGCGGCGGTGCTCGATTCGCGGTCAATGAACGGCAAAGGGTATCATGCGCCCACCCGTTCCCCAATCGGCTACCGTGACGACATGGCCCGCAGCAAGAGCAGCGCAGTCTGGCTGCGTGAACACTTCAACGATGAATACGTGAAGAAGGCCCAGGCCGAGGGTTTGCGTTCGCGTGCGGTGTACAAACTGGAGGAATTGATCGAGCGCGACCGCCTGCTGAAGCCCGGCATCAACGTGGTCGACCTCGGCGCCGCGCCTGGCAGCTGGTCGCAACTGGTGCGCAACCGGCTGGGCGACAGCGGCAAGGTGTTCGCGCTGGACATCCTGCCGATGCAGAGCATCGCCGGGGTGGATTTCCTGCGGGGCGATTTCCGCGAGGAAACCGTGCTGCACGAGCTGGAATCGCGCCTGGAAGGGCTCAAGGTGGATCTTGTGCTGTGCGATATGGCCCCCAATATGAGTGGGGTGGCGCTGGCCGACCAGATCCGGGCCATGGATCTGGCCGAACTGGCGCTGGATTTCAGCCGGCAGTGGCTCAAGCCGGGCGGCTCGTTCCTGATCAAGTTGTTCCAGGGCGTCGGCTTTGACGATTACTTGCGCAGCTTGCGCGCGGACTTCACCCGCGTAACCATGCGTAAACCTAAGGCCTCGCGTGCGCGTTCACGTGAGGTATACGCGCTGGCGATGGGCCGCAAACCCGTCGCGGCGTCACCGGGCGAGAACCGTGCATGAATGAAACAGCGAAAAACGTGTTGCTCTGGGTGATCATTGCGGTGGTCCTGTTCACCGTGTTCCAGAGCTTCAACCCGCGCGGCGCGGCTTCGTCCGACCTGCCTTACAGCTCGTTCGTGCAAAGCGTGGACAACGGCAACGTCGCCACCGCCACGATCAGCGCCGACCAGCCGGCCACCATCAGCGGCAAGCTGAAGGACGGCAGCCCGTTCCGCACGGTCGCGCCGATGCTCGGCTTCTCCACCAACGCGGTGGTCAAGCAGATGCAGGACAAGGGCGTCGAGGTCCGCCAGGATCCGTCCGAAGGCTTCTCGCTGATCGGCCTGCTGATCAGCTGGCTGCCGGTGCTGCTGATCGTGGGTGTGTTCATCTGGTTCATGCGCCAGATGCAGTCCGGCGGCGGCGGTCGCGGCGCGATGAGCTTCGGCCGTTCGCGCGCCAAGCTGCAGGGCGAGGACCAGATCAAGGTCAACTTCAGCGACGTCGCCGGTTGCGACGAGGCGAAGGAAGAGGTCGGCGAGCTGGTCGAGTTCCTGCGCGACCCGGGCCGCTTCCAGAAGCTCGGCGGCAAGATTCCGCGCGGCGTGCTGATGGTGGGCCCGCCCGGTACCGGCAAGACCCTGCTGGCCAAGGCGATCGCCGGCGAGGCGAAGGTGCCGTTCTTCTCGATCTCCGGTTCCGACTTCGTCGAAATGTTCGTGGGCGTGGGCGCCAGCCGCGTGCGCGACATGTTCGAGCAGGCCAAGAAGCACGCGCCGTGCATCATCTTCATCGACGAGATCGACGCGGTCGGTCGTCACCGCGGCGCCGGCCTGGGCGGCGGCCATGACGAGCGCGAGCAGACGCTGAACCAGTTGCTGGTCGAAATGGACGGCTTCGAGGGCACCGAAGGCGTCATCGTGATCGCCGCGACCAACCGTCCCGACGTGCTGGACCCCGCGCTGCTGCGCCCGGGCCGCTTCGACCGCCAGGTGGTGGTGGGCCTACCCGATGTGCGCGGCCGCGAGCAGATTCTCAAGGTGCACATGCGCAAGGTGCCGATCGCCAGCGACGTTGACGCGATGACCATTGCGCGCGGCACGCCCGGCTTCTCCGGCGCCGATCTCGCCAATCTGGTCAACGAGGCGGCGCTGTTCGCCGCGCGCGAGAACGCGCGCGAGGTGCGCATGAGCCATCTGGACAAGGCGCGCGACAAGATCCTGATGGGTACCGAGCGCCGCTCGATGGCGATGAGCGAGGACGAGAAGAGGCTGACCGCCTATCATGAGGCCGGCCATGCCATCGTCGGCCGGCTGGTGCCCGAGCACGACCCGGTCTACAAGGTGACGATCATCCCGCGCGGGCGCGCGCTGGGCGTCACCATGTACCTGCCCGAGGGCGACAAGTACAGCATCAACCGCGTGGCGATCCAGTCGCAGCTGTGCTCCCTGTACGGCGGACGCGTGGCCGAGGAACTGATCTTCGGCAACGACAAGGTCACCACCGGTGCTTCCAACGACATCGAACGGGCCACCAAGATGGCGCGCAACATGGCGACCAAGTGGGGCCTCTCCGACGAGCTGGGTCCGATCACCTACGGCGAGGACGAGGACGAGGTGTTCCTGGGCCGCTCGGTGACCCAGCACAAGAGTATTTCCAACGAGACCGCGAGCAAGATCGACGAAGTGGTGCGCGGCATCCTCGACCGTGCCTATGCGCGCAGCAAGGAGTTGCTGACCGCGAATCTCGACAAGCTGCATGCCATGGCCGATGCGCTGCTGCAATACGAGACGATCGACGCGCACCAGATCGACGACATCATGGCCGGGCGTGTGCCCGGGCCGCCCGCTGACTGGAACAAGGACACCTCGACTGGCGCCACCCCGCCGCCCCCGCCGCCGAAGGGCGGTGCCGGCTCGACCGTCGGCAAGGTCGGCGACCCGGCACCGCAGAGCCGGTCCGGCCTGGATGGCTGACCGCGGTCTGGAAGGCCATACCGATGCAACGAGAGAAGGCGGCCACTGGTCGCCTTCTTCGTGTCCGGGTGGACTCCTCCTGGTGTCGCACGCGGGCGCACGTGAAGGGAGGGCGTGCCACGGGCAGTCGTTCACCGGGCATGGAAAATTCGGTGAAGAAATTTCACGAAAAGGGTTGACGCAGGCGGGCGGAGCCTGAATAATTCCGCTCCTTGCTTCGCGGCCTTGATGTTCAGACATTCCGCCCGCACAGCAAAGATTTTTTCAGTGCGCCCGTAGCTCAGTTGGATAGAGTACCTGGCTACGAACTAGGTGGTCGGGAGTTCGAATCTCTCCGGGCGCACCATTTTTATTCTGCGAGACGGGGTGCTTGCACCCCGTTTTGTTTTCAACCGGAATCTCGCGGTTTCCGGTGAAAACGATGATCGAGAAACGCAAGGTGTGCTTCGATACGGATTGACTGGGCGAGGCGGCACCCGTAACATTTCAAGGCTCCGGCGGCGGCATTGCCGGTGATTCGAAAGCGGGGTATAGCTCAGTCTGGTAGAGCGTTGCGTTTGGGACGCAAAAGTCGGGGGTTCGAATCCCTCTACCCCGACCAGCGAAACGTTCTATCTGCAGCGACTGCGCCTGTAGCTCAACCGGATAGAGCATCGGCCTTCTAAGCCGACGGTTGCAGGTTCGAGTCCTGTCTGGCGCACCAGTATCAGGTCGATGGTGGATGTAGCTCAGCTGGTTAGAGTCCCGGATTGTGATTCCGGTTGTCGTGGGTTCGAATCCCATCATCCACCCCAGTTTCAAACCCAGGTTTCCTGGGCCGTTAGCTCAGTTGGTAGAGCAGTTGACTCTTAATCAATTGGTCGAAGGTTCGAATCCTTCACGGCCCACCAATCCAAAACGCCGATCGCCTGCGATCGGCGTTTTGCTTTCCGCGGTGCGAAAGCTTCGCACCGGCACACTGGCGCCGTTGCTGTGCTTGTGCAGAGGGCTGGTGCAACCGTAGAATGGTCCGCTTTCGTATAAGGGAATCATCGACTTAGGCGAGCGTAGCGGTGGGGCGTCTGCAGGGCACCCCGGCCGGCGACAATCGGTTTCAGAATCCGATGGTTACGCGCGTCTGGCGAGGGTGGCAAGGCGAGAGTGGCGGAATTGGTAGACGCACCAGATTTAGGTTCTGGCGGTTAACCCCGTGGGGGTTCGAGTCCCCCCTTTCGCACCATGCCCCGCTGATTCCTTGGTTTTTCTGGCGGCACGGCCGCCCTGGCGCCGACGACAGGCCCACAACATCAGGTAGTACCAGGAGACGTCATGCAGGTTTCGGTTGAGAACATCGGCACGCTCGAGCGCAAGCTCACGGTGAAATTTCCCGCGGAGCGGTTCGAGACGCAGGTGAGCGCACGCATCGCGGAGATGGGTCGTACGGTGCGCCTGAAGGGCTTCCGTCCGGGCAAGGTGCCGACCACGGTGATCAAGCAGCGTTTCGGCGACCAGGTGCGTGGCGAGGTGCTGTCGGACCTGATCGGCAGCACGCTGCGCGAGGCGGTGGCGCAGGAGAAGCTGCAGCCGATCGCCAACCCCGCGATCGACACCACCGGCCAGCCGGAAAATGGCGAAATCGCCTATACCGCGACGTTCGAGATCATGCCGGAGTTCCCGACGGTCGATGCGAGCGCACTCGAGATCAGCCGCGCGGTGGCGGTGGTGACCGACGCCGACATCGACAAGATGCTGGAGACCCTGCGCCAGCAGCGTCGCAGCTTCGACGAGGTGGATCGTGCCTCGGCCGAAGGCGACTTCGTGATGTTCGAATATTCGGCCGAAGCCGGCGACTACCGTTTCCCGGCCGAAGGCCTGGAGCGTGCCGGCAGCGTGCTGGGCTCGGGCACCCTGTTCAAGGCGCTGGACGAGGCGCTGACCGGCCGCAAGGCGGGCGATGCATTCGAAACCGCGATTGACTTCCCGGAGGACTTCCGCAACGCGGAGTTGGCCGGCAAGACCGCCAAGGTCAGCTTCAGCATCCTGAAAGTGCAGGAGCCGAAGCTGCCCTCGGTCGACGCCGAGTTCGCCAAGTTGTTCGGCATTGTCGACGGCGACCTGGATACGTTCCGCAAGGAAGTCCGTGCGAACCTGGAACGCGAACTGAAGGCAGCACTGATGGCGCGCCTGAAGTCCGAGGTGGCGGAGAAGCTGGCCACGGCGCACGCGGGGTTGGACGTGCCGAAACTGATGGTGCAGTCCGAGGCGCGCAACATGGCCGCCGGCAGCGTGCCGCAGGGCCAGCAGCCGCCACCGCAGCTGATCGAGGCCGCCATGCCGATCGCGCGCCAGCGCGTGATCGCCGGCCTGCTGATGGGCGAGATCGCGCGCAAGCAGGAGATCAAGATCGACCGCAAGCGCGTGGCCGAGCAGCTGGCGGCGATCGCCTCCACCTACGAGGAGCCGGAAAAGGTCATTGAACTCTACAACGGCGACCCCCAATTGATGTCAGGGCTGCAGAACCGCGTGATGGAAGACCAGGTGGCCGAGTGGGTGGCCGAGCACGCCAACACCACCCAGCTGGACCTGAGCTTCGATGACGTGATGCGCCCAGCCAACGCCTGAGCAATCGGGCCCATCGAGCGGAGAGCTGCAAACATGGCCATGGATCCGATCCAGAACCTCAATTTGGTGCCGATGGTCGTCGAGCAGACCGCTCGCGGCGAGCGCTCCTACGACATCTACTCGCGCCTGTTGAAGGAGCGGGTGGTGTTCCTGGTGGGCGAGGTCAACGACCAGGTCGCCAACCTGATCGTCGCGCAGATGCTGTTCCTGGAATCGGAGAATCCGGACAAGGACATCAACTTCTACATCAACAGCCCGGGCGGCGCGGTCACCGCCGGTCTGGCGATCTACGACACCATGCAGTTCATCAAGCCGAACGTCAGCACGATGTGCATCGGCCAGGCCTGCAGCATGGGCTCGTTCCTGTTGATGGCCGGCGCCAAGGGCAAGCGTTTCGCCCTGCCGAACTCGCGCGTGATGATCCATCAGCCTTCCGGCGGCGCGCAGGGCCAGGCCACCGACATCGAGATCCAGGCCCGCGAGATCCTGTATATCCGCGAGCGCCTGAACAAGCTGTATGTCCAGCACACCGGCCAGACGCTGGAGAAGATCGAGGCGGACATGGAGCGCGACCGCTTCATGAGCGCCGCCGACGCCAAGGCCTACGGCCTGATCGACGAGGTGCTCGACAAGCGTGCCGGAGAAACGGTGAAATCGGCCTGATTTCGAGGTTTTAACCAGGGTCGCGGGATGGGCTCTGCGTCTGCCTGCAGACGCGGAGCCCTGTGCTATTCTCGCGGCGCATTCAGATTTACCAGCGGGATCGAAAGTATGAGCGACGACCGGCAGGGGCGTTCCAGCGACAGCGGCAAGATTCTCTATTGCTCGTTCTGCGGCAAGAGCCAGCATGAAGTGCGCAAGCTGATCGCGGGTCCGTCCGTGTTCATCTGCGACGAGTGCGTGGAGCTGTGCAACGACATCATCCGCGAGGAGCTGGAGGAAAAGGCGGCTTCCGGCCGCACGCAGCTGCCCAAGCCCAAGGAGATCCGCGAATCGCTGGATCAGTACGTGGTCGGCCAGACCCGCGCCAAGAAGGCGCTGGCGGTGGCGGTGTACAACCACTACAAGCGGATCGAGTCGCGCCAGAAAAGCGACGATATCGAACTGGGCAAGTCCAACATCCTGCTGATCGGCCCCACCGGTTCCGGCAAGACGCTGCTGGCCGAGACGCTGGCGCGCCTGCTCAACGTGCCGTTCACCATCGCCGATGCCACCACGTTGACCGAGGCTGGCTACGTGGGCGAGGATGTCGAGAACATCATTCAGAAGCTGCTGCAGAAGTGCGACTACGACGTCGAGAAGGCGCAGTCGGGCATCGTCTATATCGACGAGATCGACAAGATCTCGCGCAAGAGCGAGAACCCGTCGATCACCCGCGACGTGTCCGGTGAAGGCGTGCAGCAGGCGCTGCTGAAGCTGATCGAGGGCACGCTGGCCTCGGTGCCGCCGCAGGGCGGGCGCAAGCATCCGCAGCAGGAGTTCCTGCAGGTCGACACCAAGAACATCCTGTTCATCTGCGGCGGTGCGTTCGCCGGGCTGGAAAAAGTGATCCAGCAGCGTTCCGAAAACACCAGCATCGGCTTCTCGGCCGAGGTGCGCAGCAAGGAGCGCACCGAGAACCTGGGCAAGGTGCTGGCCGACGTGGAGCCGGCCGACCTGGTGCGCTTCGGCCTGATCCCGGAGTTCGTCGGGCGCCTGCCGGTGGTGGCCACGCTGGACGAGCTGGACGAGGCGGCGCTGGTGAAGATCCTCACCGAGCCGAAGAACGCAGTCACCAAGCAGTTCAAGCGGCTGTTCGAGATGGAGGAGGTGGAGCTGGAGTTCCGCCCCGAGGCGCTGCAGGCGATCGCGCGCAAGGCGCTCAAGCGCAAGACCGGCGCGCGCGGCCTGCGCACCATCCTGGAACAGGTGCTGCTGGACACGATGTACGAGCTGCCTTCGCTGGAGCATGTCAGCAAGGTGGTGGTGGACGATGCGGTGATCGAAGGCCAGGCCGAGCCCTACCTGATCTATCGCGGCAACCTGCAGCAGCGGGTTGCGAGTGACGGCGGCGACGCCGCCTGATTTCCTGCCTCGGCGGTGCTGACGACGGCTCCGGCGGTTTCGCCGGGGCCGTTTCTGTTTTGATCGCCTGACTTGAGTAGGCTCCCGCCTGCCTCCACTTGACGAGTTGCAAGGCCCGGCGCAGTGTCGGGACGAAACCAGATCCAGATTCGAGGGACCCTTCCTCCATGGCCAAGAACGCCCCCCTTCCTGTTGTGCTGGACGCTCTGCCGGTGTTGCCGTTGCGCGACGTGGTGGTTTATCCGCACATGGTCATCCCGTTGTTTGTCGGTCGCGACAAGTCCATGCGTGCGCTGGAACGCGCGATGGAAGGCGAGCGGCAGATCCTGCTGATTGCGCAGAAGAGTCCGGATATCGACGATCCGGAGATCACCGACCTGCACCAGGTCGGTACGCTCGCGGGCGTGCTGCAACTGCTGAAGCTGCCCGACGGCACGGTCAAGGTGCTGGTCGAAGGCCAGTCGCGTGTGTCGGTGGAAGACTTCAAGGAAGAAGACGGCATGCTCACCGCCCGCTCGCGGGTGATCGAGCCGGTCTACAACGCCAAGGAGCGTGAGCTCGACGTGGTCTCGCGCACGCTGATCTCGCTGTTCGAGCAACTGGTCAAGCAGAGCCGCAAGCTGCCGCCGGAAGTGCTGGCCAGCCTGTCCGGCATCGACGACCCCTCACGCGTGGCCGATTCCATCGCCGCGCACCTGTCCGTGCGCATGGCCGACAAGCAAAAGGTGCTGGAAACCGCCGATGTCGGCCTGCGGCTGGAACTGCTGATCGGCCTGGTCGACGGCGAGATGGACCTGCAGCAGGTCGAGAAGCGCATCCGCGGCCGGGTCAAGTCGCAGATGGAGAAGAGCCAGCGCGAGTACTACCTCAACGAGCAGATGAAGGCGATCCAGAAGGAGCTCGGCGACGGCGAGGATGGCCCCAACGAGATCGAGGAGCTGCAGAAGAAGATCGAAGGCTCCGGCATGCCCAAGGCCGTGCTGACCAAGGCGCGGCAGGAGTTCGGCAAGCTCAAGCAGATGTCGCCGATGTCGGCCGAGGCCACCGTGGTGCGTAACTACCTCGACTGGCTGGTTGGCGTGCCGTGGAAAAAGCGCAGCAAGGTGCGCAAGGACCTTCAGCTGGCGCAGGAGGTGCTCGACGCCGACCACTTCGGCCTGGAAAAGGTCAAGGAGCGCATCCTCGAATACCTCGCCGTGCAGCAGCGCGTGTCGACGATGAAGGGGCCGATCCTGTGCCTGGTCGGCCCGCCCGGCGTGGGCAAGACCTCGCTCGGCCAGTCGATCGCCAAGGCCACCAACCGGAAATTCGTGCGCATGAGCCTCGGTGGCGTGCGTGACGAAGCCGAGATCCGCGGCCATCGGCGCACCTATATCGGCTCGATGCCGGGCCGCATCGTGCAGAACATCAACAAGATCGGCACGAAGAACCCGCTGTTCGTGCTGGACGAGATCGACAAGATGTCGATGGACTTCCGCGGCGACCCGTCGTCGGCGCTGCTGGAAGTGCTCGACCCGGAGCAGAACCACGCGTTCAACGATCATTACCTCGAGGTCGATCTGGACCTTTCCGAGGTGATGTGGGTCGCCACCGCCAATTCGCTGAACATTCCCGGCCCGCTGCTGGACCGCATGGAAGTCATCCGCATCCCCGGCTATACCGAGGACGAGAAACTCGGCATTGCACAGAAATACCTGCTGGCGAAGCAGCTCAAGGCGAACGGTCTGAAGCCGGAGGAACTCAGCGTCACCGAGGGTGCCTTGCGCGACATCGTGCGTTATTACACGCGCGAGTCGGGCGTGCGCAACCTGGAACGCGAGATCTCCAAGATCTGCCGCAAGGTGGTCAAGGAGCTGGCCCTGGGTCAGGTGAAGAAGGCCAAGGCGAAAGCTTCGCCGGCGAAGGCGGCCAAGGGCAAGGCGAAGGCCGGCCCCGACCGGGTCAAGGTGGATTCGTCCAACCTGGACCACTATCTGGGCGTGCGCCGCTTCGACTTCGGCCGCAAGGAACTGCAGAACGAGGTGGGCCTGGTCACCGGGCTGGCCTGGACCCAGGTTGGCGGCGAGCTGCTCAGCATCGAGGCCTCGGTGGTTCCAGGCAAGGGTCGGCTGGTGCATACCGGCCAGCTTGGCGACGTGATGAAGGAATCGATCCAGGCGGCGCTGTCGGTGGTGCGCGCGCGCGCCGACCGGCTGGGCATCGATCCGGAGTTCCATCAGAAGTTCGACATCCACGTGCACGTGCCCGAGGGCGCCACGCCGAAGGACGGCCCCAGCGCCGGCATCGCCATGTGCACCGCGCTGGTTTCCGTGCTGACCAAGGTGCCGGTGCGTTCGGAGGTGGCCATGACCGGCGAGATCACCCTGCGCGGCCGCGTGCTGCCGATCGGCGGCCTCAAGGAAAAACTGCTGGCGGCGCATCGCGGCGGGATCACCACGGTGATCATTCCGGAGGACAACAAGAAGGACCTGGTGGACATGCCGGCCAACATCACCTCGTCGCTGGAGATCCATCCGGTGCGCTGGATCGACGAGGTGCTGGATATCGCCCTGGAGCGCCCGTTGCAGCCGAATCCGGCCAAGGAAACCACCCCCGCTGCGGTTGCCGGCGAGTCGACGGAAGGGCACTCGTTGACGCACTGATTCGCCCGGTGTTGCTTCACCGGTGGTGTTCCATCCGAAGTGCCCTGCCATGCAGGGCACTTTTTTTGTTTTTCCCCGTGGGTCGACGAAGTTGTCCCACTGCTCCCGCGGTATCGGTTTTGCAAGCGTTTCCGCAAGTGGTGAATCTCCGGGAAACCTTGCTGTGACTTGTGTTGCGGAGCCCGGCAGGGCACTGGTATAAAGGCGCTACCGCAGTCCCGGCGTTGTATGTCAGCGCAGCGATGCGGGGTTGCGTTACGGCCCAGGCATGAGCCAACCATCCATGTCGCTGCTGTCCGTCTCCGTACCGACCGCACTGACGAAATCCGAACAAGGGAGTTTTTCAATGAATAAAACCGATCTGATCAATGCCATCGCCGAGAAGGCCGAGCTGACCAAGGCCGACGCTGGCCGTGCTCTCGAAGCCTTCTTCGAGACCGTGCAGAAGTCGTTGAAGAAAGGTGAGGATGTCTCGGTGGTGGGCTTCGGCACGTTCACGGTGCGCAAGCGCGCTGCCCGTACCGGCCGCAACCCGCGCACCAACGAGGCGATCAAGATCAAGGCCTCGAAGGTGCCTGCCTTCAAGGCTGGCAAGACCCTCAAAGATGCCCTAAACTAAGCGGCTAACGCTTGGTTTCGGGTGCTTAGCTCAGCGGTAGAGCGTCGCCCTTACAAGGCGGTGGTCGTAGGTTCGATCCCTACAGCACCCACCAGAAAAATGCGGAGTGGTAGTTCAGTCGGTTAGAATGCTGGCCTGTCACGCCGGAGGTCGCGGGTTCGAGTCCCGTCCACTCCGCCACAGTTCGCAAGGGCGCCCGTGTGGCGCCCTTGTCATTTGAGCGATGTGCGCACGCGCGGTCCTGCACGCACGTCGGCAGGCGGTTTGTTCCATCCGCGCATCATGCGCTTTCACCACCTTGCGGGAAGATTGCAATGCTGCAGGCAATGCGTAACAAGATGCACGGATGGCCGTCCATCATCGTGCTCGGCCTCGCCGTCCTGGCGATGTCGCTGTTCGGCATGGAGAGCTACTTCATGTCCAACGACGACGCCTTCGTGGCGAAGGTCGGCAAGCACGAGATCGACCAGCGCGCCTATCAGGATCGCGTGAACCAGCTGCGGCAGCAGGCAGCCGAACAGCAGGGCGAGCATTTCGATTCCAGCGCCTTCGAAAAGAACGAGACGAAGCTTCGCATCCTCGACGGCATGATCGACGAGCAGTTGCTGCTGCAGGCCAATACGGACTGGGGCCTGCGGGTTTCGGATCTGTCCATGCGTGATTACATCGCCTCGATCCCGGCGTTCCAGGTCAACGGCCAGTTCGACGCCACCAGCTACCGCGCATGGCTCACCAGCCAGTACAAGACGCCGGAGATATTCGAAAACGAGATCCGCGCGTCATTGGCCACCCAGTTGCTGCCGGCGGCGATCAGCGCCAGCACCAGCACCAGTGACGCCCAGCTCGACGGCTTCCTGAAGCTGCTCAGCCAGCGCCGCGACCTGCGCTACTTCCAGCTGCCGCGTCCCGCGCTGGAGAACAACGCGGTCAGCGATGCCGAGATCGAAAGCTGGTACAAGGCGCACCAGGCCGATTACATGAACCCCGAGCAGGTCTCGGTGAAGTACGTCGAAGTCGTCGGCGCCGACCTGCCGCTGGCGGCCGAGCCGAGCGACGAGGAGCTGAAGAAGCGCTACGCGAGCGAGAAGCAGCGTTTCGTGCAGCCGGAACAGCGGCAGGTCTCGCACATCCTGATCAACGTGCCGGCCAACGCCACGCCGGAGCAGCAGAAGGCCGCCCTGGCGAAGGCCGAGAAGATCGCTGCGGAGGCCAACCCGGGCGACTTCGCCAAGCTGGCCGAGCAGGATTCGCAGGACCTGGGTTCCCGTCGCCTGGGTGGCGACCTGGGCTGGCTGGAAAAGGGCGTGACCAACGAAGCCTTCGATTCGGCCCTGTTCGCGATGCAGAAGGGGCAGATTTCCAAGCCGGTGCTGTCCTCCGACGGCTACCACATCATCTGGCTGCGCGACATCCGCAGTGGCGAATCGAAGCCGTTCGAGGAGGTGCGCGAGCAGCTGGTCAAGGAAGCGACCACTGCCGAACGCGACCGTACCTACAACGACGTCGCGGGCAAGATGTCCGACAACACCTACCAGAACCCGACTTCGCTGGAGCCGGCCTCGGTCGCCCTGAAGCTGCCGATCAAGACCACGGCGCTGTTCACGCGCAAAGGTGGCGAGGGCGTGGCGGCGAACCCGAAGGTGATCGCGGCGGCGTTCAGTGACGACGTGCTGGTCCAGGGCAACAACTCGGGGTTGATCGAGCTGGGCAACAACCACTCGGTGGTTATTCATATCGACCAGCACGTGGCCGCGGCGGCCAGGCCGCTGGCGGAAGTGCGGGCCGACGTGCAGCAGAGGATCCTCGACGCGCGCGTCGCCGCCATCGAGAAGAAGCAGGCCGACGACGCCTTGGCCCGCCTGCGCAAAGGCGAGTCGATGGACGATGTAGCGAAATCGCTGAGTGCCAGCATCACTACGGCGAACGAAGTGGTCCGGCGTGCGCAGATGCCGGCGCCGCTGCTGACGCAGGCGTTCCTGCTGCCGCACCCGGCGGCGGGCAAGCCGCAGTACGCCGCGGTGGACATGCAGGACGGCAGCTATGTGCTGCTGGCCGTCGACAAGGTGCAGGACGGTGACTTGTCGAAGGTGCCGCCGGAGCAGCGCGAGTCGCTGCGCCAGCAGATGGCCCAGGCCTACGGCTATGAAGCCACGCGCGAGTTGATCGACCAGCTCAGGGCGAAGACCAAGATCAAGATCAACCAACAGCGACTCTGAGTCGTCGGCGAGCGGACGCGACCGGCACCATGCAGAAGGGGCAGCCAGTTTTCGGCTACCCCTTTTCACGTACGGCGGGGACTGCCGAGTGCTGCAGTGGAACACCGATAGTGCGGATGGTGCGGCGCTTGCCGTTCGGGCAATGGAGCCAGGGATTCTGTTCTGGCTCGTCATCCCCGCTTTTGCACGGGTGACGGCAGTTCTTCGGACCTTTCCTGGTTCGGCGCGCTTACCGTCAGGGTCTGGCCAGGCTTCAGTGCATGGCCGCCCAGGCGGTTCCAGCGCTGCAGCTGGCTGACGCTGATCGAATAGACGCGGGCGATCTGCCACAGGCTGTCGCCGCGCCTCACGGTATGGGTCTTCCGGACCATGCTTGCCTCAGGCGCCGGCCTGGCCGCGATGTCGCCGCCGCCCGGGCCGGCCAGCAAATCGCCGCCGGCGCTGCTGGCTTGTTCGAGTAGGGCATCGCGGAACTGGCGGGCGTGGCGGGCCGGCAGGATCAGGTAGGGGGCCTTGCTGGCATCGATCGTATTGCTGCGGAACGCCGGGTTGAGGTGTCTCAACGCCTCCACCGACATGCCGGCGTGATCAGCCGCCCGCGTGATCGGCATCGAGCGGGAGATCCCGGTCTGCACCAACTGCTGTTCGTCCGGCAGCGTGGGCAGGCTGACGTTGAAGCGTTCCGGTTCGCGTACTACGCAAGCCATGCCGAGCAGCCTGGTCAGGTGTTCGCGCGTCACCTTGCGCACGGGCAAGTGCGGGATCGCTGGCTGCTCCGCGGGCATGCCGTGCGTCCGGATCATCTGGCGTATCTTGAATTCGCCGGCGTTGTACGCGTAATCGGCCACGCGCCAGTCCTGGAACTGTTCGTGGTACTGCTCGAGCAGTTTCATCACGGCGTTGGCGGCGGCGGGCACGTCGAGCCGGCCGTCGTAGTGGCCATCGACACGCAGCCCCATCGCGCCGGCGGTCACCGGCATGATCTGCCACATGCCGGCCGGGCGGCGCTTGCGCGCAGCTACCGGCTGGAAGCGGCTTTCTACCCAGGGCAGCAGCACGAACTCGCCGGCGACGTCGTAGCGGTCCGCCACTTGCTGCACGTAGACCAGACGCGGCAGCACCGCCTGCAGCTGGCTTTCGAACTGCCGCGGATGGCGCGTGTAGTATCTGGCCCACGCCAGCACGGCGGGGTCGGCGTCGCAACCCGGCATGGCAAAGCTGCTGCGCAAGCGCTCCCAGACGTCTGCCTCGGGAGCGGGCGCAGGTTCGGCAGCCGGGGCTGCGGTTTCGGCGGAAACCGGGGATGCCGGCGGGTTCACTGCGGTCGGCGGTTGGGGGCTGTGTGTGGGAGCGCTGGCGCAGGCAGCGAGCGCCATCGCCAGAAATGCCGGCAGAAAGCGGGCAGCCCGCCTCATCCGGCGAATCCGTCTTTGGCACTGCGCATGGCCGCAAAGC
The DNA here is from genome assembly GCF_000264375.1 of Rhodanobacter thiooxydans LCS2. Lineage (GTDB taxonomy): Bacteria > Pseudomonadota > Gammaproteobacteria > Xanthomonadales > Rhodanobacteraceae > Rhodanobacter > Rhodanobacter thiooxydans. The sequence goes on from NZ_AJXW01000020.1 coordinate 115,329, forward strand.
GCGCGGTGCGGCCATGGCCGGCGCCCTGCCGCCCGCCCCAGGCGATGACGGCGTCGGCGTCGACGCGCAGGAACGGATTGGTCGCCCGCTCGCGGGCAAGCGGCACCGGCAGGGTCGGTCGAAGTTGCCCGCGCAGCGCGGCCACTTCCTGCAGCCGTTGCCGCAGGTCCGCATTGGCTGGTTCGATGGTGCGCGCGAAGCGCCCGTTGGCTTCGGTGTACTCGTGGCCGGCGCATACCAGGGTATCGCCAGGCAATTGCGCGAGGCGATCCAGCGAGGCGAGCATCTGCGCCGGCGTGCCCTCGAACAGGCGACCGCAGCCCAGGCTGAACAAGGTATCGCCGCACAGCAGGAAACCGGCGCCGACGTAGGCGACGTGGCTGAGCGTGTGGCCGGGAATCGCGATCACCTCGAAGTGCGCAGAGGGGGCGGCCAGCTCGACCCGATCGCCGTCGCGCACTCGTATGGTCACGCTGGCAATGCGTTCGTCGTCGGGCGCGTAGACCGGAACGTCGTGGCGTTCGCGCAGGGCCGGCACGCCGCCGATATGGTCGTGGTGGTGATGGGTCAGCAAAATCGCACGCAGTTGCAGACGATGCGTGGCCAGTGCCTGCTCGACCACCGCGGCATCGCCCGGGTCGACCACGATCGCGTTGCCGTCGTCGTCGTGCAGCAGCCAGATGTAGTTGTCGGTCAGCGCCGGTAACGGGATGAGATGCAAGGCGGGCTCCGCTGCGTTTGGGGAACATCCGGCGAACCGGGTGTCTTCCCTGTGGAACGACAGACGCAGCCATCCGGGGCGCGCATGAGGCGGTCGAATATAAAGGGGCGTCGATACTCGCTCGTTAGCAGAACGTTAACCCGCGGCGCTGCTGTTCAGCAGCGTGCGGCAGTTCCGTCTCGCCTGCGACCTGCTGCGCGATGTCGCCAGCGGCTACACTCCTTCAGATGAACGACCGGGTCAGCCGCAAGCAACAACGTGATGACCTCATCTATGCCAGCGCGCCGTTGCGTCGTTTGCTGGATGCGCAGAGCTGCGCGCTGAAGCCGGCCCTGCAGCGTTGTGCCGGCGTCCATGCGCTGTTGCTGGGCGCTGTCCGCGGCGATGCGCCGCCGGCGCTGCCGATGCTCGGCTGCTGGACCAGCCTGCACCTGCTGGAAGGACGCTTCGTGGGTGATCTGCGGGCCGCCGCGGACGAGCCCTTGCCCTTCATCGACGATGCGTTTGAACTGGTGTTGCTGCGGCATGCGCTGGAGGTGGCGCCGCTGCCCTCGAACCTGCTCGATGAGGCGGTACGCGTGCTGGCGCCGGGCGGCGTGCTGGCGTTGACCGGGATGCACCCGTTCAGCGGCTGGTCGCCATGGTGCCGCTGGCATGCGCGTCGCAGGCCCCCGGCCCTGCAGATGCCGTGGCGGCTTCGACGCCAGCTCGAGCTGGCCGGCATGACGATCGAGCAGCTGCAGCGGGTGGGCAGCGTGTGGCCGGGAGGAAAGACCGCGCGGCATACGCTCGCCGGCGCTTTCGGTGGCGGCTATGTGCTGGTGGCGCGCAAGCGTCGGCGCCTGGCCACGCCGCTGCGGCTCAAGCCGGCGTCGGTGCGCGTGCCGGCGAATGGTCGGCTGTCGCCGGGGACCCGGCGCAGCGCGGCTCTGTGATTTCCAATGGAGTACGTGGGCAACGATGAGCGAAGTGGAAGCATTTACCGACGGCGCCTGTCTCGGCAATCCGGGGCCGGGCGGCTGGGCCGCATTGTTGCGGGCCAAGGGCAGCGAACGCATGTTGGCCGGCGGGGACCCGGCTACCACCAACAACCGGATGGAGCTGATGGCCGCGATCGGTGCGCTGGAAGCATTGAGGCGGCCGTGCCGGGTGACCCTCACCACGGACTCGCGCTACGTGATGCAGGGCATCGAGCAGTGGCTGCCTAAATGGCGCGCGAACGGCTGGCGCACTGCCGACCGGAAGCCGGTGAAGAACCAGGACTTGTGGCAGCGCCTGTCCGATGCGATCGGCGACCACCAGGTGCGCTGGCAGTGGGTGAAAGGCCACAACGGCCACAGCGAGAATGAACGCGTCGACCAGGCCGCGCGCGAACAGGCCGAACTGTTGAAGGGCAGGGCATGAGGCAGATCGTTCTCGACACCGAAACCACCGGCCTGGAAGTGCGCCAGGGTCATCGGCTGGTGGAAATCGCCTGCGTGGAAATGGTGGAGCGCCGACTCACCGGCCGTCACTGGCAGACCTACCTCAACCCCGGGCGCGCGATGGACGAGGGCGCCAGCCAGGTCACCGGCATCCGCGATGAGCATCTGGTCGACAAGCCGCTGTTCGCCGACAAGGTGGACGAGTTCCTCGCTTTCGTCGATGGCGCCGAGCTGGTCATCCACAATGCCAGCTTCGACGTGGGCTTCCTCGATGCCGAGCTGGCGCGGCTGGGCGAATCCTATGGGCGCATCGGCGACCGCTGCAGCGTGCTGGACACCTTGGCGATGGCGCGCGAGCGCTACCCCGGCCAGCGCAACAGCCTCGATGCGCTGTGCAAGCGGCTCGGCGTGGACAACTCGCGGCGCGACCTTCACGGCGGCCTGATCGACGCGCAGCTGCTGGCCGATGTGTACCTGGCGATGACCTCGGGGCAGGTGGCCTTCGACCTTGGCTTCGAGGGTGCGAGCGAACAGCTCGACGTAGTGGTGACGGCGCCGATGGTGCTGCACGCGCGGCCGCAGGTGCTGCGTGCCTCAATGGAGGAGTTGTCGGCGCACGAGCAACGTCTGGATGCGCTGGACAAGGGCAGCGCGGAAGGGCAGAGCGTGTGGCGGCGGTTGGGGTGATGCGTTCAGCGTGACAAGCAAGATGCCCCGCGAGAGTGGGCTGCAGGTGGGATTGTTCGGCCCATCCATGGGCTGAACCCCTTCGCGCTGCGCGCTGCGGGGCCAGCCTTCGGCTGTCCAAATTCGTTCCTGACGAATTTGTCGAACCGGTGGGTTCTCATCCAGCCATCGCCACTAGAAAAGCAAAACGCCCCACTTGGGGGCGTTTTGCTTTTCTGGCGGAGAGGGTGGGATTCGAACCCACGGTACGCTTGCACGTACGCCTGATTTCGAGTCAGGTACATTCGACCACTCTGCCACCTCTCCGGTGCGGTGCATGGTGGCGCATGCGAGCCGGGAATCATACGCGAGCGAACTTGCCGTGACAACAACCCGCGCTTCCGGCATGCTGCAGCGGATCGCACCCGCTGAAAACCCATGATCGAATTCGGACACGGAACGCACGTCGGCCTGCGCCGCACGCGCAATGAGGACACTTATTACGCCGATGCCTCGCTTGGCCTGTTCCTGGTGGCCGATGGCATGGGCGGGCATCAGCATGGCGAGGTGGCGTCGGCGCTGGTGCGTGACACCGTGGTCGAACTGGTCGGCCAGGGGCATGGCCTGGTCGAGGCCGCGCGCACCGCCGCGGAGCGACTGCTTGCGCACGCCCGACCCAGCTTCGACGTGCTGCCCATGGGCACCACCGTCGCTGCGCTGCGCATCGTCGGCGAAGGCTACGAGGTCGCCTGGGTCGGCGACAGCCGGATCTACCTGTGGAAGAAGGAGCTGAGGCAGATCAGCCACGACCACTCATTGGTGCAGGCACTGGTCGAAGCCGGCCAGCTCGATCCGACGCAGGCGGCCCAGCATCCGCAGCGCAACGTGCTGACTCAGGCGCTGGGCGTGACCGCCATCGAACAACTGCATATCGGCATGGCGCGGGGGCAACTGGAACCGGGCATGGGCTTCCTGCTGTGCAGCGACGGATTGACCGAGGGCGTCAGTGACACCTCGATCGCGCGGGTGGTGGCGCGTACCGACCTGGCTGCCCAGGAGTGCGTGGACCAGTTGCTGTTGAGCGCTCTCGACAGTGGCGGCGACGACAACGTCACGGCATTGCTCGTGCGTTGCAGCTGAATCCGGCGGTCGCGCGCCGAAAAAGGGCCGGTTGATTCCGGCCCTTTGCTCGTCTGCGGCGTGGGTGTGCGGGCTTGGCGGCAGGCGGTGGCGGCTCAGCCAGCCTTCTTTTTCGCCAGCCGCAGCCAGGTGTCGACGACGGTGTCCGGGTTCAGCGACAACGATTCGATGCCCTGTTCCATCAGCCACTCGGCCAGGTCCGGGTGGTCGCTGGGACCCTGGCCGCAGATGCCGATGTACTTGCCCTTGGCGCGCGCGGTCTTGATCGCCATCGCCAGCAGCTTCTTCACCGCCGGATCGCGTTCGTCGAACAGGCCGGCGACGATGGACGAATCGCGGTCCAGGCCCAGGGTGAGCTGGGTGAGGTCGTTGGAGCCGATCGAGAAGCCATCGAAGATGTCCAGGAACTCGTCGGCAAGCAGGGCGTTCGAGGGCACCTCGCACATCATGATGACCTTGAGCTCGTGCTCGCCCTGCTTGAGGCCGTTCTTTGCCAGCGCCTCGATCACCTTGCGGCCTTCGCCGAGCGTGCGCACGAACGGGATCATCACCCACACGTTGGTCAGACCCATCACCTCGCGCACGCGCTTGGCCGCCTGGCACTCCAGCGCGAATGCCGCCTCGAAACTCGGGTCGATGTAGCGGCTGGCGCCACGGAAGCCGATCATCGGGTTTTCCTCGTGCGGCTCGTAGCGCGAGCCGCCGATCAGACCGGCGTATTCGTTGGACTTGAAGTCGGACAGGCGCACGATCACCGGCTTCGGGTAGACCGAGGCGGCGATGGTGGCGATGCCCTCGGCGAGGCGGTCGACGTAGAACGACACCGGATCGGCGTAGCCAGCCATGCGTTCATCGATCTTCGCCTTGGTCTCGGCATCCTGCTTGGCATATTCCAGCAGCGCCTTCGGGTGTACGCCGATGTGGCTGGCGATGATCATCTCCAGTCGGGCCAGGCCGATGCCGGCGTTGGGCAGCAAGCCAAAGTCGAACGCGCGCTCGGGGTTGGCCACGTTCATCATGATCTTCAGCGGGGCCTCGGGCATCGCGCCGAGGTCGGCGGTGATGCGCTCGAACTTCAGGAGGCCCTCGTAGATCGTGCCGGTGTCGCCTTCGGCGCAGGACACGGTGACGTCGGCGCCGTCCGGGATCAGCTCCAGCGCGTTGCCGGTGCCGACTACGGCGGGCACGCCCAGCTCGCGCGCGATGATCGCCGCGTGGCAGGTGCGGCCGCCGCGATTGGTGACGATCGCCGAGGCGCGCTTCATCACCGGCTCCCAGTCGGGGTCGGTCATGTCGGCCACCAGTACGTCGCCGTTCTGCACCTTGTTCATGTCGGCCAGCGAGCGGACCACGCGCGCTTTGCCGGCGCCGATCTTCTGGCCGATGGCGCGGCCCGTGGCAAGCACCTTGCCCTTCTCGTTGAGCTGGAAGCGCTCGAGCTGGGTGGCATGGGCGCGCGATTTCACCGTTTCCGGACGTGCCTGCACGATGTACAGCTTGCCGCTGTAGCCGTCCTTCGCCCACTCGATGTCCATCGGACGGCCATAGTGCTGCTCGATGATCAGCGCCTGCTTCGCCAGCTCCTGCACGTCTGCATCGCTGATGCAGAAGCGGTTGCGCAGTTCGGCCGGAGTGTCTTCGGTTTTCACCCGCTCGCCCGGCACGCTGGAATAGACCATGCGCAACTGCTTGGCGCCGAGGCTGCGGCGGAGCAGGGCGGGCTTGCCGGCCTTCAGCGTGGGCTTGAACACGTAGAACTCGTCGGGGTTCACTGCGCCCTGCACGACCATCTCGCCCAGACCATAGCTGCCGGTGACGAACACCACGTCGCGGAAGCCCGACTCGGTGTCCAGCGTGAACAGCACGCCGGCGGCACCCACGTCCGAGCGCACCATCAGCTGCACGCCGGCGGACAGGGACACGTCCTCGTGCTTGAAGCCCTGGTGCACGCGGTAGGCGATGGCGCGGTCGTTGTACAGCGAGGCGAAGACTTCCTTGACCCTGTACAGCACGTCGTCAATGCCGATCACGTTGAGGAAGGTTTCCTGCTGGCCGGCAAACGAGGCGTCGGGCAGGTCTTCCGCCGTCGCCGAAGAGCGCACCGCCACGGCGATATTGTCGGCGCCGGCGTCCTTGCACAGCTTGGCGTAGGCGTCGCGGATGGCCTGCTCGAGCTCGGCCGGCAGGGCGGTGTCGATGATCCAGCCGCGGATCTCCTTGCCAGCCGCCACCAGGGTGTCGACGTCGTCGACATCGAGCGACGCCAGCCGCTCCTGGATGCGCTTGGCCAGCCCGCTCTTTTCCAGGTATTGCTGGAACGCGCTGGCGGTGGTGGCGAAGCCGCCGGGCACCGACACGCCGAGCTTGGCGAGGTTGCCGATCATCTCGCCGAGCGAGGCGTTCTTGCCGCCGACCTTGCCCAGGTCGGTCATGCGCAGGTGGTCGAGCCAAAGCACCAGGTCGTTCAAGGGTGTCTCCTCATGGAAAGCACTGCAGGTAAGTGGAATGGGCGCGCCACGAAGGCCCGGAGCGGGTTGCAAAGAACTGGTATTGTCCGCTGCGGATGGTGCGCGGCACAAGAAGACCATTGCAGGCAGATGTCATTCCAACGGCATACCAGTCAGCTGGCGGTTGATTTCCCGCTTGCGCTAAGGTGCCCCAAACGCCTACCCCAGGCAGGACCCCGTATGCAGCGAACGGTTTTCTTCATCTCCGACTCCACCGGCATCACCGCGGAGACGATCGGCAACAGCATCCTGGCGCAGTTCGAGGGCATGCGATTCGACAAGCATCGGCTGCCATTCACCGACAATGCGCACAAGGCGGAAACCGCCGCGCTGCGGATCAAGACCAACTACGCGCAGACCGGGCAGCGGCCGATCGTGGTCAACACCATGGCCGATCGCGCACTGTGCGAGATCGTCGCCACCAGTGGCGCGCTGATGCTGGACGTGTTCGCGCCGTTCATCGGCCCGCTGGAGGACGAGCTCGGCACCAAGCGCACCGGCCTGGTGAACCGCTCGCACGGACTGGTCGATTTCGACAAGTACGAAGCACGTATCAACGCCACCAACTATGCGCTCACGCATGACGACGGCATCGACGTGAACTACGCCGAGGCCGACCTGATCCTGGTGGGCGTGTCGCGCTCGGGCAAGACGCCGACCTGCCTCTACATGGCCTTGCATTACGGGGTGCGCGCCGCCAATTATCCGCTGACCGACGAGGACCTCGAGAAACTCGAACTGCCGTCGCGCCTGCGTCCGTACCGGGACCGGCTGTACGGACTGACCATCGACCCGGTGCGGCTGGCGCAGATCCGCGAGCAGCGTCGCGCCGGCAGCCGCTACGCCACCTTGCAGCAGTGCCGCTGGGAACTGGAACAGGCCGATCGGCTGATGCGCCAGGCCGGCATCCCCAGCCTCAACACCACGCATGTGTCGATCGAGGAGATCGCCAGCAAGATCTTCGACCGCTTCGGTATCGAGCGGACCATGTTCTGACAGGAGCCCGCGTTTCGCATGAGCGTCGTACTGGACAACCGCCGCAGCCTGTTGCCGGGACGCTTCGAGTTCCTGATGGGGCTGTACGCGGAGAACTATCATCGGCTGACGCGGCTGTTCGCGCCGCAGCAGCTGGCGCCGGGCCGCTACGTCTCCGACGCCGGCGACGGGCTGGATGTGCACCTGTACCTGCAGGAGTGCCACCCGTACACGCTGGAGCTGGAGCTCACCTACGATTTCGTCGACGCACATACCGGCCAGCGCGCGCCGTCGGCACAGTTGCGCATGTATACCGACGCGCACGTGGCGGAAGCCTTGCACTGCCATCCCGGCCGCCACCTGTGGCAGGTGCTGGGACCGTTCCCGCCGGCGCATACCGTGTTCCAGCATCGTCTGCGCATGAACGGATTCCTTTCGCGCTGGCTGGAATATCTGGCCGAGCAGGGACACTCCGTCGGCACGCTGCAGCCGCAACCTGGACTGCCGGAAGGCGGCAGCCTTATTTGAAAGTACGGCCAGGGATGGCCGCTTTTTGACCTTCCAGCGCGCAGGTACAAGCGCATAGGTACAAGCGCGTAGGTACAAGCAAGTGCAGCCATGGGTGGCTGCTTCTTGATCCTTGTGCACACGGATGAGCGCACCAGTACACTGACACCACAGCAAAAAGCCCGCGCAAGGCGGGCTCTTTGCTCGAATAATGGCGGAGTGGACGGGACTCGAACCCGCGACCTCCGGCGTGACAGGCCAGCATTCTAACCGACTGAACTACCACTCCGCGTTTGCAACGCTTTCCGCGAGCCAACTTGGCGTCCCCACGGGGATTCGAACCCCGGTCGCCACCGTGAAAGGGTGATGTCCTAGGCCTCTAGACGATGGGGACGTTGCTTTTTCGAAAAGTCCGCACATGGAAGTGCGGGTTCTCGCAAAAGGACTTGCACTGAATCAATGGTGGAGCCAGGCGGGATCGAACCGCCGACCTCCTGCATGCCATGCAGGCGCTCTCCCAGCTGAGCTATGGCCCCGCCGCTGGAAGCCGAGAAGAATAGGTGCGACCAACATGTCCGTCAAGCTTTTTTGTGCATGTCGATGCGAAATTGTCCGCCGCCATCGTCCCGTCCGGCGATCCGGCTGGATGCCGTCGTGCTTCGTTTAAGCTGCAGCGATTCGCGCGTTCTTCTACAGGGTTGATGCATGCACGAAATCGGCTTCATCCGCGACCTGGCCGTGGTGATGATCGTGGCCGGCGCCACCACGATCCTGTTCCAGCGGATGCGGCAACCGGTGCTGCTGGGCTACATCCTGGCCGGCGTGCTGATCGGGCCGCACACGCCGGGCGTGCTGGTGGGCGATCCGCGCGCGATCGACGACATCTCCAATCTCGGCGTGGTGCTGCTGATGTTCACCCTGGGCCTCGAGTTCAGCGTGCGCAAGCTGCGCGAGGTCGGTGTCGGCGTGCTGGTCGCGGCCGTGGCCGAGGTCGGGCTGATGCTGTGGATCGGCTACGGCATCGGCGGCCTGTTCGGCTGGAGCGGCAAGGACGCACTCTTTCTTGGCGCGATCATTTCGCTGTCCTCCACCATGGTGGCGACGCGCACGCTGGCGGAAGGCGGCCAGCGGCAGCAACCGTTCGCGCAATTGGTGGTCGGGCTGCTGGTGGCCGAGGACATGCTGGCCATCGTCATGCTGACCTTGCTCACCGCGGTGGCGATCGGCGGCTCGGTGCAGGCGGAGACTGCGTTCGCGCTGGTCGGCCACCTGGGCCTGTTCGTGATCGTCGGGATGATCCTGGGCTTGTTGTTGCTGCCGCGGCTGGTGGATTACGTTGCCGGTTTCGATCGCGACGAAACGCTGCTGGTCAGCGTGCTCGGCATCTGTTTCGGTGCCAGCCTGTTCGCGGCATGGATGGGTTTCAGCGTGGCGCTGGGCGCTTTCCTGGCCGGCGCGGTGGTGGCCGAGTCGCGCAGCGTGGGCAGGGTGCTGCACCTGGTGGAGCCGCTGCGCGACATGTTCGCGGCGCTGTTCTTCGTGGCGATCGGTCTGAAGATCGACCCGGCGATGCTGCTGCAATACGCGCTGCCAGCGCTGCTGATCGCTGCAGTCGTCATCGTCGGCAAGACGCTGACCTGCGGCCTGGGCGTTTTCATGATCGGGCATGAACCACGCACGGCGCTGCGTGCCGGCCTGGGCATGGCGCAGATCGGCGAGTTCTCCTTCGTCATCGCCACGCTGGGGCTTTCACTCGGTGTCATCAGCGATTTCATCTATCCGATCGCGGTGGCGGTCTCGGTGCTGTGCATGGCCACCTCGCCCTACCTGACCCGTTCCGCCGACGCTCTGGCCGATGGCCTGCGCAGGTTGACCCCGCGTTCGTTGAGGTTGCTGGCGACCAGCTACAGCGGTTGGCTGGAGAACCTCAAGCCGGTCGATGAAAACGCGGCGATCGCCGCCATGTTCCGCCGCCTGCTGTGGCATATCGGCATCAACGTGCTGCTGGTGGTGGCGCTGTTCGTGATCGGCGCCTACGTCAATGCGCACAACTGGAGCTGGTTCTCGATGCTGGGGATCGACCGGGAGCTGCGCCACACGCTGATCTGGGCCGCCGCGCTGTTCCTGTCGCTGCCCATGCTGATCGCGGTCTACCGCAAGGCCGGGGCGCTGGGCATGCTGCTGGCGGAGATCGGCATACGCGAGCGGTTTGCCGGCGCCTACACCCAGGCCATCCGCAACGTGTTGGCGAGGGTCATTCCGCTGGCCACCCTGCTAGCGCTGGCGCTGCTGGTGAGCGCACTCAGTTCGGCCATCCTGCCGCCCCGCGGCGTCGCGCTGTCCCTGCTCGTGCTGGGCGTGCTGGCGGCGGTGGTGCTGTGGCGCGGCCTGGTGAAGATGCATGCGCGGCTGCAGGCGGCGCTGAAGGAGACCCTGGAAAAGCCCGCCCCGCCCGGGGACGGCGCGGGCTGACGCACGCGGGCGCCCGGGAAGGTTGAACCTTTATCTCGACTGACGGTCACAGCCCGGACTCGTTGCCAAGACCAGACAAGCGCCGCACAATGCGGAGCCTGCCTCTATCGGAGAGGCTCGGACGGCAATGCCGGCATATCCATACATGAGGGAGTTACGAATGAAGCACTTTCTGCGTCCCACGCTGACGGCGGTCGCGATGGCCGTGGCGCTGGGCATGACGGCCAGCGCTGTCGCCCAGACCGCTGGCGCGGCCGGTACCGTCGACAAGGCGAAGGCCAGCTATGTGGTGGGTTGGGAGATTGCTTCCCAGGTTCCGCCGATCATGCGCGACGAGCTGGATCCGAACGCGGTGGCCAATGCGGTGAAGGCGGCGTTGTCCGGCCAGAAGCCGACCATGAGCGAAACCGAAGCCAAGCAGGTGCACGAAGCCTTCATGGCCAAGATCCAGGCCAAGTATCAGGCCGAGATGACCAAGCTGGCGGCCAAGAACAAGACTGAGGGCGACGCCTTCCTGGCCAAGAACAAGACGGCGGCGGGCGTGAAGACCACCGCGTCTGGCCTGCAGTACCAGGTGCTCAGCCAGGGCACGGGCGCCCGTCCGGGCCCGAATGACACGGTCGAGATCAACTACACCGGCAGCTTCGTCGACGGCCAGGTGTTCGACGCCTCCGACAAGCACAACCCGCCGGGCGCGGCCAAGATTCCGCTGGCCGGCGTGATCCCGGGCTTCCGCGAAGGCCTGCAGCTGATGCAGGTGGGCGGCCATTACAAGCTGTTCATCCCGGCTGCGCTGGCCTATGGCGCCGAGCCGCAGCCGCCGATGCCGCCGAATGCCACGCTGATCTTCGATGTGACCCTGGTCAAGACCGGTCCGACGCCGGCGGGTGCCCCGGCCGGCAAGTAATCGAAGTTCCACCGCCGCCTTGCGGCAACGATCCGGCGAAAGGGCGCGAAGCGATTCGCGCCCTTTCGTTTTTCGTCGTCGGGCATGCTGCCGCCTGGCGCGCTCGAGCGGCTAGAATAGACGGCTTGATTTTCAAGGGATTGCTGCAACGATGATGAAAGTCACCATCTTCGGTACCGGTTATGTGGGCCTGGTCACCGGTGCCTGCCTGGCGGAAATGGGCAACCACGTGGTCTGCGTCGACATCGACGCGGGCAAGGTCGAGCGGCTGAAGCGCGGCGAGGTCCCGATCTACGAGCCGGGCCTGGAGTCGATCGTGCAAAGCAACCACGCCAGCGGCAGGCTCGATTTCACTACCGAGGCGGCCCCGGCGATCGCCCACGGCGAGCTGATCTTCATCGCCGTCGGCACCCCGCCGGACGAGGACGGCAGCGCCGACCTGCAGTACGTGCAGAAGGTGGCCGCCACCATCGGCCGGCATCTGGAGCGTTACGCCGTGGTGGTGAACAAGTCGACCGTGCCGATGGGCACCGCCGACCGCGTGCGCGAGGCCATCGCGGCCGAGCTGGCGGCGCGCCGTGCCACGGTGGAATTCGACGTGGTGTCGAATCCGGAGTTCCTGAAGGAAGGCGCCGCGGTGGAAGACTGCCTGCGCCCCGACCGCATCGTGGTGGGTGCTTCCAGCACGCGCGCGGTGGCGTTGCTGCGCAAGCTGTACGCGCCGTTCAACCGCAACCACGACCGCATGGTGGTGATGGACGAGCGCTCGGCCGAGCTGACCAAGTACGCCGCCAACGCGATGCTGGCGACCAAGATCAGCTTCATGAACGAGATCGCGAACATCGCCGAGCGCGTGGGCGCCGACGTGGAACTGGTGCGCCAGGGCATCGGCTCCGACCCGCGCATCGGCTACAGCTTCATCTATCCGGGCGCCGGTTACGGCGGTTCGTGCTTTCCCAAGGACGTGCAGGCGCTGGAACGCACCGCGCACGCGCACGGCTACGAGGCGCGCCTGCTCGGTGCGGTCGAGGCGGTCAACCGGCAGCAGAAGGGCAAGCTGTTCGAGCTGATTTCGCGGCATTTCGACGGCCAGCTGGCCGGCCGCACGATTGCGCTGTGGGGGCTCGCGTTCAAGCCGAATACCGACGACATGCGCGAGGCCTCCAGCCGGCGCCTGATGGAACAGCTGTGGGAAGCCGGCGCGAAGGTGCGCGCGTTCGATCCCGAAGCGCGCGACGAAGCCCGGCGGCTGTACGGCGAGCGCGCCGATCTGGTGCTGTGCGAGCACGCCATGGACGCCGTGCAGGGCGCCGACGTGCTGGCGGTGGTCACCGAGTGGAAAACGTTCCGCAGCCCCGATTTTGCAGCGATCCGCGCGGCGCTGGCGGTGCCGGCCATCTTCGACGGGCGCAACCTGTACGACCCGGCCGTGGTGGAGGAGGCGGGCCTGGCCTACTATGGCATCGGCCGCGGCCGCAGCCTGCAAGCGCCGCAATGAACGGCCCGAACGACATGCTCGCCCGCCGGCTCGACGAGATGGAGGTCAAGCTGACCTTCATCGACGAGGCGGTGCAGGCGCTGACCACGGCGGACGCCGACCAGTCGCAACGGATCGCCGCACTGGAGCGCGCGCTGCGCGACCTGCGCGGCGAGATGGCGTCGATGCGCATTGCGCAGGGCGACGATCCGCACAACGAACCGCCACCGCCGCATTACTGAGCCAATCCATTCCAACCGTCGATCACGGACTACCCGCATGGCCGATTCCCTGCGCGATCAGCTGCTCAAGAGCGGCATCGTCAAACAGGTCCAGCAGGACCGGGCGCGCGAGCCCAGGCGCCCGCCCCCGCCGTCGTCGGGCAAGCCCGTACGCAAGGGCGGCAAGCCACATGCGGCGTCGCACGCCGCACGGCCAGCGGGGCAGGGCCAGCAGGACATCGATCTGGCCAGGGCATACGCGCTGCGCGCCCAGACCGAGGCGCGCGAACGCCAGCGGATCGAACGCGAGGCCGCCGAACAGGCCCGGTTGCGGCGCGAGCGCAAGCAGCAGATCCAGCGGCTGCTCGAAGGCAAGGCGCTGAACAAGGCCGAGGCCGACCACCCGCGCAATTTCGAGTACGCCGGCAAGATCCGCCGCGTGCATGTGGATGCCGCGCAACTGGCGGCGCTCAACGCCGGCGAACTGGGCGTGGTGCAGCACGGCGGCCGTTACCTGCTGGTCAGCCGGGGGATTGCCGAGCAGGTGCGCGAGATCGATCCGCACCTGCTGGCGCTGCTGGTTGATCCGTCTGCCGGCGCGGGCGACGATGGCGTGCCTGACGACCTGATGTGGTGATCTGGCGGGAGACGGCTTGGCGCCGCCTCCCATGCCCGCGGCTTGCTACTCGTTGCCCTGTGCCAGCGCCGGAAGCTCCCAGCCGTTCTTCGGCCGGAAGCGGTCGCCATAGCGCTGAGCCAGCTGTTCGAGCCTGGCCTTGAGCTTGTCGGCGCCTTCACTGCGCGCGTACTGGATGGGGCCGCCGCGGAACGGCGCGAAGCCGGTGCCGAAGATCACCCCGGCGTCGAGCAGGTCGGCGTCGTCGACCACACCGTCGGCGAGGCAGGCGACCGCCTCGTTGACCATCGGCAGGATCATCCGCTCCTGCACGTCCGGCGGGACCACGTAGTCCTTGTCGATCTCGGGCTTCTCCGGCTTGCCGTCCTGCCACACGTACAGGCCCTGGCCGTCCTTCTTGCCGCGCTTGCCGGCCGCGAGTTTCTCCTCCAGCCCCGGCGGCAGTTCCAGCCCCAGGAACGGCGCCAGTTCCTTGCCGACCGAGGCGCACACGTCCAGGCCTACCGTGTCGGCCAGCTCGATCGGGCCCATCGGCATGCCGAACTTCTTCGCTTCCCGGTCCAGCACCGGGCCGGGCACACCCTCGCTGTACAGGCGCAGCGCTTCCAGCAGGTACGGCATCAGGATGCGGTTGACCAGGAAGCCCGGCGTGCCCTTGACCGCCACCGGCAGCTTGCCGATCGCCTTGCAGAACGCCAGCGCGCGCTTCTCGATGGCCGGGTCGAGCTGGTCGTGGCGCACCACCTCCACCAGCGGCATCTGCGCCACCGGGTTGAAGAAGTGCAGGCCGAGGAATCGCTGCGGTGCTTTCAGGTTCCCGCGCAGCTCGTCCAGCGGGATACTGGAGGTATTGCTGGCGAGGATTTCGTCGGCCCGGAACTGCGGTTCGATGCCGGCGTACAAGGCTTCCTTCGCCCGGGCGTTCTCGTAAATCGCCTCGATCGCCAGGTCCGCCGAGGCCACGCCGCCGCCTTCAACGTCCGCACGCAGGCGCCGCATCGCGGCCTCGACCTTCTCCGGCGCCTTCAGTTTCTTCTCGTAAAGCTGGCGGGCGCGATCCAGCGCAGGCTGGACGAATTTCATCTCGCGGTCCTGCAGGGTCACCTCGAACCCCTTCAACGCCGCCCACGCGGCGATGTCGCCGCCCATCACCCCGGCGCCGATCACGTGCACGTGCTTGATGCCGTGCTCGATACCGCTGCCCTGGGCCTTCAGCCGTTCCTGCAGGAAGAAGATGCGGATCAGGTTCCGTGCGGTCGGCGTCTGCGCCAGCTTCGCCACCGAGCGCGCCTCGACCTTCAGCCGCTGCTGGATGGACGCGCCGCCGCGCTGCCATACGTCGATCATCGCGAACGGCGCGGGGTAGTGATCCTTGCGCACCTTCGCGGCAGTCTGCCGGTACACCATCGGCGCCAGGATCTGCCGGGCCAGCCAGGTGTTGCTGGCCCACGCCTTGGCGCGCCGGGCGAACGGGCGCGGCGCGGGGTGGCGCAACAGCAGTTTCGCTTCGGCGAGCAGTTCGTCCGGGCGGGCCAGCCGGTCGACCACGCCGAGGCCCAGCGCACGCTTCGCCGACAGCGACTTGCCGGTCAGCATCAACGGCAGCGCCTCGGTGGCGCCGATCAACCGCGGCAGGCGCGCGGTGCCGCCCCAGCCGGGGTGGATGCCCAGCATTACCTCGGGCAGCGCGATCTTCGTCTTGTCGTCGTCGGCAGCGATGCGCTGGCGGCAGGCCAGCATCAGCTCGGTGCCGCCGCCCATGCAGGCGCCGTGCACGGCCGCCACGGTCGGGCAGGGCAGCCGCGCCAGCGCCTCGTAGACGCGCTGGCCGTGCTCGATGTTCTCCAGCACGCTGTCGTGCTTCGCGTACCCGATGAATTCCTTGACGTCGGCGCCGACGGCAAAGCCCGAGGGCTTCGCCGAATGGACGATGACGCCGGCCGGCTTCTCGATCGCCAGCCGCTCGACGATCTGTTCCAGCTCGTCCAGCACCGCGCGGGAAATCGCATTGACGCTGCTGCCGGCGCGGTCGAGAGTCAGCGTGACGACGCCGTCGTCGCCTTCGCTGGTCTTCCAGTGGTTGAAACGCAATCCTTCGAACATGGGCGTAGGGGCGTGGTGGTCGAGGCCTGAACCATACCGTTCCGCCGCCATGATTGCGAGATGTGACGCGCTTGCTTGACCGTGCGCCGGCGCCGGTGTGAAATCGGGTCCGGTTCCGCAAAACCGCCCGCCGCAGCCGGCCGGGCGGTGGCCAGCGGGGTGGTTTCACCGCCCACTATCGCCAGACGGCAGGACGCAGACGCAATGACTTCAGCACTGGCCTCCGTTCCGCCGCAAGCCGGCGCCGAGATTTTCGAGCGCGTCCTGGCCGCTCCCAGCGGTCTGGTGGTACTGGATTGCAAGGACGTCCATGCCCTGATCGACCAATTCCGCGCAATCGCCCGGCACACCGGGCAGGCGGTGTACCTGTGGCAGCCTGACACCGGCCTGGGCAGCCTGCGCGATGCACAGGTGCGGGTACCGGAGTGCCAGCGGCTGGGCAACGCGTTGCGCTACATGCAGCAGAGCATGCATTTCGGTGTGTATTTCCTGCTCGGACTGGAGCTGCCGCTGTCGGCGATGGACGCCACCTTGCTGCGCCAGCTTGCCCGCGCGCCCAAGGGCCACCTGCGCCGCGTGGTACTGATCGACGCACCAGTGGCGCTGGTCGAGCACCTGGGCGAACTGGCGATACGCGTGGGCAGCGAAGACAGCCAGCCGCGGCAACTGCGTCTGCGCGACGGCCGCTGGCTGGTTTGAGGCCGGTACGCAGATGAATTCCGGCATTCTGGTGGTTGCCGCCCAGCGCGAACTGCGCCGCAGCCTGTTCGACGCCCTCGACCAGGCGGGCTATCCGCAGATCCACAGCGCGCGCGACGTGTCGCACGCGGCCATCCTGCTCGAAGGCCGTGCAGCGCTGCCGCCGCTGCAGCTGATCGTGGTGGTGCTGGCCGGTGACGAGGTGCAGGCGCGCATTGCTTGCGAGCAGCTGCACCGCCTGCCGGGCGGTGCCGACACGCCGCTGATCGTGGTGCTGGGCGATGAGGCCACGCTGGGTCCGGCCGACCTGCCGGCCGGCGTCGCCGACTGGCTTTCGGCCGCGCAGATCGGCGGTGAACTGGTGCCGCGCTGGCGGCGCTGGCAGGCCCGCAACGGCCAGCGGCGCCCTCCTGCGGCCGCCTCCGACGGTGACGCCCATGAGGATTACCGCTACGTGTTCGACGAGAGCGACAGCGAGTGGCTGATCGCCGATGCGCAGACCGGCCGCCTGCTCGAGGTCAGTCCCACGGTGGCGCGGCACAGCCGCATGCATGCCAGCCAGTGGGAAGGGCTGCCGCTGGCCGAGGTGCTGCGCTTCGAGGGCATTGCGATCGACCAGGTGCTGGCCGAGGCCAACCGCGGCTGGTATCCCTGCCAGCGCAAGTCGGCGATCGGCGCCGATACCGGCCAGGCCAGCGTGCGGCGCATCCGACATGCCGGGCGCGAGGCACTGGCCTTGATGTTCCGCAGCGATCGCGCCGACCTGCGGGCGGAAGCTGCATTGTCGTTGCTGTCGCGCATCTTCGCCTCGACCAGCGGCGTCGACGCGCAGACCGCCGCCGGCCGCCTGCTGTTCGACGAGCTGGGCCTGGACTACCTGGCCGTCTGGTCGGCGCGCCAGGACGGCGACGCGCCGGTCCAGATGCTGCAGCTGTGGAACGGCGACGAACCGGCCTGGCCGCCGCCAACGCTGCAGAGTTCACTGCAGTTGGTGCTCGGCGGGAAGCCCATTCTGTACCGCACCGACGCGAAACGGCTGGCGTCAGTGGACCCGCTGCTGCAGCAACTCGACCTGGCCGGGTTTGCCGGCCTGCCGTTGTACGACGAGCGGCATACCGTGCTCGGCGCCATGCTGGCCGGCAGTCGGCGCGGCTTCGGCAAGATGGGCATCATCGAGCCGGTGCTGCGCTGCGCCGCGGCGCGCTTCGCGCAGATGCTGGAGCTGGGCCGCACCCGCGAGCAGGGCCGCGCGGAGGGCCTGGTCGACGCACTGACCGGCCTGCCGAACCGGTTGCTGTTCAACGACCGGCTGGACACCATCATCCGCGAGGCGACCCGCAACGGCGAGTGCTTCGCGGTACTGTTCGTCGACCTCGACCGCTTCAAGGCGATCAACGACACCTACGGCCATGCCGCCGGCGACCAGGTGCTGCGCATGGTCACCCAGCGCCTGTGCGGCAGCATCCGTGCTTCCGATACGGTGGCGCGCTACGCCGGCGACGAGTTCACCGTCGTGCTGCGCCACATCGTGAAGAATGACGACGTATTGCGCGTGGCCGAGAAGATCGTGCAGGTGATGGAGACGCCGCTGTTCCTGGAGGACGGCACCGAACTGCAGGTGACCGCGTCGATGGGCCTGAGCTTCTTCCCCGACGACGCCGGCGACGCACAGACCCTGCTCAAGCATGCCGATGAGGCGATGTACGCGGCCAAGCACCAGGGCCGCAACACCTTCCAGATCTACGAGGTGAGCCCGGAGTACGCCCAGCAGCACGGCATGGCACTGAAGACGCGCCTGCGCCACGCCGAGGGCAACGGCGAACTGCGCGTGGTCTACCAGCCGCAGGTCAACACCGAGACCGAGGACATCATGGGGATGGAGGCGCTGGTGCGCTGGGAGCATCCCGAGCTGGGCATGATCAGCCCGGCGGTATTCATCCCGCTGGCCGAGGAAAGCGGGCTGATCGTCTCCATCGGCGAGTGGGTGATGCGCACCGCCTGCCGCCAGGCGAAGGAATGGGAACAGCTTTACGGCCTGCGCCTGCGCCTGGGCGTGAACCTGTCCGCGGTGCAGTTGATGGAACCGCAGTTGCTGGAAACCGTGGCGACCGTGCTGCGCGAAACCGGGCTGGATCCCACCCTGCTGGAAATGGAGGTCACCGAGAGCATCAGCATCAAGGAGGCGCCGAACCTGGTCGAGAACCTGCACGCGCTGCATCGGCTGGGCTGTCACATCGCGATAGACGATTTCGGTACCGGCGCAGCCTCGCTGGACTACCTGCGCCGGCTGCCGGCCGATCGCATCAAGATCGACCAGAGCTTCGTGCGCAACATCGGGGTAGACCCCGACGACGAAGCGATCGTGCGCGCCACCATCGAGATGGCCCATCGGCTGAAACGCGCGGTGGTGGCGGAAGGCGTGGAGATCGAGCAGCACCTGCAGTTCCTGCGCCAGCACGGTTGCGACGAACTGCAGGGCTACCTGTTCTGCCGCCCGCTGCCGCCGGCAAGTTTCGACAAGCTGCTGGCCGAGCGCCAGCGCCTGCTGGAGGCGCGGGTGGCCGAGCCGGCTTGAGCCCGCGGCCGGTGCCCCCATAACTTGGTCGACCCGTCACGGGTCCGGGCGCGCCCGTGCCAGGCATGGCGTTGTGGCCGGGCGATACCCGGTGCATGCTGAACTCCGGCGCCGGATCGCGGTCTGAGCGCCGCGTTCAGTTCAAAACAGCTCCCGCAGCGGAAGACGGCATTGACGACGGATACGGCCCGGACGGGCGAAAACGAACTGGACCGCGCGCTGGTCGAACGGGTCCAGCAGGGCGACCGGCGAGCCTTCGACCTGCTGGTGCGCAAGTACCAGCACAAGGTGATCGGACTGGTCTCGCGCTACGTGCGCACCCACGCTGAATGCGAGGACATCGCGCAGGAATCGTTCATCCGCGCGTGGCGGGCGATCGGCTCGTTCCGCGGCGACAGCGCGTTCTACACCTGGCTGTACAAGATCGCGGTGAACACCGCCAAGAACCACCTGGTGGCGATGGGCCGGCGCCCGCCCTCCGGCGACATCGACGCGGACGAGGCGGAGTTCATGGCCGGCGCCGAACGCATGCACGACAGCGCCACGCCCGAGCGCGAGTTGATGCGCCAGGAAATTGAACAATCCGTGTTTTCCACTGTCCAATCTTTGCCCGAAGAGCTGCGGACCGCCATCACGCTGCGCGAGGTGGATGGCCTCAGCTACGATGAAATCGCCGAAGCGATGGGCTGCCCGATCGGCACGGTGCGTTCGCGCATCTTCCGGGCGCGCGAGGCGATCGACGAGAAGCTGCGGCCGCTGTTGTCGGACCGCGAGGATCAGACATGAATCAGGCAGGCACGAATCAGGACTCCCGGGAAAGCCTTTCCGCGGGCATCGACGGCGAATTGCCGAAGGAGCAACTGCGCTTCCTGCTGCGCCGGCTCGATCACGACGCCTCGCTGCAGCAGGCCTGGGGTCGCTACCACGTCGCCCGCGACAGCCTGCGCCGGCAGTTGCCGCCGCTGGCCGGTTCCGGTTTCGCCGCGCGGGTGATGCTGGCGATCGAGCAGGAATCGAAGCCTGCCGCAACCTCCGCCCGGCGCAACCACTGGCTGCGCTGGTCCACCGGCGGCGCGATCGCCGCCAGCGTGGCCGCCGCCGCGCTGATGATCGGCCAGCCGACGGGCGACGGCGAGCGTCTGACCGCGTCGACCACCCAGCAGAAGGCCAGTGCGGTTGCCGCCGCGCCGGCGAGCAAGCCGACGACCTCTCCCGCCGCGGTGCCGCCATGGCTCAGCGGCAATTCCGCCGGTTTGCTCAGCCAGCAGGCCTCGGCCACCTTCGGCGCGCCGTTCGGCCAGAGCCAGCCGGTCTACGCGCGGCGCCTGTCGGGTTATCCCTCGATGGCCCGTTACCGCATGCTCGACAACAACGACGGCAGCTACCTGCTGCTGCTCGACCCGGAGCGGCAGGCCGCACCAGATCCCTCGCGCCGGGCTTCCGCCGTCGCGCAATGAAACGAGCCCGCGTGATTGTCCGCGGCTCGCTCTGTCCCTTTTGCCTCCACCGGCCCATCGCACGGGCCGCTCGGCGGCGCGTGTCCGCATCGGGCACGTCGCCATCCGAACCACCAATCCACTCGAAGCCTACCGGCCGACATCAACCATGGAGGAGTCATGAACCATTCCATCTTGCGCAGCCTGGCGTGCCTTGCGCTGCTGGGCATCGCCAGTGCCGGTACGGTGCAGGCGCAGGCGCCGGCCGCGGCGAAGCTGCCGGACTTCACCGGCATCGTGCAGAAGAACGCGCCGGCCGTGGTGAACGTCGAGGCCCGCTACAACGGCGAGCGGCAGGGCAACAGCCGCAGCATGCGCGGGCAGACGATGCCCGGCCAGGGCATGCCGGACGACCAGCAGGCAGAGATCCTGCGGCGCTTCTTCGGCATGCCGATGATGCCGTCGCCGCAGGATCAGAAGCACACCTCGCTGGGCTCGGGCTTCATCATTTCCGGCGACGGCTACATCCTCACCAACAACCACGTGGTCGACCATGCCGACAAGGTGACCGTGCGCCTGCAGGACCAGCGCACGCTGACTGCCAAGGTGATCGGCACCGACCCGACCTATGACATCGCCCTGCTCAAGGTGGATGCCGGCGGCAGCCTGCCGGCGGTGACCCTCGGCGACTCGCGCAGCCTCAAGCCGGGGCAGTGGGTGCTGGCGATCGGCTCGCCGTTCGGCTTCGACTACACGGTGACCCAGGGCATCGTCAGCGCAGTAGGCCGCAACCTGGGCCAGCGCGACCAGCCGTACACCTCGTTCATCCAGACCGATGTGCCGATCAACCGCGGCAATTCCGGCGGTCCGCTGTTCGACCTGCAGGGCCGGGTGGTGGGCGTCAACTCGCAGATCTATTCCAACACCGGCACCTACTCCGGGGTGGCGTTCTCGATCCCGATCGACGTGGCGATGAACGCGGTGCAGCAGCTCAAGAGCAAGGGCTATGTGTCGCGTGGCATGCTCGGGGTGACGGTGCAGCCAGTCGACGACGACATGGTCAAGGCGTTCGGCCTGGACAACAGCGTGGGCGCGGCGGTGGTCGACGTCACCGCGGGCAGCGGTGCGGCCAAGGCCGGCATCCAGTCCGGCGACGTGATCCTGGCCTACGACGGGCGGGCTGTGCAGCAGGCCGCGGACCTGCCGCCGCTGGTGGGCATGACCAAGCCGGGCAGCAAGGTGCCGATGGAAATCCTGCGCAACGGCAAGAAGCAGACGCTCGAGGTCGCCATCGGCGAAGCCTCGCGCGACCGCAACGCGATGAATGGCCAGGGCGCGGCCCCGTCGCTGGCGAGCAGCGGCTCGACCGCGCTGGGTCTGACCGTACAATCGATCGACGACGACACCCGCACCCAGCTCGGCCTGAAGCCGGGGCAGGGCGTGGTGATCGGCGACATCACCGGGCCGGTGGCAGCGCAGGCCGGATTGCAGGCGGGCGACGTCATCCTGATGGTCAACCAGCAGGAGGTCGGCAGCGTGGCCGAGTTCGAGGCGGCCACCAAGGGCGTGAAGGCCGGCAGCACGGTACTGCTGCTGGTGCGCCGCGACGGACAGAGCAGTTTCATCGGCCTGACCGTGCCGGATGCGGATGGCAAATGATCGCGGCGGCACGCGACTGGCGGTAATGCGGCGCCGCACGGTTTGCGCATGACGGCGGCGGGTTCTGCGATAATGCCGGGTTAGCGTCACTTTGTGCTGACGCGTCGCCATGCATGGTGCGTGGCGGCAAGCCCAAGCCCGACAGGCCGCCCGCGCTCCATGGAATTGATCCGCAACTTCTCCATCATCGCCCACATCGACCACGGCAAGTCGACCCTGGCCGATCGCATCATCCAGATCTGCGGCGGCCTGGCCGAGCGCGAGATGGAAGCGCAGGTGCTGGACGACAACCCGATCGAGCGCGAGCGCGGCATCACCATCAAGGCGCGCTCGGTGTCGCTGCCGTACAAGGCGCGCAACGGCAAGACCTACCAGCTCAACTTCATCGACACCCCGGGCCACGTCGACTTCTCCTACGAGGTCAGCCGCTCGCTGGCCGCCTGCGAAGGTGCGCTGCTGGTGGTGGACGCCGCCCAGGGCGTGGAAGCGCAGTCGGTGGCCAACTGCTACACGGCCATCGAGATGGGACTGGAAGTGGTGCCGGTGCTGAACAAGATCGACCTGCCGACTGCCGACATCGAGAAGGTGAAGGGCGAGATCGAGGCGGTGATCGGCATCGACGCCACCGACGCGGTGCCGATCAGCGCCAAGACCGGCCTCAACGTGGTCGAGGTGCTGGAAGCGATCGTGGCGCGCATCCCGCCGCCCAAGCCGCGCGATACCGACCGGCTGCAGGCGCTGATCATCGATTCCTGGTTCGACAACTACCTCGGCGTGGTGTCGCTGGTGCGTGTGATGCAGGGCGAAATCAAGCCCGGCGACAAGCTGCTGGTGATGTCCACCGGGCGCACCCACGAGGTGGACGACGTCGGCGTGTTCACGCCCAAGCGCAAGAAGCTGGACAAGCTGGGCGCTGGCGAGGTGGGCTGGATCAACGCCTCGATCAAGGACGTGCACGGCGCGCCGGTCGGCGACACGCTGACGCTCGCCGCAAAACCCGCGGAAAAGGCGTTGCCCGGTTTCCAGACCATGCAGCCGCGCGTGTTCGCCGGCCTGTTCCCCGTGTCGTCGGACGACTTTCCGGCGATGCGCGAGGCGCTGGACAAGCTGCGCCTGAACGACGCCGCGCTGTTCTTCGAGCCGGAATCCTCCGAGGCGATGGGCTTCGGCTTCCGCTGCGGCTTCCTCGGCATGCTGCACATGGAGATCGTGCAGGAGCGGCTGGAGCGCGAGTACGACCTGGATCTAATCACCACCGCGCCCACCGTGGTCTACGAGATCCTGAAGAGCGACGGCTCCACGATGATGCTGGACAACCCGGCCAAGCTGCCGTCGTCGCCGCAGGTGCAGGAGATTCGTGAGCCGATCATCGTCGCCAACATCCTCACCCCGCCGGACTACATCGGCAACGTGATCACCCTGTGCGAGGAGAAGCGCGGCGTGCAGCGCTCGATCCAGTACCTGGCCACCCAGGTGCAGATCAGCTACGAGATGCCGCTGGCCGAGGTGGTGATGGATTTCTTCGACCGGCTGAAATCCGTTTCGCGCGGGTACGCCTCGATGGACTACCACTTCGAGCGTTTCGATGCCGGCCCGTTCGTGCGCGTGGACGTGCTGATCAATGGCGACCGCGTCGACGCGCTCTCGCTGATCGTGCACCGCAGCCACGCCGACCGCCGCGGCCGCGACCTGGTCGAGCGGATGAAGGACCTGATCCCGCGCCAGCAGTTCGACGTGGCGATCCAGGCCGCGATCGGTGCGCAGGTCATCGCGCGTTCCACGGTGAAAGCCCTGCGCAAGAATGTTCTGGCCAAGTGCTACGGTGGCGACGTCAGCCGCAAGAAGAAGCTGCTGGAGAAGCAGAAGGAAGGCAAGAAACGCATGAAGCAGGTCGGTCGCGTGGAAATTCCCCAGGAAGCCTTCCTGGCGGTTTTGAAAGTGGATAAATAGCCGGGAATGGAGAAGGGGGAATAGGGAATCGGAAGAGCAGCGCGTTGCCGCTTTTCCATCCCTGTTCCCCATTCCCTGTTCCCAGCTCCGAAGGAGCCCCCATGGAATTCGATTTTTCTGCCATCCTGCTTGGCCTCACCGTGCTGTTCGGCGTGGTGTGGGGGCTGGACCGGCTGTTTCTGTACAAGAAGCGCAAGGCGCGGCTGGAGGCAGCTGGCGAGGAGTATCGCGACCCGGCCCCGGTGGACTGGTCGCGCTCGCTGTTTCCGGTGGTGCTGGTGGTGCTGCTGCTGCGCTCGTTCGTGGCAGAACCCTTTCGCATTCCGTCGGGCTCGATGATGCCGACGCTGGACGTGGGCGATTTCATCCTGGTCAACAAGTTCGCCTACGGCCTGCGCATGCCCGCGTTCAACAACAAGCTGGTCGATCTCGGCGAGCCGCAGCGTGGCGACGTGGTGGTGTTCCGCTTCCCCGGCTACCTGTGTGAGGAAGGCGGCAAGCTGGTGCGCAGCGGCGACATGAGCTGCAGTGATCCGCACGCGTCGGTGCCGGCGCAGAACTGGATCAAGCGGGTGATCGGCCTGCCGGGCGACAGCATTGAGGTGCATGGCGCCGAGCTGTGGGTGAACGGCCAGCGCGTGAACGCCGAGGAGATCGGCCCCTATGTGGGCAACCCGCAGCGCAGCGTGGACCAGATCATGCTGAACATGGGAGCCACGGTGTGGACCGAGCACCTGGGCAAGGTCAACCACATGATTGCGCGGATGCCGGCCTATACCACGCCCAATCCGATCCCGAACGACCGCGTGCCCTCGAAGGTGCCGCCGGGGTGCTACCTGGTGATGGGCGACAACCGCTACGACAGCCTGGACAGCCGCTGGTGGGGCTGCATGCCGGAGCAGAACCTGGCCGGCAAGGCGTTCCTGATCTGGATGAGCTGGAAGGGCTGGGGCACCGGTGGGGTGGACTTCTCGCGCATCGGCACGGTGATCCACTGAGGCTGATCGTGGCGGCCCGGCTGGCGAAAGCGTGACGGGGTCGAACCGCCGCGCGCGTGTGGCGGCCGACAGTGCGAGAATCCGCAGGCATAATCGGCACGCCCGCATGGGCGGCGACGGTCGCCGTGCGCGGGTCACCATACACACACAGGCACGCCAAGCAGGCGGCATAGCGAGGGGACTATGAAATCGAAGCAGTCGGGTATCACCCTGGTCGGGTTCCTGATGGTCATGGCCATCGTGGGCTTCCTGGCCTACATGGGCATGAAGCTGCTGCCGTCATACTCTGAGTACATGGGCGTGGTGAAGGCGATGAACCAGGTCGCCACCGAGGGCACCAACGGCAGGTCGCTGGACGATATTCGCCGCGGCCTGATGTTCAAGATGGGCTTCCAGTATGTGGACGACGCCACCATCAAGCCGGCGAACATCACCATCGTGCGCAACAGCGGCGGCGCCAATCAGCTGCGCGTGGCCTACGACAAGCAGATTCCGTTCATGTACAACATCGACTTCCTGCTGCACTTCGAGAAGAGCGTGCCGCTGCAGGGCAACGTGGGCGAGTAACTTTTGGAACCGAACTACCGTTTTCGCGACCCGACGCTGGCGCAGCTGGCGCTGACCCACCGCAGCGTCGGCAAGCCGAACAACGAGCGACTGGAGTTCCTCGGCGATGCGCTGCTCGGCGCGATCGTCGCCGAGATGCTGTACGAAGCCCACCCCAGGGCCAGCGAAGGCGAGTTGTCGCGGTTGCGTGCGCAACTGGTCAACGGCCAGGCGCTGGCCGTGGTGGCACGCGAACTGGCGCTGGGCGACGGGCTGAAGCTCGGCCCCGGCGAATTGAAGAGCGGCGGCTTCCGGCGCGATTCGATCCTCGCCGACGCGTTCGAGGCGATGGTCGCCGCGGTCTACCAGGACGGCGGCTTCGACGCCTGCCGCGAGTTCGTGCGCGGGCTGTTCGCCGAACGCATCGTCGCCCTGCGCCGTTCCTCCAAGGACGCCAAGACGCGGCTGCAGGAATGGCTGCAGGCCAAGGGCCTGCCGTTGCCGCAGTACGAACTGGTCGCCAGCCATGGCGAGGACCACGCCAAGACCTTCGACGTCAGCTGCCGCATCGGCGAACCGCTGGCGTTCATCGCCGAAGCGCATGGCGGCAGCCGCCGTGCCGCGGAGCAGGACGCGGCCGAGACCGTGTTGAACCGGCTGCTGGAGCAGCAGCGCGACGCCTGACCCCGCTGCTTCCGCCTGCCGCGCCCGCGTGCCGCCTCCGGCGAAGCACTACACTTGCCACCCGACCCGAGCGACCCGCGCCATGAACCACGAACTGGACCCCGCCGGCGGCACGCTGCCGCACGAGAACTTCCGTTGCGGCCTGGTGGCGCTGGCCGGGCGGCCGAACGTGGGCAAGTCCACCTTGCTCAACGCGCTGATCGGCTTTCGCCTGTCGATCACCAGCCCGCGGCCGCAGACCACCCGCCACCGCATCCTCGGCATCAGTACCAGCGAGGCCGGGCAGATCATGTACGTCGACACGCCGGGCCTGCATCGCGGCGCCAAGCGCGCGATGAACCGCAGCCTGAATCGCGCCGCGCGCTCGGCCATCAGCGACGTCGACCTGGTGGTGCAGGTGATCGAGGCCGGCCGCTGGACCGACGAGGACGAGGCGCTGTACGCCGCCCTGGTCGAGCAGCCGACGCCACGCCTGCTGGCGATCAACAAGGTCGACCTCAGCAAGGACAAGTCGGCGATGCTGCCGTTCGTCGCCGGGTTGGCGGCGGAACACAGCTACGACGAGATCCACTACCTCAGCGCGCTCAAGCGCAAGGGCCTGAAGGAGCTGGAGCGGGCGATCCTGCAGCGCCTGCCGGTGCGCCCGCCGGTATTCGGCGAGGACGAGATCACCGACCGCAGCGAACGCTTCCTCGCCGCCGAGATGGTGCGTGAGCAGCTGATGCTGCGGCTGGATCAGGAGCTGCCGTACGCCACCACGGTGGAGATCGAGCAGTTCAGCGACCGCCCCGACGGCATCGCCGAGATCCATGCGGTGATCTGGGTCGAGCGCGACGGCCAGAAGGCGATCGTGATCGGCAACGGCGGCGCCCAGCTCAAGGCGATCGGCAGCAACGCGCGGCGCCACATGGAGCGCATGTTCGAGCGCAAGGTGTTCCTGAAGCTGTGGGTGAAGGTGCGCGAAGGCTGGGTCGACGACGAGAACATGCTGAAGAAGTTCGGCTATACGGATTGAGAGCAGGGAATAGGGAATAGGGAATCGTAGAAGCTGCCGCTTTTGCTCCCCTATTCCCGATTCCCTGCTGACCAGCCATGCGCCTCGAACAGCAACCCGCCTACGTCCTGCATGCGCGTGCGTACCGCGAGACGTCGCTGCTGCTGGAGTGCCTGACCCGCGAGCACGGCCGGCTCGGCGTGGTGGCGCGTGGCGTCCGTGGCGAGCGCTCGCGCCTGCGGCGGGCGCAACTGGAGCCGTTCCAGCCGCTGGCGTTGGATCTGCTGCTGCGCGGCGAGCTGGCCACGCTGACCGCGGTCGAAACGGTGGGCACGCCGACGCGCCTGCCGGGCGACGCCGGCCTGGCCGGGCTGTATCTCAACGAACTGGTGGTGCGCCTGACCGGCCGGCAGGACCCGTACCCGCGGTTGTTCGATGCCTATGCGCGCACCCTGGCGCGGCTGGCCGCCGGCGAGTCGCTGGCCTGGAGCCTGCGCCGCTTCGAGCGTGACCTGCTGGAGGCGATCGGCTACGGCCTGCAGCTGCTGCACGACGCGGAATCCGGCGAGCCGCTGGAGCCGTCGGCGTGCTACCGCTATCACGTCGAGCAGGGCGCCGTGCGCTGCGCCGCCAGCACGCCGCATGCGCTGCGCGGCAGCGACCTGCTGGCGCTCGGGCAGGACAGCATGCCCGACGCCCATGGCCTGAAAACCTTGCGCGACCTGATGCGGGAAGTGATCCGCTTCCACCTGGGCGGGAGCGAGCTGCGTGCCTGGCGCGTGCTGGCGACGGCGGTCTCGGGGCGCAAGGCGCCGCCTGGCTAGGAGCGTGGAAGGCCGACGCTCTTGCAGCCCTGAAGATTTCTGCCGTCCACGCTCCTAGTTGTCCAGCACCTGCAGCGTCGCCAGCAGGGCACGGCGGAAGCGCGCCAGGGCGATTGGCGTGGCCCCACGCTGCAGCAATTGCCGCTGCAGCAGCACGGTCTGTATGGACAGCGTGGCCGCGCCACAGAAGCCGCAGGAGGAGCGCAGCCGGTGCAGGCGCTCGCCGAAGCCGGCAGGGTCGCGGCTCAGCGCATCGAGTTCCTGGTGCAGCAGGGCGAGTTCCTCGCGCAGCAGCAGGCGCAGGGCGCGCATGGTGGTGGCGTCGCCGCTGGCGGTCAGGGCGGCCTGGTCGTCCAGCATGCCAGCGGCCTGCCGCTCCGGCTGCACCAGGGCCAGCACCTTCTGCAATTCGGCCAGGCCACACGGTTTCAGCAGGATCTGGCTGAAGCCGGCGTCGAGCAGCGACTGCCGCGCGCCCGGTTCCAGCTCGGCCGTGGTGGCCACCGCAATGCTTTCCGCCGAGCGGGCCCGCTCGTCCTCGCGCAGCGCGGTCAGGATCTGCAGCGCGCCGGCACCGGGCATGCGGCAATCCAGCAGCAGCAGGTCGAACGGTTCGGCGCGTGCCCGCTGCAAGGCCGTCGCGCCGTCCAGGCAGGCCTCCGTGCGGGCACCCATCACGTCCAGCCCGTCGCACAGGAAACGGCAGCTGCCGGGATCGTCGTCGGCCACCAGTACCCGCACGCGGCTGGCAGGGGTGGGCTCGGAATCGGTGTTGACGAGGGGGCTGCTCATGACGAAATCCATATCGTTCATCTTGATTTGGCAGAATGGCCCGACATGCGCCCGACTTCAAGCCACTTGCTGCTGTGCTGCTGCCTGCTGCTGGGGATCGGCTGGATGCTGCCTGCGCAGGCGCAGGTGCTGCTGACGGCGAAGTCGATCAGCGTGCCGGGGGTGCGCCTGCAGGGGGTAAGCCTGCGCCTCGACGAGGAGGCTGCCGGGGTCCTGCGGCTGCAATTGAGCGCCGAGCAGGCCGACGTGCCGGCGATGGGCTGGCGGCGGCTGGGCCTGAGCCTCGACGGCAACCTGCAGCGCGATGCCCGCCTGCGCTGGAGCCTCGACGGCAACGTGCGCCTGGCCGGCGCGCCGGGCGGGGCGCTCAGCGACGCCCGCGTCAACATCCTGCTCAGTGAGGCGGCCAACACCCTGCTGGTCGACATCACCCAGGGCAAGGCGCACGCCAGCACCGCGCTGCCGCTGGACCAGCCCACGCATGCGCAGATCAGCCTGGACAATCTTCCCGCCGGCTGGCTGCAGGGCCTGCTGGGCACGGTCTGGTCGGGGCGCCCCACCGGCGGCCGGCTGGATGCCGAACTGGCGCTGGACCTGCGCGATCCCGGCCTGCAGTCGTCCGGACAGTTCAGCGTGGCCAAGCTGGGTTTCGACACCCCCGGTGGCACCCTGGCCGGGCAGGGGCTGGACGGCAACGGGCGCTTCAGTCTGGACACCACCGCCGGCCCGGCGCGGATCGAGCTGGACTCCACCCTGCGCCGCGGCGAGCTGCTGCTGGGGCCGATCTACGCCAGGCTGCCGGATCATCCGGTGCAACTGGCGCTGCACGCGAGTGCGCAGAGCGGCACCTTCGAACTGAGCCACCTGCGACTGAACGACACCGACGCGCTGCAGCTCGACGGTGCGCTGGCCTTCGACGCGAAAGGCGCGCTGAAGAGCCTGCGGCTGGACCGCCTGCGCGCGACTTTTCCGGCGGCCTACCAGCGTTATGGCGAGGCCTGGCTGAGCACGCTGGGGCTGCGCGACATGCGCATCGCCGGCCAGCTGAGCGGCAGCCTGGACCTGCGCGCAGATGGCCCGCATGCCTTTGCGTTCAACACCGAGGGGCTGAACCTGGCCGACGCGGATGGCCGGCTGGCCGTCGATGGCCTGCAGGGCGGGCTGGATTGGGCGAGCGACGGCGAGCGGCCGGCCACCACCCTGGGCTGGCGCAGCCTGCAGTTGTTCCACCGCCTGACCCACGGCGCCGCGCAATCGCGCTGGCAAAGCCGCGGCGGCACGCTCGGCCTGCAGCGACCCTTACTGGTGCCGGTGCTTGAGGGGCAGCTGCGCATCGGCCAGCTGGACTGGCGCCCGGCGGCGGCCGAAGGGCAGCGGCTGGCGGCCTCGCTGGCGCTGACCGGCGTCGACATGGCCGCGTTCAGCCGGGCGATGGGCTGGCCAGCGTTCCCCGGCACGCTTGCCGGGGCGATTCCGTCGCTGCGCTGGGTCGACGACCGTTTCGAACTGGCCGGCGGCCTGTCAGCCAGCGTGTTCGGCGGTTTCGTCGACGTTACCGCGCTCTCGCTGCAGCAGCCGTTTGGCGCCACCCCGGTGCTGACCGGCGACATCACGCTGACGCAGCTGGACCTGGCCGCGATCACCAGCGTGTTCGACTTCGGCAGCATCACCGGCCCGCTGGACGGGTCGATCGAGGACCTGCGCCTGGTCAACTGGAGCCCGGTCGCGTTCAAGGCCAGCCTGCTGGCGGGCACGGGCGGCCGGATCAGCCAGCGGGCGGTGAACAACCTCACCAGCGTCGGTGGCGGCGGCATCGCCGCCGGCCTGCAGGGCGCCGTGCTGAAGCTGTTCAAGACCTTCGGCTACAAGCGCATTGGCCTCAACTGCACGCTGCAGGGCACGCTGTGCAAGATGAGCGGTCTGGAAGCCACCGGCGACGGCTACACTATCGTCGAAGGCAGTGGTCTGCCGCGGTTGCAGGTGGTCGGCCACCAGACCCAGGTCGACTGGCCGACCCTGGTGCGGCGCCTGCAGGACGCCATCCACGGCGAAGCGCCGCAGATTCGCTGAACGAAGTGCGGGTGGCGGCGTTTCCCCACCTTTTCAACTACAGGAGTTGGTCATGCGCAAGCTCGTTTACGTCGTCCTGACTTCGCTGGCCGTGGCGCTGGTCGGTTGCGTCACCATCAACGTGTACTTCCCTGAGGCGGCGGCGCAGAAGGCCGCCGACCAGTTCATCGGCAACGTGCTGAACCAGACGACGCCCGCCGCGCCGGCGCCGAAGATGCCGAAGCCGACGGCGAAGGATGGCGGCGCACAGCCATCGGCGATGCTGCTCGACCTGCTGCTGCCGGCCGCGCACGCCGCCGAGACGCCGGACATCCGCATCCAGACCGCGGCCACCGAGGCGATCCGTGGCCGCATGCAGGGCCGCTTCCAGGGCGCGCTGGGCGAGTTGCTCGACAGCGGCGCGGTGGGCTTCACCCGCGACGGCATGGTGGCCATGCGCGATGCCGCCAAGGTGCCGCTGAGCCAGCGCGCGCAGGCGAATACCACCGTGGCCGACGAGAACCGCGACCGCACCGCGCTGTACCGTGAGATCGCCAACGCCAACAACCATCCGGAGTGGGAGGCGCAGATCCGCGCCACCTTCGCCAAGAGCTGGATCGAGAAGGCCCACGCCGGCTGGTATTACCAGGACGCCTCCGGCGCCTGGCAGAAGAAGTGATCCGTCGCCTCGGAATGATTCGCCATCTCGTAGGGCGGGCACCGCCCGCCGGATCTTGATGGGGTAGATCGGCAGGCGGTGCCCGCCCTACGGTGCTGCCGGGGATATTGGACAGGGGCGCTCAACAGGGCGCCCACTGGCCCGATCTGGGATAATCGGCGGCCAGTCCTCCTGTTTGCGCCTCATGTCCCGAGCCAACTCCGCGCCGTCGACGCCTTTCGAAGCCCATATCACCGCGCTCGCGCATGACGGCCGCGGCGTGGCGCGGATCGACGGCAAGACGGTGTTCGTCAGCGGCGCGCTGCTCGGCGAGCAAGTGACGGCGAAGCTGCGCAAGCGCCATCGCCATTTCGACGAGGCGGAGGTGGTCGAGGTGATCGTGGCATCGCCGCACCGCGTGGAGCCGCGCTGCCGCCACTTCGCCGAGTGCAGCGGCTGCTCGCTGCAGCACCTGGACGCCGCCGCGCAGATCGAGTCCAAGCAGCGCGTGCTGGCGGAAAACTTCGAGCGCATCGGCAAGGTCGCACCCGCCTCATGGTTGCCGCCGCTCACCGCCGAACCGTGGGGCTACCGGCGCAAGGGCCGGCTGTCGGTGCGCAACGTGGCGAAGAAGGGCCGCGTGCTGGTGGGGTTCCGCGAGGAGCAGAACCCGCGCTTCGTCACCGAGATCCAGCAGTGCGAGGTGATGCACCCGGCGCTCGGCCCCAAGGTCGGCCTGCTCGCCGACCTGCTCAGCACGATGGATGCGGTCAACGACATCCCGCAGATCGAGTTCGCCGCCGGCGACGATTTGATGGCGCTGGTGTTCCGTCACATGCAGCCGCTCTCCGAACGCGACCTGGCCGCACTGACCGCGTTCGGCCAGCAGCACGGTTTCGCGATCTACCTGCAGCCGGGCGGCATCAGCAGCGTGCACCCGCTGTGGCCGGAACACCCGCGGCTGGCCTTCCGCATCGCCAGCGGCGACGCGCGCTACGCCGACGTCGAGCTGGAGTTCCAGCCGCTCGACTTCGTGCAGGTCAACGCCGGCATGAACCAGCTGATGATGGCGCGCGCGCTGGGGCTGCTCGACCCGCAGCCGACCGACCACGTGCTGGACCTGTTCTGTGGCCTCGGCAACTTCACCCTGCCGATCGCCCGCCGCGTGGCCGAAGTCGTCGGCGTGGAAGGCGAGCATGGCCTGGTCGAGCGTGCCGCGCAGAACGCCGCGCGCAACGGCATCGCCAACGCGCGCTTCCACGTGGCCAACCTGTTCGAGGACCAGCGCACCGCCGACTGGGCGAAGCAGCCGTGGGACAAGCTGCTGCTCGACCCGCCGCGCGCCGGCGCGGACAAGCTGCTGGACTACCTGCCGCACAAGGCCACCAAGCGTATCGTCTACGTCTCCTGCCATCCCGCCTCGCTGGCGCGCGACGCCGGCATCCTGGTCGAGCGGCACGGTTTCAGGCTCGCTGCGGCGGGGGTGATGGACATGTTCCCGCATACGTCGCATGTCGAGTCGATTGCTTTATTTGAGCGGTGATGCTTGTGCATTCATCCATGAATGCAAAAGTCAAAAAGCGGACATCCTTGGAGTGGCTCATGCATCCGTCCATGGATGCGAAAATCAAAATGCGGCCATCCGTGGCCGCACTTTTCAATAAAAGCCGATTCATTGCAGACGGTCGCTGGTTGAAATCTGGATTCCATGGCTATCGAGATCGAACGAAAATTCCTGTTGGCCAATGACGACTGGCGCGTCGCCGTCGAGCGCAGCGAGTCGATCGCGCAGGGCTACCTGGTGGGCGCGCAGGCGTTGCGCGCCGGTCTGGCGCATGCCTCGGTGCGCGTGCGCCTCGCCGGCGAGCGGGCGTGGCTCAACGTCAAGGCCGCCACGGCGGGTATTGCGCGGGCCGAGTTCGAGTACCCGATTCCGGTCGACGAGGCGAAGGCCATGCTGGCCACGTTGTGCGATGGCGTGTTGGAGAAAACCCGCCACTACGTGCGCGTCGACGGCACCGTGTTCGAGATCGACGAGTTTGCCGGCGAGAACGCGGGCCTGGTCGTTGCCGAGATCGAACTGGCGGCGGTCGATGCGGCGTTTCCGCGACCATCGTGGCTGGGTAGCGAGGTGAGCACGCAGGTGCGCTACTACAACGTCAACCTGATCGCGCATCCGTACCGGCAATGGTCGCCGGGGGAACGCGTCGCGGAGGGCGCCGCATGCTGATGATCGGCGTGGCCGGGCTGCAGCTGGCCGAACACGAGCAGCGCTGGCTGCGCGCGCCCGGTGTGGCCGGCGTGCTGCTGTTCGCGCGTAACTACGCCTCGCGCGAACAGCTGATCGCGTTGTGCGAGGCGATCCGCGAGGCCGGCGGCGAGGAGCTGCTGATCGCGGTCGACCAGGAAGGTGGCCCGGTGCAGCGCTTCCGCGACGGCTTCACCCGTCTGCCGCCGCTGGCCGCGATTGGTGCGGTATATGACCGCGACCCGGCCGAGGCGGTGCGCCTGACCGAGGAGCACGCCTGGGTGATGGCCAGCGAGCTGCGCGCCAGCGGCGTCGATTTCAGTTTTGCGCCGGTGGTGGACCTGGCCCGCGGCAACGCGGCGATCGGCCAGCGTGCGTTCCACGCCGACCCGGCAGTGACCGCCGAACTCGGCCAGGCCTACGTGCGCGGCATGCACCTGGGCGGCATGGCGGCGGTGCTCAAGCACTTTCCCGGCCACGGTTCGGTGGCCGCCGACACGCACAAGGCGCCGGCGATCGACTCGCGCAGCCTGGATGCGATCCGGCGTGACGACCTGCTGCCGTTCGCCGAATGCATCGAGGCGCGGGTCGAGGCGGTGATGATGGCGCACGTCACCTACCCGGCGGTGGACAGCCGGCCGGCCGGTTATTCGCGCATCTGGATCCAAGACATCCTGCGCGGCGAGCTGGGCTTTGCCGGCGCCGTGGTCAGCGACGACATCAGCATGGCGGCCGCCGGCGCCGCTGGCAGCGTGGGCGAGCGCGTGCGCGCGCACCTGGACGCCGGCTGTGACCTCGTGCTGGCCTGCTTCCCCGAGGTGGTGGAGGAGGCGATCGCCGCGCTGCCGGCTGAAGCGTCGCCGATGTCGCCGTCACTGGCCGCCCTGCGCGGCTCGCTGGGCTCCAGCTGGGCCGGCCTGCTGGACAACCCGCAGCGCGACCGCTTCGTCGCGCGTATCACGGCGCTGCACGCCGACCAAGGAACCGCATGAATACCCCGCTCCCACCGCTGGCCGACGCACTCGCGCAGGCCGAATTGTTGTACGACCGCGCCACGCTGGAAAGCGTGATCGCCGACATCGGCCGCCGGATCGATGCCACGCTGGACGGCGAGCGCGCGGTGTTCCTCACGGTGATGAACGGCGCGCTGATCTTCGCCGGCCAGCTGGCGCTGGCGATCCGCACCGATCTGGAATTCGACTACGTGCACGCCACCCGCTACCGCGGCGCCACCAGCGGCAGCGAGCTGCACTGGCTGCGCGAGCCGGCCGTGCCGCTGGCCGGTCGCACGGTGCTGCTGGTCGACGACATCCTCGACGAAGGCCACACGCTGAAGGCGGTGCGCGACGACTGCTACCGGCGTGGGGCGAACAAGGTGCTGATCGTCAGCCTGTGCACCAAGCGCCACGACCGACTGGCCGACGGCATTGCCTCGGATTTCAACGGCGTCGAGCTGCCGGACCGCTACGTGTTCGGCTACGGCATGGACTACTACGAGCAAGGCCGCAACCTGCCGGGGATCTATGCGTTGAAAGACGAGAGTGGGAGCTAGGGTTCGCCCAGGCGCGCCCGCGCTCTGCGTAGGGCGGGCACTGCCCGCCGTGCTTTTCGGTGGCATACAAGGTTGGGATGGGCGGGCAGTGCCCGTCCTACGAAACTGGCTTTTTCTCCTCCCCTTGCTGCGCAGGGGGAGGTAGGGAGGGGGTAAAGCTGTTGCTCTTGGCTTGAAGATCAAGAGCGACCCCACCCCAGCCCTCCCCTGCTGCGCAGGGGAGGGGACAAAGCCGGCATTCCCGTTGGCTTCACCCGAACAATGGATCACCACAATGCCTCACCCCGACCGCGCCCCCATCGACCTCGCCATCATCGGCGGCAGCGGCCTGTACAAGTTCCCCGGCCTGGAAAACACCACGCGACAGGCGGTGGACACGCCCTACGGGCCTGCCTCGGGCGACGTGGTACTCGGCGATTTCGCCGGCAAGCGCCTGGCCTTCCTGGCCCGCCACGGCGAGAGCCACACGTTGCCGCCGCATCGGGTGAATTACCGCGCCAATCTGTGGGCGCTGCACAGCCTGGGCGCGCGCCGGGTGGTCGGCGTGAACGCGGTGGGCGGCATCCGCGGCGACATGGGGCCGCGGGTGATCGTGGTGCCCGACCAGTTGATCGACTACACCCACGGCCGCACCACCAGCTATTGCGATGTCGAGGGCGCCGAGGTGAGGCACATCGACTTCAGCGAGCCGTACACCGAGGCGTTGCGCCTGCAACTGCTGGCGGCGGCGCGGGCGGCAAACGTCGAGGTGATCGGCGGCGGCTGCTATGGCGCCACCCAGGGGCCGCGGCTGGAAACCCGCGCGGAGATCGCCCGCATGAAGCGCGACGGCTGCGACCTGGTCGGCATGACCGGCATGCCGGAGGCCGTGCTGGCGCGCGAGCTGGGGCTGGAGTATGCCTGCCTGGCGCTGGTCGCCAACTTCGCCGCCGGCTGCGGCGACGAGGCGGAAATCAGCATCGAGGAAATCTTTGCCCACCTGGCGGCAGCCACCGCCGAGGTTCCGCGCATCCTCGACGCCATGCTGAAAAACTGAGCGCTGCAGCGAATTCACGCACTGGCGGGGTATTTTCGTATTGCGCTCAGCCTTCACATATTGATACTTTTCCTCCGGCCAGGGCGGCGAACCTCAGGGGGAGACTAGGGTTCAGCGCAGATCCTGGCGCACCCAATCCATGGATCCAGAGGTTCACGCAATGCGTTTCGGTACGGTCAAATGGTTCAACGATGCCAAGGGTTTCGGTTTCATCGCGCCTGAGGATGGTGGGGAGGACGTGTTCGTCCATTTTTCGGCCATCAACTCCAAGGGCTTCCGCAGCCTGCAGGAAGGCCAGCGCGTACAGTTCGAAGTGACCCAGGGACCGAAGGGCGCCCAGGCATCGGCAGTCGAAGCCGCCTGATCTTCCAGGCCAGGCTTGTAAAGCACGAACGAAGCCCCGCATCCTGTGCGGGGTTTCTTTTTTCCGGATCAGGAGCAGGCCGATGACCGACCGCAGGCGTTTCCTCAAGGCCTCCGTGCTGGGAGTGTCGGCGTCGATGTTCGCCTGGAGCAACCGGCTGGCCGCATGGCCGGCGGCCCGGCTGGTGAAGGGCTCGAACGCGCGGGTGGTCTCGACCTGGGATTTCGGCATCGCCGCCAACCAGGCGGCCTGGGCGATCCTCGGCCAGGGCGGTCATGCGCTGGATGCGGTCGAGGCCGGCGCGCAGGTGCCCGAGTCGGACCTGAAGAACCACAGCGTCGGCAAGGGCGGCTACCCGGACCGCGACGGCCACGTCACCCTCGACGCCAGCATCATGGACGCCGACGGCAACTGCGGCGCGGTGGCTGCGCTGGAACATATCGAGCATCCGATCTCGGTGGCGCGACGGGTGATGGAACGCACGCCGCACGTGCTGCTGGTCGGCGACGGCGCGCTACAGTTTGCGCTGGAACAGGGCTTCAGCAAGGAAAACCTGCTCACGCCGGAAGCCGAGCAGGCCTGGCACGAGTGGCAGAAGAGCGCGCACTACCAGCCGTCGATCAACAGCGAGGTACGCGATTACGGCAAGGGCGCCGCTGGCCTGCCCGGCGGTGCGAGCAACCACGACACCATCGGCATGCTGGCGCTGGACGCCCACGGCAAACTGGCCGGCGCCTGCACCACCAGCGGCATGGCGTGGAAGCTGCACGGCCGCGTGGGCGACAGCCCGATCATCGGTGCCGGCCTGTACGTGGACGGCGAGGTGGGCGGCGCCACCTCCACCGGCGTGGGCGAGGAAGTGATCCGCAACGCCGGCAGCTTCCTGGTGGTCGAGCTGATGCGCCACGGCCGCTCGCCGCAGGCAGCGTGCGAGGAGGCGGTGATGCGCATAGTGAAGAAACGCCCGCAGGCCTCGAAGACCCTGCAGGTCGGCTTCCTGGCGATGAACCGCGCCGGCGAAGTCGGTGCGTACGCGATCCAGCGTGGCTTCTCCTACGCCGTGTGCGACGCGAACAAGCAGGACGGCCTGATCGCCTCGCCCAGCGTCTACACCACGAACTACTCGTGATCCCGGTTGCCCATGTTGCTTGAGATCGCCGCCAACTCGGTCGCCTCCGCGCTGGCGGCGCAAGAGGGCGGGGCGGACCGGGTCGAACTGTGCATCGCGCTGGAACTGGGCGGCCTGACGCCCTCGCACGCGCAGATCGCGCTGGCCCGCGAGCGCCTGCGCATCCCGCTGTACGTGCTGATCCGCCCGCGCGCCGGCGATTTCCTCTACGACGACCTCGAATGCGAGACCATGCAGCGCGACATCGAAGCCTGCGTGGCGCTGGGCTGCGATGGCGTGGTGCTGGGCGTGCTCGACGCCGAGGGCGAGGTGGACATGCCGCGCTGCCGCGCCCTGATCGCCGCCGCCGGCAAGCTTGGCGTGACCTTCCACCGCGCCTTCGACCTGAGCCGCGACCCGGCGCGCGGGCTGGAGGACATCGTCGCGCTGGGCTGCGAGCGCGTGCTGACCTCGGGCGCGCAGGCCAGCGCCGTCAAGGGCGTTGCGCTGATCCGCGACCTGGTAGCGCAGGCGAACGGGCGCCTGACGGTGATGCCCGGCGCCGGCATCACCGCACAGAACATCGCCGCGCTGGCCGCCGCCACCGGCGCACGCGAGTTCCATACCTCCGCCAAACGCCAGCTGCCCTCGGGCATGCGCCATCGGCGCCCGGTGCTGGACGACATGCAAGCCGGCGAACTGCGCAGCGATGCCGGGCAGGTGCGCGCCATGGCTGCGGCGCTGGTGATCGCGGCGCAAGACGCGACAAGCTTCTGAGCGAATTTCAATCGAGAGACGCTCCTCCGAAGCACCTCGCCCCCCCATGCCGTCATTCCGGCGAAAGCC
>NZ_AJXW01000021.1 GCF_000264375.1 Rhodanobacter thiooxydans LCS2
ACTTCGGCAACGAGGCAGGTTGTCCGGCGAATCCTTTGCAACAGCCAATGCGACCCCTGCCTGCGCCGGGATGACGATCGAGGGTGGACCCCTTCCGAAGCTCCCTACGGCAGCGCATGGCCGCCCCGCTTGGTTAATATGACGAACTGCCCATCCGCATCCGAATACAGCAGGAGCCATCGAGTGATCATCAAGCCCAAAGTCCGCGGTTTCATCTGCGTCACCGCCCATCCGGTCGGTTGCGAGCGCAACGTGCTCGACCAGATCGCGATCACCGAGGCCGCCGGCCATGCCAGGGGCAAGGGGCCGAAGCGCGTGCTGGTGATCGGCGCCTCCACCGGCTACGGTCTGGCCTCGCGCATCACCGCCGCGTTCGGCTACGGCGCCGCCACGCTCGGCGTGTTCTTCGAGAAGCCCAGCAG
This sequence comes from Rhodanobacter thiooxydans LCS2, assembly GCF_000264375.1. GTDB lineage: Bacteria > Pseudomonadota > Gammaproteobacteria > Xanthomonadales > Rhodanobacteraceae > Rhodanobacter > Rhodanobacter thiooxydans. Next base: position 423 of record NZ_AJXW01000021.1, read on the forward strand.
CCACGACAAGACCGGCACCGCCGGCTGGTACAACGCCGCGGCGTTCGACAAGGCCGCCAAGGCCGCTGGCCTGTACAGCAAGTCGATCAATGGCGACGCGTTTGCCCACGAAACCCGCGCCAAGGCCATCGAGATCATCAAGAACGAAATGGGCGGCCCGATCGACCTGGTGGTCTATTCGCTGGCCTCGCCGGTGCGCAAGCTGCCCGACACCGGCGAAGTGGTGCGCTCGGCGCTCAAGACCATCGGCGAGCCGTTCCACAACACCTCGGTCGACACCAACAAGGACATGGTGATCGAGGCCACCGTGGAACCGGCCACCGAGCAGGAAATCAAGGACACCGTCACCGTGATGGGCGGCGAGGACTGGGCGCTGTGGATCGACGCGCTGGACCAGGCCGGCGTGCTGGCGAAAAACGCCAAGACCATCGCCTACAGCTACATCGGCACCGAGATCACCTGGCCGATGTACTGGCACGGCACCCTCGGCCAGGCCAAGCAGCACCTGGACAACACGGCGAAACAGCTGCGCAGCCGCCACCCGGGGCTGGAGGCCTACGTCGGCGTGATGAAGTCCGTGGTCACCCAGGCCAGCGCCGCCATCCCGGTGATCCCGCTGTACGTCTCCATCGCTTTCAAGATCATGAAGGAGAAGGGCATCCACGAAAACCCGATCGAGCAGGCCAACCGCCTGTTCCACGACCGCCTCTACCGCGCCGACGGCGCGGCCGCACCCACCGACGACGAAGGCCGCATCCGCCTGGACGACTGGGAACTGCGCGACGACGTGCAGGAACCCTGCAAGACCCTGTGGCCCACCGTCACCACCGAGAACCTGCGCGAAGTCACCGACTACGCCGGCTACAAGCACGAGTTCCTGACGCTGTTCGGGTTTGATCGGAAGGATGTGGATTACGACGCCGAGGTGGAGGCGGATCGGCGGTTTGATTGTGTGGAGCTTTGATGGCACGCGAGCCGCTATGGCAGGGCCACCATGAACATGTACTTGTGTTCAGGCGCTCCTGCAACATTGAGGGTTCCACGCTGGGTGGATAGCAGAGCGGGGGATAGCGACCAACTGCTTCAGCTGGCCTGCATGGAAGCAAGCAAGCGGCCAGCGAATTCAGAAAACATATTGCGAATACTCGTCGCCGGCGAGAGCGCCCGGTGACTGTCTTCTCCCGTCGGAGTCAGTTCCAGTGCCGCTGCGCTATAGAGCTGACGTTCGACCAGGCGTTCGCAGAGAATCTGGTACCGACGTGCATAGGAAGCGTCGCGAAATTCCTCAAACACCGGGAAATGGGGTTCATCACAGCGAACAGATCGCATGGAGGCATCGCATTCTTCGAGCAGCATCAGCCAAGCCAGAAACGGAGGCCGTGGATCGGATTGAATCACCGGGTTGAGGAGTGCGGGTGAATAGTCCCGCACGTCGCTTCGGCTCCGCGGTATACCGCCGTAGGCGCCGTGGTGATGTGCGACCCATAGATCCGCAGCTGATCCGATGACTTCTTCGCTGCGATTGTTGAAGTTGTTCCCGAACGATCCGACCTGCGACTTGAATTCAAAAACACCAAGCAGCCGTTTTTCATGGATGACAAGCACATCCCAGTTCTTTGTCGCCCGAAAGAAACCCGGCAGTACCACCTGTGACTTGCGTACATGAACGGCGTCGCCAGTCAGACCGCAGTGCGTGGCCACGGCTCTGACGATCTCAACGAAACCGTCCATATTCTTGCCACCGACCACCGCTGCGCGGCCACTCTCCTGCGATGGATGGACGATGCCACTGTTGCGCGAATGCCAAAAGGTATGGACGGCCTGTTGGGTGAGTTCATCAAACGATGGTGGAAGCAGGCTGATAGTCACTGGAGCATTCCTTTTCCCACGCGCGTGGCATCGGCGATCTGTCGTACCTGTCGGGATTCCACTTCAGTCAATCCGTACAGTTCGAATACCTGACTATCGACTTCGTCCTGGGTCTTCGTCGTGGCAGCGGCAATCAGGCGTTCGCGGAGGCTTTCGTCAACATTCCGCCAATGAGGTAGGCGAATCCTGCGGAGATATTGAGCTTGGAATCTCAGGAAGCCGCCGGCCATGCGGGTGCAATAAGTCGCAACCACCATCAACGTAAGGGATGAGCGGAGCACGGTCTGCAACGCACGGAGATTCCACTCGTCCGAGGTGATGAAGTAGAGGTTGTGATGGGGGTAATACTGACCTTCATCGATGACGAATACGCCTTCACCCTTGATGTCTGGCACCAGTAGTTTGGGGGTTTCCAGAAGGCCAGCTTGAATACGGTCGATGGTGCGGTACCAACCATCCGGATTGCGCTGGGCAACGTGTCTATTCGCCACGGCGTCTCTGTGTTCAAGAAGATAGCGTTTGAACCGGGGGAAGGCGTCGAGCGGGACAAGCTGTCCCGACTCTTCAAACGGGTTCAAGACACCTTTGCCACCCCAGTGGATGCCGCCATCCACCAAGTCGCGTGCCATCACCAAGGGAAGCTTGCGTGCTGGTTCGACAGGCAAGTCATCCATAGCGCCGATGAATACTCGATCGCAGCCGGTCGCCACACCGATACCAACCTTGCAATTGGCCTGCTCAAGGGTCGGAAACGTACTCTCAAGGCGACGAAGCAGAACCAGCCGGGGAATGTCGTCGAGCAGCAGGGGGGCTGAGCCGATCGCATCCAGCTTGAATTTTGCAATGGCATCGGAGTCGTGCGAAGGATCGAGCAGCGAGTCCACCAGTACCGGCAAGGACTGTGCGGCGAGGACGCCAAATCTGATGGCGCGGGTGGGTTCCCGTACCGCAAGCTCCTGGGCGACTCGCTGGAAGATTGTGATGGCAGGGTATGCAATGACTTCGGAATGAAAGGCGTCTGCCCCTTCCATGTCGATGAAGTATTTCAGCCAGAAGCCATTCGTGACCTTTTCCCTGAGAGGGCCGCCATATCGATTCTTGAGCCAGCGATTGGCACAGATGTAACCAAGCACGCCCTCATCGCCCAGCAGGTCCAGCGCGCGCTCAAAAAATGGCACATACAAATCGGCGCGGTCGTAGAGAGTGCGGAAACGTCGCCGATACTCGTTCAGTAGCGTGGCGGGAATGCGTTCCTGACGGACGTAAGGCGGGTTGCCGATGGCGAAATCGAATCGCCCTTCCAATCGCGTCAGCAGGAAATCGTCGCGAATCAGCCACGCCTGGCACAAAGTGTCAGCATCTGCCGGGCAAATGCCTTGCTGCGTGAGCTGCTCGTGCAGCCTCCGAGCAGTCAGGTCGAAAGTTTCGGGATGCAACTCCACGGCCGTGATGGCCTTGCGCAGCCCATCTACCGCCGTCGCCGGGCCGCCACCGTCGCGTACAAAAGACGACCACAGACGTTGTGCAGCACGGAGCAGAAAGTCACCTGCACCGAAGGAAGGTTCTAGCAGCCGCATCCTATGCAAGGAGCGATCTGCCCGATAACCGGAAAGATCAAGAATCGCATCGACTACTTCGGGGCGCGTGAATATGGCTCCGCGTTCGGCCTCATCATGCAGGGCCATGCGCGAAATGGCTGCCTCGATTTCAGGCGCCCTTTCGGAGTGATCGAACAAGTCCAGCGAAAGATTCATGGATGCCATGGTGCCGGGGTGGCCGGGGGGTGTCCAGCGCGATCATGGAGCTTGAGGCGACGGAAGGCAGGCAGTCTGGAAACCGGTCCAGCCGGTCTGCTGGCGCTGACGCCGGATCAGCGCCAGCAACTCACCAAGATGGGCGACAAGTCCGAGGCGTTCTGCCGCAAGGCGGATGCGGTGTTCGGCGAGAACCTCGCCATCCTGCCGGCCAATTTCGACCTCGCGGCCTATCGCCGCGACCTGGCCACGCTGGATGCGCTGCGTCCGCGCCTGGCGCGCCTGTCCAAGCTGAGCCAGCGCGGGGACGACACGCAGATGGCGGTGGGCAGCGACCTGATGACCAATGCGCTGGAGGGTTACGCCGTGCTCAAGGTCACCGGCAAGGGGCAGGGCGTGGACGAGCTGCGCAGGATGCTCGCCACCCGCTTCGCCCGTGGCCCGCGCCCGCCTTCGACGCCGGTCACCCCGGCCGAGCCCGCGGCGGCCTGATCGTCGGCCGCATCGGCAACACGCTGCAGAGCCCCGCGTCGCGGGGCTTTTTTTGGCCGCGCGTCAATAGCTCTTGCCGCGCGCCGATCAAGTCGCAGGCCCAGGACATCTGCTTCCAGATCGTCGGCCTCGTGCAGCCCTGCCGCGCACCATGTGATTTCGTGATGCTGTTGCAGCAGGTGTCCGACTCGGTCACCTTCGACCTGTCGCAAAAGGCGCAGCGCGAGCAGGCCAGACGCACGCTTGCGTGGCTGCGACAGATGGAGTCCAACGTGCGAGATCCCGCGGACAAACGCTACGAGGCGATGCTGACCTTGCTGGATTGATCCGGGCAGTTTCGGAGAATGGCGACAAGACGCCGCCTCATTCTTCTTCGCCCCGCGGATGTCCAGCGCCGCCAGGCATGGCTGCAGCACCTCCGGCCCCGGATGACCCACGGTACGTTGGGCCAGGAAACACCGGAAGCCCGCGACGCACTACGGCAAGGCTTCCGCGTGATAGCGCATGGCCACGTCGCACCTTTCATAGCGTGCGCCATAGCGGGCCATGATTTCGGCGTCGTGCCGGAAGCCGAGCTTCTCGTACAGATGAATGGCAGCGGCGCATCTGGCGTTGGTGAGCAGGTACAGCGGCTCGGCGCCCAGCGAGCTTGCCCGCTCGATAATCGCGGCGAGCAGGCACTCTCCGACCTTCATGCCGCGTGCCGATTCGCGCACACCCATCTTGGTGAGCTCGTAGCTGGTGGCCCCCGTCTTCTGAAGGGCGCATGCGCCGACGATCCCGAGCCCGCCGGCCTCGACGAAGAGAATGACGCCACCCGCGTCGATGATCCTCGCGCGCGGGTTCTCCAGCACGTCCCGATCGGTTTCTTCAAGGCGGAACATGGCGTTGATCCATTCCGCATTGATGTCTCGGAAGTGCACGGCGAGTTCGTCGCTGAACTCGCGGATGGCAAGGACGTCGCTCATGGTGCTCACGGCTTTACAGGGTGGAAAGTATCCTAACCGTTGCCGGGGCGAAGTGACCGGCGAACTGGCCCGATCCGTCCGCTCGTGGTCCGCCATGGTGCTCGTTGGCCGTCCATGCGCTGCCTACAGTGGCAACTCCTTTACCGATGGAGTTGCCCCATGTCCAAGCTGCCTGCCGTGCTGGTCATCGATGTCCAGCAGTCGTTCCTGCATGCGCCGTACTGGCGCGAGGACGACGTGCCGGCTTTCCGCAAAAACCTGGTCAGGCTGCTCGATGCGGCGGCGGCGCGTGGCCGGCCGATCGTGCGGATTCTGCACGAGGAGAACGACGGGCATTTCGGCGCGGCGTCCGGCCTGGTGCGACCGATGGCGTGGGTGCCCGAGGCGCATGACGTGGTATTCCACAAGCGCGTCCACAACGCTTTCACCGATACCGGTCTGCAGGCCTGGTTGCGCGGGCGCGGCGTCGAGCGGGTCATCGTCAGCGGCATCCGCACGGAACAGTGCTGCGAGACCACGGCGCGCGTGGCGTCGGATCTCGGCTTCGCCGTCGACTACGTGACCGAGGCGACGCTGACGTTCCCGATGGTCCATGCCGGCAGTGGAACTCGCTACGATGCGCAGGACATCAAGCAGCGCACGGAACTGGTTCTGGATGGCCGTTTTGCCCGCATTCGCACCGTCGATGACGTCCTCGCCGATCACTGAGGTGTGCTTCGTGCTGCCGCCGGCGCTGATCCTGCTGGATCTTGCCGGCGCGGCCGATGCCTTCAGGATCGCGGCGTCGATGGGGTTGCCGGTGCGGCTGCGGATGGTGGCACCTCTGCAGCGTGGCGAGAGAGCTTCGACCGCGCTGGGCGTGGGCCTCACCGGCGTCGAGCCGTTGCCAGCCCGACTCGACAAGCACACGTTGATCGTGGTTTGCGGCGCCACCGGCAACGGTGACGCGGTGTTGTCGTCGCCTGCCAGCAAGGCCCTGGTCGAGTGGCTGCGGCGGCATGGCGGCAACGGCCAGCCGTTGGCCTGCGTTTGTTCCGGCGCATTGATGGCCGGCGCCGCTGGCTTGCTGGATGGCCGACGCTGCACCACCCACCACAGCCTGCTCGACACGCTGCGCCGGCTGGCGCCCAGCGCCGAGGTGCTGGACAGCCGCGTGTTCGTCGAGGACGGCGAGGTGTGCACCAGCGCCGGCATCACGGCTGGCATCGATCTGGCCTTGCATCTGATTGCCCGGCTCGGCTCGCCATGGTTGGCCGCCGCCGTCGCGCGCGAGATGGCCGTCTACATGCGACGGGCGTCCGGCGATCCGGCGCTGTCGCCGTGGCTGGAAGGGCGCAACCACATGAGCGTGGCCATCCATCGCGTGCAGGATGCGCTGGCACGCGCGCCCGATCAGGACTGGCCACTGGCGCGCCTGGCCGGCATCGGGCACATGAGCGTGCGCAGCCTTACCCGCCATTTCCGCGAGGCCAGCGGCATGTCGATCAACCACTACCACGCCCGCCTGCGACTGGCGCTTGCCCGCCAGGCCCTCGCCAGCGGTGACAGCGTGGAACGTGCTGCCGAACGCGCCGGACTGGGTTCGGCGCGCCAGCTGCGTCGCTTGTGGTCGGCGCACGCCGACGACAGCCCTGCCTCGGCGCGCCGGCGGCACTGAAAGCCCTTCAGCGTTGCCGGCGCGGGGCAGGGCATGGACGAGCTGCGCAGGATGCTCGCCACCCGCTTCGCTCGCGGCTGGCGCCCGCCTGTGGCGCCTGTTGTCTCGACCGAACCGGCTGCCGCCTGAGCGCTCGCTTCCGGCAACGGCTGGAAAGAAAGTCCCGCATGGCGGGACTTTCTTTGGAGGATCGAAGCCGCCGTGGTGCCCGCTTGTGGATCATCCCGAGGATCGACCGCAGTCCATCCCGGCTCAGCTCGTTAAAATGGCCGCTTCGCCACTATACCAGGCACGCCTGTGATGCGCTCGAACCTCTGCACCCGCCTACTCGTTGCTGCATTGTGCCTGATCGCCGCGTTGCCGCTGGCGGCTAGCGAACAGCCCGTCCCGACCATCGGCCAGCAACGCGAGGCCGTGCTGTTCTGGCCGCAGGCGCAGCGCGAGGCGCAGTTCCGCAAGATGTACGAGCGGTTTCCCAGCGACCGCGCCGCGCATGGCACGCAGGTCCACGCGCTGCCGCAGGGCCGGCCGCTGGCCATGCCGGGCAAGGACGTGTCGGCATGGCTGGCCGGCTACATGGACGACCACCACCTTGCCGGCGTGATGGTGCTGCAGCATGGGCGCGTGCGCCTGCAGCACTACGCGCTGGGCTTCGGGCCGACGCAGCGCTGGGAGTCGTTCTCGGTGGCCAAATCGGTCACCTCCACCTTGCTCGGCATCGCGCTGCAGCAGGGCTATATCCGCAGCATGGACGACACGCTGGGCAGCTATATTCCGGAGCTGCGCGACAGCGCCTATGCCGAGGTCACCGTGCAGCAATTGCTGACGATGACCTCCGGTGTGTACTGGAACGAGGATTACGCCGACGCCAACTCGGATGTGGCGCAGATGTACCGCGGCGCCTGCGTCGGTGGCCGCGCGCATATCCTGACCTACCTGGCGAAGCAGCCGCGGCAGTGGCCGGCCGGCACGCACTTCAACTACAACACCGCGGAAACCGACCTGCTCGGCATCCTGGTGCAGCGGGCCACGCACCGCTCGCTGGCGGCCTACCTGTCGCAGGCCATCTGGAAACCGTACGGCATGGCTGCCGACGCGTACTGGATCAAGGACGAGTGCGATGGCAGCGACACCGGCGGCAGCGGGCTGTCGGCCACGCTTGGCGACTACGCGCGGCTGGGGCAGTTCATGCTCGACGGCGGCCGCGTCGACGGCAAGCCGGTGATCGCCGCGGCCTGGCTCAAGGGCGCGGTGCGCCGCCAGACCGCCGTGGACGAACCGGAGCGCGGCTACGGCTACCTGTGGTGGACCGACACCGACGGCAGCTACGCGGCGATCGGCATCTTCGGCCAGATGGTCTACGTCGACCCCGCACGTCAGCTGGTGATCGCCCAGGTCGGCGCGTGGCCGCAGGCGACGTCCCCTGCGCTGGTCGCCGCGCGGCGCGCCTTCGTTGCCGCGGTCAAGCGGGCGGTGGATGTGGAGCCGGAACCGCGGGCGCACTGAACCAGGCGATATGCCGGGAGCAGGGAGCAAAGGCAGTCGCCGGCGTGATCCACTGGGCGTTTTCGTCAGTCGCCCCGTGCCGGGTGGTCGATTGGATGGAGAAGGCAACCGAGCGGGAATACCTTGTGGGTCCGGCGCCCTGACCCCATCCCTTGCTTGCATTGCCTTCCCCCGGCCCGAGGAAAACCCCATGACCACCAAAGCCTACGGCGCGCACGCCGCCGACAAGCCGCTGCAGCCGATCGACATCGAGCGTCGCGCGCCCGGCCCGCAGGACGTGCAGATCGACATTGCTTATTGCGGTGTCTGCCATTCCGACCTGCATACGGTGCGTTCCGAGTGGGGCGGCACGCTGTTTCCCTGCGTACCCGGCCACGAGATCGTGGGCCACGTCAGCGCCGTGGGCAGCGCGGTGACCGGCTTCAAGGCCGGCGACACCGTGGGCGTGGGCTGCATGGTGGACAGCTGCCAGCATTGCGCGTCCTGCGCCGAAGGGCTGGAGCAGTACTGCGAGAACGGTTTCACCGGCACCTACAACGGCGCGACGAAGGATGCGCCCGGCCACACGCTGGGCGGCTACTCGCAGCGCATCGTGGTCGACGAGAAATTCGTGCTGAAGATCCGCCATCCCGAAGCGCAACTCGCCGCGGTGGCGCCGCTGCTGTGCGCCGGCATCACCACCTGGTCGCCGCTGCGGCACTGGAAGGTGGGCCCCGGCAGCAAGGTCGGCGTGGTCGGCATCGGCGGCCTGGGCCACATGGGGGTGAAGCTTGCGCATGCGCTGGGTGCGCAGGTGGTGGCGTTCACCAGCTCGGAGAACAAGCGCCAGGCGGCGCTGGACCTGGGCGCGGATGAGGTGGTGGTGTCGCGCAACGAAGGCGAGATGAAGGCGCACGCCGGCAGCTTCGACCTCATCCTCAACACCGTGGCCGCCAGCCACTCGCTGGATGCGTACACCGCGCTGCTCAAGCGCGACGGCACCCTGGTGCTGGTCGGCGTGCCGGAGCACCCGCACCCGACGCCGAGCATCGCCAACCTGATCTTCAAGCGCCGGGCGATCGCCGGCTCGCTGATTGGCGGCATCGTCGAGACGCAGGAGATGCTGGATTTCTGTGCGGACAAGGGCATCGTCGCCGACATCGAGATGATCCCGATGCAGCAGATCGACGAGGCCTACGACCGCATGGTTAAGAGCGACGTGAAGTACCGCTTCGTGATCGACAACGCGACGCTGGCCAACCAGGCCTGCGGCTAGGACCTGCACTGAACGACGCCGGGTGATCGGTGGCAGGGATACCCTGATCAAGTCCTTGCTCGTCATCCCGGCTTTCACGCATTGCTGTCCGGAATAATTTCGCTGAAGAGAGGTGGAAGAGTTGCGGCACAGTGTTGGGCGGTTGGCACCCGCAGCCTCGACTCGAAATCTCCGCTTGCCTTATCGTCATTCCTGCGAAGGCAGGACAAAAGCGAGCAACGCGAGTGTTGTCCGGCCTTCGCAGGAATGACGGCCGGGAGGGTTGCAGGAATGAGGACCCCGGGGCGCAGGGTATGGATTCATTCCGAACCACGGTGAGCTTTCGCTGGGATGACGGCTCGCTCAGGCCTTCCCTGCCAGGGTGCGAAACCGTTCCTGCACCTTGGGTGTGCTAGATCATGCTGAACCCATGTCATCAGGAGGTTGCGACCATGACGACGACTATCGGTACCTGCTGGCCAGCACTGCCGTATGACGAGTGGAAGGACATCTACGCGACGCTGCACCTGTGGACGCAGGTGGTCGGCAAGATCGCATTGGCGCAGGCGCCACCGCTCAATCATTGCTGGGGTGTCGCGCTGCGGGTCAACGCGCGCGGCTTGACCACACAGCCGCTGCCGCACGGTGAGCGCACCTTCACCATCCAGTTCGATTTCATCGATCACCAGCTGGTGATCGGCGCGTCGGATGGCGCCATGCGTACCCTGGCATTGCGACCGCGCAGCGTTGCCGATTTTTATCGCGAGTTGCTGGAGACGCTGGCTGCCATGCAACTGGCAGTGAAGATCCATCCCCTGTCGACGGAATTGCCGCAACCGATCCGGCTGGATCGCGATACGGAACACCACAGCTACGATCCCGACTACGCCAATCGCTTCTGGCGCATCCTGGTGCAGGTAGAGCGCGTGTTTACCGAGTCGCGGTGCGAGTTCGTCGGCAAGAGCAGTCCGGTGAATTTCTTCTGGGGCAGTTTCGACCTGGCAGTGACGCGCTTTTCCGGTCGACGCGCGCCGCCACGCAACGGTCCGGCGTTCGAGCGCGAGGCGTATTCGCACGAAGTCATCAGCCATGGCTTCTGGCCGGGCAGCGGACCGCTGCTGCAGCCGGCGTTCTATGCGTATGCCGCGCCGGAACCGGCGGGTTTCAAGGAGGCGTCCGTGCGACCGGAGGCGGCGTACTACCACCGCGAGTTCGGTGAATTCATCCTGCCGTACGAGGCAGTGCGCCAGGCGGATGCGCCGGACGCGATGATCCATGCGTTCATGCGCAGCACCTACGAGTGTGCCGCCGATCTGGCGCACTGGGATCGTGGCGCGCTGGACCGGCAGGCCAGCGCGTGAATGCGGCCCCCGCCGGCGCCCTTGGCGTGCGCTGGCGTTTGGCGCGCGATGGGCGCGTACGTGGTGGTCTCGCGCAACGAGGGCGAGACGACGGCGCCCGCGGGAAGCTTCGACCTCAACCTGATCCTCAAGCGCTGCGCGATCGCCGGCTCGCTGGTTGGCGGCATGGCCGAAGCCCAGGAAATGCTGGATTTCTGCGGAGAAGGGCATCGTCGCCAACATCGAGATGATTACGGCACAGCAGATCGACAAGGCCTACGACTGCATGGCGAGGAGCGACGTGAAGCATCGCTTCGTGATCGACAACAGCCCGTTGGCCGGCTGATCCCGTCGTCGCTCTCCCCTGTGCAGCAGGGGAGGGTGGGGAGGGGTGCTCTTCGTCAAGCCGAGGCGCAAAGCCAAAAGCTTCACCCCCTCCCCTGAAGGAACTCCCTGCGGTCGCCGCCCTCCCGCTGCAACCGAAGGAAGTCCCTTTTGGGGCAAGCAGGGGGAGGAGGAAAGCCCTCAGGCCACGAACTGCAACCTTGCCAGCTCCGCGTACAGCCCGCCCTCGGCCAGCAAACTCTCATGCGTGCCCTGCGCCACGATGCGACCGCCGTCCATCACCACGATGCGGTCGGCGCGCTGCACGGTGGCGAGGCGGTGGGCGATCACCAGCGTGGTGCGGCCCTGTTCCAGCCGCGCCAGCGCCTGCTGGATCGCCGCCTCGGACTGCGCGTCCAGCGCCGAAGTCGCTTCGTCGAGCAACAGCAGCGGCGCGTCGCGCAGGATCGCGCGGGCGATCGCGATGCGCTGGCGCTGCCCGCCGGACAGGCGTACGCCGCGCTCGCCCAGTTCGGCGTCGTAGCCGTGGTCCAGCGCGCCGATGAACTCGTGCGCCTCGGCGGCACGGGCGGCCTCGCGCACCTCATCGTCGCCGGCGTCCTGGCGGCCGAAGCGGATGTTGTCCGCGGCGCTGCCGGCGAAGATCACGGTTTCCTGCGGCACCAGCGCAATCGCGCCGCGCAGGCCGGCCAGGGTGGTTTCGCGCAGGTCGACGCCGTCGATGCGGATGCTGCCGCTCTGCGGGTCGTAGAAGCGCAGCAGCAGGGAGAACACCGTGCTCTTGCCGGCACCGGAAGGGCCGACGAGGGCCACCGTTTCGCCGGGGTGGACGGTCAGGGTGAAGTCGTGCAGCGCCGCCGTGTCGGGTCGGGTGGGGTAGTGGAAGGTCACGCCGTCGAAGCGCAGCTCGCTGCGCATCGGTTGCGGCAGCGCGCGCGGCTGCGACGGGTCGACGATGTCGGCGCGTTCGCCCAGTAGTTCGCCGATGCGCTCCATCGCGCCGGCCGCGCGCAGCACGTCGCCCCACACCTCGGACAGACCCGCCACCGAGCCGGCGGCGAACACCGCGTACAGCACGAACTGGCCCAGCACGCCGGCGCCCAACGTGCCGGCCAGCACGTGGCGTGCGCCGGCCCACAGCACCAGGGTGATCGCGCCGAACACCAGCACGATCACCGCCATGGTGAGCAGCGAGCGCATGCCGATGCGCCGGCGTGCGGTGGCCAGTGCGCGGGTGATCGCACCGCCGTAGCGGGTGCTCTCGATGTCCTCGCGCGCATACGCCTTCACTGCGGTGGAGGCGTTGAGCGTCTCGTTGGCGATCGCGGCGGCGTCGGCGAGGCGGTCCTGGCTGGCCCGCGACAACTTCTGCACGCGGCGGCCGAACACCAGGATCGGCAGCATCACCGCCGGGATCACCAGCGCGGTGAGGCCGGCCAGCGACGGCGCGGTCCACACCATCGCCACCGCCGCGCCCACCAGCATCACCGCGCTGCGCAGCGCCACCGACACGCCCGAGCCGATCAGCGCCTGCACCACCTCGGTGTCGGCGCTCAGCCGCGACAGCAGCTCGCCCACGCGGCTCTTCTCGAAGAAGCCCACGTCGAGCCGGATCACGTGCGCGTACAGCGTCTGCCGCAGCGAGGCTAGCGCCCGCTCGCTGAGCAGGGTGATGCAGAAGTAGCGCGCGGCGGTGGCGAAGGCCAGCACCAGCGCCACGCCGAACAGGGCGATGAAGGTCTGGTTGATGACGGTGTTGCTGGAGTGGCCGAAACCCTGGTCGATGATGTGGCGGAACGCCAGCGGCAGCACCAGCGAGGCGCCGGATGACAACGCCAGGAACAGCAGCCAGCCAAGCGCGAGCGCACGGTGCGGCTTCAGGAACGGCCAGAGCTCGCGCAGCGCGCCGAGGCGGCGGGAAGGGCGGGGCGTGGCAGCCGAGGTTGGGCTCATGGAGGCTCGCAAGGAAAGCGTTTGCTCGTCACTGGGTTGGGGCAACCCCTCGTCGATTCAATCGACGCCCCAGGATTTTGTAGGAGCCCGCTCGCGGGCGATGCTTGAAAGCCGGGATTCGGGATTCGGGATTCGGGATTCGGGATTCGCAAAAGCAAAAGCATCGCCCGCGAGCGGGCTCCTACGCCTGCGGGCCGATGCGGTGCGGCTCGCTGCGACCGCGGGTGAGGTCGCGCACCAGCAGCGTCAGCTCGTCCACGCCAACCTCCGGCAGTTGCAGTTGCAGCGCGACGCCATCGGCGTCGAACTGCTCGGACTCGATCACGGCGTGCAAGTCCTTCAGGCGTGCCTTGAGCAGCGCCAGCGCGGCAAAGTCGCAGCGCAAACCCAGCCGCGCCATCGCCACGATAGGCACACGCTCCGCACGGCGCAGGCATTCGGCCGCGGTGCCGCCGTAGGCGCGCACCAGGCCGCCGGCGCCGAGCTTGATGCCGCCGAACCAGCGCGTCACCAGCACCGCGACGCGGTCCATGCCCTGGCCTTCGATCGCCTGCAGGATCGGCCGGCCGGCGGTGCCGCCGGGTTCGCCGTCGTCGTTGAAGCGGTAGTCCTGGCCAATGCGGTACGCCCAGCAGTTGTGGGTGGCGGCGGGGTCGCTCGCTTCGCGCAGGAAGGCCATGGCCTGCTCGGCCGAGTCCACCGGCGCGGCGATGGCGAGGAAGCGGCTCTTGCGGATCTCTTCGTGGTGCCGGCAGCGCTGGGCCAGTGTGGACAGCGGATCGCTCATGGCTGGCGCAGGCGCACGCGCAAATCCTCGGGCAGTTCCCGTTGCGGATGGTTGCGGCGGAAGTTTTCCAGCCGCTGCTGCGCTTCCTCGTCGTGATGCCCGGCGAACAGCTGGCGGATGGCCACCAGCTCACGATCCTGCGCAGGGCTGTCGCCCTGCGCCTCCGCGGCGGCATTGAAAACCATCGGCGCGGTGGCCGGCGCGGCTTCGGCCGGTGGCGCGGGTGCAGCCGGTGGTGTGGGCGCGCCCGCTAGCGCGGGCGGAGGAGGGGCGATGGCTTGCGCCGATAGCTCTGCGACGGCTGGTGGCGCGACCGGCGACGATTGTGCGGTGATCTGCGATGGACGGCTCATCGACTGCGCCGTCGGCGCGGGTACTGCCGCGCGGGCGGCCGTGGTGTCAGCCCGCGCTTGCATTGGCGCCTGTGGCGAGGGCAGGGGCGCAGCTTTCGCGGCCGCCGTCGTGCCGGCGATGCCAGCCGCCTGCCGGTCCACTGTCGGTAC